>NVXJ01000002.1 GCA_002733885.1 Arcobacter sp. | reverse complement strand
CATAAATATGGCTATTTTTCTTTAGTCTTATCTCCCCTTCCTATCATTGGTGACCCTATAACTCTAGCAGCAGGCTTAATTCGTCTTAATATTTTCTACTTTATCTTAATATCATTTTCACTTAGAGTTTTTAGATATTGGGCAATCTTGTTTATGCTAAACTAGGATATGAAAATATTTCTCAAGTTTAGTTTAGTCTCTTTTGTTTTTTTTCTTTTAGGTTGGTTTTCGCAAGACTATATCTCTTCTCAAATACGTTTGGGAAAAATGACAAACCTAGATAAAATTAAAGAAAAAAAACAGTTAGATGTCATTATTTTAAATTCACCCACTATTTATTATATAGGCCCTGAACGTAAAATGGGATTTGAGTATGAACTTCTTGCCTCTTATGCAAAAGAGATAGGAGTAGATCTAAATTTAACGGTAGTAGATACCGTAAACGAAGCACTTGAACTAAGTAAGGCAGGCCTTGGTGATATAACGGCTGCTGGCTTAACGATGACACCTGAGCGTGAAAAAGATTTTGTTTTTGGGCCAAAATATTTTCTTGTACAAGAACAGATGATATGTCACAAGGATATGTACAAACAAAAAAACTTTCCAAAAGATATGGAAGACTTGTCTGGCTTGCATATTGTAGTAGGTAAAAGTACTTCATATGCTCAGACTCTTGAGACATTAAGGGAACTTTATCCTGATATTAATGCGAGCTATGATGATAATACTTCTACTGAGGGTTTATTGAAAATGGTTTGGGAAAAGAAGATAGATTGTACCGTAGCTGATTCCAATATCTTTGCGATTAATCAAAGGTATTATCCTGAGCTATCTATGGCCTTTGCTATTAGTGAACGTAAGCATTTAGCATGGGTTTTACGAGATGGTGACACCTCCGTTAAAGACTCCTTATATAAATGGATTAACAGATGTGAACAAGCAGGTAAAATGGCAGAACTTCGAGATTTTTATTACGCGTATCTTAATATTTTTGATTATTATGATACAAAAGTTTTTCATAAACGTATCGGTTCGCGTTTACCAAAATATGAAAAGTACTTCAAAGAAGCTGGTGAAAGATATGATATTCCATGGACATTATTAGCGGCACAATCCTACCAAGAATCACACTGGAATGCTAGGGCCAAAAGTCATACAGGTGTGCGTGGAATGATGATGTTAACACTTACTACAGCAAAGTCCTTAGGGGTTAAGAACCGTTTGGATGCAAAAGAAAGTATCTTTGGTGGAGCTAAGTATATTTCAAAAATGGAAAAACGTTTTGGCAAAGAGGTGAAGGGGAAAAACCGAATTTTATTTGCCCTTGCGGCTTATAATATTGGGATGGGTCACATGCATGATGCTCAAACCTTAGCTAGGCGTATGAATAAGGATCCCTATTCATGGAGAGATATCAAAACAGTACTTCCTCTGCTTTCACAAAAAAGATATTATAAACAATTGAAGTATGGATATGCACGTGGTTCAGAACCTGTAAGATATGTAAGTTCCATACATCAGTACGCAACTATCATTTATCAAAAAGATAAGCAATTAGTCTTTAATGAGACGAAAGAATAAGTTTATAATTATAAATTTATATTAATTTTTATTATGATAATATATTTCTATGTTGAAAGTTATTATTATATCTATGAGTATTAATTTTTTATTATTAGCAGAGGCTATCTTACCTATCCCCTTAGAGGTGAAGTATGATAAAAAAAGGGCTAGCTTAGGTAAAAAGCTTTTTTTTGATAGCGGTTTATCTAAGGATGGAAGTATATCTTGTGCCTCTTGCCATCATTTGCCAGGTTCAGGAGCAGATGTTACTCCCTTTTCTTTTGGGGTTAATGGAACAGAAGGGGGTATTCATTCCCCTACGGTGTTAAACTCTGCCTTTAATTTTGTACAGTTTTGGGATGGTCGAGCAAAGAACTTACAAGACCAAGCCAAACAACCAATATCTAATCCCCTTGAGATGGCGAGTAGTTTACCTGCAGCTCTTGCTTATGTTAAAACGAATCCAGCCTATCTTCAAGCTTTTAATGCAAGCTATGAAGAAGGTCTTACTGAAGAAAGCTTAGTGGACGCAATAGCAGAATTTGAAAAAGCCTTATACACTCCAAATGCACCCTTTGATAAATACCTTCGGGGAGATAAAACAGCCTTAAACAAAGAAGAAAAGGAAGGGTACACCCTTTTTAATGAGTATGGTTGTATTTCTTGTCATAATGGGATTAACATAGGGGGAAATATGTACCAATTGTTTGGAGCATTAAGGCTTTATCAAAGTAAAAAAGACAATCTTGGTCGTTTTAATGTAACGAAAAAAGAGTCTGATAAGTACTTTTTTAAGGTTCCAAGCCTACGAAACATTGCCTTAACTCCTCCGTACTTACATGATGGAAGCGCTGTGACTTTAAAAGAGGCCATTACTAAGATGATGGAGTATCAAGTTGGGATGATAGCTAATGCAGAAGATATTGATAAAATAGAAGCTTTTTTAAAGACGCTTACAGGAGATTCCCCTAGCATCTTAGATGAAAGTCAATAAATGCGTTTTAAACAACAAGTTTTTATCCTTATTCTCTTAATGTTAATGAGTGCTTTTTCTGCTGTAGTTTGGGTAGTTAATGTAAAAAAAGAGCAAAGAAATGAAAATATTATTCAAGAAAGCACGCATTTAAAATTTCTTTTTAAAGAGATGCGTGTTTCCTTGTATCGTTTAACTACGAAGGTAAATAATGATGAAATTAGTAAGGGCTTACATAACATTGATGAGAGCTTAGAGCATTTAATATTAGGCCTAAATGATGGGAGTCAGACTTACTCTGAAAAAGAACTTGAATATTTAAAAGAAGAAATTTCTACCCTTAAGTATAACGTACAAAGATACCAATCATCGCATGCCTTAATTAAAAACTCAGTGACATATGTACATAGAAACTACGCGGCTGTTTTATCTTCACATGCTGCTAATAAAAATGATGTTGTGCTGCATGCGATTATTGAAGATATTCTTTTTGATTATTACGCGGACACCCTAGATGTAAAATCATCTAGTTTACTTGGTAGAGATCCTAATTCTATGGAACAATATTTATTATTACTGCATGTAGGTCAGATTCTTAAACAATATGAGATTATTCAAAAGTCTAAGTTCAGTATTGATAGTCTTTCTACAGAAATTTTGCAAGAGTTAGAAGGCTTTATGGATGGATCACGAAAGGGGACAAAAGAGATAAAAGAGATAAAWGAARTTATGTTTATTTCTTTTATTATTACAACACTTGGGCTTTTAATATATGGTTTTTCAAGTTTTATAAGAGGACAAAGAGATTATCTTAAAATACGCTCTTTAAAAAATGACCTTCAGCAATTTGTGGATGCTTTAAATCGTAGTGCTATTGTGTCAAAGTTTGATCAAAAAGGGATAATTACGTATAGTAATGATAAGTTTTCTAAGGTCAGTGGGTATTTAAACAAAGAACTTCTTGGACAGGCTCATAATATTATTAGACATCAAGATATGCCTGCAGAAACATTTAAACAACTTTGTGAAGAAATTCAATTAAACAAGATTTTTCATAACTTGATAAAAAATAAGGCAAAAGATGGGACCCCGTATTATGTTGATACCCATATCTCTGCAATCTTAGACCTTGAAGGAGAGATAGAGGAATATGTGGTCGTTGAATATGATGTTACTGAGCTAGTGCATGCACGGGATGAAGCCTTGTCTGCGCAAAAAAGTAAGGACAAGTTTCTTTCTACAATGAGCCATGAACTACGTACTCCTCTTAATGCCGTTATTGGATTTTCAGAGCTTTTACAAAAAAGCTTAAGTGGCCCAGTATATAAAACCTATATCAATAATATAGTAGACAGTGGGCAAGACTTATTGCGTTTAATTAATGATATTTTAGATTTAGTGAAGATACAAAGTGGCACCTTTATGATTGTTAAGGCACCTTTTAACATTGAAACATCTTTTAGTAAACTTATACAAAGATATGATGCTAGAGCAGAGGAATCAGATGTTTCACTTCAATATTTTTGTGAGTTAGATAAAAACTTAGAACTTGATGGGGACGGGTTACGTATATCACAAGTTGTTTCTAGTCTCTTATCAAATGCGATAAAGTTTACACATAAAAAAGGAAGCGTTAAGTGTTCAGTATTTTATCTTAACGCTGAATTAAGGATTTGCGTAGAAGACACGGGAGTGGGAATTTTAGCCAAAGACATTGAAAGAATTTTCGCACCCTTTACTCAAATAGATGATAAGTCAACGCGTGCTTATGGAGGCTCTGGTTTAGGTCTTAGTATTTCCAAAGACCTTATAGAGATGATGGGGGGACGCTTTGAAGTTCACAGCGAGTTAAACAAAGGAAGTACTTTTAATATTTATATCCCCCTAAATGAATGTGTCAATAATAAAAAAGAAGAAATTCTGACCCCCTTAGATAAAGACCTTAAGTTTAAAGGCAATATTTTAGTTGTTGAAGATAATAAAACCAATCAATTAATGCTTTGTATGATGTTAGAAGACCTTGGTCTTGAATCAGAAGTAGCAGATAATGGACAGGTAGCCCTTAATATGTATGAAGAAGGAAGGTATGACCTTATCTTAATGGATGAAAATATGCCAGTGATGGGCGGGACAGAAGCTATGCTCCAATTGCATAAACTTTACGAGAACCTTGTACCTGTAGTCGTGGTGACCGCAAATGTTGTTCAAGGGGATAGGGAAAAGTTTCTAGAAGATGGGATGGATGATTACATTCCTAAGCCTATAAAGGAGATGGACTTATCTCGTGTCTTGAGTAAATTTCTGAGCAGAGCTTAAACTTTTTTAACTTTCTTTAACTTTTTATCTTCTTAACCTCTTTATATTGTTCCTAGTGTAGAATACGACAATATCAAATAAAGAAGTTTATATGACAGATGTTTTAATCATTGGTTCAGGTGGAGCAGGTCTTGTGGCGGCTATTTCCGCAAAAGAAGCAGGTGCAAGTGTTAAGGTTATTGGTAAGTCTTTTCCTACAAGGTCTCAAACCTCTATGGCCCAAGGGGGCATTAACGCGGCTATGGCAAATGTCAAAGAAGACAGTGTTAAGGCACATATTGCCGATACCATGAAGTCAGCTCAAGGGCTAGCAGATGAAAGTTCTATCAACCGACTCTGTGAAGAAGCTATTTCAGGCGTGCAATGGCTAGATAAGATAGGCCTGCCTTTTTCACGTACAGCAGAAGGAAAGATTGCCCAAAGACAATTAGGCGGTGCTTCTAGCATACGTGCTTGTTACGCTCAAGACTATACGGGTTTAAAAATACTGCATAGCCTTTATGATAAGGCCTCAAAAATGGGGATAGACTTTGTTAATGAGCGCTTTTTATTAAATATAATTAAAGAAGAGTCTTATGTTAGTGGGGCGACTTTTTTAAACATTAAAACAGGTGAGATAGAAGCCTATGAAGCCAAGAGTATTATTTTAGCAACAGGTGGATATTCACGTGTGTATCATGTAAACTCAACGAATTCTACTTCAGCAACGGGAGATGGACTTGCTTGCGCCCTTAGAGCAGGCGCGAAGCTTTCAGACTTAGAGTTTGTGCAGTTTCATCCTACGGGGTTAAAGAACTCTTCGATTTTGATTTCTGAATCAGCAAGAGGGGCGGGTGGTCATCTTTTAAACGCCAATAAAGAACGTTTTACAGAAGAACTTGCCCCTAGAGATGTGGTAGCAAGAGCCATTTTAGAAGAGATTGACAAAACGGGTGAGGTGTATTTAGATATCCGTCATTTAGGGGAAGCCTTTATTGATAAAGAACTTCCTCAAGAACGTAAGCTCGCCATTTCTTATGAGGGAATTGACCCTGTGGTAGACCTGATTCCTATTAAGCCTGTCGCCCATTATACTATGGGTGGCATTGATGTGGATGAAAATACTATGAGTTGCGTAAGGGGTCTTTTTGCAGCAGGGGAAACGGCTAACAACAAGATACATGGGGCAAACCGTTTAGGGGGTAACTCATTATTGGAGTTAGTAGTTTTTGGTCGTCACAGTGGAAAAATGGCGGCACAATATGCGAAAGAAAATGAAGTAAAACCTGCAAATAAACAACAGCTTCAAGATGATATTGAGCTTATAAATAAGATTAAGAATTTTTCCAGTGAGATTAATTTTTATGAAAAAAGAGAAATCCTTGGAAATGCCTTTTATGAAAAAGCAGGTATTAAACGAAACGATAAAGACTTAAACAGCTTACTCAAAGAGACCCAAGACCTATTGAAAAATCTTCCTTTAATGGGACCAAGCGATAAGTCAAAGGTTTATAACACCAACCTAGTAGAGTTCCTGGAATTTTCAAATGTACTTACTCTTGGTGAGGTCTTAGTGAGTGGTGCCTTAGCAAGGACAGAGAGTAGAGGTGCACATTTTAGAGAAGATATGCCACAAAAAGATGATGAGCAGTTTATGGCCCATACCTTAGTACACAAAGAAGAAGGAAAATTATGTATAAACTTCAAGTAAACACAGAGCGAAAAAGCGAGATATCTGAAGAAGAACTTCCTGATATAGAGGGTGAAGAAGAGTTTAATTATTTTGAAGATGAAGAATACGAGCAAAATGATGAACCTGAAGAAAGAGAGTACTGCGACTAATGTTTATTAATATTAAGAGGTTTGATACCAAAGAAAGTAGCGTAGTTTCGTATGAGGTTGACCTTGTTAATCCCACTCTCTTAGAAGGTTTAAATTACATCAAGTCAAAACTAGATGCGAGTTTGTCTTATCAAGCAGGATGTCGTTCAGGGGTGTGTGGCTCGTGTTCAATGAGAGTTAACGGGACAGAAGAATTAGCCTGTGCTTATAAGCTTAATGATGGGGATTTAATAGAGCCCTTAAAGAACTTACCTGTCTTAAGAGACTTGATTGTAGACATGGATAAGATGATGTCTTATAACTTAAAAGCAGTGGCTTGGAGTTCTGAAAATAGTGAAAATATTTTAGTGACTCAGGATAATGCTGAAAAAAATGAATTGCAAAGTGATTGTATCTTATGTGGTGCGTGTTTTTCAGCCTGTCCTGTATATGAGGTGAATGATGCCTTTATTGGTCCCTTTGCACTGACGCGTTCTTGGCGTTATATGAGTGATGTAAGAGAGCAAGATAAGCAAGAAAAAATGCAAGCCATTCAAAGCAATGGTATTTGGGATTGTACGCTTTGTAGTGAATGTGTACCGGTATGTCCTCAAGGTATTGCGCCAAAGCAAGATATCTCAATGCTTAGAGCTAAGGCTGGAATTATGGGCTTTATGGATCCTAGTTTTGGTGGGGGTATGGACTTTGGGGGTGGATTCGGCTCACCATCCTTTGATGGTACACCTGATTTCAATTCGTTTTAAATGCAATAGCTTAATGAACTGACAAGACTGAAAAAGTTTTTAGAAACATTGTTTTGCAAGCGCCACGGCTTGTTTTAGAGAAACATTGTTTTGATGGTACACCTGATTTCAATTCTTTTTAAATCTTTTGTCCACAGATTAGAAGGATTTAGCAGATTAAACAAATCAATTTAATCGGCTAAATCTGTGTACACCTTCTCTTAATATCTTTTACTTCTATCCCCAGAAGAACGTCTCTTAGGCCGTCTATCATTTCTCTGCTCAGAACTTAAATGTCGTCTTTGTCTGAAACAAGTATTACAAATTGCATGTTTAGAATCAAGACTTATAGGCTTGGTACATATCTTACAACGGGGAACAAACTGAGCATGTTTCAGGGTCTTCTCTATAAACTTATTAAGTTTTTTTCGTGCATCCTTAGCTTTTTCAGGTTCAAAAAACATCTCAGGAAAACGGTAGTTTAACCATAAGTATAAAGACACCTCTTTCACTAAGTCTTCTATATGTAAAAGTGTTTCCATAGAGTCTGCGTATTCCCCATGGATTTGACTTTCTTCATAAGGAACAGGTTTTTCCTTTTCCATGTGAGCTATATAATTTGAAAATATCTCAACTAAGTAAGGTGACTTGGTAGATAAAGGCGCACAAGCCATATGGTATTTTGAACTTAGGTCTAGGTCATACTTGTCTGTGTATTGGGCTACTTCTATAAGACTTTCTAGGTTTGCAACTCTAAAAGGTCCATCAAACTTCATGTGCTCAATAAAAAAGTGCAAGATCTCTTCCAGATTTTGTGTTTCTAAAATCTTTCCAACCAATAAGATATGCTCTAGGTTTGCCATAACATTCAAAGGCAAGGAAATGGACTCTAATGGTTTATGAAACTGCTCCGCTACTGTTTTTAAGATAGAAGGATTAAGAGCCCCTACATAGCCATTTTCTTCCATCCCATAACGACCTGCTCGACCTGCTATTTGAATGACTTCTCCGGGTTGAAGGGTACGTCTTCTTACCCCGTCAAACTTCATATCCTTAGAAAAAAGTATGGTTTTAATAGGAAGATTCAATCCCATTGAGATAGCGTCAGTAGCCACTAAGACCTCTGTTTCACCCTCTCTAAAACGTCGTGCTTCCTCACGTCTTACCTCAGGAGAAAGATTTCCATATACAACCGAGACACTGTAGTTTTTACTCAGTTGTTGTTTAAGTTGAAGTACATCCTTTCTTGAAAAGGCAATCACGGCTGTTTGAGGTTCTATAGCATTTAAAGGCGTGGCATGTGTCATTATGTGCAAAGGATTTTTTCTCTCAAAGTGCACCACTTCAAGTTCTTCTCCTAACCAATCGGCTAAGGCTTGTATCGCTTCAAGTGCGTCTATAGAGCCTGTCATATAAACCTCTTTAGCAGGCGCACCAATAATAGCGTTCGCCCATGCCCAACCACGGTCACGGTCATTAATCATCTGAACTTCATCAATAACACACACATCTACATCAATGTTAAAGTTCAGCATCTCAATCGTTGAACTGATGTGCGTAGCGTATTCATCAACTATCTGTTCTTCCCCTGTTATCAAAGAAGCGGCTGTTCCATCTGCTTTTAGGTTCTCATACCCTTCAAGAGCAAGAAGTCTAAGAGGGGCTAGATAATATCCCGTATCTGCTTTTTCAAGTGCCTTCATCGCGGTATAGGTCTTACCACTGTTGGTTGGTCCTACATGAAAAATAAGCTTTCGTCTTAATTCTCTCGCGGTGGGAAAGAGGTTTTTAAAGTCACGAATTGTTCGTGCAAGAAGGGCCTCTCTTTGTTTTTTTAGCTTAAGTTTTTCTATGCTTTTATTAAAGTTAAAAAGTATACGTCTGCCTGTCTTAGGGGTAATATGAAGGTCATGGGTACTTCCTTCAAGGGCTTCAATAACAAAGCTTAGGATATCTGAACGCTCGTAATCTAAGATAGCTGCAGAATTTTCACAATCTTTTATAAGGGACTCTAACTCTTCTTTAAAGGCATTCTCAAGCATCTGATTATGCAAAGAAAAATCATCTTCAAAATCAATCTCTTTACCTTCCCACAGTCTAGGGATAAAGTCTTTTAAAGGGACTTCTGAAAGMGCTTCATATTTTAATGTATGCCCTTCATAAGTRAAAATAGATTCCTTATGCATAATAAGGTTATAGTCCATTACTTGTAAGGACTGCATCTYAAAATGTAYTTTAAAAAYATCTTTTAAGGTCTTTRCACTTAAGGGAGTCTGCTCAAATACATTTTCAGGAGGCATAGTTTTTAAGGCCTGAAGTACTTGAGCATCACTTAAGTACTTGTGAGGATGACCTAAGGACTTAATGAAAGYATCTGCCTCATCTTGTTTTATTTTTGTGAATTTTTGCTTTTCTTGTATAAGGTCGGGTCTTAAGTCATCTACATCAGACTCTTCTARCATGGCGTAAGGTAAGGACTCTGTCCTTATTTGCATAATTTTTGTAAAACTTTCACCCCCGTAGCTGAAGCTGATAGGTGTAAAAAACTCCAGAGCATTATCATTGGTAAAACTTAGCTCAAGCATTGTTTCTAAGCCTTGAAGCTTTTTTGCTAAACGCATTTGATGCAAGAGCTTTTCTATCTTAGGTAAGGAGATACGCTTGGYTCTTTCGTTCATATAATGTTTATGAATTTGCGAGGCTTCGGCTTCGCTTAGTTTTAGCTGGTCTAAGAAACTGTTTATTTTTTCTGTTTTATCTGAGGATTGTTGCTTCTCCCCTGAGCCTGTAAAAATTTGACCAAGGTCTTTAAAATACGCCACAATGTATTGACGAGGCTCTACTTCTGCCTCAGACCAAACACGTCTAAAGGCACGAATAAGCCCATCAGAGCTTAGGTCTATATCATGCAGACCGATAGTTTGTGCCAACTCTATAAGCTTATCATGAGGCACTCGAAGGATACCCTCATCAAAACCATCACCATCAAAATAGATACGAATTAATTGATTATATTTACTAAGTTTTTTTGTCTTTTTTCCCATAAGGTATTTTATCTAAATTAAGTCTAATTATAAGGCACCTCTAAAGCTAAAAAAAGATACTCTTCGCTTATGCATAAAGAATTTCCAAATGAATGGACTCAAGAAGAGTACCTGCGTAATAAAATTACACTTGATAAAGAAGGTATAAAAGTCCTTCTTATTGATACTATCTTAAACCCTATAGACCATACAGACACACAGGTTTATAATCCTGTGATGCTTCAAGATGAGCCCGAAGGTTCAGTTTTTGTTTTTTATTGCGATAGTGGAAAGGCAACGATGGACAGATTACAAGAATATAAAAAGAAATTTCCTAAGCATACCTGTCTTTCTCTAAAAGGCGGAAGAGGAAATTGGCGTAAATATTTTCAATTACTAGAGAAAAATGATGAACAGTAATGAATATACAGAACTCATAAATGAGTTTATAGTATGTATAAATGAGACAAGATATTATGATGCCCATGAAACCTTAGAAAAGATTTGGTTTCCTAGACGATTTGAGAAAAGTCCAGAAATGAATCTTATTAAAGGTTTTATTAATGCAGCAGTATCATTTGAAGTTATAAAACGAGGTCGTCCTAAATCAGCCATAAAGGTTTGGGAAACTTATGAAAAATACATAATTTTACTGGGAACCTTTGAAAGCCCTCATAACAGTCGATACATAGAATTAGACCAATTTTTAAGACAAAAAAAGAGTGAACTAAGTTCAAATATATAGCCCAATTTCAGTTTAAAAAAGTTACTATAAGTGAACTTATTGCAAGGGCTTAAAATGACGGTTATCTCAATGCTTAGTTTTACTGTGTTAGTCTTGTTAGTCACTATTTCTATCTTCTACCTGATCTGGGTCTCAAAGCGTCAAAAGCTTGAAAAAGAGGCCTATGATCTTCATCAGATTATGCAAAGTCATTATCATCAGTTGTCCCATATACTAGGTGAAATAGAGCCCTTAATGGCCCATGACAAGGCCTTTTATGAAGAACTCCAAGTGTATGTAAAAGAGCACCATACCAGCTTTCCAATATTAGGAGATGTGGATGGGATGGAAGCCAAAGAATTTTATGATTTTCTTTTGCATATTGAACATGATGCTAAAGACCATCTGCATGCTTTTTCTTCTCCTATAACACTTCAGTTAGACCAAATGAAGCTTTCTTTAATGCGGGCTCGAGACTCTTTTAGTTATGCAGATAATGAGTATAAATTTCTTTCTTCAAGTTTTCCAATAAACATCATGGCAAAAATGCTAGAAGAAGAAAAATTTGCCCAATAAAGCATAAATAATTTAAACTTTTTTAAGCTAAGAATATTTTGTATTTTTTGCTTAATTTTTTTGACTTCCAAGGTGCCCATAGATCCTAGTTTTCTCTTTTATTTTTGGCTTGTATAGCCTAAGTTCTTCAATTTAAGCATTTCGTTTCAAACCTCTTTAATTCTAACATGCTAAAATCCCGATAATTAAACAGGTCAACACTGACTTAGTATCTAGGAAACATAAAAATGAGCAAAGAATTTATCTATAACGAAATGATGGCACATATCCCTGTGTGTTCACATAAGGCACCTACGAACTTACTATTAATTAGTAATGCTCCAGAAGGTATTGAAGCAGAACTAGCACGTCACGCTGGTTTAAACGTAACGACAGGTACACTTGATGCAATTGCTAAGGGTGAAGACGCTGCTTATGATATCGTTCTTATTGATTCATCTGCTGATATCTCACGTGCAACATACGCACACTTAAACCGTATTGTTAAAGAAGATGGTCTTATCTCTACACTTAACGCATCTTTAGATGATGAAACTACTTCTAAGGCACAATTATCTGCTATTGGTGAATACTTCAAGGTTGTTATGCCTTATAAGGCTGAAGATAAGACTATGATTCTTGCTTCAAAATCATACCACCCTACAGCTGATGTTATTTTACACCGTACTGACCTAATTGACGGTCTTTCATATTACAACTGTGATATTCATGTTTCGTGTTTTGCAATGCCTAACTATATCCGTAAAAATTACAGAGGCATCATTAAAAACTAATGAGCCAAAAGCTTTATGAATACGCTATTGCGCTAACGGGTGGTATTGCTACAGGTAAGAGTACGGTTGCTTCTTTAATGAAGCTTCATGGTATCGGTGTTATTGACGCCGACGCTATTGCTCACGAATTATTAGACATTCATCATGAAAAAATTGCTGAAATGTTTGGTAGTGAGTTTGTTCGAAAAAACCGAGTACTGCGAGAAAACCTTGGTAAGATTATCTTTACTAATGAAGAAAACAAGGCTAAACTTGAGGCCTTTATACATCCCCTTATCCGTGTTGAAATAGAAAAACGTGCGGCCAAGGCGGATGCTAAAAAGTTTCCTTATCTTATAGATATTCCCTTATTTTTTGAAAATGGGGCCTATGATATTAAGGACTCAGTTGTTATTTATACACCTCCTTCTGTTCAACTTGGACGTTATATGAAGCGAAACAAGCTAAGCGAAGAAGAGGCAATGATTCGCATCAATTCACAAATGAGTATAGATGAGAAAAAAGCTAATGCAACCTGGGTTATTGATAATTCTTTAAAACTCAAGCACCTTCAAGCTGAAGTAGAAGCCTTCGTTCATCGCATAAAAGTTGAGACGAATTACTATAATAGGTTTGATTAGTTTTTGACCTAACAAAAAAGGGAATTAACATGACAGTCACAAAATATACAGCCAATGGAAATGACTTTGTTATTTTTCATACCTTCATTAAACGAGACTTCTCAGATCTTGCTAAAACACTGTGTCACAGACAAGAAGGTGTTGGTGCAGATGGACTAATTGTTTTAATTCCTCATGCAAGCTTAGACTTTGAATGGTGTTTCTATAATGCCGATGGAAGCTCAGCTGAAATGTGTGGAAATGGAACAAGAGCCTGCGCCCATTACGCACTTTCTAATGACCTAGCACCTGCTAAAATGCGTTTCCTTACACTTGCTGGCGAAATAGCCTGTAAGGTGGATGGAAACCGCGTGAAAAGTGACCTAACCCCTCCAAAGATATTAGATGATATAATAGTTGAAAATGGAAAATCTTGGTGGCTTTTAGACACAGGCGTTCCTCACTTAGTTAGCTTTGATGCAGATATAAACAACTTCGATATTTTAGAAGCAAGAGAACTTCGTCATAAGTATAATTGTAATGTGAACATTGCTTCTATAGAAGAGGGGCATATGAGAGTTCGTACTTATGAACGTGGTGTTGAAGATGAAACCTTGGCCTGTGGAACAGGTATGGCAGCGTGTTTTTACAGGGCTAATCAAGAAGGTAAGGTAAGTGATAAGTCCATGGTAAAGCCGACAAGTGGAGATGAACTCTTCTTAGCCTTAGAAAATGGTATAATTACCTTTACTGGAGACGTTAGAAAAGTCTTTGTTACGACGCTATAAAAGTTTTTTTTGAAATTTATCGGGGGATTTGTTGAATAAAAGAGTCTTATTATTACTTACAGTTACGAGCACCTTGCTTTTTTCTATTGAAGGTGGATTTGATAAAGATTATTACAAGATTAGAAATTCAAAGGTGAAAAAATCGGCCTTTGTTAACACGCTTCTTCCAAAAATTAAAAAAGCCCAAAAGCAAATTATTTCAGATCGAATCTTTATTGAAAGATTTTTTCATAAATACCTTTTTACCTATTCTTTAAAAGCACGTTATGATATGAAGAGACTGATAAAACTTTCTAAAAAATATCGCATTAAACAAATGTATAATGAAACAGAATACCTTCAAAAGATTGATCTTATCCCTATCTCTTTAGTCTTAGCTCAGTCTGCTGTTGAAAGCGCCTGGGGAGAYAGCCGTTTTGTRAAAGAAGGAAATAAYCTTTTTGGGGAATGGACCTGGGGTAAAAAAGGGATTATTCCTGAGGGAAGAGATGCAAATGCTACCCATAAGCTTCGTATCTTTGACTCCTTAGATGACTCTGTAGCACGTTATATGTTAAATCTTAACCGTCACTATTCATATAAAGACTTTCGCAGTCTACGTTCTTTAAAACGTGAGCAGAAGAAAGGTTTTTCAGGCTTAGAAGCAGCAACGAAGATGACAAACTATTCTCAAATGAGAGAGGTGTATAATCGTCTTCTTATTAATGTGATTAAGGGGAATGGTTATATAGCTTATGATGAGAAGTTTGTAGATAGTATTGCTAAGAGGGGTTTTGTACCCCGCTTTAGGCGATAGAATGGTGAATACAGTTTCGTAAGATTGATCTTAATTGGCTCTTACTTAGGGCACTTTCAATTCACTACATCCTATTAGCGAAGCTTACCCTTTACCTAAAATGGCTATGCCTTTTTAGTGTTTTGCTTCTTTCAAGATACTGTCTAGCAAGGCAAAGAGTGTTTTACTTGCTTCTTCCATTGTTTTAAATCGCGAAATAAGTTCTGCCCCATGAGGTACATGTGAGTCAAGAATACCATCTGCAATAAAGGCAACATTCTGGTTCGCATTATCATGAACTATCTTATGCGGTAGTGCAATTTGTTTGAATGATGGTGCATCTCCAAATCTGTTCCTACCTTCTCCATCATACCACTTACCAAGTCTACAACCATGATGATCAGATATTTTAAGAAGCTCTTGGGCTGTAATGATAGTGTTATAAGCATTAGATTTATACACGATATGGTCTATCTTAACAAGGATAATAAAGACTGAGTTTTCCATATTAAATGAATAATCCACAATTCTATTTGAACTTTCATTAAGCTCTATCATGGTAGATTCAAAGTTTGTGATTTTCTCAGATGACCTTTCAACAACATCGCTCATGTGTTCAGAAGAAGACTGGATATCATTCATCTCTTGTTGAAGTGACTTAATAGAAACAGAGATTTCTGAGGTAGCCTTATGTGTCCGCTCGGCTAGTTTTCTTACCTCGTCAGCAACAACTGCAAATCCACGTCCATGTTCACCAGCTCGAGCAGCTTCAATAGCAGCATTAAGGGCTAAAAGGTTTGTTTGATCAGCWATATCTGTAATTAACTGAATAACAGAGGTGATATCAGTGACCTGAGAGGCGAGGGCGGTAATAGCTTCATTATTATTGGCCGTATGTTCCATAAGTCTTTGAAGTTCATCAACAATGCTTTCTATATCAGTACGTGAGTTGTTTGAAAGATCAGCTGCCCTTTGAGTTGCTTGTGTGACATCTTTAAGCGCTATAATATTGTCATTCAAATCATTTTGTATACTTGTCATACCTTCTATAACACTTCCACTAAGCATACTAAGTTCACCATTAAGTGAATCACGTCTTTTCTTAGCTTCTTGCTGTTTCATTACATCAACAGAGCGGCAAATATTTTCTACAGCTGTTTTAAACTCCCCATGCATCCCCTCTTTAGAGATACATCTGTCAAATTCTCCCTTAGTCGCATTGGTAAAGGTGATATTAATTTCTTCAATAAAATGTGAGATTTGACGAAGCAGTTGAGAAAGTGCATTATTCATCTGCCCTAGTTCAGTATGGCTTGCCTCATTAGTAGTAGGTACTTCAAAACTCCCATCTGCAGACCTTTGCATAACAGAAGTAAATTGCGTTAAAGCATTTGTAATGGTTGAACGTACAGAAGTAGCAAACATAACAATCACAGCAGTAATAATAAAACCAGCAATTAAGAAAAATATCTTATAAAATCCAATTTCGCCATTCATACTATAAGAAGCTATTTCTAGCTCTTGCTCTTTTAAATCAACTACTTTTTTAAAGGCATCTCTTGAAGCAATAGCAAAAGGACTTAAGGTCATTTTATACTTTTTGAAATTTTTGCTTGTCTCATCATGAATTTGCTGAGTACTTAGGTTTGACATCATTGTATATGAGTTGTCAAGAAAAGAAAGGGTACTCTTCTTAGCCTCTTGGATAAGTCTTAAAGAGGTTTTATCATCAATAGTGTCTTCTAACTTATCAAAATTATGGCGGATAGAATTTGTTCTATCTCTAATCTTTTGCATGTCTTTTTGATAATCTCCACCCAATAAGATATCTCTTGAGGTTCGAGAAACATAGTTTAGATCTCTTTGAATCTCTAAGACCTGAATGGCCCCTGCGATAGAATGCTCTTGTAAGTCTTTATATTGATTGCCTATACTTTGTAAGGCAAAAAAAGCAAAAAGTGCCGCGCCTACGACAGAAACGGTAACGATACTAATAAGATAGTTTATGCGCTGTTTGATACTCGCATTTTTTAAGAGTTTGTTAAACATATATGACTCCAAATTCATAGATATATTGGTGATTATATCACAAGCAATACCCTTTCCAAATAATTTTGGTAAAATAGTGGATAAGTTATAATAATAAATAAAAATATAGGTAAAAAACATGGCAAAAGAACACTCATTTGATATCTCTGCAAAGATAAATATGCAAGACTTTAAAGACGCGATTAATCAAGCAGTTAAAGAAACAATAACACGTTACGATTTTAAAGGTATTACGGCTGAAATCGATTATAATGAAAAGGCAAAGACCTTAACACTGACATCTTCAAGTGATAATAAGCTTGAAGCCCTTGAAGATATCGTTATTGGACGCTTACTCAAACGAGAGCTTAGTTCAAAGGTTTTTGATGAGGCCTCTGTTGTAGATGCTAGTGGGGGAGACAGACGTAAGGTTTTTAAGATTGTTGATTATATTGACTCCAAAGAGGCTAAAAAAATTACGGCTGAGATAAAGTCACAAAAAATGAAGGTCAATGCACAAATAGAAGGTGATTATATCCGTGTAAAGGGTAAAAACCTGGATGACCTTCAAAAAGCAATGAAACATATACGCTCTTTAGAATGGGACGCGCCAATAGTTTTCGAGAATTTTCGTTAGGAAATAAATATGAGCAAAAAACAGACATCTTATAAGGCCATTGATAAACGTCTTATTACAGAAGGGGCAAACATAGATTTCACCTTATATGAAACAAATGATGCCAAAACTCAAATGACGCTATTTTTGCAAAGCGATAGTGTTGTTGGTGGAGATAAAAAGGTCTATCTTCGAGAGGTAGAAAGTCTTTACATAGATGCTACTGATTATGATAAGTATCAGTCTTATGCTCAAAAACACCTTCAAAGTATTGCGAGTAATCCTGATATACCTTTTAGTGAAAAAGCCAATATTGTATATGCAAAAGCTTCTGAAGTGATGGAAAACCTTTTTAAAAATCCAGATAGTCTAGAAAATATGAAACATTCTCAAGAGATAGTAAATGGTTTTGTGTCCTTAGCCTTGCAAGATGAAGCTACTCTTGAGTCTATTATGAAAATAGCAGCCCATGATTATTATACGCATACGCATTCAATAAACGTAAGTATTTATGCTCTTAGTCTCGCAAAGTTTATAGGCTTAAAAGACAAGGACTTAGAAGATATGGGTATGTCTTCGATGATGCATGACCTAGGCAAAAGCAAGGTAGATGCTGGCATCATAAATAAAAATGGGAAGCTCACAGAACAAGAGTTTGACACCATGAAGGGACATCCTCAACTGGGCTATAATATTGCGATAAAAATGGGCTTAAGTGATAAACGTATCTTATCTGGCATCAGAGACCATCATGAAAAGCTTGATGGAGGAGGCTATCCCAATGGTCTTAAGGATAAGCAAATATCCCTTTTTGCTCGTATCATAGCCATAGCAGATGTTTTTGACGCCCTTACGACTAAGAGGTCTTATAAAGATGCTATGAGTAGTTTTGAAGCCATTGGTATTATGAAAAAACAGATGGATACACATTTAGACATGCGTTTAGTTAATGCCTTAGTTAAAATGTGTGCTGTAAAAATATAGGGAGTTTAAATATGTCAAAACTAAGTGTGGCTGAGGCTGCTGAAAAATTTAAAATTTCTAAAGAAGCTATTCATAACCGTATTCGAAGAGGAAGTCTTGACTGTGTTATAGAACATGGAATGAAGTATGTTCTTATTGATGAGAGTGTGGAAGYTAAGCCTACGGTAGAACCTATWAATGAGAAGTATTATGGCTATATCGAAGATGAAAACAAGGGTTTAAAAGAAAAAGTTAAAGATTTAGAAGCCCAGAATTCTACATTAAGAGATCAAAAAGAGCAGATGCTAATGTTAGAGAAGAAAAATATAGAACAAGTTTATAAAGACAGAGATAAACAACTTAAACAGGTTCTAGATACTATCACGACAAAATTTTTACCAAAGCTTAAAGAAGAAGCTTTAAGCCAAGATGAGATGGAAGACTTTGTAGATGTAGAAGAACTTAAGGCAGAGCCTATTCGTCTGAAAGAATTTTTGAAACTAAAGGCTTATAAACCTGCAAAACGTGAAAGAATCAAAAATCGCTTTAAACGTCTTCTTGGTCAAGAAGAACGTGTTTTTAGATATAAGGGAAAGATTTGTATTGACCCTTCTCGGTATGATTATGGGGATTTGATTTGGGAGTAGGGGGTTTTGGATGCTTTTCGAGGGGGATAGCTTCCGCTTATGGTAAATTATTGCGTTTCACAAATTTGTTATAGGTCTTATGCACTTGCCACTATCAGTTCTGAGTTTTAATCAAATTTAATTTATATTTTTCATTTTAGCTTTTTCTAACTTTCGTTTTCTTTGATAAGAAGTTTACAAATTTTATTTAAGCTATTTTCTTTAATTAAGTTAATTTTAGATATATTCTGTTTGATTTAATTACAAGGTCTTTTATGGAAAATTTAGTATTTATGACAATCAACGGTTCAACACAAGGCTTAATCACAGAAGGTGCTTTTACACCTGACTCAGTTGGAAATATTTATCAAAATGGGCATGAAGATGAAGTGGCAATTAAATCTTTTGATTATGGAACTTCAACTCCTTTAAATCAAGCAGGTCAAATTTCTGGACAACGTTCACATCAGCCATTAAGTATTATTAAGCTTTTAGATAAAAGTTCACCTTTACTTTTTGAAGCATCAAATAAAGGTGAAACACTTACAACTGTGGAGTTGAAAGTTTATCGAACGTCATATATGGGTAAACAAGAACATTTTTATACGATTACTTTGGAAGATGCTGTTATTTCAAGTTTAACAGCATCGAGCAATGGTAGTGAACCCCTAGAATATTTAAATTTCTCTTATAGAAAAATTACATTAAGGCATGAAACATCAAGTACATCTAGTTCAGATGATATTAGAACAGGTATAGCGAGTTAGGAGGTAATTATGAGCGATGTTGTAATTCCAATTGTTTTTCCTGATTATAAAATAACAGTTGATATACCTAAAGAAGATTATGACCCAATTCCATATTTTACTTTTGATAATTTTTCTACACCAGCCTATAAAGAACGTTTTTCAGGACTTGGCCATGCAGGTGTTCTTTTTATCAATGGTCAGACAGGTTCAACAAAGTATTTTGAATATGGAAGATATGATAAAGAAGCATTAGGTAAAGTCCAAAAAATTGCAAACTTACCCAATGTTAAAGTAGTTGATGGAAAAGTTATTTTAGCTTCTTTAAAAGCTACTCTTAGTAAGATTTCAATAAGTTCAGGCTAACATACAAGAATTGAAGGTGTTTATATTGAAGTCAAAAATAAATTTAGTGTTATGCTAGGCTATGCACAATTAAGGCAGCATCAAAATACTAATCCAAATAGAACCCCCTATAGTCTGACTTCTAATAGTTGTGTCCATTTTGCTAAAGAAGTGACAAATAAGGCAGGTGTCAATACCCCTTGGATGGTTGACCCAAGACCAACTTCGTATATTAAAGAATTTAGAAACAATTATATAGACCTTGATTTTAGAAATAATCAATTAACTATTGAAGGACAAGGAACATTTTAATGTCTAAAAAGAAAATATTAATTTTTATACTCTCTTTTGTATTTACCATAATTGTCAGTTTTAGTGTTGGGTATATGGTGGCTTTAGTAGATACTGCTACTCCTTATACACATAAGAGACCTTCTATTGTTCCTAAAACCGCTTTATGGATTGGCGGTCTTGATGGTGGAAATTATATTGAGATTGAAAAACTAATTGATGACCCAATTAATGTATATCAAGCTAAAATTTATTATGATTATGAAATTTGTGAACTACGATATTCAGGAAAACTTGAATTAAATAGCCTTGAAAAGATATTTAATTATAAAAACCCTGACATATTTTCATCTTTTGACGGAGTCAAGTTAAATTTACAAGATGGAAGATACCTAAGTATTGTTAAGTAAACTATTTATATTAGTTCTATTGTTTGTAAATGCATATGCAAGCAATGATTTAGAAGCAAAAGCAATAGAAACTAAATTTGTACAAGCAAGTTTAGTTAAGCTTAGCGATGTTGACTCCTCCATAAAAGTAAATTTAGTTAACTCAAATCCTGAGAATAATTTTTTTAAAATGAACTTTTATGGAAATTTTAATGAGTGCTATCTACAAAAGAAAATTATTTATAAGTTAAAAAAGGCACAAACCTTTTTAAAACAAAAGAATTCAAACTTAAGCTTGTTATTAATGGACTGTGCAAGACCAAGAAGTGTTTCTTGGCAAATGTACAATAAGCTAAAAGGGACACCTTTTGAAAGATATGTAGCCAATCCTACAACAGGTTCAATGCATAACTATGGCTCAGCCGTAGACATAACTTTAATTGATTCTGCGGGGATACATTTAGATATGGGAATGAATCCATTTTATAAAAATAGATTTGAATTGTTTTATGCAGTAGCAAAAAACAAGTTGTCTCCAACTTTATCAAAAGAACAAAGTAAAAATAGACTTCTTTTAAAGTCTATTATGGAAAAGGCAGGCTTTAAGTCTATCAAACTTGAATGGTGGCATTTTAATGGTTTTTCTAAAAAAATAATTAGGAGGGAATTCAAAATAATTGAGTAAGCTAAAAACACTTTTATTTATTATTCTCAACTATGGTTGGGTATTTCCATTATTTATATCTATTAGTACAATTATTTCTTTTTTAACTATGGAAGTCTCTCCGAAAATTTATGAAACAGAATATAAATTAAATAGTTTTCCATATTTAGAACTTGCTGAACAAATGTCTATTTTATTTATTATTTGGGTTTCATTAGCCATGTTAGTTCGTATCTTTCACGAACTATTTCTCTCCAATAATTTGTTATCTGCATTATTGCATAGATTTTATATATTCCAATGATGCATAATATTCCACATCACTCTTAATATGTTTTTTCATATGCAAAAGCTCCTCAAGTATTTTTTTATTATAATTATATTTCTTTATATAAAAATCAATATTAAAAATTTTATCCTTCTTATACAATTGCTCTATATCATACTGTTCAAGCATTGAGGATTTAAAATCATAAGTTTTAATGATGCTTTGACTTTCATCTATCGCTTGTTTCAAAGCTTCTTTATATAATTTAATAGCATATTTGTATCGTTCATGTTTATCTTGATTCTCATAATAGTATTTTAAATTATCAGTTTCAAAAATTGTAGAAATTTCACTTAATAAATTTTTATCAAAATGATCAATAAAATCGAATTGGTTTCCTAGTGGTATCTGAAAAATAGAAGTTAATTTTTTATTATAGGAAGATTCTTCTTTTTTTATTTTTTCAATAATTTTATCTAAGTATAAGTTCAAAAAAAATTTATGATTCTCAATAATGCCTTTGACACTATATGTTTTTTCCTCAGGATGAAAACCATTATTAGCAGAATATTTTGTATAGTTTAGATCATTACTAAGCTCTTTATGTAATGCAAATAAAATAGAAGATTTTAATACTTTACCTTTTTTTCTAATAGGGTGTCCTATTAGTTCATTTCTCATTTCTCTATTTGGATTTTTGTCTTGAATTTTTGAAGATTCAAGTTTAAAAATATATAACAATTCATCGATAAGATCTTGATGAACATATATTGTTTGCAATAAAACTATTGCTTTTGAAATATAATCATCAATATTTTTTATTGGTTCAAATTCTTTTACTAAATTTAGTGTATCCCCAAAATAGTTATTTAAATCACCATAATAATTAGTTTGAACATCTTTTGTGAAGTTGATTTTTTTCTGAAAAAATTGTTTTGAAAAATAGTACTTATTCCAGTACTCATTTATAATACTTAGTTTCTTTTTGATTGTATCCAAATAAATTCCTTCGATTTTAGAGCTACTATGATAACTCTTTAATAACAGACATGATATAACAAGCACACTTAAATATGAAGTTTTTAGGAGAATAAATATGTCTTGCTATTTTCATAAATATTGTTATTTGATGTATTATTTGTATAAAGGTTCTATTGTCTAGACAGTTTGTTATGTCCTAAAATATAATATCTTGGTGATATCAGGACATTTTGTCTTGTTATCTTTCTTTGCGTGCATTAACAGACATTATGTCTTGATATTTTTTTAGGAATAATGTTATGTTGGATGGATTTTTTATCTTGTTTGACTGTTGGTAAAGTACTTTTGTACTTCAGTTGTTCTTGCCTTGGCCTTCGTCGGTACGTGAACGTACATCGACTTCGGTTCCGAAGCTATAAATGACCCGCAGGGGTCATTTATTTACGCTTCTCATCAATTGCATCTTTGGCGCCTTTTATGGCTCCGTCTAGTACGTTTCTTGCTACGCCCCAGGCGTGAACACCTAGTTTTTTGGCTTCTTGTGCCTTGTTTGACTTCAGCATTTTAGAACTTTTTTCCATTGCATCTTTAGCAAATTCAGAGAGTTTGTCTCCTACAATTTCTAGGGTTTCTTTTGAAATTAGGGTTAGTTCTTCCATGTCGTATCGGATATCAGCTAGGATGTTTTCTAGTTCGGCTTTGATACTTGGAGAAGATTGTACGGCTAAGGCTTCAATGGTTTGAAGGAAAAGTGCATCAGTATGATGTAACTCATTATATAAA
The DNA here is from genome assembly GCA_002733885.1 of Arcobacter sp. Taxonomy (GTDB): domain Bacteria; phylum Campylobacterota; class Campylobacteria; order Campylobacterales; family Sulfurimonadaceae. The sequence continues at coordinate 228,323 of NVXJ01000002.1, read as the reverse complement.
GACTGAGGGTCATCTATAAGTAAATATTTCGCCTCATCAGGGGTAAATAAGAATTTTTGCTTGAATCTATCTAGAGCGCGAATAAGTCCTCTTCTCATCCCCTTAATGGTTCCTTCTAAGATAACTGTTGCTGAGTTTGGTGTGGCTTCGGCTACATCAATGGCAATTTTCAAGATGCTAGAGATGATATGACGTATACGTGTTGCCGATAAGATGCCCTCATCTAAGGTGTGTAAGATAATCTCTTTAGCAAGTTCTTCAAGGGTTTCTTCAATGTTAGTACCCTTTTCTAGGGTTGTGATAATGGCGGATTCAACCATCTCTTCTAGAAGTGTTAATAAGTCCATAGACTGAAGCTCTAAGCTATGCAGTTTAGCAATGGTTTGTGAACTCGCACCCTTTTCCGTTATAAGTTCTTCTAAGATAGAAAAGAGACCTTGTTTTTTACTTTGAAGTTCATGTGTTTTTTTGTCAAGTTGACGTTCAATACGTTCTTTTTGTAAGAGTAACTCTTCAAGTTCAGAAGTTAAAGACTTTGTTGATTGACCAATAATGCAAGAGGTTAGGGCTGAAAGCTGAGATGATTCTATGTTTGCAATATCGCTTCCCCATTCTTTTTCAAGGTGTTTTAAAACAGAAGCAATCTCTTTTTTCTGCTTTGCCTCATCAAGTCCTTCAAGTTTCACACATTTATCTAATAAATCACGTTCTAATTTTTCATTATTCATAATATTCCTTATTAAAATAGCTTCTTGTTTTTTACTTAGAGTTACCCTTGATACTGAAAATGGTTTGTTAAAGAACCATTTTAACCATATGGTGGGCTTTTAAGGCTTCGTATATAAAGTTTCTGTCATCTTCATTCTGCACTAAAATTTCTAAATTCATGCTGATATACTTCCCACCCTTGGAATTTTTTGAATGCGTTAAGGTGTGAAAACGTTCATTAATAACATCTAGTACGGCTTCTTTGGTATGGTCTTCGTGCATAGTAATAAGTTTATACTGCCAATTACTAGGATAGTCTATTTGAACTTTTTGTTTAATGTCGCTTATATTCTCCACTCTTGCCTCCTTCTTTAGATTCAAGTTGTACATTTGAGATAACCATACTTTTGTCAATAGCCTTAACCATATCATAAATGGTTAGTAGCCCTATACTTGTTCCCATAAGTGCTTCCATTTCAACACCTGTTTGCCCTGTAAGTTTAGCCGTTACATAAAGCTTAAAGCCCGGAAGATCAGGTAACTCGTCAATATCACAATTAATACCTGAGAGGTTTAATGGATGACACATAGGGATAAGCTCAGAAGTCTTTTTAACCCCCATAATGGCCGCGATAACTGCGGTTTGTATTACCGGCCCTTTTTTCGTTTTATTTGACACAATAGCGTCATAAGCATCTTGGCTCATGGATATTTCTCCGCTTGCTACAGCGATACGAGTAGTTAGCTCTTTTGCAGATACATCTACCATTTTTGGTCTGTCATTTTCATCTAAATGTGTTAGGTTCATAATATACTTTCATTTGTTATGGATAAATTATACATTAAAATAACTTAGGCTTAATATTTACAGCTAAAACCTTTGAGTCCCCCTTTTATGCTCCCTTACTTAATATTGGTATTCTCTGTGTTTATATACCTAACCAAGAAAAGTGAATAAGTTTTTAGACTTTCATGCTATTATAAAGGATAAAGCATATACTAGGAACTGAATGAAGAACTTGATTACATGGTTTGAAGACTGGGAAATTGAAAAAACTGTTTTTCGTTTAATGTTAAAAGGGGTAGTCATTCTTGCTTTTTTAATGGCAATTTTTGACTGGTTCTTTTATTCACATACCTTAGCATTTTTAGAATTTTCCTTTGCTCTTGTAAGTATGGCTCTTTTGTATTTTACCTTAGCTGATAGCTTACGCTATACCTTCTCAACACGTATCTTTATCTTTGTAATGTCCTTACCTATCTACTGGAATCTTATGTACAATGAAAGTCATATTGAAAGCTCTGTCTTATTTATTTTCTTGCCTATCATTACAGGAATCTTACGACCTCTAAGAGAGGTTTTATTTTTAGGTTTTCTTTTTGGAGGCTCTTTTATTTATATTAGTTCTATGAGTGTTGGTGCAGCAGAATTTACAAATATGGAACTATTTAAACTTATAAGTACTCAGGCCTTAATTAGCTTTTTTGTTATTATTTATGTACAAACAAATAGGAAATATCAAGAAGTTATTGCTAAGCAAAGTAAGCAGCTTCAAGGGGTAAATAGAAACTTAGAAGTCTTATATAAAGAAAAAGAGATTGAAGCTTCAACAGACTCTTTAACGGGTTTAAAAAACAGGGCGGCACTTATGACCCAGTTAGAATATTTGTATGCCCGTTATAAAAGGCAAAAAGAGGTCTTTTCTTTTATTATGATGGACATAGATAAGTTTAAAAATGTGAATGATACTTATGGACATCAAAAAGGTGATGAGGTCATAAAAGATATAGCTTCTATTACACTTGAATGTATACGAGAGGTAGATACTTCAGCTCGTTATGGAGGGGWAGAATTTGTTATCTTACTTCCTCAAACAAATTGTGTTGCAGCCACACACATTGCTGAACGCATAAGAGTGGGGATAGAAGARAAAATTATTTTAGAAGGTARGCGTATTACTTCTTCTTTTGGAGTCGTTGAGATGGAAGAAAATTTTAGTATTGAAGACTTAATTAAAAAGGCAGATGACGCGCTGTATGAGGCAAAAGACGCAGGTAGAAACCGTGTTGTTTGTGCATGAGGCTGCGCCTCGGGAAGAGAGGATCGTTCGCTTTTCTCACTTTTGGTAAACAGCTTTTCTAAGGGAAAAGAGCCTAAGATAGAGTAAAGCTTCAATTTACAAAGCTCCGTTTCCCGTTTCCTAAAAGCCAAAGGCTTTTAGTCTTCTATGTCGATGGACTCAGGGTCTGTAATAAAACCTGTAACAGCAGAGGCTGCTGCAACAGCTGAGTTAGCAAGATAAATATTTGAACTTCTAGCTCCCATACGTCCTATAAAGTTTCTATTTGTTGTGGCAATGGCTACTTCATTGTCTCCAAGAACTCCCATATACCCACCTAAACAGGCACCACAGGTAGGATTAGAAACAACACCACCTGCGTCAATTAAGATATCAATATATCCTGCCTTTTCAGCTTCTTTGAAAATCTTTTGCGTAGCAGGTGTAATGATAAGACGAGTACGTCTTGCTACTCTCTTGCCTTTTAAAATCTCAGAAGCCATTTTCAAGTCTGAAAGTCTACCATTCGTACAAGAACCAATAAACACTTGGTCTACTGCAATTTTATCCGCAACAGCCGTACTTAAAGGCTTGCCATTTGAAGGAAGAGATGGATAAGCGATAACAGGCTCAAGATTAGCTACATCAATTTCTATCACTTTTACATACTTAGCATCATCATCAGAATAATGAAGCTTAGCTTCACGTACAAAGTTTTTGTCAGACATGAATTCTTTAGTGATATCATCAACTGCGATAATTCCATTTTTTGCGCCGGCTTCAATTGCCATATTACATAAAGAAAATCTTCCGTCCATATCTAGACTCTCAATAGTATCTCCACAAAATTCTAGGGCTTGATAGAGAGCACCATCAACACCAATTAAACGAATAAGCTCAAGGATTAAATCCTTCCCGTATACATTGGGTCTCATCTTTCCGGTGTAAATAACCTTTATAGACTCAGGAACCTTAAACCAGTTCCCTCCTGTAATCATTGCAAAGGCAAGGTCGGTTGAGCCCATACCTGTTGAAAAAGCACCAAGGGCACCATGTGTACAGGTATGTGAATCTGCACCAATGATTACATCACCGGGACCCACTAAACCTTTTTCAGGAAGAAGGGCATGTTCAATCCCCATATCTTTCTCATCAAAATAATTTTTAAGATCATGCTTATAAGCAAATTCTCTAGAGATTTTTGCCTGATTAGCAGAAGCAATATCTTTTGCGGGGATAAAGTGATCAAGTACTAAAGCAAAGCCATCTGGATTAGCTAGTTTTTCAGCCCCAGATTCTTCAAAGGCCTTAATTGAGATAGGCGTAGTGATGTCATTACCAATAATCATATCAATATTACAACGGATAATCTCACCCGCATACACTTCTCTACCTATGTGTTCAGAAAATATTTTTTCAGTTATGGTTTGTCCCATAATTTATCCTCATAAGGTCTATAATAGACCCTGTATTATAATTAACGCGATTATAGCGGAAAGTTCTTTATAGTATTATGATAAAATTTTACTATGAAATTTTATGCCTTTAAACAAATTATTAGTTATTTACAACAATATAAAAGAATTACAAATGCTCACCGTGTAGGTGATAATATTATTAAAATCTCTTTTGATCGAAAAGATTCAATTTATTTTGATCTGCAAAAAGGGAACTCAGCTATTTATGTCAGGGAAGATTCGGTAAGAGTTAAACACTACCAGGCTCCTTTTGATGTACTTTTGCATAAGTACTTAGTTCGAAGTGAGATTGTGTCTATGAAGATTCTTAATGAAGACAAGGTTCTTCGTCTTGAACTTTCTCAATCAGGTGCCTACAAATCATCTAAGGTCTTTTTACAGCTAGAATTTACGGGTAAATACACAAATGCCATTTTACTTGATGAAGAGGGGATTATCTTAGACGCGCTTCGTCATGTAGATATTATGAACTCTTACCGTGAGATTAAACCAGGGGTAGAACTTGTGGACTTAGAAGCACCTTCTTTTAAGGCTAAAGAGGGTGATGTGATAGAATATATGCAGGCTTATTTAAGGCAGACTTATCTTGATAGAACGCAGAAACAGCTTTTAAACAGACAAAAGGTAGAAGCAACTAGAGTTGATAAAAAAATGGACAGGATGAAGAAAGAATTAGCAAAGCTTCAAAATGAGGATAAGCTCTTGGATCTTGCAAATAAGAGTTTTGAAGATGGAAATCTAGCCTTAGCGAACTTACATCTTATTAAACCCTATACCAAGAGCGTTAAACTGTATGATTTTTCAGGCATAGAAGTAGACTTAGAACTTCCTCAGGGAGCAAGAACAGCAGCTGAGGTAGGGGAACTCTTTTTTAAAAAGGGTAAGAAAGCAAAGCAAAAGGCCAAAGGTTTACATATAGAAAGAGAAGGCTTAACAGAGAAGATAGATTTCTTAGAGCGTTTTAAGGCAAATATCTTAGGCACACAAACGCCTGAAGAGTTAAGTCTTTTACTTCCCCCTCAGAAGAAAAAGGCTAAAAAAGAGCCACCCAAATCCTATGAAGTTTTTTGGATAGAAGGACAAAAAGTACTCTTAGGTAAAAATAAAAAGGGGAATGTAGAACTTTTAAAACTTGCTAAGGCAGGTGATACTTGGATGCATATTCAAGGTATGCCCTCAACGCATGTCATCATACAAACCTCTAAGCAAAACCTAAGTGAAAAACTTTTGTACGCGGCAGCAAAACTTTGCGTTGATTTTTCCACGACTAAAGTCGGTTCATTTTTGGTCGATTATACTTTTAGACGTGAAGTGAAAGTACAGTCTGAAGCGAATGTGCTGTATAATAAGTATAAGACGCTTAGTGTTTTGAAGGAACACTAATAACTAACCTTATGCCCTAAGGATAGAGTGTATAAGGTTAGTTAATAACGAATAGGTCAAAGGATTGACTTTTTTGTAAAGGAAGTAAGATGAGTATAGGACCAATAGGTGCAGCCATTTATACAAACCAACAAATGGCCACAGTTGCCAGTGAACAAACTGCCCAACAAAATAAATTCGATTTACAAAACTTAGCCGCGGCCGCCTTAATTAATGAGAAAGAAAAAGAAATACAAGAAGTTCGTCCAACCGAAGAAACAGGTGAGACGAATGAAGACGCTGAACGTAAAAAGCGTGAAGAAGAAGAGAACGAAAAAAATAAAAAAAATAAAAACCAGGAAAAAGAAACACCTCCCTTACACCAGCTAGACATTAAGGTTTAAAGCTTATCACATCTTTATTTCATTAAACTAATTTTTTAAATTTCTTATCGTTTTTTAATGTTTTATAAGTTAAGCTACTTATTTTTATAAGGAATTTTTTATGGCAACTGAACAAAATTTAATTGAAAATACAGGTGAAGTGGTTGGTGAGGCAAGTGAGGTTATTGCAGAACAAGGCCTTATTGTCGCAGATAAGACACAAGAATATATTTCTATAGCAATTGAATATGCAACAGAATATGGGCTTAAAATTATAGGTGCCTTACTGATTTTTCTTATAGGAAAATGGGTGGCTGTGCGTATACAAAGTATCGTTGTTAAGCTGATGCACAAAAACAAGGTTGATGAAACCTTAGTAAGTTTTATAGAAAGCATTGTTTACTTTTTATTGATGATGCTTATCATCATAGCTGCTATAAGTACCTTAGGGGTTCAAACAACATCTTTTGTAGCTATTCTGGGTGCGGCAGGTCTTGCGATTGGTTTAGCCCTTCAAGGTACCCTTGGAAATGTAGGTTCTGGTGTTCTTTTAATTTCTTTTCGCCCTTTTAAGGTGGGCGATTATGTAGAAATTGCAGGAGAAACAGGAACGGTGTCGGGTATTACAATTTTTGCTACTACCTTAAACACCCTTGATAATAAGCAAGTTATTGTTCCTAATTCATCCGTTAGCGCTGGGAATATTACAAATTTTTCAACACGTACAGAACGCCGTATTGATCTTAGCTTTGGTATTGGATACGGTGATGACTTAAAATTAGCCAAAGAGATTTTATATGGAATTATGAATGATGACCCTCGTGTACTAGATGAGCCAGCTCCTTTTGTTGGTGTATCTGAACTAGGAGATTCTTCTGTAAATTTTGTTTTTAGACCTTGGGTTAAGAGTGATGATTATTGGGATGTGTATTTTGATATGAATGAAAAAGTGAAGTTGACCTTTGATGAAAAAGGTATTAGCATCCCATTTCCACAAATGGATATACATTTAAATAAGATAGAGGAATAAGTAGATATGTTAAAAAAGAGTTTATTAATCATTACCTTGTTAAGTCTAAGTCTGATGGCTGTTGAGTTGAGCGAGGCTGAGATTGCAGCAAAGCAAGAAAAGTTAGTTAAGGCTGAAAAACAAGCCGCTGAAGCAAAGATAGAATTAAAAGCAGCCCAAGACAAATTGGCGGCTGCTCAAAAAATTATTAAAAAGAAAGAAATAGCCCTTCCTTTGAATGAAGGAGGAAAGGTTGTTCATTCAAATCATACAGAACTTTCATATGTGAAAACCACAGGAAATACAGACACCACAACAGGTTCAATAGACTTTATGCAAAAAGCACAGTGGGGTGTAAATACGCTTAAACTAGACTTTGATTATCTTTATGGGGAGGAAGATAAGGTTGAAAATAACAATAAGTTAGAAACGATGCTTAATTATGATCTTGGCCTTAATAAGTATATTGCATTGAACTACTTAGTAGGTTATAAAGACGATAAATTCTCAGGTTTTGAGTATCAATTCTTTACAGGACCGGGAATAAAATATATTCTAATTCAAAATGATGTACATAATTTAGAAACTCAAGTCAATATTGTTTATTCAAAAGATGTTGAGATGGACAAGTTTTTTGATGTGGCAGGAGATGAAATTAAATATCCTTATGCCGATCCAGCTAAAGATCCCTTAGGGCATAAGGAAGATGGTAAAATAAACGAATATGGGGCCTTTTTTACGAAGGCAGATTATACTTGGAAAATCACAGATAATTTCAAATTTATACAAATGCTGTCTTACAGAGTTGACTTAGAAGATTCAGATATATATTTTGTCAATTCTAAATCAGCCTTAGAAAGTAAGATAAGTGATATTTTTTCGATGGGTGTTAATTATAAGATCACCTATGTAAATGCACCGCCTGAAGGCAATAGACATACGGATAAAGTTTTTAGTGTTTCATTAATTATGGACTTCTAAGCTAGTCTTATTTAAAAATCCTGTAAGATTGCACCATCAAAAAAGGCTTAGAAAAAAGCCTTTTTAGCCCTATCTTATCAGGATTAATATTTATGCGTTTTCTGTTTTTTCTACTTTTTTCCACCTCCTTATTTGCTATTGTTGATATTGCTCCTGTTGATTTTAAAGAAAGTGAAGATGGTTTTAGTGGCTCTTTATTTGGAGCTTATGAGCTAAAGCGTGGAAATACAGATAAGAATGAACTTGATGTAGGTGGTCGTATTCAGTATGATACGGATGAAACGATAACCTGGCTTCAAGGGGAAATGGAAAAAGATAAGGTACGTAATGTTGATACAGATGATAATGCCTTTTTACATCTGCGACATGTGCACCAATTATATAATCCTTTTTGGGCTTGGGAAGCCTTCACTCAATACAAAACAGATAAGTTTAAAAACTTAAGTGATAGAGTTCTTCTTGGTGGAGGGATACGATATAAACTTCTTGATACGGGTGATTATAATAAGGTTTTTATTGGCCTTGGTTTTTATGATGAAGAAGTAAAGTACACAGAAGATAGCGATACGGGAGTTAAAGACCCAAATGAAAATAATGTAAGGATAAACTCTTATATTTCGTATAAAACAAAGTTTCAAAATAACCTTGAATTAAGTCTACTTTCTTATTTTCAGCCAAAGGTAGATGATAACAAAGATTATATGGCAGCCACAACAGCAGAATTAATAATACATCTTACAAAGGTATTTGATCTAAGTTATAAAATAGAATTTGATTATGATTCAGACCCTCCAACAGATGTAAAAAAAGAAGATATAGATCAAAGACTTTCTTTTATTTATAGGTTTGGAAAAGATGACCCTTTTAGTACCTATGCGCATACCTTTTTAACATCAACTGCTGGCTTGGAGGATATTAATACCTCTGCTATTATCGCGGTTGAAGTTGAAACAGATATTGAAGATATTAAAGACTTTAGAGATACTTTTGCAGGTATTTGGACCTTTGGAAAAGAGGTTTTTCATATTGATCTTGATGGAAAGGGTGTGTATAGATATGATAAGGGTATTTATACAGAAAAGCTTAGCTGGAAGCTCATATCTACTGACACACAAGAGGGTGCTCAAGTGGCTAAAGATCAAAGTACAAAGCTTGTTATTATCCGCTTTGAAGATGAAGAAGGAAGACCAGGACGGGTAGAAAATTACTTATGGAGTGAGAGTACTTTGGTTGGTCTTTCTGGTTCGGCTGTTCGGCTGTTTAAAAGACCATAAGCTTTAGAAACTGCGCCTTTTGTTCTCAAGCCATAAAAAGCTGAAACTTATAAAGGTGATAAGTGCGGTACCCAAGTAAAGACCTTGCGGTGATATTTCATAGATAAATCCTGCTCCTAAGGCTCCCATAAATCCTCCTAATCCATAAGCTATCCCCGCAAAGAACTGTTGGGACAGCTTTTTATTACTATACAAAGAATGTAAGTACATAATGGCCGCAGAATGATACAGAGCAAAACTAAAGGCATGTATACTTTGAGAGAAAAACAATAAGTATAAATTTTCAGGGAAACTGGCAAGAATTAGCCACCTTATCACGGTGATACCAACACTAAATTGTAGGACTCGAAGTAAGTTATTTTGCAATAAGGGTGCTTGAAAATAAAGCATGAAAACCTCACATATAACACCAAAAGACCATAAATAAATTGTCATATCCATAGAAGAGATATTATAAACTTCTAGGCCTATAGGATAAGAACTCGCATAAATGGTAAAGAAATTGTAAAAGCCTCCAAAACCAACTTGCATTAGAAAAAGACTAACCCATAAGGGCCAGTGAGAAAGAAGAGAAAAAGACTTTCCTTCTGATACCGATTTTAGGGTGTTTTTTTTCTCGAATCTCGAGATTAGCAGACCAAAAATAAGAGTTAAAAAAGAACTTACATTTAAAAATAATATAGCATTGGTAGGTGTATCAAGAAACTTTACTAGGACCAAAGAAACTAAGATAAATCCGATAGACCCAAAGAGACGTATCTTCCCATAAGATTCCTTAGGCATATAAGAAAGGGCAACACTTTCAACATAAGGAATAACAAGACTCATCCCTACCCCCAAGGCAATATTTGTCATCATAAGCAGCCAAAAGTCATGCAAAAACAGATGAAAGAGTCCTGAGGAAAGAAAGGTTAAGACGAGGGCAGTGTTAAATACCTTAGGGGTAAAGGTGAAGTATTTTAAAAATAAAAAGGGGATGGCAAAACGAACAAGGGGCGCGGCAGCAAACAAGATACCAATTTCAGAGGGACTATATCCCACCATATCTAGTACCTTAGGCATAAAAATGACATAAACAGCAACGATGGAAAAGTAAAAAAAATAAAAAGAGGCAGTGATAAAGGCCATTATTTAAGTCTTATAGATGACAGCAGTTCCGCTAAAGATATCATGTAGGGTGCATTTTTTAGGATTAAAAAACATTATGAAAAAGCTAAAAAACGCAAAGATAGGCATGATGAAAAAGATAAGACGTGTGAGTAAACTTAYAGGGCTTGCCTTTTGTAAGGTTTGATTGTCCACAATTTCAATATGTGCCATCTTCTTCCCAGGGGTTTGACCTGTTTTAATCCAAAATGCTAGGGTAATTAGAGACCATAATGACATGGTAAGAAGAGGGATATAAGGGTTTGCTTCTTGTTCAGGCTTAATGCCTTCTATTGCGTCCATAAAACCAGGTTGAGACTGCATAGTCTCATATCCAAAAGAGAAGTAGATAAGTATAGAAATGGGGATACCTATCATAAATATATCCACACTTAGGGCTAAAAAACGGGACCAAAATCCAGCATAAATAACTGTTTGTTTTTCGGTTTTTTGTTTTTGTATCATACTATTTTTAAGGTCTTTACGGCGGCCCATTAATCTTCTTTAATTTTTTTATGAGATTATAGCACTCTTACACATTATTCACACTTGTCTTGTTTATAATACTCCCATGACAGCAAACTAAGGTGGTCGCAAAGCGATGCCTCTTTAGTAAAGCAATATGAGGCTCTTTGCTAGTCTTAATGAAGCTTATTGACTTTCATTTCATTTTATTCTCCCTAATAAATTTTTAGCTTATGTTATTCTCCCCTTTGAACATAAGCTCTCTTACGTTTACCCAAGTTTGATTCTCTTAAGTTGTTAGTGCTGAGGCCGACGCTGGTACCTTTGGTACAACAGCTCTGGTTCCGAAGCTACAAATGACACGCAGGTGTCATTTGTTTACGCTTCTCATTTATACTATAATGATAGAAACGTCTTTAAACATAAAGGTTTTGTATGTATAAACTACTTTTTATAACGAGTGCTATTTTATTATTATTATCAGCTTGTGGGGGAGAACCTACACCTCAAGAGAGGGAAAGACAAGCGCTTTTAGATAAACTACAAGCTAGTCATACAGACCGTTTTAACCGTGATGGAAGTCATAATAAAGACGAACGAAGAAAAAGAAAAAAATCTCAAACGAAGCGTCTTGATGATCCTACTGCTTATATATATAAGGGTGCTGTATTAACAAAAAAAGAAGAAAAAAAGTGGAAAAAAGAAGGGATATCAAATAAAGAATATCCATTTTGGGTAAGGCTAAAAATCTCTCCTAAAGAAGTTTCATCTTGGAAAAAGCTGGCTATTTCCAAGCCTGCTGTTTCCGTTTTAAAAAAGTTAAAATACACGCCAAAGAAAGCACGAAAATTTATGGATAAGAAGTTCTTTACACGACCTATATTTTACGCACAGTTTGGTACCCCAGTGTATGAGTTTGATTCTATTTGTAAGTCTGTTATACAAAGACAAAGCCCCCCTTTTGCATTCTTAGAAGAAAGATGTTTACCTTATATGAAAGACTCTCATAAGAATGAGGGTATAGGGCATTTACTAGATAAGGCTAAGTTAACAAAGGGACCTTTAGCCTTAGAATACCTTGCAGAACTTCGTCGCTTAGCTGAAGATAATTCAAAAATTCAGTCAGGGATGGAAGTAACCCTAGAAGAATTTATAGAAGATGAAGATGAAGACAACTTTGTTTTCTTATTTCCTTTGTTGAAAAATGAGCCTAGCCAAGATGAGATGGACTTTATTGATACGTATAAACTTCCCTTACAAAATGAAGAACGATTTACCTCTTTTCAAAACCCTTTGTATTGGGAACATAGAGCAGAGGCAAAGGCTGCTGCTTTAGCTCTTGCTGCTCGTCAAGAAGAATTGTTACGTACGAAAAAAGATAAGGACCGTAAGCTCGCTCAGTTAAAACTTCTTAAGGCAGAGGCCTTGGCAAAAGAGAAGAGACGTAAAGAAGAACTTTTTAAAAAACAACAGGCTTTGAAAAAGGCAGAAACGAGTAGGCGCAAAAAGGCAAGTAAACTTTGTGGTGAGTATATCAATGAGGAACAGTTTTCAGGTAGAGCAGTCTTGCTAGAAGGAAAAATTCTTTTTACTGTTGGTAAGGCGGGTGGAAAGAAGTTCGGATATGGAGTCAAAGCAAGACCAGATTCTAAGGTTTATTTTATTCGTGACCCTAAAAATATTGTTCAAGCAGAGGTAAGACAGACTATATCGTGGAGGGTCAAAACTATGGGAAGAACAGAGGCACTAGAAAAGATAAATAATACCAACTTTACCTATAATAAAAAATCAAGTACTAAATTTACAATGGCCTTGTATACGAAAAAATGTGAGGTGAAATAAGTCCTTTGGTCACGAAAAAGAGAAGAAAAAAAATCTTATTATTAGAAGATGATGTTAATTTAAATGAGACTATAGAAGAGTTTTTAAATGAAAATAACTTTGAAGTAAGTTGTGCCTTCGATGGACAAAGTGCAAGTGACCTTATATATGAGAATGCTTATGATGTTTTTCTACTAGATGTAAATGTCCCTTCACCTAATGGTTTTGAGCTTTTAAAGTCTTCAAGAGAAAGTGGAAATACGACTCCTGCTATTTTTATCACCTCTTTAAATTCGATGCAGGACTTAGAAATGGGTTTTGAAAGTGGTTGTGATGATTATATTCGTAAACCCTTTTCCTTACAAGAACTTCTTCTCCGTGTAAATAACATTGTAAAAAGAAGCTTTTATCATAATACAAATGACACTTTGAAAATCTCTAAAGACCTTGAATATGATGTTCAAGCAGAAACGCTTTTAAAAAAAGGCATTCCTATATCTTTGCATAATAAAGAAAAGCTTTTGTTAAAACTTTTTTTGCAACATAATAATGAACAAATCAGTCAYGAAGTTATTAATGAGCACTTATGGAATTTTGAGGAAGAACCAAGTGATACAGCCTTAAGAACCTATATTAAGCATCTTCGAAAGATTATAGGAAAGGATAGAATTGTTAGCATTAAACGCTATGGTTATAAGTTCGCCTGAGTTTAAGTCACTTCGCGCCTTTATCGCCCTTTACACACTTATGTGGATCTTTATCCTTGGGCTTTTAGCCTCCATCTATTATGAGAGTGAAAAAGAGAAGATGCTTGCAGAACATCGACTCTCTATGCAGCTAGTCAATGAAACCCATTATATAAATATGTTTTATCATTATATAGATTCAGGTGATGAACTTCCTAGAAGTTTAGCCTATCGTACGGCTGTTTTTGATGATAATAAAAAGGCTTTGGCCTCATATCTGAAAGAAGAACCTCGTGATTTTACTAGGTATATCTCTTTGGATGGAGACTATATCCATTTTATTGTTCGAGTAGGTACGAACGATATGAAAGTAAAATATTTAGTTTATGAAACAGAAGATAATCGGCTGTGGTGGAAAGCGATGCTTAAAAACATGCTCCTTTATGGGACATTTCTCTTTCTCTTTATCACCTTTATTGGATTCAATCTTGTGAAGATTTTTTTACGACCTATGAAAGAGGCCCTAGACTTACTTGATAATTTTATTAAAGACACAACCCATGAGTTAAACACACCTGTATCTGTAATCGTGGCCAATATAGAAGGGATAAATCTAGAAAATCTTCAAGACAAAGAGGCTAAAAAAATTCGTCGTGTAGATATTGCTGCCCGTACGATTTCTAATATTTATAATGACCTAACCTATCTTATCTTGCATAATGATGTTGTTGTAAAAGATGAAAAAATTGACCTTTCGCGTTTTGTTTGTGAACGGGTGGACTACTTCAAAGTAACCATGAATCAAAAAAAGATTAGCTTTGTTAAAGAGATTACAGAAGATGTCTTTATTTTTATTGATAAAAATAAGTTAAGCCGACTCATAGACAACCTTATTTCAAATGCCATTAAGTACAACAAGATAAATGGGGAGATAAGAGTTGAGCTTCAAGAGGGCTATTTAAAGATATCAGATACAGGTATCGGTATACCTAAGGACAAGATTGATATGATTTTTCAAAGATATCAACGTGCTAACTCTGTTGTTGGTGGTTTTGGAATTGGGCTTCATATTGTAGCAATGATTTGTAAGGATTATCATATAGATATAGAGGTTGATTCACAGATAAATCAAGGAACAAGTATATCTCTACGTTTTTAGAGGCTTTATTAACACTACTGTAACACTACTTTTTTATAATTCACGCAATAATAGGAATGAATTAATGAAAAAAATTGTAAATAAAGTAATAGCACTCTCATTAGTCTTAAGTCCAATACTTATGGCTGAAACCGTTGAAATGGCTGAGGTCGAGATAAATGAATCTGTTAATAGTGTTAAGATTAATGATATATCTGGAGAAGAGCTAAAATCAGCAGACCTTGCAGAATCTTTAACTCGATCTGTTCCATCTATATCTTTAGTAAGACGTTCAGGTATAGCTAATGATATTATCTTACGCGGTCAGAAAAAAGACAATATCAATATCTTAGCAGATGGTACAAAAATTTATGGTGCTTGTCCCAATAGAATGGACCCTGCAACATCTCATATCTTAACAAACAATATAGAGAGTGTTGAGGTAAAAGAGGGCCCTTATGATGTTGAAAATTTTGGAACCTTATCAGGCTTAATAGATATTAAAACAAAGGCACCTAACCAAGAAGTCTCGGGTGAGGTTAACTTGAATGCAGGATCTTGGAATTATAGAAAAGCTTCTGCAACGGTAAGTGGTGGGAATGAATACTTTCGTCTTCTTTTATCGGCTTCAAAAGAATCAAGTGACCAATATGAAGATGGGGATGGAAATACTTTTGCAGATCAAATAGACAATTATATTGCAGAAGGTCTTGCTGTTGGGGGTCTAAATGCAATGCAAATAAATGCACTTAAGGGAACAGCTCTTAAAGATACATATAGAGATATGGAAGCTTATGATAAAAAGAGTTTCATGGGGAAGGTGTACTTTAACCCAAGTGATAATCAAGAATTAATGTTCTCATATACTGCAAACAGAAGTGATGATATTTTATACCCATCAAGTAAAATGGATGCGCTTTACGATGACTCAAATATTTATAACTTTGAGTACTCTATTAGAGATATGGGTTCATTTTCTAAAGAACTTGATTTTCAAATCTATCACTCAGAAGTGGATCACCCAATGTCTACTAAGTATAGAGTTTCATCAAGCTCAGCACTTGATTCAAGCCTAAATGACTCTGATAATGAATCAATCAGTAAATTATCAACGGATATGGATGGGATTAAATTAAAAAATTTAATTGAACTTGGAAAAACTGACTTAACGGTTGGGTTAGATGCAAGTAGAAGAAACTGGGATGGTACCTATATTGGATATGGAACTAAGGCAGGCCAAACGGGTAAAAAAAGTATAGATGATGTTGATACTGACAATATTGCATTTTTTACAAGGCTTGAACATAGTTTTGGTAACTTAGACCTTGACCTAGGCTTCAGATATGATGATACTACAATTGATCATGGTGGGGATATGCAGGACAATGATTATAAGTCTGTAAGTGCTTATGTTTTTACAACATATAATGCAGACGCTGGTATGCAGTATTTTATGGGTGCGGGTAAGGCAACTCGTGTTCCAGACGCAAGAGAACTTTATTTTGCTAGTAGTTCGGGTGCGGTAGTTGGTACTAACAATCTAAACCAAACTAAAAATTACGAGATTGATTTAGGTTTTAAAAAGCAGTTTGGTGATGGCTTTTTTAAGACAAAGATTTTTCATTCATGGCTAAAAGATTTTATAGTATATAATGCTTCGAAGGCACCAAATATGATGACTCCTTCGGGAACGTATACAAATACTTTCGAAAATGTTGATGCAACTATATATGGTATAGAAGTTAGTGGCTTTTATGCTTTTGATGATTCTTTGTCAGTGGATGCAGGTATGGCTTATCAACGTGGACAAAAAGATGAGGCCCTTGAGAATCAAACAGATACAAACCTAGCTGAGATTCCACCATTAAAGCTAAATGTAGCACTTAATTATGATACAGATATTACCTCTTCTAAGATAGAACTTATTGCAGCAGATAAGTGGAGTAATTTTGATGAAGAAAATGGGGAACAAGCTATTGCAGGTTACGCTATTGTAAACCTGAAGTTTAATACGGAAATAGCCTATGGTTTTGATGCGACCCTAGGACTTGATAATATTTTTGATAATACTTACGCCGTAAGTAACACATATAAAGACTTAACGCTTTTGACTACAGGTGCAGTAGGAAGTGATATTATGCTTCTAAATGAACCGGGTCGTTACGCTTACGTAAACCTTCGTTACCGTTTCTAAATAAGCTTTCTTGAGTACGTAATTTACTCAAGAATAGAATGAAAATTTTACTTTCCACCCTTATACTGCTTTTGTCCCTGTCCCTGACTTGAACTTTCTTTAGACCCATCTTGTGATCCATTTTTATATTGATACTTGTTTTCGCTTGATTGTTCACCATTTTTATTTTGGTATTGATATTGGTGTTTGTTTTGTGAGCCACTTGAACTTCCTGAGCCTTGATGAGAACCACCACCTCCACCACGTGCAAAAGCAGAGCTAGTGAAAAGTAAACTTAGAAGTGTAAGCATAATTATTTTTTTGTTCATGTTTAATCCTTTTGTTTAATAAGTATATTATATAGGATTAGTGTTAGTGAAACGTTAGCAATAAGAGAAGGTTTACTTTTCCTCTTTTTCGGCTATTTCTTCATCTGTTAGTTTTGACATAACTGTATATTCTTCATCTTCAAGACGTGTTTTAACCTGTGCTTGTTCTGGTGTGAGGTCTTGACCATTATTCAAGTTTCCTACTAAACGTAAGTAATATTTTGCTTCAGGGGAGTCTAAATCAGTGATTTTTGCTCCATTACACAAAAACCTATCTCCTACTTCAAGGTCAGCAAGACCAGCAAGTATCATTTTTTTCTTGACTTCATCTATACCATTTGTTAGTGTTAGATTAATGGCCTTTGTCATCATCTTTTCTTCATAAGTCTGAACAGCTTGAACCTGACGTGATTCATCAGGGCTTAAAATATAGTTTGTAAACATATCAGCTGCACCATCTTCAAGAGAGATAATTTGGGTATTTGTAAAAACGCTTAGGGTCATAATAATTCTTTTTTTATGCAATCATAGCCAAAGAAATATATGGAATTTCTTTAGGAACTTTTTAATGAAGTTCTTTTAGATACAAGTGATTCTAAAAGCATCATCTAAGTTAAGAGGTAAGACAAGTGTCTGAAATTGTGCGCTAAGAGCGTCTGCACACATGGTATCTCTTTTGCTGTCTGTATTATCAACATAGGCCGCCTTATACTCAGCGTTAAAGACAGGCTTATCCTTTAAAATAAAGGGTTCTAAACTGTCACATTCATTGTATTGGTGGCATTGCTCATTAATGGCAAAGTCAAAATAAGGTTCTAGTTCTTGAACTTGGTCAACATCATTTTTTAAACCAATACTTAGACCACGTTTATGTGCTTCATTTGCTAAAAACTTATTATAAGCTAATTGGTCATTTGCACTTAGGGCAAAGCCTGTGTTATTTGTATATCCATCTATATTGTCAGGTTCAACTCCATCACAACCCTTACTTTTGGCTAGGTCTAAACGGGCCTTCATGATAGGAATTAAAAGATTAGAACTAATATCTAACCACTTTTCGCCTTCCCAACCATCTAGCTTATTTCCAAGTAATGAACTGTCAAAAGAATCCTTGTCATCTCTCCAGTTTTCATAAGAGCCTGCGGAAAAATAGCAGATTACTTTTTTTCCTTCTTGGTGTAAGTTGTTTATAGTTTGCTGGTCTGTATCAAAAAGGTCAATATCATAAAGTTCTACAGGATAAGAGCTGTTAAGTGCACCTGAGAGTTGCCATTGCCATGAAGTACTAAGACTTGGCTTATACCATGAACCATCTTCTATGGGAGGATAGTCTGAGTTACTTAAGCCCTGTTGTAAGGTTGTTTCTGTGTCTGAATCAGGACTACCTCCACACCCTATAAAAAGAAAAGTAAGTAATACTAAGTTAATATATTTCATAATAAACCTTTTTCGCAATATAAAATGATAACGAAGAAGGACTAACAAACTGTTAACTAATACCTTTTAGTATGAAGATTTAATCTTCTTCACCTTCTACAATGGCCCACTTTACGAAGGGCATCATATCAACAATGGCGTAAGGAAGACCTAGTTTTGTTTCTGCGTTCATTGTCACAACTTCTACATGTAAGACACCATTCTCAATAATAAAGGCCTCAATCCCCTCAATTTTTTTAAATAAAACATCTTCATTAGAAAAGGGCATGGTTAAGACAATACGGTTTTCCTTAGGAAGATAAAAATCAATACCATCCGCATAATAAATCTCAGAACCGCGTTTAAGCATCTCTAAAAAAACTAGAGTTTCAAAGAGTCTTGAAAAATCTTTTTGTAAGGTGAGGGTATTTTTTATATTAAAGTCTAGGGTATAAAGCTTTTTTGTTGCACGTGAATGCTCGAACTTTTGTACCCAATATAAGTATCCTTTTTCCATCAAGCTATAAAAGGTCTTATAAAACATATCCTTAGAAAGCTTTTGCTGGAGCTTTAGTCTTTCAAACATTTGAAAGGCAGATACCTTTTGACCAAGAAGTTTGGCTGAATGCATCATAATCTGAAGTTCTAAGGGATTAAGGGAAAGTTTCAAAATATTTTGTAACTGCTTTTGTCTGTGGTCTTGATGCACGAAATAAAGTTCAGGATAAGAACTTGTTTGCAAGAAATGTGTAAAGGCATTGTCTAAGGTATCGTATCGTGAATCAAAGGCAAGAAACTCTTCAAAGTCAAGATTGTAGACATTTAATCTAGTAAAGCCTTCTATATGTAAGTCTTCTTCGGTAGAAAGAATGACAGCTGAAACATTAGGAAGGTCAATGTCTTCTTCATAGGCTTCTATAACAAGAGTATGGATTTTATTGTCTATGCAAAACTGAGGTAATTCTTCTTTAATAATAGCCTTATCAATGCGAAGGTCTTGAAGGTCAATATAAAGATAGCTATCACTAGGTAAAAAAGAGAGGTACTGTTTAATAATAGAGGTTTTCCCTGTTTTACCAGCTCCTTTAACAATAGTAAAAGAAGATGTAATCTGGTATTTTCGAGAAATAAGATTGCTTTTTTTATATGATAGGTTATATAAGGCATCTAGCATACAATATCTTTATGTTTTAAGGAAGTATAACATTTCCTTTTTTAAAGGAAAGATAATCTTTAATGATAAAAACACTATACTTTAGGCATGCAAACTAACCTTTTTGACTTTCTTATACTTCATAGCTTTTTTTTAATTGGTGAATCACTTATTCTTTTAACCATGCTGCATATGCTTTATCAAAGACGCACCCCTACTAGCATTATCTCTTGGTTACTTTTTATTATTGTTGTGCCTTATATTTCAGTTTTTATATATTTTCTTATTGGGGTACGCAAGCAGTCAAATAAAAAAGGGATGGCCTTTCTTCAGCTTAAATCCAGAGATGGACTTTCAGATACACAAGTAAATGTTATGGATGGTATCTTACGTTTTAATGGCATCCCTGAGCTTAGTAAAGATAATAGTTTTAAATTTATTAGCGATAGTGGTACGGCTTACGGGTATATGATGGATGAGATTAACAAGGCAAGAAAAAGTATCAGTATAAGTACCTATGTTTTCAAAAATGATTATGTAACGAAAAATATTCTTCAAGCCCTTACCCTTAAAGCCCAAGAAGGACTTGAGATTCGTCTTCTTATTGATTCTCTTGGTTCGCATAAAATATACTTTTTTCAAGGACTCTTCAAAGACTTACGACAAGCAGGGGGAAAGGTGACATTTTTTATGCCCTTACTCCGCCTTCCCTATCGTAACTACATTAACCTACGAAATCATCGAAAAATATATCTTTTTGATGAAGAAGTTTTACTCTCAGGAGGGATGAATCTTTCGGCTGAGTATATGGCTCCTACTAAGACACAAGACCAGTGGAATGATATACTCTTTAGAACCCAAGGTGAGGCTACTTATCAATATTCTCAAGTCTTTGAAGATGATTGGGCTTATGCAAATACCTGTCCTCTTCGAGAAGCCACTCTCCCTATACATAAGCCTTATGGAGATGCTTATATTCAAGTTGTGCCTTCAGGGCCTGATCTTAAGGGGGACGCCTTATATGAAACACTTATTAGTGCTATTCATGGGGCCAAAGAGCGTATTTGGATAGTCACTCCTTATTTTGTTCCGGATGAAAATATAATGGCCGCCTTAAAGATTGCTAAGCATAAGGGCTTGGATATTAAACTTATCACACCAAAAAAATCAAATCAAATTTTGGCTGACCTAAGTAGAAGCTCTTATATGGAAGAGCTTCTTGAAGCAAATATAGACATTAGATTACATAAGGGAAATATGCTTCATGCAAAGGCTATTCTTTTTGATAACTCCGTATCCATGATGGGCTCGGTTAATATAGACAATAGATCTTTATTACTTAATTATGAAATTGTAAGTTTTGTTTATTCTGAACGAATCATTATAGAGATTGAGGATTGGATGAGAACACTGATGGTAAATGCGGAAACAGACATTCCTGATAAATCTAAAATACGCCATATCCTTGAAAACTTCATGCGTATTTTAGCGCCTCAACTTTAGGTGATCTTATGCTAACTCCACAGTCTTGTCCACAAGAACTTAAACA
Organism: Arcobacter sp.; assembly: GCA_002733885.1. Lineage (GTDB taxonomy): Bacteria > Campylobacterota > Campylobacteria > Campylobacterales > Sulfurimonadaceae. Next base: position 207,192 of record NVXJ01000002.1, on the reverse strand, counting down.
TCAAGATTGTACTTTAGCAAAGCAATTTTCGCTTCTTGTTTGGAATGTTTATAAAAAGAATCAGAATGTTTTGTTCCAAGAAAAATTAAAAAAATTACTTTTAGACAAGCCCAGCGATTTTCTTTTATTTCAAGAAGTTAAGTACCCTAAGGCAAAATTCTTTCACCTAGAAGACTATTCTTATGTCTTAGCCAGTAATATGGAGACTAAAAAACAGATATATGGTGTTTTAACAGCTTCGAAAGCATGTTTTGAAAGCATTACTTGTAATTTAACTAAGGGTAAAGAACTTGGAATTGCTACACATAAAAGTTTTCTCATTTCACAACACCCACTGAGAAATGGACAATCTCTCTACATTATAAATATACACGCCATAAATTTTGTTTCTTCAAAAAAATTTGAAGATGAAATGCAAGCTTTTAAAAAGATACTCTTGAATTATAAGGGACCTATGATAGTCGTAGGGGATTTTAATAACTGGAATAAAAAAAGAGTGAGCATACTTAAGACCTTTCAAAATGAACTTGGCCTAAGTAAGGCAGAGCCTGAAAATCTTCATTTTGTGAAACATGTTTTTAATAAGCCCCTTGATCATATTTTTTATCGAGGGCTTGACTTACTTAAGGCAGAGGCTATTCATATCAAAAATGCCTCAGACCATAATCCTCTTTATGCACGTTTTCAGATACAAGAGCTAAAAGACTAAAAAAGTTTGAAGCCTATTTTGTTTTCCAATAATCATATAAGGCTTCTATATCCTCAGAACACAAAAGTTCCATCGCCCCCTTCATCTTAGCATCATCCCAAAACCACCACTGCATCTCTTCTAACAACTTTTGTTCGTATTCTTCAAACCTATACTTTATATGTTTAGCAGGATTAGAACCTACTATAGAATACGCTTCTACATCCTTAGTAACTACCGCGCGACTTCCAATCACGGCACCATCTCCTATAGTGATACCCGCCATAATCATCGCTTCTGTCCCTATCCAGACATCATTTCCTATAACCGTATCACCTGCTTTAGCAAAGCCTGTTCTCGCTGTTTTAAAGTTTTGACTGATTTGAAAAAAGAAAGGAAAGGTAGATGCCCATTCTGTACGGTGTCCATGATTCCCCGCCATCATAAAAACAGCACCCGAACCAATAGACACATAATTGCCTATAATAAGCTTATCCACATCAGATCTATCACTGATGAGGTAACGCGCGCATTCATCAAAGCTATGCCCATGATAATAACCCGAATAATAGCTATGCTCGCCTACTATGATATTACGATTTTTGACTTGTTTTTTTAGAGGTATGCCTAAAAAAGGGCTTTTAAAATAATTTTCCATAATGTTTCCTGATATCTATTGTAGAATAGAATTCTCTAGTATGTATTTTATCTGAGTTAAGAAGGTTTTATAGTTAAAACAACTTATCCAAGATAATAAAAAATTCAAATAAAGAAAAAATATGTCTCATGATCATGGTGTAAAAAATTATAATAAGGCTTTTGCCTTAGGCATAGCCTTAAATATTATATTTGTTGTAATTGAAGCAAGCTATGGTGTGATGGCAGATTCATTAGCCCTTATAGCAGATGCCTGGCATAACCTTAGTGATGTTGTTAGTTTACTTTTAGCCTGGGGTGCAAGTTACTTAAGTACTAAGCCTGCTACGCTTACACGAACCTATGGTCTGAAAAGGGCAAGTATCTTGGCTTCATTGATTAGTGCAGTCCTCCTTATCTTTGCCTTAGGAGGGATTGCTTATGAGGCCATAGAAAGGTTTTCTAATCCTCAAAGCATACATGGACTAACCGTGATTATTGTTGCGGGTATTGGTGTCCTTATTAATGCAGCGACTGCTATGCTTTTTATGGCTGATCAAAAACATGATTTAAATATTAGAGGTGCTTACCTACATATGCTAACAGATGCAGGTGTTTCCTTTGGTGTTGTTCTTGCGGGGATAGTGTTTATGTATACTGGATGGTTATGGCTTGACCCTGTTATCAGTTTATTTATCGTCTTAGTTGTTTTAATAGGAACATGGGGGCTACTTAAAGACTCTATAAACCTTTCCCTTGACGCAGTACCTAAAGAGATAAATATGATTGAGATTAGAAACTATCTTGAATCCTTAACAAATATATCTGAGATACATGACTTACATGTATGGGCTCTTGGAACAAGGGAAAATGCCTTAAGTGTACACCTTATTAGTAAAAATACCTTTATTAATAATGATTTTTTATATGAGGTGCAAAAACATTTGCACGATAACTTTCATATAGAACATGCAACGATTCAAGTTGAAAATTTAAAAGATAACAAGTGTCTTCTAAATCAAGTTAAATGCGTTTAGTCTAAATATCACTCTTATTCTATTGTAATATTAAAATTTCAATCAAATTATATACTAACAGTTCCTTCTAAAAAGGAAGATAATGTATTTGCTCTTTCAAAACTCCTCAATCTTGGTCTTGAATCAAAGATTTAAAAGAAAAATAGAGTTTACGCATCTACTCCTTCCTTTTAAAAAGGAAATAAATTTAGTACGAATTCACCTTAATACCCCTGAAACCCTTGATATTCTAAGTATATATAGCTATAATCACGGTTCCAATTTATGTTAGTTCTGCTTTTTTACCCTTGGTAAGAGCGGAAGTGACGAGTTCTTTAAAGGAAAAAACATATGGAAAAAATCAGATTAAAGCTTAGAGCTTATGATCACCGCGTTCTTGACAGATCAGTAGCTTCAATTGTAGAAGCAGTAAAACGTACTGGTGCTGAAATCCGCGGGCCGATCCCTATCCCTACGAAGATCCGTAAATACACGGTTCTTAAGTCTGTTCACGTTAACAAAAAAGCACGTGAGCAATTTGAAATTCGTTTACACGCACGTCTTATAGACATCGTGTCTGCGACACCTGATACAGTTGACTCTTTGATGAAACTTGATCTTGCACCTGAAGTTGACGTAGAAGTACGTTCAATGGACAAGTAAGGAATACTTAGATGGAATATATTGTTCAAAAAATCGGAATGAGTCGTACAGTTTCAGTTCCAGCAATCCCAGTAACTCTATTAAAATTAATAGAAACTAAGGTTTGTGAAGTAACTGATGGTACTGCAATCATTGCATACGATTCAGGTAAAAAAATGAATAAGGCTATTGAAGGTAAGCAAAAGAAGTATTCTCTTCCTGCTAACTTAAATCGTTTCGCAACTGTTACAGTTGCAAACACTGAAGCAGGTGATATTGATCTTGCTCCATTAGCTGAAGCAAAAGTTATTAAAACTTCGATGATTACTAAAGGTCGTGGTTTTGCTGGTGTTGTAAAACGCTGGAACTTTGGTGGTGGACCAGGTTCACACGGTCACCGTTTTCACCGTACTGGTGGATCTATCGGTAACTGTGAGTGGCCAGGTCGTGTAATGAAAGGCCGCAAGATGGCTGGACAAATGGGTAATATTAAAATTACTGTTAAAAACGAAATAGTTTCTTATGATGCTGAAAATGGAGTCCTTGTTGTTAAAGGTTCTGTTCCTGGTGCTAATGGTGGACTAGGTCGTATAAAGGTTGCTAGATAATGAGCGCTATTGTACTTAATGACAAACTAGAAGAGGCTTCTAAAATAGCTCTTCCTGAGTCTTACAAGGGTATTAACCCACACAACGTTTGGTTATATGTTAAATCATACCAAGCTTCTATCCGTTCAAATACTGCACAAGTGAAAACTCGTGGTCAAGTATCTGGTGGTGGTAAGAAGCCTTGGGCTCAAAAAGGTCGTGGTGGTGCCCGTGCGGGTTCTACTCGTTCACCTATCTGGGTTGGTGGTGGAACGGTTTTCGGACCTTCTAACAACCGTAACTACGTTCAAAAGATCAACAAAAAGCAAAAGAAAGTAGCTCTTAACTGTGCACTTCAATCTCTTGCAGATAATGGAAAATTATTCATTGTTGATTCAATTTCAGTTGAATCTGGAAAAACTAAAGATGCAAAAGTAATTTTTGACAAGCTTGGACAACGTGATGTATTGATCGTTAAAGAGCTTATTGATGATAAAACATTTTTAGCTTTCAGAAACATTGATAAAACTTACCTTATTGAAGGTAACGAATTAAACGCTTATTTAGCTGCAACTTTCCGTTCTGTTGTAATTGAAAAAGCTGTTTTCGACAAATTAGTAGAAGGAGCGTAAAGATGGCAGATATTACTGATATCAAATCGATTCTTTATACTGAAAAATCTTTAGGTCTACAAGAAGCTGGTGTTATCGTTGTTCAAACATCTACTCGTATGACTAAAAATGGTCTTAAAGAAGTTTTCCGCGAATACTTCGGCATCAAGCCACTTCGTGTTAACTCTTTAAATCAAGCCGGAAAAGTTAAAAAGTTCCGTGGCGTAACTGGTAAGCAAAACAACTTCAAGAAGTTCTATGTTACTTTACCAGAAGGCGCAGAAATTCAAAGTTTGGCGGTATAAGATGGCAATTAAAGTTTATAAACCAATTACACCGAGTCGTCGTTTTTATACAAACGTTGACAGTTCAGATATTACAGCTAAAGCTAGTGTTCGTTCATTACTTGTAAAGATTCCTCAACACGCGGGTCGTAACAATAATGGTCGTATCACTTCTCGTCACCGTCAAGCGGGTGCGAAAAAGATTTACCGTATTATCGATTTCAAACGTAACAAACTAGATATCCCTGCAACTGTAGCAGCTATCGAGTACGATCCTTACCGTAACTGTAGAATCGCACTTCTTAACTATGCAGATGGTGAAAAGCGTTATATCCTTCAGCCGAAAGATTTAATGGTTGGTGATGTAATTCAATCTTCTGATACTGGTCTTGATATCAAGCCTGGTAACGCAATGAAAATGAAAAACATCCCAGTGGGTACACATATTCATAATATCGAAATGAAACCTGGTAAAGGCGGACAAATGGTTCGTACTGCTGGTGGTTCTGCTCARATTATGGGTCGTGATGGTAAATATGTTTCACTTCGTCTTCCATCTACAGAGATGAGATACGTACTTGGTGAATGTATTGCTACTATTGGTTCTGTTGGTAATGAAGAGTTTGGTAACATTGTTATCGCTAAGGCTGGACGTTCTCGTCACCTTGGTAAACGTCCTCAAACTCGTGGTTCTGCTATGAACCCGATTGATCACCCGCATGGTGGTGGTGAAGGTAAAACTAACTCAGGTCGTCATCCAGTTACTCCATGGGGTAAACCRACKAAGGGTGCTAARACWCGTCGTAAGAAAGCWAGTKMTAAACTTATTATTACWCGTCGTAAACCAAATGCGAAAAGGGTAGGCTAATATGGCTCGTTCAGTAAAAAAAGGTCCATTTGTTGATGATCACTTAATGAAAAAAGTGGTAGCTGCAAAAGAGACTAAAAACACAAAACCGATCAAAACTTGGTCACGTCGTTCAATGATTCTTCCAGATATGGTTGGATTAACGTTCAACGTGCACAATGGTCGTCAATTTATTCCTGTATATATTACAGAGAATCATATTGGATATAAACTTGGAGAATTTTCTCCAACACGTACGTTTAAGGGCCACAAAGGTTCAGTACAGAAGAAGGTAGGTTAATCATGGCTAGAGCATTATTAAAATTTATCCGTGTTTCTCCAATCAAATCTCGCTTAATTGCCCGGGAAGTTCAAGGTATGAACGCTGAAGAAGCATTAGCAGCTTTAGAATTCACTCCGAACAAGGCAGCAAAAATTATTGCTAAGGTTATTGCATCTGCAGTAGCTAACGCAGGTAGCGAGCCTGAAGATTGTATTATTACATCTTGTCGTGTTGACAATGGTCCAGTTCTTAAGCGTTTCCGTCCACGTGCTCGTGGTATGGCGTCTGGAATTAGAAAACCAACAGCACATATCTTAGTAGAAGTTGAGGGTAAATAATTATGGGTAATAAAATTAATCCTATTGGACTACGTCTAGGAATCAATAGAAATTGGGAAAGCCGTTGGTACCCTGATTTCAAAACTGCACCAGCTAACCTTGGTGAAGATTACAAAATCCGTACTTTCTTAAAGAAAGAACTTTATTATGCTGGTATTGCAAATATCATCATTGAAAGAACGGCTAAGCGTCTTCGTGTAACTCTAGTAGCTGCACGTCCTGGTATTATTATCGGGAAAAAAGGTGCTGACATTGAGAAGCTTAAGACTCGTCTTCAATCTTTAATTGGCAAAACTGTTGCTATTAATATTAAAGAAGAGAAAAAAGCAATGATCTCTGGTCAACTAGTTGCTGAAAACGTTGCTACACAACTTGAACGTCGTGTTGCATTCCGTAGAGCAATGAAAAAAGTTATGCAAAATGCACTTCGCGCTGGCGCTAAGGGTATTAAAATTGCAGTAGCTGGTCGTCTTGGTGGTGCTGAAATGGCACGTACTGAATGGTATAGAGAGGGACGTGTTCCTTTACATACTCTTCGTGCTAAGATTGATTACGGTTTTGCTGAAGCTCAAACTACATACGGAATTATCGGTGTTAAAGTTTGGATTTTCAAAGGTGAAGTACTTGATAAAGGTGTTCCAGTAGAAGCACCTGAAGAGAAAAAAGAACGTCGCCAAAAACGTGCTCCAAAGCGCGAAACTAACGAAAAAGGCGAATAATTATGTTAATGCCTAAAAGAACAAAATACCGTAAGGTAATGAAGGGTAGAAATCGTGGTAAATCTGCGAACTCTAACACTTTAGCATTCGGCGATATCGCGATTAAAGCGGTAGAAGCTGGACGTATTAATTCACGTCAAATCGAAGCGGCTCGTATTACTACGACTCGTAAGATTAAGCGTCAAGGTAAGCTTTGGATTCGTGTTTTCCCTGCTAAGCCATTAACTGCTAAGCCTCTTGAAACTCGTATGGGTAAGGGTAAAGGTCCAGTTGATCAGTGGGTAATGAATATTAAGCCAGGTCGTATAATTTTTGAAATGGGCGGAATTGAACATGTTCTAGCTCGCGAAGCATTAATGCTTGCGGTACATAAGTTACCTTTCAAATGTAAAATCATAACTCAGGAGATGAGCAATGAAATATTCTGATTTATCAGATAAAACAGTAGCTGAGCTTAATGCACAGCTAAAAGAGATGAAAACTAACCTTTTTACTCTTAAAATCAAAAAACAAATGATGCAACTTCAAAACACTAGCGAACTTCGTGTTGCTAAAAAAGATATTGCACGTATCCAGACAGCACTTCGTGTGCTAGCAAACGCGTAAGGAGACCTGAATGACACATAAAAAAGAAATTCAAGGTAAAGTAGTAACAATCGCTGGTGACAAATCAGCAACAATGGTAGTAGAGCGTCGCGTTATGCACCCTCGTTACCATAAAGTTGTTAAGAAGTTTAAAAAATACGTTATTCATGATGAAAAGAATGTACTTAAAGTTGGAGACGAGATTATTGCAATCGAATGTTCACCAATTTCTAAGCGTAAGTCATTTCGTCTTAAGAACGTTGTTCTAGGAGCTAAGTAATGATTCAAGGTTTCTCAAGATTAACAGTAGCTGATAACACAGGTGCTAAAGAGATCATGTGTATTAAGGTTCTTGGTGGTTCTAAGCGCCGTTACGCTTCTATTGGAGATGTTATTGTTGCTTCTGTTAAGAAAGCAACACCAACTTCAAAAGTGAAAAAAGGTGCTGTTGTTAAAGCGGTTATCGTTCGTACAAGAAAAGAAGTTCAACGTGAAAATGGTTCTTTAATTCGTTTCGATGATAATGCAGCTGTAATTTTAGATGCAAAACGTGAGCCAATTGGTACACGTATTTTTGGACCTGTTGGTCGTGAAGTACGTTACGCTGGTTTCATGAAAATTGTATCTTTAGCACCGGAGGTAGTATAAATGGCAAAGATTCCATTCAAAAAAGGCGATACTGTTGAAGTAATCGCTGGAAACGACAAGGGTACTAAAGCAGAAGTGCTTAAGGTTATGCCTAAAGATGGTAAGGTTATCGTTGCTGGTTGTAAGATCGTAAAGAAAACTGTTAAGCCAAATGAAGAAAACCCTWWSSGCRKATKCRKRAATAAAGAGATGCCTATGGATATCTCTAACGTTAAGAAAGTGGAGGCGTAATCATTATGGCAAGATTTAAAGAAAAATATTTAGCTGAAATCGCTCCTGCTCTTCAAAAAGATCTAGAGATTAAAAACGTTATGCAAACACCTAAACTAGAGAAGATTATTATCTCTGTAGGTACTGGTTTTGCAATGAAAGATACTAAACTAATCCAAAATATTGCTGATACTATCAGTACTATCGCGGGTCAAAGAGCTACCGTTGTTATTACTAAGAAATCTATTGCAGGTTTTAAAGTACGTGAAGGTATGCCAGTTGGTATTCGTGTTACTCTTCGTGGAGAAAACATGTACAACTTTCTTGACAAACTAATTTCTATCGCTCTTCCAAGAACGAAAGATTTCCGTGGTATCAAGCGTAATGGTTTTGATGGTCGTGGTAACTTTAACTTCGGTCTTACAGAACAACTGATCTTCCCTGAAGTTGATTATGATTCAATCATGCAAATTCATGGTATGAATATCACAATGGTAACAAGTACAGAATCTGATACTGAAGCATATGCTTTATTAGAAAAATTCGGTATGCCATTTACAAAAGGATCTACTAATGGCTAAGAAGTCAATGATCGCTAAAGCAAAACGTACTCCTAAGTTTACGGTACGTGGTTATACTCGTTGTCAGATTTGTGGTCGTCCACACTCTGTAATGCGTGATTTCGGAATTTGTCGTATCTGTTTCAGAAAAATGGCAAGTGAAGGTTTAATCCCAGGTGTTAGAAAGTCTTCTTGGTAGAGAATCCTTAACACTGAACTCACTGTTGAAGTGAACCAAGTGTTAATGTAGAAAATGGGCTTTTGCTCATTTTCGTCTATTAAGTAGAAACTCCTAACTATAGCAAGTGTTTTCGGACACTCAAGCAATAAGGAAAAAAAATGGTAAATGATTTAATTTCAGATTCATTGACTCGTATTCGTAATGCGGCAATGCGTCGTTTAGATGTTACTACACTTATGCACTCTAAGAGCGTTGAAGCAGTAGTAGGAATTCTTAAAGACAAGGGCTATGTAGATAGCTTTAATGTTATTGAAGAAGGTGTAAAAAAGACTATCAACGTTGTACTTAAGTATGATGAAGATGGCAAAACAGTAATTAATGAGATGAAACGTGTTTCTAAGCCAGGTCGTCGTGTATACAAGCCTGCTTCTGAAATCAAACGTTTTAAAAACGGCTATGGTACTATCGTTGTATCTACATCTAAGGGCGTTCTTCCTAATGACAAAGCTTTCGAGCTTGGCATTGGTGGAGAAGTTCTTTGTACAATCTGGTAAGGAGATAATATGTCACGTATTGGTAAAAAAATTATCGAAGCACCTGCTGCAGTTAAAATGACTGTAGATGGCGCTATCATCTCTTTTGAATCAGGTAAAAATAAGGCGACTCTTGATACTAAGGGTAATGTTGGAATCAACATTGAAGGTCAAATTTTAACTTTTTCAGCAGCATCAGATAGCAAAGAACACAGAGCATTCTGGGGTACTTACCGCGCATTATCTGCTAACATTATTACAGGTTTAACGACTGGCTTTTCTAAGCAACTTGAAATCAACGGTGTTGGTTACAAAGCGGCTGTTAAAGGTAAGGTTTTAAATCTTCAACTAGGTCACTCTCATGATATCAATTATGATATTAGAGAAGGTCTAGAAATGAAAGTTGAGAAAAACGTTATAACTATTTCAGGTATTGACAACCAAAAAGTTGGTCAAGCAGCAGCTGAAATTCGTGCATTTCGTCCACCAGAGCCTTACAAGGGTAAAGGTGTTAAGTACATGGATGAGCATATTATCCGTAAAGCTGGTAAGACAGGAGCTAAATAATGAACGCTAAAGTATTAAAAACTAAAAACAAAACTCGTATTCAACGTAAGCGTAGAATCCGTGCGAAAATTTCTGGTTGTGCAGCGCGTCCACGTTTATCTGTGTTCCGTTCTAACCGTTTTATCTCAGCACAAGTAATTGATGATGCAACAGGAACTACCTTAGCTTCTGTTCATTCTAAAGCACTTGGGTTTAAAGCTAACAAAGAGGGCGCTGCAAAAGTTGGTGAAGCAATGGCTGCCGCTCTTAAGAAAGCTGGAATCTCTACTGTTACATTTGATCGTAACGGTTATATCTATCATGGTGTTGTTAAAGCGTTCGGTGACGCTGTACGCGCTAATGAAATCACACTGTAAGGACTGATGATGGAAATCAATAGAGACGAATTTGAAGAATCGATTGTAAACATCGGTCGTGTAACTAAAGTTGTAAAGGGTGGTMGWMGMTTTSGTTTTRCWGCWCTTRTYGTTGTWGGWRAYRRKAAMGGTYKWGTAGGTTAYGGTYACGGWAAAGCGAAAGAAGTTCCTGAWGCTATCAAAAAAGCAGTAGATAATGCATTTAACAATGTTTCTGCTGTAAGTATCAAGGGTACTACTATTGCTCACGATATCGAAGAAAAGTATAATGCTAGTCATATCATTATGCGTCCAGCATCTGAAGGTACAGGTCTAATTGCCGGTGGTGCAATGCGTCCTGTTCTTGAACTTGCAGGATTTCAAGACATCTTGACAAAATCTATCGGGTCTAACAACCCAAATACGGTTGTGCGTGCTACTATGAATGCACTTAACCGTTTAAAAGGATAAGGTATGTCATTAGAAAATCTTTCACCAGCTAAGGGTTCAACTCATAGCAAAAAACGTGTAGGTCGTGGTCAAGCTTCAGGTTGGGGTAAAACTGCTACACGTGGTCAAAAAGGTCAAAAGTCTCGTACAGGTTATAGCCGTAAGCGTAACTTTGAGGGTGGTCAAATGCCACTTGCAAAGCGTTTACCTAAGGTTGGTTTCTTCTCAAGAAAAATCAAGCCTTACGTTATAAACGTTGAGCGTGTTACAGCAGTAGCTGAGCTTTCTGAAATTACAATGGAAACTATCCGTTCAGTTCATAAGGTTGCTAACTCTGTTGCTAAGATCAAATTAGTTGGTGCGTCTGCTAAAGACCTCGCTAGTAAGATCAAAGACGAGAACGTAACCGTAACTGGAAAATAACAGTGAGCAAGTCTTTAGTTAATAAAATTCTTATTACTCTTGGCTTCTTATTCCTATACCGTTTACTGGCATATGTGCCAGTACCGGGTGTGGATGTAGAGGTAATCAAATCTTTCTTCGACAGCAACTCTGATAATGCACTTGGACTATTTAACATGTTCAATGGTAACGCAGCTGAGCGTCTATCTATCATATCCCTTGGTATCATGCCTTATATTACTGCTTCTATTATTATGGAACTTCTTGCTGCAACATTTCCAGCACTTGGTAAAATGAAAAAAGAACGTGATGGTATGGTTAARTATATGCAGATTATTCGTTACGCAACGATTGCTATTACAATTGTTCAAGCTATTGGTGTTTCTGTAGGGCTTCAAAACCTAACAGGTCCTGATGGCAATTCTGCTATCTTAGTGGCTGATATGAATGAGTTCTTACTTATAGCAGCAGTTTCTATGCTAGCTGGTACTATGTTACTTATGTGGATTGGTGAGCAGATTACTCAAAGTGGTATCGGTAACGGTATTTCTTTAATTATCTTCGCAGGTATCGTTTCTTCGATTCCTTCGGCTATTGGCTCAACCGTTACACTTCTTAATACGGGTGGAATGAACTTTATTATGGTTATTGGTATTATTGCCGTTATCCTTGTTACGGTTGGTGTTATTATTTATGTTGAGCTTGGTGAGCGCCGTGTGCCTATCACTTACGCTAAAAAAGTAATGATGCAAAACCAAAACAAGCGTGTAATGAACTATATTCCAATTAAGGTTAACCTTGCTGGTGTTATTCCAGTAATTTTTGCTTCAGCTATCTTAATGTTTCCAGGGACTATTCTTTCTGGAAATATTACAGCTGACTCTTCTCAGTTAATGAAAGACATCGCAGACATTATGAATCCAAATTCATATTTCTTTAACGTCTTTACCTTTGTATTTGTTGTTTTCTTTGCATACTTTTATGCTTCGATTACTTTTAATTCAAAAGACATTTCTGAGAACCTTAAGCGTCAAGGTGGCTTTATTCCAGGTGTTCGTCCAGGGAAAAGTACTGCTGAATTCTTAAATGAAACAGCCTCACGTTTGACATTTACTGGAGCGATTTACCTTGGTTTAGTGGCAACACTTCCATGGGTTATCGTAAAAGGTATGGGTGTTCCTTTCTTCTTTGGAGGAACGGCAGTTCTTATCGTTGTTCAAGTAGCCCTTGATACAATGAGAAAAATTGAAGCTCAGGTTTATATGCAAAAGTATGAAACACTTTCGGCGGTTGGTCTTTAATCATGTCGATTGCGATTCGCAAACCTTCAGAAATAGAAAAACTGCGCGCGGCAAACAAGATTGTTGCGGGCGCTTTGAACCTTATGCGTGAACATGCTATTGTTGGAGCATCTTTGTCTGACTTAGATGCTATGGCAGAAAAGTTTATTCGGGCGGCAGGTGCAAAACCTTCATTTAAAGGCCTGTATGGCTTTCCTTCTTCTGTATGTTGTTCACTTAATGAATGTATTATTCATGGAATTCCAAATGATTATAAGTTAAAAGAGGGTGATGTTATCGGTTTTGATATCGGTACTGAACTTAATGGATACTTTGGTGATGCGGCAATTTCTGTTGGTGTTGGCAAGATTACAAAAGAAGATGAAGATTTGATTGCTTGTGCAAAAGATAGCCTTTATCATGCGATAGAGTCTATAAAGCCAGGTATGCGCTTTAAAGAATTATCTTTAGTGCTAGAAAATTTTATTAAATCACGAGGATATATTCCATTACGCAATTTTTGTGGACATGGTATAGGTACAAAGCCTCACGAAGAACCAGAAATTCCTAATTATTTAGATTCTCCTAATGCAAAGCAGGGCCCTAAGATTAAAAATGGAATGGTTTTTTGTTTAGAACCGATGATATGCCAAAAAGATGGCCAACCTAAGATATTAGAAAACGGCTGGGATGTTGTTAGCGAAGACGGGTATAGAGGTTCACATTATGAACATACCGTTGCAGTTATCAATGGAAAAGCTGAAATTCTATCAACTTTATAAGGAATATTATGTCTAAAGCTGATGTTATTGAAGTTGACGGTAAGATTATTGAGGCCCTTCCAAATGCAACATTTCGTGTTGAACTTGAAAATGGTCATGTAATTTTATGTCACATCGCTGGTAAAATGCGTATGCACTATATTAAGATTCTACCTGGAGACAAGGTTAAACTTGAACTTACTCCATACAGTCTTGATAAGGGCCGTATCACATACCGTTACAAATAGAGGTCCTTTCAGGATTTCTACCCCTAATTTAGTTATAATTATCATAAATTTTTATTAGATTAAAATAAGTTTTTTTATTTTATAAGGGTTTATAATGTCAAAAAAACAATATACAAACGAAGAATTTAACTTTTTATTTGCAGAACTTAAGGCGCAGATAAAGGCAGCGGGCATATATGCTAAGTGTCCACGTCGTGCTTACACAGAATTTATCATCGTACTTTCGCTATTGGGATTATCTTTATACTCTGTAACTGTCTTCCATCCTATCATTACGGCTTTCTTATTTGCACTTACAATTATGCGGGGTACCTTTGTAGCCCATGATCTTATTCATGGGCAATACTTCTCTGACAGAAAGAAAAATAAGAATATCTCTTATCTATTTGCAAATGGTATTATGGGGATATCACGCTCATGGTGGGAAAATAAGCATAACTTTTTACATCACACCTATACAAATATTATTGGTAAAGATATGGATATAGATGCAGGTGGTGGAGCATTTACTGGTGAGCATGAATATCCAAGATGGTTCCATAATAATCAGCATATACTTTTTTGGCCACTTCTAACGCTTTTATATTTTGTATTTTGGGTTCAGTCTGTAATGTATGTAGTAGAAAAGAAGTACTGGGGTGAGTTAAGTATCTTAGCCCTTAATGCACTTATTCCTGTATATATTATTTATTCTCTTGGATGGGTTGGTTTAGCTACTGTTATTGGGATGTATGTTATTTGGGCTTCATGGTTTGCGGCTGTAATCATTACAAACCACCTTGGACTTGAGATGTTTCCTGAAGAAAAGTATAAAGACTTTACTTGGTTAGAACTTCAAAATAGAACCTCAAGAAATGTTCGTGGTGGATGGTTTATTCATTGGTTTTATGGGGGACTAAACACACAGGTAGAACATCATTTATATCCAAAGGCCGCACGTTTTTATCTTCTTAAGGCGGCTAAGATAACAGAAGAGTTTTGTTTGAAGAATGATATCACTTATATCACCGCAACACCATGGGAAACCTACAAAGAAATTTATTATTATCTAAAGAATAATAGACCTACTTACGACTAAACACTATTCCTCTTTTTTAGAGGTCTAACTAAGACCTCCTTTTTTATTTTAGATATTTAAAATTTTATGGTATAACTACACCAAAGTTTAAGGGTGTAACAAAAAATGACAAAATACAATAAAGAAGAATTAGATGAGCTGTTTATAAAGCTTAAGGCAAAAGGAGAAAATGAGGGTATCTTTGATAAAACACCTTTGTTAATGAGACTTGAATTCTCTTTTACAATTTTTATTTTTATCTTAGGGATATATTCTGTAACACATTTTAATTTTTTAATAACAGCGGTCTTACTTGGTACTGCAATAATGCGTAGTTTTATGTTGACACATGACCTTTTACATGGACAGGTCTTTCGTTCTAGACGATTGTCATTAGCCATTAGTTATATTTTCAATAATTTTATCGTAGGTCTTTCAAGCTCTTTATGGGCATATAACCATAATGTAAATCATCATACCTTTACTAATGTTGCTGCAAAGGATATAGACCTTAAAGCTGCTGGAGGTGTTTTCTATGGGGATTATAACTTTCCTCAGTGGTTTCATAAATATCAACAAATTATCTTTTGGCCAATTTTTGCCTTATGTTTTTTAAATTTTTATATTATTTCTTTAATTCATATTATTAAAAAGAGACTTTGGGTTGAATTAGTATTTTTATTATTGCACCTTTGTATTCCAGCTTATGTAATTGTGAACTTAGGCTGGGGTCTTGGACTTGGAACAATGGCTATTGCATACGCAATATGGGGAATGTGGTTTGGAACGATTTACTCAACCAACCATTTTGGTATGAGAACACTAAGTGAAGAAGAATATTTAAAAATGAGCCGTTTTGAATCTCAGGTTGTTACGAGTAGAAATATTATGGGAGGTCATCTAATACATTGGATTTATGGTGGTCTTAATACACAAATAGAGCATCATCTTTATCCAAAAATATCGCGTTTTAAACTTTTAAAAGCTGCAAAACTAACTAAAGAATTTTGTGAAGAGAATGAGATTGTATATTATGAAGTTACAACTGCAGCAGCATTAAAAGAGATTTACACGTATTTAAAAGATCATCGTCCTAATGTTTTGGCTAATTCTAGTGCAGATACAATGGCTCCCTCAAGATAGCCACCATTGTCATATGATGTTTCAGTTCCCATAAAAAATAACTTATTATTAAAGTGACTTAAACTCAGTCCATATTCTGGGTGAGAAGATAGCCCTTTCTTGTCATGAACACTTGAGCTGAATTTTTCTTCTCTCCAGTCTATAAAATAGATGTTTTTTATCTTTTGTTTTGGAAAAAGACGAACCATTTGTTTTTCAACCTCTTTTTGTATGTTATCAGTCGAAGCATTGGCTTGAACAAAACCAAAAAGTGCAGCCTCAGTCTTTGTGCTTGCATCATGTATCTCACCAAGTGGACCAAGTAGACTAAAAACAAAACCGCTTAAACCACGTTCTCGCCAAAAAGAAGTTTCAAATTCTATAACACATTTAGCTATATGACCCATCCATGTTGGTGTTTTAAGCATTTTAGACTTTACCTTTTGGTTTAAATCGGGAAAATAAGAGATATGTTCGCAAGCTAAACGAGGTGCCAAAGTAGAGAGTACATAAGAGGCTTGATATTGTTTTGTATTCGTTTGAACAAGAAGTTTATTTCCCTCTTCTGTAATACTTTTAACTTCTTCATTTAGCTTAATCAAATGAGTGGGTAGTTTAGACACTAATGCCTCAATGATTTTAGAAAGTCCACCCACAACTCTAGCTGAGGGAGAAGAAGGGGCTGCATTAAACCTTTGAACCCCATCAGGAGCATCATATAGGGCGTCACCCTTAGTATATTGCGTAAATAGTTCAAGGTTAAGCTCTTTGATAACAGACAGTATATGTTTTTGATGAGGCCAAACCCAAGAAGGTCCTAGGTCATGACCTTTCTCTGTTAAGATTCTTCCACCTAAACGTGTTCTGGCTTCGAGTATAATGATATTGTATTTGTCTTGTAAAAGTGTTGCTATATACAGTCCACTGAGGCCTGCCCCGATGATAATTAAGTCTTGTTTAGTTTGCATCTTTAATTCTCTTAATGAGTTCGTTAAGTGAGTCTACCTTGTAGGTAATATAGAGTTGATTAAGAAGTTGATTAAGTCGGTTTAGGTTAAAGTTTTTGTAGCTTTCATCTTCTAAGGTATCAAGAGAATTAATTAATTTGAAAAGGGCATTTGTATCTAAGTTGATATCATCTAAGTCTTTTAGAAAATTGATAATAATATCTTCAAGTTGATTGTGTTGGGTTTGAGTATCTATACCTTCTGGGGGTGTGTTAAACATAATATAGATTTTATAAGAGCTTAATATGAATGTTACCGCAAAGGCGATAAGCATCCAAAATTGTATTTCATCTTTTGTCATACTTTATTATATGAAAATCTTACTTTATTTTTGTTTTTGATGTTTTAGTATTTCCTTTTTTATCTATCCACGTCATTGTTAAAATATCCCCTTTTTGAGCACCTTTAAACTTAAATTTAAAGATAGGATTTTTTGATAGAAACTGACTTGTTGATACTTCAAATACAAGATCTCCATTGACGCTTGCTGTTAGGTGTGTGATAAAGTTTGCATCGTCTTTATTACCTGTCTTCTTTTTTGCTTGATTGTAAGTAGTCATTTCATGTTTAACAAGAGCTTACACTTTTACAATGCCATCTTTGATTTTTGTTTTAATTTTAATATCTGCCATGATAAAATCCTTTTATCCGTCACAGGTGCCAAGGGCAACCTGTAATCTTTTTGTACCTGAGTACAATGYTMCATCTATACCTTCTACAATAGCAGTGATAGTGATTGGTGTACCATCAGATTGTAATTTAATTCTTAAATCATAATCTATAATTCCATTATTATGAATAGTAAAGGCTGCTACTGTTGCTTCAGGATTTGCATCTTGAAAAATAGCAACAGATTTAGCTTGAATTCCCGATGTTATATTTAGTGGTACAGAAGTACTATTAGTAGCTGGGTTGGGTGTGGTTACAGTTACCCCTCTATTTATAGTCTTTGTTGTTCCATACATTGCTTTAATAGCGTCATCAACAGTATTTGCAGTCCAAACCTCTACCCTTGTTTGTCTAAAGTCTTCAGCTTGAAGATTAATAGGGGCCAAGACAGCTAAACCTGTTAAGGCTGTAATGTTTAAAAATTGTCTTCGTTTCATTTTTAATCCTTTAGTGTAGTAATATGTAAGGCAAGACTAGTTACTTCTTCTGTACTAAGCTTTGCCACCTGACCTTTCATCAGACCCTTCATAGGCCCACCGTATGAACCATCCTTATAACCATTAAGGGCAGTGACTAAGTCAGCCTTAGTCATTTTATTAATCACCTTAGACTTGCCAAGGGCTTTCTTCTCTCCTTGGCTTCCATGACATCCTGCACACTTACTGTATAAAGAAGCTCCGTTTGAAGCAAGTATCATTGTCGATATTAGTGTTAATCCTAGTATTATCTTTTTCATTTTGTATCCTTTGCGTGTTTTATATTTTGAGTGTTAGCCACAAGATGGCACATTTCCTGAATCATTTGCATATTCAATTGCAAAGTCTTTTACATGTTGTAGCTTTTTCCAAATGTTTTTCTTTGCAAGTGTTTTTTTAGACTTTGGATAGTTTTTAATAAATTCTCTTTTAAAACCTTCTCCCTCATTTGCAAATAGTTTTGTCCATTCTTCTTGCGTATGCAAGGTGGCAAACTTAGTCCCATTCATTTTAAACTTAGACTTGAAGGTTTTAAGATAATCCTTCTGACCTTTTTTAATATCTGCCATCAAAACAGAAGAACCAAGGCTTCCAAGAAGTGCACCTAGTAGAATGATTTTTAGTAATTGTTTCATTTTTAATCCTTATTTATTATCATTCAATTTGTAAAACTTTTAAAGGTTTTTACTTAAATGATTTCTTATAGTAAGAATTAATTGTGAAGTTATCGTGGAAATTTAGAAAGTCTAATTTACAATAACAAAAAGGATGTATTATGGCAACCGAAGAAGCCTTACAAAAATATAGATGCCCAACATGTGATTATATATATGACCCAGCTCTTGGTGATAGCGAAGCAGATATTCCAGCAGGAACAGCCTTTAAAGATTTGCCAGATGACTGGGTTTGTCCTGATTGTGGAGAACGAAAAGAAGAGTTTGTTATATATGATGAGAAGCGTTAAGAGAACGAGAACTGCTTCTCGTTCTTAGCTTCGTATACCGAAGGCCTTAGCACTGACAACTTAAGAGGATATTCATTGGGTTAAGTACTTAGAGAAACTTTTTACTAAGTAAAACCACTTTCGCTAGTTTTAAACTTACTTTGTTATAATTTCGGCCTGCAAGCGTATACGCTTACAATGGACAGCTGGCCGAGTGGTCGAAGGCGCTCGCCTGGAACGCGAGTGTGGAGCAATCCACCTAGAGTTCGAATCTCTAGCTGTCCACCATCTTTTAATTCATATCAGTTCGTATTAGTTCACAAACCCCCTAAACAAAGACCCCTTTCGACTTTTATTAGTTCGTATTAGTTCACATCAATTCGTATGTATCCGTAGTTTTTAATGGTAGATTTAATGGTAACAATGTATAGTTAGTTTACAGTTACCATAAAAAAGAGATTATATGCCAAAGATTATTAAACCACTTAGTAACACCGAGTGTCGTAATGCCGAAATACTTGAAAGAGACCATAAGCTCTCTGATGGGGGTGGAATGTACCTTTTGGTTAAGACAAATGGATCTAAATGGTGGCGTTTAAATTATCGTTTTGACAAAAAACAAAAGACCCTTTCACTTGGTGTATATCCTGAAACATCTCTTTTAGAAGCTAGAGAAGAGAGAGAAAATCTACGAAAACTTATTAAGAATGGAATAGATCCTTCTGAAGAGAGAAAATTAAAAGAACAGGTAGGTAGTCTTACTTTTTTTGAAGTTAGCACAGAATGGATAAAATTTCATGAAAGTAAGAGCCCCTCGTGGCATAAATCATATAATGGGTATCTAAAAAATCATATCACACCGTTCATAGGTAAGAAGCCTATCAAAAATATTACAAGTAGAGATATTATAGAGACGGGTAAACGAGTAGAAGCATTTGGTTATTATGAGACTAGAAGGAAGGTAATTACGACAATCAATCAAATTTTTAAATTTGCAATTGGCCGAGGTTACACACAGCATAATGTAGTTGCAGATATTGATCATAAAAATACATTTATAGCAGTTCCAAAAAAGCATTATCCTGTTATTATAGAACGTAAGCCATTGGGTCAATTACTACGAGATATAGATAATTATCATGGAAATATAATTACACGACATGCTTTACAGCTTATAGCTAATGTATTCTTGAGACCAGGAAATGTTCAATTTGCTGAATGGGATGAAATAGATTTCGAAAACTCTATGTGGCGCATCCCCGCAGAAAAAATGAAAATTAATAAACCACATTTAACGCCTCTATCAAAACAGTCAATTAAAATACTAAAAAGTATTTATAGTATAACAGGACATGGGAAATTTATCTTTCCAAGCGGTACAAGCCGGTTACAGCCAATTTCTGAGAATACACTTGTTCAAGCATTACGACGTATGGATTATACAAAAGAGCAGATTGTCGCACATAGCTTTCGTGGAATAGCATCAACCTTGTTACATGAAAGTATACATACCCATAAAATCCATAGTGATGTAATAGAAAGGCAATTAGCGCATTCTGAGAAGAATGCTGTTAAAGCAGCTTACAATCATGCTGAGTACCTAGAAGAACGTGTAAAGCTCATGCAATGGTGGAGTGACTTCCTAGAAAGTATAAAAAATGAAAAACGGCACACTAGTTAAAGGCCTGCATTTATACTTAATTACTGTACAATTATGAATAAAATCAATAGGAAGAAAAATGAAAGTTAATATAGTTAGAGCCATTAAAAGTATTACTGAAACTATTGATTATTATCAACCTTTATATGAATCTATAGTAAATGCATATCAAGCTGAATCAGCTAACATTAAAATAAAATTTACAACAGAAAACGATTATGTCATTGGATATTCAGTTGAAGATGATGGAGAAGGTTTTACCAATAAAAATATTGACTCATATTTAGAATTATGGAGTGATTATAATATTAAAAAGGGTGCATTAGGAAGTGGTCGAATATTATGTTTAAAAGTTTTTGACAACATCATAATAAATAGCCAAACAAAAGATACTAAAATAAATTTAGGACAAAAAGTAAACATTAACTTTCATAGACATTTTGAATTTAATACAATTGAAGAAGTAAATCCTATTGAATCATCATCAGCTAACAGTTCCACTATAACAGAATTTAAAAACATTAATGAAGACTATGTACCCTTTTATGAAAAAGAAAAGGAAATTTTCGATTTAGAGAAAATAAAAGAAAATATTTTCATTAGGCTATTACCAATGTTTATTAAGTTTAATAATGATGAAAAAGAGTTCTCAATTATGATAGATGGCACAAAATGGTTAGATAAAAGTAATTTAGAAAAACGATTTAAGGAACATAAGTTTGAAAAAGATTCTTTTATAATAACAAAAGACTTATCTATATACAACAAAGGTGATGAAGACTTAAAAGATGAGCAGAAGTTTAACTTTACCTTACTATATAGAATAAAAGAAGATAAAAATGAAAATATTGAGCAGTTTTATGGAGCATCAGATAGATTTATACATAACTTTACAAAAGGGGTAAGGTTAGACAGTCTCCCAAAAGGACAAGGTGGTATATTTTGTTTGACTTCACCTTATTTAGATAAGAGGGTAAAAGATTCTAGAAATAAGTTTAATATCCATGAAACTAATCCATCTAAAGAATCCCCTGTTGTATTTACTGAAATCAAAGATGAATTGAAAAAACTATTAAATAAAATTTTGCTACATAAGTTTCCTGAGACAAAGAAAGAATTTACTGATAGAAAAGAATTGGCAGTAGAAAAGTTTCCTCATTTATCAAGGTATATCAAGAGAATAGATAGTTTGACTATGTCAGAGTCAGATATGCTAGCCCAGGCTGAAAAAGAATTTATTTCTGAGACAAAAAAGGTAAGAAAAGAAGTCGAAATTTTTACAAAAAAAATAAAAGACGGTAAAAATTTCAATGAAAAAGCTTATGAAGAAATCACTCAACATTTTACACAAGTAGGACGAGAACAACTGGCTGACTATATTGGATATAGACAAACTATTATTAATATGCTTATGGAAATATATGTTGAAACCGCAGAAGATAAAAGTAGTTTTGATGAAAAAGACATTCACAACCTGTTTATGCCACAATATACTAAAAGTGAAACATCATTTCATTATGCTAACAATGTTTGGATTTTTGATGATAAGTTTATGTCATATAATTACTCTGCGAGTGAGCCTATTGTTGCTCAAATTGTAAGTGATGTTACAGGTAAGCCAAAAGCAGAAATTGTAGAGCATCAAAGGAATAAAAAATTAGATTTAATTATGTTGTATTCAAATCCAGGTAGTGAATGGAAGGATGTTTTACTTGTCGAGTTTAAGAGACTAAATTGCAGTATAGATGATAAAGAAAAAGCAATTAATCAATTAAATAGGTATCCAAAATATATTATAGATAATATAGACAATGTCCGAAGTGTTCATGCATATACAATAATTGATATAGATCCTGAATTCGTAGAAAGTCTAAAAGAGATTCATGGGTTTACAGAAAATGCTTTCGGAGACAAAGACCAAAAGATCAGTGCTTATTATAAATATAATCCTAATGTTAAAGCACATATAAATGTTGTTTCTTTTTCACAAGTTTTAGAAGATGCAAATAAAAGAAATAAGGTTTTCTTAGATATTTTAATTCAAAATTTTAAAGCGTAATGAACTATATAGGTAGCAAAATAAAACTATTACCTTTTATTGAAGAGTCAATATTAAGTGTCGTTGATAATAACTGCAAAGTTTTCTGTGACTTATTCGCTGGAACAGGGACGGTAGGCTCTCGCTTTAAAGAAAAGGGATTTAAAGTTATATCTAATGATATCCAGTACTATGCTTATGTTTTAAATAAACAACTTATTGATAATCATAAAGAGTTGAATTTTTTTAGCTTGGGCGATGAAATTAAAGAGTTAAATGACTGTAAGCTTGAAAACAAAAAAAGTATAGTTTGCAAGTATTTAACAAATTTAAAAGGCAAAAAAAGTTTTATATATCATAATTATTCACCTTCAGAAAAATCTGAGCGAATGTATTTTACAAATGAAAATGCAATGAAAGGTGATGCTTCTAGAAGTAAAATTGAAGATTGGTATCAATCACAAAAAATTACTAAAAATGAATATTATTTTTTAATTGCTTCACTCATAAAATCTATGGATAAATATGCCAATGTTCTTTCTGTTTATGGTGCTTACTTGAAATATTTCAAAAAAAGAGCTCAAAAACAACTTGTTATAGAACCTCATAAATTAATAATTAATAAACAAAGCCATGAAGTCTATAATCAAGATGCAAATAAACTTATTCATGAAATAAAATCAGATATATTGTATTTAGATCCACCATATAATTCAAGGCAATATGCTAGTAATTATCATGTATTAGAAACTATCGCTAAATATGATAAACCTAAACTCTATGGCAAAACAGGTTTACGTGAGTATAAACATCAACGGTCTTTGTATTGCTTGAAAGAACATGCTACAAAATCCCTTGAGCATTTAGTTCAACATGCAAATACAAAGTATATTTTTTTAAGTTACAGCAATGAAGGTATAATCCCAATAAAAGAAATAAAGAGAATTTTAGAGGGCAAAGGGGAATATGGTTATTTTGAAACTAAATACAGCAGATATAAAAGTGATTCTAAAAGAGTATATAAAGCTAATTTTACAATTGAATATTTACATTATTGTAAATGTGATTGACTTAAATAAGACAACAAAAAAGATGAACAAATATTTTAGCTAATAGTGGGTGAATTATCGCTTACTACAGACGTTAGTCTACAAAATAAACAAGGATACAAATATGGATATTGAATTAGGAATAATAATAATTAAAGAAGTTGCAAGAGAAAATGGTTTTAAAATAACTGACGGAACTAGTTCATTCCAAATTTTTAAAGACAGAGTGCATCCTGAATCATTTAAAGTTCAAAAAAAGAACGATGATTTGTTGATTTATCAGTGGGAAGATGAAGATTATGGAAAGAATTGTATTTATTCTTTAAGAAGCCTAAATGACATAGTAAAGTTTTGTAATGTACTTATTGCCAGTACAGATATTCGAGGTGGACGTACCAAAGATTAACAAGTACAGTCCCCTAGCAACGCAATGATTTACCTTATCACTAAAAATTATAAATAAGATATATGAAACTCGTTCTCCTTAATCCCAGAATGAGTCAGACTCCCAATTAGATGGAAACCCAGCTGCTTCTAAATGAGTATTTATAGCTGGATACTTTTCAATTAGACTAGTCAAAGTCTCTCGAATATTTGTATTTAAGGATAAAGATTTTGACATCAAGTGAAGTAATGCCAAAAAGAAATAAATTCGATTTGGTGTGGGAAGAGTAATAGTAGGGTCTAACTGCTGCCTTATACCTAAGGGTTCTCTATAATTAGCATTCCAAGTTCTAGAATGGTGAGCACATCTATTTCTGATATCTCTTATCAGTGTTAGCCACGAATTTAAACTTTTTAAATTTGTAGCTCCGAATTCTTTAGCAAGATTGTCTAATTTATTTCCACTCGGTAATGTATTAAATGGAACCTTCTCGATAGCTTTATATATTGACAATATATTCCCAAATGTCATTATCTCTGAGACCATCCAAAATGGTGGCATCGATTTAAAGTCAGCATGACTTTCATTAAAGTATTTACTTTTATAATGAGTAGTAAATTCATCTTTAGCCTTAGTAAATACGTTTAATAGTTGTGACCTCAAACCATTGATTTTATACGTATCAAATAAGTCATCGTTTAAATACCAAAATGGATCATCCGTATGCTCTGAAACAACTTGATCTATTCTTGCTCTAAGTTTTATCTCAATTCGGCCAATTAATGAAAAAAGGATGTCTCTTAGTTCATCGTCAAAACGATACAATTCAAGCGCATCCTTAAAATCTGTTCCTTCCTTAAAGGTACTCGGCGTATCCATAAATGGTATAAGATAAATTTTGAATCTATAGTAATTGATATACGTTAATGTTTTTATTGCGGCAGGAGAGTTAGAGACAATTAAGCCTTTATTCCGTAGGTCATTTAAAATGCTGGGGGGAGTTTTGAACGGTTTGATATATTTTGTATAGCTCATATTTAGTCCAAAAAAAAAGCCCACTGACACCAACTCACTGAAGAGTAGATGTAATGGGCGTTGTTGAGAGAATTATGACATAAATATTTATATATGTCAAGAACACGTAACACGCTTACCTACTTATAGTTATACTACTCATTATTACCATATAGCTCTTTCATGCAGTTTCCACATACACTTTTTCCAAGTTTTGCACATTCTATAAATGCTGTTTTTTCATCTTTACATGCAAATTTAGATCCTTTTATATTGTCCATTGCTCGACACATCGATTTTTTTTCTGGGGTACACTTTCCCTCAGGTTGTGGAGTTGCCATAAATAAATGATATTCTTCTGTACGGGGGTGTTCTTTTAGTGTATATACTTTTAGCATATTAAGCCTTTTGATTATAATTCAAATGAGTATACCTTTCTTTGCTTTATTCTAAAGAGACACCCACTATTTGTGAGGGGAAATCCCCAATTAAAGTTTAAAGTGCAACAGTAAAGAAAATAAAACAGGTTAAATAAAAGAGAGCAATTTTTCTACCGTGATAGGAGGAGAAGACAATTGGTTCAAGATTTAACAAATATTTTTACTTGCGATGAGCTTTAATCTTTATGTTAGCAAATCTTTTATCTAAAAAAGTCTACCCAACTTTTCTTGGCCTCTTTAAAAGTTGTTTCATCAAGCATTAAAATATGTTCTGTATCACCGCCACTTTTTCCAAATCCCTCAAGTTTATATTTTAAAGAAAAAAGAGTATCTGAACGCTCACTCAAACAGAAATGTATTTCTTTTATTTCTAAAGGGTTTTCCTCACTAATATGGTCTGAAATTCGTCTAATAGCCGAATCAATATCATTCACTCTTTCGCCTTGGAATGGCTCAAATATCATTTTCATAATTTTCCTTTGTTTAGGTATTACAACTTTCTAATACTGTTCTTATCATCTTATAGTTTTTAACTATTATGAATTTTCTCTTTATAAGAAGATTGTTCTACAGCTATTAACTCTTCTTGTGTAAGTTCACCTCGGTAATGGTGTAAGGTATATAAATAATCAAAAAGATAAAGGGGTGCTTTTAGTGCAAGTTTAAAATATGTTTTTGTAGGGTTCATCATTGTAATGTCAATTTCATATAATTCTTGCGCGGCACTGTCCCCAATAACTCTTTCCAGTGCCTTGATTAAGGTTTCTAAATGACTGAGCTTAACACGACCACCATCTAGTATTCTTTTAATAGACATAGGATCTTTATGTACTGCCAAGGCAATGTCAAATATGTCCCGGGCATTTGCTTTGTCTGCACGATAAAAAATCTTTTTTGCAATGATTTCGTCAATACTTTCAATAAATATAGTTTGTCCAAAAACTGTACCCAAAGAGTAAGGGGTATCTGTATATCCTCTACTTTCAAAGAATTGAATTTTTTCATGTGTATTTATTGATATCTCAAGATAGTAACCAGGAAAGCTGATCCCACTTTCTTTTAAACTATCATCATATCCAATGGCTTTTAACTGCTTTTTAATCTCGCTGTCTCGTATGAGAGGTCGTATAAGGTCTAAAGGCTTTTCTTTTCCCTGTGTATGAATAAACATATCTATATCTGTTGAAAATCTATGTTGCCAGTAATAGGCACTTAAAGCAGTACCTCCTCCGAATGTACATGGCGATTTGACATTACTGTCTACAATAAGTTTAGTAGCAATAAGAAGCATTTTTTCTTGAGCAGAAAAGTCATAGTTTTCTAAAGCCTTAGTGTGCATTATTAGCTCTTAATTTTTCAATAATACTGATTCCTTTAGGGATATATATAACGTCACCTGTATAAGAACGCTCCTCATTGGTGCTTGTAATATTAAATATTTTATCCCACTGCCCACGATAAAGACTTCGTGCTGCAATAGAATCTTTATAGATGCTTTTCAAGTTATCTTTTTCTATGCCTTTAATGGCAATAAGTTTTTTATAATCATCTTTATCACACTCTTTAAAAAAACGTTCTATGATAAGTTTTTCTTCATCACTTTTTTGAGTGCAAGCAGTAGCATTAAAAGCATGAACAATATCATTAAGTGTAAAGTTGGTATTTGTATTTCTATTGATGATGTGCAAAAGTCTATGATAGTTATGAGTACGACTCTTTTTAATGTAATCAGGTCTGGTTTGTATATCTTTTATTTCATCACTAGAGAGTTTAGTAAGTAATTGAAATAGATCATGTCGAGGATGGTTTATATTACTCCAATCTTTTAGTGTACTCGATGGAATATTAAGTTTTTTTGTAATTTCTATCTGTTTCATAATAAACCCTCTTTATTATAATTATAGCCGAATATCGTCCTTTTATCAATCCTCTGAAATAGTTTCCCCATACTGATCCAAAGAATCCGTTATCTCAAGATACTCATCTACACAAACCCCTTTTTGAATATACTGTCTGTTAATAGATAGTGACTCATCCACTAGGCTTATAAAAATATCATGATGTTCAGGAACGTCAGTAAGCTCTGTAACATCTTCGTATGCAGCAAGAGCTGAATCAATATAACGTCCTAATCGTATAGGACATTTATATTTATGCACTTCTTCAATAAACACCTGGTTAGAAGTCTGAATATAGCTAGTCCCTATGTCGCCTAGAACCTCATTATCTGGATTAAACATTATTTTTAAAATTAACATCAAAGCTCCTAAGCATAAAGTTTTTATTATCACCTGGAGAACCAAGAGGATTACTCAAGCACTGAACGCCATAAGATTCAAACTCTTTTTGATCATGAGAATGACCAAACAACCAGAACTTAGCAGAAGTACTTTCCAAGAACCGTGAGCCATCAAACGAGAAGAACGCGGAACTATCTTCCTCTTGCCACTGTTTAGCGGTATGTTCCATCTTAACAGATGGGTTTATATGCGTAATCATCACATTACAATTTCTATAAATAGCTTCTATCTTCTCAAGCTCTGCTGAACAGAACTCATCATAAGTTTCTAAACAACCATAAATAAGATCTTTATCTGGATAAAACTCAGCCCATAATCGTTGAAGATAATCTCTGTCTTTCTCATTATTATGGTTAAGATTGTTAAACATATAGGAGCCATCATACCAACCCATAGTACCCCCGAAACGGATATCGTCTATTTTGACTATATCTCCATCAAGAAGATATAAACCATCTTCTTGGGCTATCATCTCCTTAAACTCATTTACACGGTTTATAGATAGCTTATCGTAGCTCTCACAAGCTATAGGATTTGATAAAAACCAATCATGATTACCCAAGACCATAATGATATGTTTATAGCCTATTTCATCACGTAAGAAACGTAGTGCTTCTAAGTTTTGGAAGTTATGCTCACCGATATCACCCGCAATGATAAGAACATCACTACCTTTATTTTCAAATATAGGAGAAAGTGTCTTTGTAAGATCATTACTAGAAGTATTCCCAACGCCTAAATATTCATCAAAATGAGTATCGCTAATATAGTCTATCTTCATATTATTCCTTCCTAAGCACGCACAATATTGGGTACCAATTTTACCTGAACCATATATGTCACAATCAACTATTCAAGCTTAAAGTGAAGCCTTTTTGGGCTTTCTTGGTTCAGTGGAAAGCTCTAAAGTCTTTGAAAAGGCACCTCACAATATTGGGTACCTTTTTTATTTATTCCTCATCTCTTAACCCAAAATATGGAGTAAGAATATTAACAACAACATTTCCTTCGGAATCTTTTAAAACATTATTTTCCAAATATTCTCTAGCTTCCATCTTAGGCATACTAGTAGGTAGTTCCACAATAGTTATAGATCCACTAACAAGTACATCCCTAGAAGCAATTAGGCAATGAAAAAACTTAGATGGTTTACTAACAATAGCTTTTGTTCGGTTATATTCATCAATATTAATTGAAGATAAATCTAAATTGGAAAGATCTCCTTCAAGTACTTCAAATTTATAGGTGCTGTTCAATGTCTCTATAGTGAGCAACATGTCATCTGATAATTGAATTGTACCAATAAGGCTTGTATTGAATTCTCCACCACTAAAACGTCTAGCACGAATATAGGCTTGACCGTCTTTTATTTTAAAACTAGCAACTAAACCTTCATACGAACCAAAAATATGTTTGTTTGTACTATTAATAAATTTAACTATTAGCATAACCTCTCCCTTTGTTTCTCATATATGAGAAAATTTACTATATATAATATTATATACACGATAGAGTAATTTAAAGCTGAATGCTTCTTACTATTAAGATAAAATGCTAATAATATTCTTGAATATGAGGTTATCTTAATGGAAACACACTCTAATATCATGAGCCAACTGCTCGAAGTAAGTGAAAAGTCTTTTTACCGCTGGAAAAGCAAAGATCATAAAAAGCTTATAAATCTAATAGAGTCAAACTTTAACGATGTTCAGCTAGTTGAGTTCCTGGAGACAGGAAGAATCAAAACTAAAAATAATAGCCTAGAAGAACTAGGGCTTTATGTTTATGAAATACATCAAAAAATTATAGCTAACCCACAAAATAACATTGAAGAATTTTTCAATAAATTGATTATTGATTTTAATAAGGTTTATTCAAGCCATCCACCTGATATTTATGATGAGTTCCTGGAATTTATACATATGTATGATTTTGTAGAAACAACCTTAGCCATTCATCCAAATGTATCTATCCCCTATATTAAGATGCACCTCATGAATGTAGTACATAGAGTAAGTGAATTTGAATTTTACCTGTACGTTAAAAATATAGAATTATTAGATAACTAACCTACTCATATTTTATACTTGGATAATGAGTAAACCAGACTTTTCTTCTATTGGAAATGATATGAACTTTTAAAAGATGGTGCTATCACTAAAGATGAGTATGAAACAAAAAAATATGAGTTGCGTTAAGAAAAATCAAATCGTCCTCGATTTTGATTTTTAAGTGGTGCGCGAAGCGCGCTTAAATAAAATCACACAAACTTACTTGATATTAGCTCGTTTTGTTTTTTTGCTCTTTTAATCTATTCATGTTATCGTAGAGTTCAGAAATTTCTTCAAAATCAGAATAATCTAATTCACTCTCAATTTCATTGCTTGAATTATTAGTGGAGTTTCCTGAGGAAACTTTTTCTTGAGGTGAGGGTTGTGGTAATTGCTTTTTGTTTTTTTGGCGTTTTAACCACTCGCTTAAATTTGGTTGGGTTAATCCTCTTGTTTTCTTTTTTACTTTAGACTTAACATATTTAATTATATTGAGCTGCGAAACGTCACCCTCAATCATACGAAAGATCTCATTTCTAAACTCATCAAAAACAGATTTTCTTTTTCTATTATTTACAATAAAACTATCTAGTTCATCCGATTGCATAAAAATCCTTTTATAAAAAATGCAAAAAATTGAGAAGCAAAGCCAGAGGCTCAATTTATTGCAATATAATAAAAATACAAGTATTTATCATTATATATTAGTTTAGATAAATAATTATAGCATATAAATAATACTAAAATAAATAAGATATCAATATAAGATAATAATTCATATGAGCTATAGTCCCCCTAAAGAATAAAAAGTAAACTTTTGATCTTTAGGGGGACTTTTTGAGTAAAACTGCACAAAAATAGAATTTTTGTTAGGTGAGCTTCGCACACTTTATTTTTATAAATTTATTTAAATTTGAAAAACTTTTTAATTTTATACCATCAATTTGATATGATTCCTCAAACTAATATTAAGGATATAAATGACCTGTGAATTTAATTTAAATACTCTTAGTTTTACAATCAATAAGATTAAAGAGAGTGCTGAAAAATGCAATAAACAAATGAGACCTAGAGGAGTTAAAAGACATGTTTATACTGTCATTGTATATGATGCC
Source organism: Arcobacter sp. (assembly GCA_002733885.1). GTDB lineage: Bacteria > Campylobacterota > Campylobacteria > Campylobacterales > Sulfurimonadaceae. The sequence goes on along the minus strand of NVXJ01000002.1, from coordinate 176,455 downwards.
AATAATACTAAAATATCTGAAGGTGTATTATTTAAGGATTTTAAAAAAGTAGTAGAGGAAATACGTAATACTCAAAATGGTAGAGTTGAGACATCATGTTGTCCAGAAGCCTTTTAAGTTTAATATTTTTTAGCTATAATTAACAAAATTAATTATTGAGTTTAAGGATATGAATGAGCCAAAAACCTTTTCTTATGCCCCAAAGTCATAAATACGACATTATGTACTTAGTTATTAATGGCGTTGAACAAGGGCTTATCTCTCAAGGTGCTTCATCTCCTGAGTCCCTTGGTTCTCATTATAAACGAGGTCATGGACATGAAGATGCAATCACGGTTAGTGGCTTTTCTTATGGTGGTTCTAATCCGATAAATACGGCTTCAGGTGTTTCCAATGGGCAGAGTCATAGTGATGCCTTTGGTATTACAAAGAGGATGGATAAAAGCTCTCCACTACTTCAAAATGCAGTAGGTACAGAAGCCCTTAGTTCAGTTGAATTAAAGTGCTTTAGAACGGGATATAGCGGACAACCTGAACATTACTATACCGTGCATTTAAAACATGCTAGAATCGTTCTAATTGACACTTATATGAACATGGGGGAAGATGGGCCGATGGAAAATGTCTACTTCTCTTATCATCAGATTTCAATCATCCATGAGCGTTGTGGAACGGTTCATAAAAGCAATTGGCAGCACTCTACTAGCTTACATGCTCAACGGAACTATATCTGCCCTGAGGCTAATGAATTCAATGGGTTAAATACGCTTAGATCTTCAATGGAAAAAAGACGGTTATTTTTTGAAAAATACCCTACTTATGGGGCTTATAGAATGGCTCAATTTTGGATGGTTGTCTCTTTGCCTTTAGGTGGACTTGCTCTTGCTAGAACGAGTTATGGGGCTACTATGTGGGCTTTTAGAAACCCTGTGATTGTTACTGATGTTGGGTTGGATTTCATTGGAAGTTCATTGCCCGGTTCACCAGCTTCATCTTTTGCAGGAGCTTCAGGGTTTACAGCAAGTTACATTTATGGATATCAAAAATGGTAAAATTTTTAGGTTCACTCAGTTTAATTGGATTAGGTATATTTGTCACATTAACCCCAAAGTTTTCAGGTCGTGGAGGCACTACCGATTTAAGTTATATGAACTTAAATATCTTTGTTGGTTTTGCTCTAGTGAGTTTTGGAATACTTTTATTTCGGTCAGAAAAAAAGAAAAAATAAACATACTTAAGGTTATCTATATCCAAGTAAAAGGCTTTTAAATGAATAAAGCAGGTATTTATATCATAATGATATTATTTATCGGATACTATGGAGTATTTGCTTTATTTGGTGGTGAAGTTTACATCAGATATGAGGGATTTCATACATTAGAATTATACAAAAGTTTAATTTTTATATCACTAGGAACTCTTGTTTTTATTGGCTCTAAATATAAAAAATGGATTTAGAAAAATAATCCTGCTTGGGATTACATGCGAGAGTATATATTTATTAATTTATTATTTTCACTCGCATGGAAATTAAACTTAAATAAGAAAAGGATAACAATGAATACTTACCAAATTTTAGGTACTGGCACATTTATAGAATTAGAGGAAACACAAAACAACCTTGAGCTTTCATTTAGTGATTTAAAAGCAATATTGAATAGTCAATATGGAGAATCAATTGAGTGTGAAATATTTGCTGAACCAAGTAAAATACATGGCTCAAAAATTATTGAGCTTCAACGAACAGACTATAATGAAATTGCAAAAAAAATGGGCTATACACTTTTACAAAGATGACATATTACACTCAGAGAAGGGAAAACTATGAAAGAATATAACTATGAGCAGGCAGCACGAAATCATTTGCCTTGGGAATTTATGATGAGAATGTTTGTGTATATCTTTTTATCTACACCCCCCGCACTATTTTTCTTTTGGTTGGCAATAATGAGTAAATCCATTATTGCATTATTTTTAGTTTTTATAGTTCCAACCGTTTTTTTTCTATGGGAAAGAAGCATAAGAAAATTTCGAAAAGATCATAGTTTAAGTGCATATAAAAATATAAATAAGGAATTGCAACAGTTTGCTGCCAATGAAAAAGCACTTAGAGAAAAAAAGGCTTACGAAAGTACTGGTACGCAAAGGACAGAGGTTAATAAAACGGATATATCTTATTGGCACAAGTTGAAAGAAAAAGGTGCAATTACAGCAGAAGAGTACGAAAAAAAGAAACAAGAGCTTCTTTCTTAAATGCCTCTAGAAGTATATTAAGTTTATGTCAATTTAAGTGTTTAGAAATAGATACTGAGCACCTAATAGGGTACCCAATATTGTGAAGTAAGTTTTAGACTAATTCCTGAACAGCTTGAGTTTTAGGTTTCTTAGTATCATGCTCTTCAGTCTCTTTGGAAACATCTGTACTCTCCTGAGTTAGGGTTTCTACCTCCGTTGAAGCTTGAACCCCAATTGTTGCCTGATAAAATTGAGAAACAAGTTCAGTTTTAAGTTCTGCATCTAACTCAGAATTTTCTAGTTCTTCCAGATTTGAAAATGCCTGGTGTAACTCAGCTACTTTCTCTTTATCCATACTTGAAAGTCCAGCACTTGTTTTTAAAAGTTCCTCTGCTGGCTCAAGGTCTAATGTTCTAGCTGCCCTTAAGTATAAAGCACCACCCTCACCATACCATTTCTCTTCAGATACCTCTAATTCAGACATAAATTCTTCGTTAGTATCATAATCGTAAAATTCAGCGATAGAATCCATCTCTAGGTCTACTTTAAGCAAGCGTTTCTGAGTATTACCAATCTCATCAATATCCATAACTTCAACAATACCTTCTTCTTTATTCTTGAGAGCTTGTTTCTGAAGTACATTAATAGTACTTTCAAGCGATGTTTTTTCAATGTTTAATTGGGTGTAAAGATTGACACGTGATGCCTGATCTGTAAAAGCTTTAAAAGTATCAATTTTCTTGCTTAATTCCTTATTTTCAGCCTCAAAGTCATCTAGTTTGATTTGATATCCAAGAGCCTGGAACTGTCTGTACCCTTTCGCTAAATTTTGAAAAAGATTAGCGAAGAATGAAATCATAATCGCTTCATCTACTTTGCTATCGTCACCAAGCTGCATCTGAGTAACAGTATCTGTAAGATTTTTTGCGTGAGCCGAGAGTTTCTTCTGAAGGACTTCTTGATTGAGTGAGTTTTCTTTAATCTTATCCTGGTAATTATTACTCAAGGGGTCTAAGGTTTGTGTTTGTTTTTCCATAATCTAATCCTTATTGCTTTAATTCTTGGTGAATATCATCACCAAACTCTTTGTTAAAGGCCATTTTAATCTCTTCAGAGGAACCTTTGGTTAAAGGAATTTTTTCTATGGGATTATCCTTTAAATATTGAGTTAATATATTTTTTGTAAGCTGACTAATGCTCTCGCCAGTGGCTTGACATCGGTCTGTTAATTCATCATATATGTCACTATCTACTAAAGATAGAAAATCGACTAGGTGAGCAAACTCGAAATTTGGATCATATTCTAGATCACTATCATGAAATGAAAAGTCTGTTGTTACTTTAATATCTGGTTCATCGGGATCAAGACTATTAGTCTTTTCAATTTCAAACCTAGATTTTAATGAATGTAACTCATCTACATTAAAATTTCTGTCTTTAAGCCAATCGTGAGTTCTTTTGTTAATATACATCTTTATCTCCTTATTCTATTTTTTAGGAAAACTTGAGGGTTATAAATAGCTATAAGTCTTTCCAATATATCAGCAGTGGATCTAGCACCAAGTTTCTCTTTTAGGATTATTACCTTAGTTTTTGACATTCCTAAGTAGGTAGCAACGCCAGCTATAGATAAGTTGTGTTTGTTTGTTTTCATTTAGTATCCTTAATTTAGGGTTGATTGAAGATGATTGGAGTCATCTTCAATTTCGTAAGAAGCGGTAGAATTAATCTTTGCTTCAACATTTTCTTTTAACTTTTTAAAGTCTCTTCCAACAGCAGCTAAATTAATGGTTTCACTTAACTCTTTTTGATAAGTATCTTTATCCCTCTCATCGTCTAAGCCATCTATCAACAACTGCGCCTCATAAAATGAGTTTGATGCAATTGCAACATCAATATTTTCAATTGTTTGTATGTACTCTTGCTTATTTAAATAAGAATTTTTAAATTCATCCATTTCTCCAAGTAGGGATTCTAAAAGAGCTATATTGCGTTCTAGTTGATTGTTTGAAAGAGCCTGATCTAAGGTAAGCTCTTGGGTAAGTCTCTCATCAAGTTGATTAATGAACTTATTAAGATATGTTTGGCCATAATTTTCAGAGCCTGTGATAACCTCACGGAAGCTTTCAAATTCACTTGAAGTAAACCCTAGATCAGAGCCAATTTCTTCAAAAATTTTTGAAGATGAAAGACCAAGGCATCTGCCCAGGGAGATGATTTTTTCTCGAATTTGTGTATTATCAATTGTAGGAAGTAATTCATACGTCCTGCAAAGCTTTCTTAAATCTTTTTCTTGTATAGCATTTGCTCGAATAACAAAAAGTTTTTTGTATTCTTCTGGGTTCTCATCTATATTAATTTTAAATAAATTAATATCGGAAAGTTCCCTTAAAACTTCTTCGTCTGTTTTAGGGATTTCAGTAGTCTCAGAATAAGCCTTTTCTAGTGCATTCATTGATTCATTTGAGAAAACATTATTGACCTGAATTGATCTATTGTTTTCTCGTCTTGTCAACTCAGCTTTCATTGCAAGCTTAAAAGTCTCAGAACCTGAAATATTATACTTTTGAATTGATTTTCCTTCAATAATATCTGCAATAAGTCTAACATTACGCTGGAGATCAGAAGCTCTTTGAGCTTTTATTTCGATTCTATTACCAAGGTCAATATCTTCTTTAATAAAGGTACCTTTAGCTTTAAACTCCACTCCTTGAGAAGAAGCAAGCTCTTTTACATAAAATCCTTGTAAATTAAGGGAGGAGCGCAAATCACAATCGTAAATCTCTTCAAACACTTTTGTTGCATAAGTTTTTTGTGGTGAGACATAGGCTTTAAGAGAAGAATGCAACTCTTGAGAAACAGTAAAGTTTGTATTTTTTGAGTTTTTGACCAAGGCACTTCTAATTTCTGACATACTTGTACCAATTTCATTAAAATAAACAGTAGAGGTTTTGTTATTCCTCTTAAAGGTAAACCCAACTCTGGTACGCTTTCCTCTGCCTTTCCTTTTTTGTCTAATATTCTGTGCTCGGAACATAAAGTCAATATAGCCCAAAGAAAGCATATTCTTTGAGATGTCTTTCTCATTGCAACTATTGCTAATTGCTCTTTGCAAATCTTCTTGGTAGGAAAAGTTTAGAGTTTTCTGGTACTTCTCAACATTTACCTTCTTTTTTTGCTTTCTTTTTATCTCTAAACTAATGTCATTAACATCAATATCAACCCTTGGCATTTGACCAAACTTTTTCTCTAATTCATCTACTACTAAGTTAGAAAAATTAAATAAGACACTCTCAGCATAAGCACGAGCTATCTTGTCATCTCTTCTGTTGATAAGTTTCAAAATCGCGTCTCTATCTCCACTGTAGATAGTTTTGATAGTGCTTTGATGCTCAGGTGTCAGAAACAAGTTAAAGTTCAACCCATGATCAATATTGAGACGTTTACATCGATATTCTATGTCGCGTATCCCTTTAAAGTAAAACTGAATATTTCCCGTTTCAAAATAGTTTTCTTGAAACTTTTTAAAAAGTTTTTTAAACCAACCGTTTTGGATGCGCTCAATAAACTCATTATCACTTAGCTGCTTGCTTTTCCAAGTCATGTCTGAGCTTTGTTTATCATAGCTCTTTTCACGACCTGTGTCCTCTTCTAAATGGAAGACCAACCCATGTTTTTGGCTTACATGTGCTAAAGCATCACGTATAAACTGATACCCAATTCCAAGTTTTCTAGAAAATGGTGGTTCTACAAGTATATGGATSTGATTTTCCACACGATACCCTTCACTTCGATAATCATCGCTCGATGAGYTATGAAATGCGATAAGACAATTTTCTTTAAAGTTCAACTTGATGTCTCTACGAATTTGTAGTTTGGTTTTTTTGTTAATACCTTTACTTTTATTGTAAGTTTTTTCAAATTCAGTCAAGTCTTTGGTAACCTGAATCATTAACTTGTCTATTGCTTTTTGTGTTGTGTACCCTTTTGAGCAAAGTTGAAGTGTGTCGATAGAAGTTTTGAAGTGAACAAGTTTCTCTTCAACTTTTTTATTCTTGTTTAGCTTGTCATACGTGTATGCAGAGTGCGATGTAATATGACTATAAAGCGACCACTTTTTCATAACTTCACCCCCATTACTATATAGTTGATTATATAAAAAGAGGCACCACCAAGAAGGTATAACCCTAGCCCACCAGCTAATAAATACGACCATCTAAGTTTCTGATTTTGCAATTCAGATTTAATGGAATCTCGCACTTCTTTAATAGTGGCTTTTTTAAAACGTCTTATCTCATCCCTGACCGTCATCTCAATTAAAACTGTGTCAAATTCATCAAGGTACTTAACAATTTTATTAGCACTACTCATTACCTTTTCATTCTCTACTCTCAAGTAGTCGAAAGTGCTTGTATAACTACCAATAGCTTCAACTAAAGTAATGATCTCTCTTTGAAAAGAAGTGTTTTGTCCTTCAGCAGATGATAAGCTTTCCGATGCGTGTTTAAAGGATTGAATAAGACCAGAGTAATCTGTCTTATTCTTTTCAAGTTTATCAATCAGCTCAGTAACGCTTTTTAAAACCCCAGCTTCGCCATTAGTCCCATTTAACTTTATAGTGATAGCCCTCAGTGAGGCTAGAATTTTCCCAGCCTCAGTCATTGAAAAATCATGCATAATTAACTACTTACTTTTTTGCATTTAAAATGCTGTCGATAGTTTTAAATGCTGGAAGTAAGCACTCTTTAGAAAAAACTTCACTTTCATCAGAAACATATATCATTTGCTGCGCAAGAGTTAGCCTCTTGTCGTCATCTTTTTCAAAAGCTTTAACTAAATCACCCTCAAGTGACTCTTTTGTTTTTTTGTCACCAGCGATTTCAAATACTGATTTTTGTAACATACGACTTAAATCTATACAATCACTATCTTGTAAAATGAAATAGTTCGCATCTTTAAAGTCACTAAAAAATTTGCCATATTGAAAGAAGATACGATTATCGCCTGGTTTTGAACGACTTCTGCTCAAGCAAAAAATAATTGGTTTATTAAACTCTTTAATTAAGTCATATGTTTTTTTAGCATTTTGTAGATCCTGTGACCCCCCCGACATTGGGATAATAAACAAGTCAATACCAATACTCATACGACTTTTTTTAAGGGCATCAATAAAGAGGGTAGTTGTTTTATTTCCACCGATGTCTAGTACAGCATTTTTAGCTTTATCAAGAATAATAGGTGTTATTAGACTACTGATTTCTCTTCCATCACCAACCATCATTTGTTCACTCTTAATCAAAGATTTATTAAAAACTTTAGAATCTTGGTTCTCATCATCAAATTCATATACCGTTACATCTAATTTTTTTGCTAAAAAATATGCTGCTGCCACTTGAAAAGCAGTTGTAGATTTACTACTTCCACCTTTTGTGTTTGTAATTACGATTTTCATTCTTTTGTCCTTATTGCCCCAATATGAAGGGACTTTATATTTAAAATTATGTGTGTTATAATTTCCTGATCTATTTATAGTTCCAGCTATAAAAAACTCACTTTTAACCAAACTGCCTTTTCTAGTTTTTCACTCCTTTTTGATTTGGATTAATAGAAGAGGTAAATGACAAATAATTCTGTCTCTTACCCACTTGGGTGTATCAAAACACATCAACTTTCTTTTTACATCTTGAAGTACCTCAATTGCCTGGTCAGATTTATGACGTGGCTGTATTGATTTAGCTTGTTTAATATTTGATTCAATGACTTGAATCTCCTCGAAAAGAAGCTGCTCATCACCTTGATAGTTTTGGTAATTATTTTTTACTATTGCCATCATGATTTTTCTCCTCTATTTCCATTTCAATATTTTTATTAACACTAAATCCATTACGTTTACGAGCCCATCTAATTAACAACTCCCATACAATGAAGGGCACTGTCATGGCAAGAAAGTAACCATAAAATTCAACTTGAACAGTGAGGTTATCACTATTCATTCCTATTGGAAGACGTAAATCTAATACCGCCGCTAGGATAAATGTTACGGGAACGTAAAAGACTAAGTACGCAAAACATCGAATTACAAATGATCCTTTCTGGACTAGTTCAGCTGCTGCTTGATAATTATTTTTTTTCATTATTTTTTCCTTTTTGTTAAATGTAAAACTAGGGATTATATTTTTGATCCATAGCCGCCTGCTTCATTTTTCATTGATTCAAGTGAGTTGTCTAATGATTGAGAACCTTGAATTTCTAAAACTTCAAATAAAGAGTTGTGAAGGGTGATAATAAGTTTGTAGATTATTACTATTGAAAAGACAGATATTGCCACCTCCATGAAGCCATCAAATAGGTATATCTTTAGTTTTGCTAACCAAGAATTATTCATTATGCTTTGCTCAACCCCTGCGTATTGCACCTCGATATTGGAAAGCATTCCAAGAATTATCTTTTTCGAAAAAACATCCCCAATATTATGTATAAGTGAATTAGCTGTTATGGCCAGCCATACTGCAAGCACAAACATAGGTAATTCCAACATTGTGGCAAAGATCTTCATAGAGAACTTACTAATTGCCTGAATATTCTCTTTTGCAAACATTATGGGCATCAAAAAGAGACTTGCAAAATGGAATGAGAAAATCTTGATCATGATAATAATAAAACGAACCAAACCTATAATTACAATTCCAATAATTGGGGCAAGCTCCAAAACTGTTTTAGAAACATGGTACGCACCCCACATACCAAGTGCTGAACCACTAACAGTACCAACAACCCCACCAATAATTCCAGTCACTATAGAGGTTAAACCACCTGGAGAACCAGCCGCACCACCGATTGCAGATCCAAGCTTCCCTGAGTTATCGCTTATCACCGTATAAACACTTGAGGCACCAGGAATAAACATATAAGGTATGCTACTCATTATCATATGAGCGCCATTGCTATCTTCTTTAACTTGCTCATTTAACTTGTCAAGTACTTCGTTGTTTTTTTCATACAAACCGCCAATATACTCTGTCTGCATTTTTGTCACAGGGAGACCCAGTATACTAAGGAAGCCCCACTCTCTGTACAACTCGAATTGGAAAGTAACAAGTTTAGTAAGCATCTTGATTTTCTGAGAATCAGTTGAACCTATATTTGAAAGCTCTGTAAACTTTTTAATATAAGAGTCAAGTAGCTCTTGATGGCGTTCTGTTTTAATATTGGCTTTTGAACAAGAAGAAATGGCTACTTTCGGATAAAATCGTTCTAAAACCTTAGCATCATCATTCGCAATTTTTAGGGCTTCTTGACTGTAAGCTGTAGAAGACTTGATAAGACCTGTGGGAGTTAAACTGTAAGTATTTTCACCTCCTGTATGATATAAAGAAGATGCAAATAAATAGTTCTCTGTAAGAGGAAATACACGGTTTTCGGACTCAGAGTAAATATTGTTACCGAATGGATGCATTGCCTCAAATTTGAAGAAGTCGTTTTTGCAAGATGAATAATATTTGGAGTAGAAGTCACGTAATTTCACTTCACGTATCATGGCTGCGTAAGTGTTGACTATTTCGGTTTCAGTTCCGATCCCAGTTTTTGAAATGATGGCATCCATTTCTGCGTCGATAGCAACTTTAGCTACGTCATTTGCCCATTCAGAAAACAAATAATAGCCGCTCTTTTCAAAATCTTGGTATCGAGTTTTCATTATATTGTAATGGGCGACTGTCTCGCCGTCAGGGGTTTGAATATTTTCATGATCTGCGGTTGGGAAAAACAGCAAAATACCCATCACTAAGCCAAATCCGTATGAAATAGGTTTTTCTGAACTTTGATTTTTTTCTAGTTTTGATGTTGCATGGGAACTTACTAAACGAGTGACCCCCCATACTCCAAAGAATACTGTGAGCAAAATGAGATACCCCATAGACACATCACTGAACCCTTCATAAACTTTGAAAATTGTTGATGCATCAGTTAGAATTAAATCACGATTATCCCCTGATTTTCCATCTTGAGTATATTTTGAAGTAAAGTTATCTTTTAATTGAAGTCTTCCTAAATCTCTAGTGGCTTCTACATCAATAATATCTGTATCTGTGAGAATAGCTGCCATTAAGATTTGCGTTACATCTAGATACGATTCTTTATTCTCATTTTCTACGGATTTACTTATACGGTCTAGCTCTGCATACATTGGCTCAAACTGTTTTTGAGCTATTTTTAATAAAGCAGCWTGATCTTTTTTAGCTTGGGTCTTATCTAAACTATAATATTTCTTTAATTCAGGGAAGAAAACGGTAAATAACCCTTTAGGGTTCCGTAAATCACCCTTTCTAGCGTACATACAAGTTATCTTTCCTTGAGTTAAATTCAGACTATAAATTGTGCCTGTATAACCAACATTATCACTCGTAAGCGAGCCAGAATTGATATTTGAACATACCTTTGCATTTAATAGACCTTGCAAGGTAAAGTCTATTATTTTAGGAGGAGGGGTTGATAGTTTTTGTTTTTCGCCTTTGTTATCTTTATTTCCATAACTATCAAGTATATTATCTGCATATTTTTTTAAATTTTGCTTAAATGTCTCAGATTGTGGGGTAATCCCTAGTGCTTTTATCTGCTCATTTGAATAATAGGAAATTCTTTCCGTCTGATATTTATCTGTTTGACCTCTCTCAAAGTCTAATTTTATATTTTCTCTTTCATACGTAGACTCGTAGTTTGCATGTGCTAATATATTTAAAATAAAAGCTATTAGTATTAAATAGCTACGCATTGTTTATTCTTTTAATTTTAAGCTCAAGTTTCATTAAAATTAAAAGGTAAACAAAAGTTATGACTTTTAAAAAAATACTAAATCCGTACAGCATACTGTCAATATCTGTTTGCGTAGGGTTTGTTACTGTGTAAAGAAAGTAAATTGCTTGTGCATTTTGTAAAATAAACAGTAACACACCGTAGATAGCAATATACGAACAAATTCGCCAGAAAAAGTTAAGGTCTTTTATTTTTTTTAATAGTTTCTTAATCATTTAGGACTCCTATTTTGTGATAGATTGATCTGTCAACACTATTTGAGACACTTTTTAAATACCTTAAGCACTCGCACCATTTAGTAACAGTTGATTTTCAAAGTCAACAGGTGATAAATAATTATTACTAGAGTGCAACCTCTGTCTATTATAAAAAACTTCTATATATTCAAATATAGCTTGGTTGGCTTGGCTCCTTGTTTCAAATTTTATATGGTGGGTAAGTTCAGTTTTTAAAGAATGAAAGAAACTCTCAGCCACAGCATTGTCATAACAGTTCCCACGTCTGCTCATACTTTGAATAATCCCATACTCTTTTAGCAGTCCTTTATGTGAATCCGATGCATATTGAGAACCACGGTCTGTATGCCAGATAAGACCTTTTTCTGGAGACCTTGTTTTTAAGGCCATAAATAAAGCATCATTCACCAGTGTTGTTGTCATATTCTTATCCATAGACCAACCAACAATCTTTCTTGAGTATAAGTCAATTACGGTGGCTAAATATAGCCATCCTTCTTGTGTTGGGATATAGGTAATATCTCCAACATAAATTGTATCGGGGGCAGAAGCATAAAAGTCCTGATTTAATCTATTTGGAGCAATGGCATAATTATGATTAGAATCTGTAGTTAGCACTCTAAATCTACGTTTATTACGGGTGTTTAGACCCTGTTTCTTCATTATTTGACCGATATGTCTTCTTGATAGTACTAAACCATAAAGTCCTTCTAGTCTCTTCTTTAATCGGCGAGTGCCATAGGTTTGCCTAGAACCTATAAAAGTATCTTTGACTAACTCATTGAGTTGAGTATCTTCTTGATGATCTACTCGAAGCCAGTGATAGTAACAACTGCGGGAGACATCTAAAAGCTCGGTCATGCGCTTTATCTTAAATATTTGACTGTACTCTTTTATCCATGCGTACTTTATAGAGTTTCTTTGGCGAAGTACGCGGCTGCCTTTTTTAATATTTCTCTGTCTTTCTTCACGCTTGAAAGCTCTTTGCGTAAACGACGGTTCTCTTCTTCTAGGCTTTCTTTGTTTTTTGAGGAACCTCTACTTGTGGTACTTTGTAAATTATGTGATTTTTTGTACTTTTGAATCCAAGAATATAGTGTTTGAGAACTGATTCCTAAGTCTTTTGCTATCTGCAGGTTTGACTCTTCACTGTTTAATGATAATTGTATTGCTGAATCTTTAAATTCTTGGGTATATCTTTGTCCGTATCCGCCCATGTCTCTTCCTCTTATTAGTAGTTAGAAATTCTAACATCTTTGTGTCCTAATAAGTGTAGCCAGATCATAATATCACGATATAACATCATAAAAAATGTATGTTTTATAATGGAAAGTATGTCAATTTGACATATTTCTTGGATTTTCTACTAAAAAGAGTAGATTTATAAGTATATATAATGTGTGTTTGCGTCGGAAATCTTCGATATTTGAACACTTTGTTCTAATATCGGTCTTTAATTTCGCTATCACACATTGTGTTTAGGTATTGAAGAGGAGTTGATGATGAAAAAAAAGTTATTAGACCTTACTCGCGATAAAATTAGACTTAAGCATTATAGTATTCAAACTGAAAAGAGTTATGTTGATTGGATAAAGAGGTTTATCTTTTTTCATAATAAGAAGCATCCTGTTGATATGGGGAAAAGTGAGATTGAACAGTTTCTTAGTTATTTGGCAAGTTCAAGAAAGGTTGCTCCTTCTACACAAAATCAAGCGTTTAATGCTTTGTTATTTCTTTATACTCAGGTACTTGGAATTGATATGAGAGATCAAAATATTCAGGCTTTAAGAGCAAAAGAGAGAAAGCATATACCAACTGTTTTGAGTAAAGAAGAGGTTATGTTGATAATTTCGAATTTATCTGGAATATACCAACTACTTGTTTCTTTAATGTATGGTTGTGGTTTACGCATGCAAGAAGTTCTTAATATACGGCTCAAAGACGTAGACTTTAGTTATGATAAAGTTTATATATTTGATAGTAAGTCTCTACAGGACAGAACAATACCTCTTCCTCAAAAGCTTAAAATTTTACTGCAAGCTCAAGTTGAATATGTTGTAAATTTACATGCTGATGATATTAAAAATGGGCAGGGAACAGTATTTATGCCATATGCTTTTGAAAGAAAATATCCGAATGCTAACAAAGAGAGTAAGTGGCAGTTTCTATTTCCTATGAAAAATGTTTCTAAAGATCCTCGAAGTGAAATAATACGTAGGCATCATGTTCATCCTCAAACCCTAGGTAGAAATATTAAAGAAGCTGTTGTTAAGTCTGCTATACATAAACGTGTAAGTTCTCATGTTTTTAGGCACTCGTATGCAACACACCTTCTACAAGCGGGAGTAGACCTTCGCTCTATTCAAGAACTATTAGGACATAAGTCGGTAGAAACAACAATGATTTATACGCATATTGTGAAAGAGTTAAATAAGGATGGGGTTAAAAGCCCTTTGGACTTTTAATAAAGAAGAACTTGGTTTATTGAAACCAACCCTTTACTTTGTCGAATGCAGACTCAAACGTACTTTCATGAGGTTTAGACTCAATGCCAAAGGAGTCTTGTAGCTTCTCTAGAAGTTCTTTTTGTTCAGCATTAAGTGATGTTGGGTAGGCAAGTTTAACTTGGGCAACTAAGTCCCCTTTTCCATGTCCGTGAACATCAGTAACACCTTCATTTCTAAAGTTAAACTGTGCCTTGTCTTTTGTGCCTTGAGTTAATTCAAGTTCAAGCTCACCTGTAAGTGAAGGAATCTTAATAGTTTCACCAAGAACAGCTTGCGTAAAGAAAACAGGTACTTCTAAGTAGATATCATTTCCATGACGGATAAAGGTTTCATCTTCTTGTACTTGGAAGGTTACATATAAGTCCCCTCTAGTTCCTGACTTTCCCTTATTTCCATGTGCAGAAACTCTTAGGCGGTTTTCACTGTCTATACCAGCTGGTACTTTGATGGTTACTGTGTCTTTAACTTCTGTAAAACCTTGACCCTTACAGTCGCCACATTTATCAGCAACCTCAGAACCTTCTCCATGACATACTGGACAGGTCTGTGAAAAGGTCATAAAGCCTTGCTTCATATAAACTTGTCCTTGACCGCCACATTGTGAACAAGTTTTTACCTTGCCGCCTTTGGCACCCGTTCCCTTACATGTTCCACAAGAGTCTTTGTATTTAAAGTCTAGCTCTTTATCGCAACCAAAGATAGCTTCTTTAAAGCTTATATCCATGTTTAGACCAAGGTCTAGAGGGTACTTTTCTTGTGAACCACGTTGTTGTCTACGTGAACCACCGCCACCAAAGCCACCAAACATTTCTTCAAAAACAGAGCTAAGATCATCAAAACCACCGCCGCCGCCAAAGCCGCCACGACCACCGCCGCCACCTTGTAAACCTTCTTTACCGTATCTGTCATATACAGAACGTTGTTTTTCATCACTTAAAACTTGATAAGCTTCATTACAAAGTTTGAACTTGTGTTCCGCTTCAGCATCTCCTGGATTTTTATCAGGATGATGTTTTTTAGCCATAGCTCGGTAGGCTTTTTTTATTGTAGTTTTATCCGCAGTTTTTGTTACTTCTAAAATCTCGTAATAACTTAGTTCTTCCATAATTAATTCATATCCAAAGTATTTTCTTAAAGAAAGGCCATCTTTATACTATAAGGCACTTTATTTTGTCGAATTATACCAACTTAAGCGTTATAATACAATTATGAAAAATATAAGTTATTTACTCATCATTTTACTTTTTTTTGCAGGGTGTGCACAAAGGCCAAGTCCTAAACTAAAAACGCTTTCATATGGGAAGTATAAAGAAGTTAGTTTTACAGATATTTCTTCTTGGAAGGATGAAGATTTTACTAAGGCTATAGAAATTTATCTTCATACCTGTAAAAGGACTCAAGACAAAAAATTATATAAATTAACATGTTCAAAGGCAAAAGAAATTCGAGTAGATGATGAAACACAGGCAAAGAAGTTTTTTGAAGAAAATTTCACGCCCTTTGTCTCATTAGCAAAGCGTTCCTTAGCCACAGGATACTTTGAACCCTTGCTACAAGGTTCTTTGCAACAAAGTGAAGCCTTTCCTTATCCTCTTTATGGGATACCTGATAACTTGTTGCGTGTGGAACTGTCTAAAACCTATAAACAACGTTTGTCTCATCCTTTAAGAGGACGTTTAGTGGGTAGAAAAATCAAGCCGTACTATACGCGAGAAGAGATTAGTAATAATGCCTTAGAAGAACTAAAGCCTATTTGTTTTGTAAATGATAAAGTTGATTTGTTTTTTTTACAAGTACAAGGTTCAGGTTGTATAGAATTAGAAGATAAATCTATTTTAAATGTAGGTTATGGGGACCAAAATGGTTATCCTTATGTATCTATTGGAAAAGAGATGATTAACAAAGGAATGTTAAAACGTGGAGAAGTTTCGCTTGAAAGCATACGTTCTTATCTTTATGCTAATCCAAGGAAGATAGATGATATTTTAAATGCAAACCCTTCGTATATCTTTTTTGAACCTAGACTTCATAGTGCTAGTGGTGCCTTAGGGCTTATCTTAGAAGCCGAACGTTCTGTTGCAGTGGATAAAAGAAATATTCCCTTAGGTATGCCGATTTTTATCAGTACTATAGACCCCTTAAGTAAAGAAAAGTTTGAAAGAATGGTCTTTGCTCATGATACAGGTGGAGCTATTAAGGGTGAGGCTAGAATAGATATCTTTTATGGTCGAGGTAAGGTAGCCCAAGACAAAGCAGGGAGAATGAAAAATCCTTTAAAATTATGGATGCTTGTGCCTAATGATTATCTAGGAAAGTAAAGGGTATACTTCTTCTTATGAAACGTGGATTAGAAAAATTTAATATATTAGTAGAATCTTTAGAAAGTCTGCCTTCCATAGGTAAAAAGTCAGCAACTCGTATGGCGTATTATATGGTTATGCAAGATAATTTTGCGGGCATAAAGATAGCCCACGCTATAGAAAATGCCTTAGGCTGTTTACGAAAGTGTATAGAATGTGGTGGATTGTGCGAAGATGAACTTTGTGGGGTTTGTTCGGATGAGGGCAGAGATAAAGAGATCTTATGTGTGGTTGAAAATGCTAAAGACATCTTGACCCTAGAAGAGGGTGGTATTTTTGATGGTCGTTATTTTGTCTTAGAAAATTTAGAGCATTTTGATTCTTCTCATCTTGTGGATATGGTGAATTCTGGTGTAAAAGAAATCGTTTTTGCCCTAACACCTTCTATAGCCAATGATGCAGTTATGCTTTTTATTGAAGATAAGTTAAGTGCATGTGAAGTTAAATTTACGAGAATTGCCCAAGGGGTTCCAACGGGCGTTAGCTTAGAAAATATTGACCTGTTATCACTTAGTCGGGCCTTAGAAGATAGAGTAAGGGTATAAAATGAGGCTAAAATATTTTATTTTTATAAGTATCTTGGTGTTTTTAGCCGGATGTACAAGCTCTCCAAAAAATGCCTTTGCAGTTAAAACAAAAGATTATGGACAATGTCGCTTAATTGAAAAGGGCGAAAAGATTTTCTATAAAAAGAAATTAGTAAAATATGTATGTGAAGATATGCATGTTCTTTTTGATAATCCTTATGAAAAGAAAGATGAGTGGTATTTTAAATCAGGCTTTTTTACTAAAGGAAAGGTGCAAGATATTTCTTCGACAAAGGTTGTTAAGACCTTTCATAAAGTATGTGAACTTAGAGGTGCTTATGGAGTGGGTACACAAAAGATTAGAAAGTTCTACTTTAATATGAAAATAAAGGCCTGTCAGCCCTTTATTTGGAGTGGTGAAGCAGGTATTGTCCCCTTTGATAGCTATGATGATTGTCGCTTTGAATGTTTTATACTAAGATAGCTTGACACGACTTCTTTTAGGAGTTACAATATATAATAAAAATTTATAATGGATTGATGATATCTATTCGCTATAAGCTACTCCTGTTCTTTTGCTTGATATTGATTATTTTAAAAAATATAATGATACCTATGGACATGTTAAGGGAGACACTGTTCTTGCTAAAATAGCCCAAGCCATTAAAAACTCGAATTTACGTCCTAAGGATTATGTTGCGCGTTGTGGAGGCGAAGAGTTTATCGTTATCTTACCTAAGACTCATGTCTCAGGTTCTGTTGTTGTGGTAAAGAGAATTATAGAAATATTAGAGAGTTAAACATTGAACATAGTTCAAGTTTATTAGATGAAAAGATTATTACTATTAGTATAGGCTGCCTTACCTTAGTGGCACATGTAGGTGAAACCCAAGAGTTTATTATTAATCTTGCGGATGAAGCCTTATATACCGCCAAAGAAAATGGACGTAACCAATTTCATCTTTACCAAAGAAATAATGGCTAAAACATCAGTGTTTTAAAATTCAAAACTTTTTTGCATCTGTTTTTTTATCTCTTGGAGAGAAAATTTTTCTTTTGTAAAGTAGTTATTCGCAAGAACTCCCTGTCCTAAGAGCATGTCTGCACCATCTTTATACGTGATATCTAAGTCCTTACATAGTTTTAAAAAGGGAGTAATCTTTCCATATATTGCGTCAGCTGCGTAAGAACACTTTTGCAAGAGTGGACGAAGTAGTTCTAAGGGCGCAGGATAATTTTCATCACTTAGTCCAGCAGAGGTAGTATTGACAACAAGGTCATAGGTGTCTAGAGGACAGTTGTCCCAGCTAAAGGTTTCAAAACCACCTGTTTTAAAATACTCTAAGTTCCCCTTACTTCGGTTCAGTACACTTACCTTAAGTCCAGCGTCTTGAAGTTTCATACTTAAGGCCTTAGCTGTGCCTCCCGCTCCAATTATCAAGACCTTTTGAATATTTTCAAATTCTTCTATCGCAAATAAAAATCCATCTGCATCGGTGTTATAACCAATAAGACGACCATTTTCATTGATTAGGGTATTTACAACACCTATTTTTTTTGCAAAACCTCGTACTTCATCACAGGCCTTATATGCAGCTTCTTTATGAGGAACAGTTATGTTTGCACCTGAAAGTTTTTGTTCAAAAAAAGTCTCTTTTAATTTTGTTCCATCTTCTAAATGTATACGTGTATAACAAGCATTATAATGTAGTTGCTTAAAAACATGGTTATGCATAAGAGGTGAGCGCGAATGTTTTACAGGGTTTCCAAAAATAGCAAAAAGCTCTTTGTTTTTCATAAGGATTCTTTATTTAGGTTATATTGACTTTTTAATTTTAGAATTATATCACTGAGAGGATACTCTTTAGATTAAAATTTGTAAAATAAGGAAAAAGGTCTAAGAATATTTATTTAGGCTTTGGTACTTGCAGAGACCTTTGTCTTTACTGTTATAGTGCGCTTTTTTTTATTTAAGTGTAGTTTGCTTAGTATACTTCTTTACTTTTCATTAACTCATCGGTTACTTTCTATTTATAAATAAGGAGTATCATTTTCTTAAGACAAGGAGTTTGAGATGAGTATTTTTAAAAAATTATTTTCTACAAAGAAAGTAGAAGGTATCCGTTTAGAAATTACAAAATATGATGTCAATGATATGAAAGACTCAGATCAAAAACACCAAGATAAGGTAGACAGAGACCTTAAAAAAACACCTGAAGTAGTAGACCGTCGTGCCCTAATGGTTTATGAAAAAAGGTTTATGGAAAAATTCAAAAAAATAGGTAACCTCCACCAAAAATGTCCTTATTGTGCGAAGGCATATAAGACTTTAAACCTAGGCGAAAAAAAATGTACCCAGTGTGATAAAGCATTTATGGTAAAAAAACGGGTTCAAGACCTAGGAACGGTAGCATATAGATTAGAAAGTAAAAAACACTTTGACCTTCAATGGAAGGCTGTTAGTAAGATTAAAAAGTTTAAATTTTATTTAACACATGAATATGAGTATATAGAACAACAATTGAAAAAACAAGGGAAGATGAATCTTCAAGCAACAGATATTATGCATTCTGTTATTAGTGCTTACTCGAAAAACTCTCTTAACTCAGGTCATTATGAACTTTACACTGCTTTTATGTTTCATAAGGCGGAGTTGATGCGCTCCCAACAACGCTTTGCTGAAGCCTTAGAATATTACTTTTATGTACATTTTTTGCAAAGTAATGGGGTTGATAATGAAGCAAACTTTGTGGCTAAAACAAAAATGAATCCTGAGCTTAGAGAAAGACTTATAGACCTTTTAAACTTAGGCAATATCCAAGTAAAACAGGCTAAAGCGTTATTTGATTATTCAATTAAACATTTGAGTGTATTTTGTGAGTCAAGAATGAGTGTTAATCCCCATAAAAGTTATAGTATCTTAATGAAAGAGTTTAAAGATGAAGATGCTGCAAAAGACGTACAAAAACCTATGCGTTCATTTGTTTTATATACAAAGGCTAGTTGAAAATAATAGTAATGCCGTCAAAGATTTTTATTTGTAATCAATAAAAACAGGAGGAAATGTACTAAGGTCTTATGTATTAAATTAGTTTAAAACCTTAGCCACACCCTCTATCTCTTCTACCTTTCCTTCAATTATAACAGGACTTTCGTACACCTTAATAAGACGCCTATTTAAATGTTTATCGTAGATTTCTATTTGGTAAGGATCTTGTTGCTTACCTGTTATTAAAGTGGTTTCAGTATTTATAATAGTATTTCTATTGATAGTATTAGGTGTCAGAGAATTTAGATAGCTTTTTTTAAACTCATCCGGTGAAAAGCCAAGAAGTAGAGTGACATTATCACTAAGGTAAGTGAATACCCCTTTGTTATCATGGATATAAGTAAAATAGGGGTAGTCATCCATAGAGATGAAAGTTTTGAATTTTTCTTCTAGACGTTTTTGTGTCTTCATACCTAAAGCTTATTCTTAATTTGATAAAAAGTAGCTTATTTTTTTAAGTCATCCAAAGAACTAAGTAGAGCTGCTAACTTGTTTTTCACCTCAAGGTATTCCAGTTCAGGGATAGAATCTGCAACAACACCTGCCCCTGCTTGAAATACAATGCGGTCTTTTTTTATCAGTGAGGTTCTAATGGTAATGGCAGAATCCATATTTCCATCAAAACCAAAATAGCCAATAGCACCTGCGTAAAAGCCTCTTTTAATCTCTTCATACTGTGCAATAAGCTGCATAGCACGAATTTTTGGTGCACCTGTCATTGTTCCTGCTGTAAAGGTGGCTGCAAAAAGATCAAACATATCTTTGTCTTCACGTAGTTCAGCAATAACATCAGTCACCATATGCATAACATGAGAATACTTTTCAACATGCATCATATCATGTACTTTTACACTTCCTGTCTTAGCTACACGGGATACATCATTACGACCTAGGTCAATCAGCATAAGATGCTCTGCACACTCTTTAGGATCAGTGGTAAGCTCTTCTTCCATTTGCTTGTCTTTTTCTATGGTAGAGCCACGCTTACGCGTTCCAGCAATTGGTTTAAGAAGTAGTTCACCATCTTGTAGTCTTACCATTACTTCAGGAGAAGAACCAACGATACTAAAATCTTCAAACTCTAATAAAAACATATAAGGAGAAGGATTTTTTGTACGCAGTATTCGGTAAAAGCTAAAGGGGTCTACCTCTGCCATGGCCGTATAACGGTTTGCCATAAGAATCTGAAAAACATCACCACTTCTTACCATCTCTTTTGACTTAGCTACCATATCAAAGAACTTCTCTTTAGAAAAGGCAAAAGAACCTTTTGTGCTTGAAGAAATAGGCTTTAGTGGGATATAGTCATAAGAAGACTTTAGTTCTGATTCTATTGTCTTAAAGTTATCTGCCATCTCTTGCATAGAAGAAACAAGGCTTATCTTATGGGTCTTATGTGAATAAACAACAATAAGCTTTGGACGAATTAAGTCAAGGTCTGGTGTTCCTAGTTCATCTTCAAGCGCGTCCATAGTTGATTGCAAGATAGGCTCAAATACTTTTACCATATCATAACCAATATAGCCAATAAAACCGTCTATATAACCAATACCAAGCTCTAGGGTCTTAGCTCTGTATGCTTTTTGATCTAGCTTATTATAATACTCTTTTAGAAAAGAAAAAGGGTCTTGATCTATAACTTGCGTGTTTGAATCAGCATCAGTATAAGTGGTGGTGTTATCTTTGAAAACTAGACGTTCTTGGGCACCAATGATGATGAAACTATAGTTTCCTTCAGAACTGTCTGCACTTTCAAAAAGAAAAGAAATTTCATTTTGAAAATGAGTTTTTAGCTTGTGATACACCGCGATAGGTGCAAATTGGTCGAGAGTAAATTGTGAAGAATGTACCAAAAATTATATCCTAGAAAGAAATGCGCCAGGCTCAATTGTATTGCGGATTGCACGGAGGTCTTTACGTGCGGCCTTATCTGTTGCATAGGGTCCAACAAGTACCTTTGTCATGGTACCAACCTTATGTATTTTGTATGTGTAACCATTACTTGTAATTTTACTTAGAAACTTTTTATCGGGAGTAAAACGGCCAAATGAACCAACTTGCACATAATAGTTGCCTTTTACAGCAGGCTTAGAAACAACTTTTTTCTTTTGGACAGGTTTTTTAACAATTGTTTTCTTAGCTACTTTTTTTACAGGTTGTTCATATTTAGCAGGAACAATAACTTCTGTTGTTTCTTCAACTAAGAAATCTTCAGGTCCAGAAATAAAGTCTTCACTAAGAGGAGAGTCTCTTTCACTTTGTTCTTTTATCTTTTTAGCAACATTATCTAAGCTGTCTTCTTGTGATGGTTCTTCATCAATGGCAATAGGTTCAAAAAGAGGATCTTCGTCTCTAATAGAAGAAGAGTGAACGTTTTTAGGAGGTTCAATTGCCTGAGGAAGATTGGCAGTACCACCAGAATTAAGACTACTCATAATTACAACAACAATGATTAACAATACTGCTAATGCTGCAACCGCGAGCATAATCTTTTTCATTCCATTATTTCCACTACTACGGTTTAAAATAATGTCATTTAATTCGTTCTTTTCTTCCATTGAAACATCCTTGAATTTAAAATTGTAAATATTATTATTCTTATTATACATACTTTATAAGTAAAAGAAGAAGGATTAGAATTAAAAATAGGCTTTTCTTTATGAATGGGCGATTTCAGCCCTGTAAAAGGTATGTAAATACTAGAAAATATTTACTTATTAAAAGTTTGGAAATCGACTTTTTGCATAAGTTGAATGGCATTTAACACAGGTGTTTGTCATTTTTGTAAAGATTTCTATACTTAGTTTCTTGTCTTCAAACTCAGCAGCATTAACTAATTCTCCAGCACTTTCATGAAAGCCTTGGTCTAAATGAATAAAGGCTTTAGGAAGCTTTGTTTGGAGTTCTTTACGTTGTGATGGACTTAGTTTTTGTTTAAGTATAAAACTGTTTTGTATTTGTTCAGCAGTGATAACTATTTCTTCATAGTTACCTGAAATAATATCAGAAAATATACTATGCATACCCTTCTCTAAGGCAAGCATCTCTTGGGATAATAAGGCCCTTAGTTCAGGAGATAAAGATTCCACCCCTGTACCTTGATCAGCAAAAAGTTTAGTGAAAAGAAGCAAAGAAAGAATAAGTTTTTTCATTTATGTGTTCCTATGAGGTATAAAGTATTTTAAAGATAAGGCATATATAAATTACGCAGTAGTTTACATATGTTTAGACCAAGAAGCGCCTCTTTCTTTGGCATATACTTCTTGAGGGATGTTTAAAATATTATATTCAAGGGGTAGGTCTTGGGTAGGAAAGACTCTCCATTGTTTAGGCATTTTAGAAGCAAGCTTTGCTGAGATTAACTTCGCAAGTTGATAAGCTTCTTGAAGATCAGTATGGCCCTTGTGGATGTATAAGTGTAAGTGTCCGGGTGTCTTTGTTTCAAAGGCTGTAAAGTTTATGTAGCCTTCTTCACGTAAAAGAAGTTGCGCTCTATGATAAAATCGTTGAGGGTCTCGTCCATTGTAGTCTATAACAATGTTTTCGACCTTGTTCCGTGCATTTATAAGAGAATGAGCAACAGTAATTTCACCCTTAATATGTTGATTGATAATTTGTTGATTAAGGGGCTTTTGGACCTTTTCATATTTATTATAAAAGGTTCGTCCCTTATAAGAAAGCTTCTCTACGACACTATCAGACTTAATCCAATAATGATCTGATACCATCTTGATAAGTTTTAAATCCATAGCTGTCATATAACTCTCCTAGTGTTTGTCTAATATGTAGACTGTGTATATATAATAAACTCTTTTGCCATACTTGTCAACTCTTTTTTCACTTTTTCTTGAAGGTCAGTGTTAGAAATATCATCTAAAACATCTGCCATACGTGTAGCAATTAGCTCAAATTCTTTCTCTTTCATACCACGACTTGTTAGAGCAGGTGAACCTACACGGATACCAGAAGTAACAAAAGGAGAACGTGTTTCGCCTGGAACTGTGTTTTTATTTACAGTCATACCCGCATTTCCAAGAGCCGCGTCAGCTTCTTTACCTGAAAAGTCTTTGTTGATAAATGACACAAGTACCAGGTGATTGTCTGTACCATTAGAAACAACATCATATCCACGCTTAATAAGTACATCTGCAAGAGTAGAAGCATTCGCCTTAACTTGCTTAGCGTGAGCTTTCCACTCAGGTGATAAGTTATATTTAAAACCAACAGCCTTAGCTGCTATAACATGAACAAGTGGTCCACCTTGAAGACCTGGGAAGATTGCAGAATTGATTTTCTTAGCAATATCTTCATCATTTGTCATAATCATACCACCACGAGGTCCTGCAAGAGTCTTGTGAGTCGTTGTAGTAACTACATCAGCATATGGGAAGGGGCTAGGGTGCTCACCAGCACATACTAAACCAGCGATATGCGCGATATCAGCAAATAAAATTGCACCTACTTCATCAGCAATCTCTCTAAATTTTTTAAAGTCAATTTCTCTTGCGTAAGCAGACGCGCCACAAACAATAATCTTTGGTTGAGTAATCTTAGCAATGTCCATAACTCTATCATAATTAATACGACCATCCATCTCCACACCATAAGTAAATGAAGAATAGTTCTTACCTGAAAATGAAGGTTTTGAGCCGTGAGTAAGGTGACCACCATGAGAAAGATCCATACCTAAGATTTTTTCACCTGCTTTTAGAAGTGCTGCGTAAACTGCACCATTTGCTTGAGAACCTGAGTGAGGTTGAACATTAGCAAACTTACAATCAAAAAGTTCACAAGCTCTGTCAATAGCAAGTTGTTCTACCTTGTCTGCATACTCACAACCACCATAATAACGTTTACCAGGATAACCTTCTGCGTACTTGTTTGTAAAAACTGAGCCCATTGTTTGCATAACAGCGGGTAGGGTAAAGTTTTCTGATGCAATCATCTCTAAGTGTTCAGATTGACGCTTAACCTCTTGTTCACAATATCCAAATACTTCTGGATCAAAAGTTTGTAAGTTACTAGTGTTCATTATTTTTCCTCTTTATTATTTATTTCATCATCTATACATTCTTGTTCTGCTTGTGTAATTGGCTTCATAGCAGGAAACAGTAGTACATCTCTAATACTGTGCTGGTTTGTCAACATCATTACAAGACGGTCAATACCAATCCCTTGTCCCGCAGTTGGTGCCATACCATATGAAAGGGCCTTGATATAGTCCTCATCCATCTCGTGGGCTTCATCATCTCCACCAGATTCTTTACCCGCAACCTGTTCAGCAAATCTTTGGTGCTGATCAATAGGGTCATTAAGTTCTGAGAAAGCATTGGCTATCTCTTTACCTGCGATAAAGAGTTCAAAACGCTCAGTAATAGCAGGGTTTTCATCCGAACGTCTTGCTAGTGGAGAAATTTCAACAGGATAATCTGTAATGAAGGTTGGGTTAATTAGCTTGGCCTCAACATATTCATCAAACATTTCTGCTTGAAGTTGACCAATGTTCATTTTTTCATTCACTTTTACATGGTCTGCTTTTAAATACGCAATGATTTTTTCTTTATCATTGGTGATATCCGCAGGAACCCCACCAATATCTGTAAGAGATTGAATCAGTGGAATTTCTGTAAAGTCTTCAAAGTCAATGATATAGTCCCCATAAGGAAGCTTGGTTGGACGGTTAAGGTGCTCAAAAAGATAAGAAAACAATTCTTTTGTTAGTTCTATGAGGTCTTTATAGTTTTTGTAAGCCCAATAAAATTCAATAGAAGTAAATTCAGGATTATGGGTTGCATCCATACCTTCATTTCTAAAGTTTCTATTAATTTCAAAAACCGCTTCAAATCCACCAACAATTAAACGTTTTAGGTAAAGCTCAGGTGCAATACGAAGGTATCTATCAACGCCTAAGGCATTATGATGTGTTACAAAGGGCTTAGCATTGGCTCCACCAGGAATAGGGTGCATCATAGGTGTTTCAACTTCTAAAAACCCCTTTTCTTCAAAGAAATGACGGATTAAAGAGATGACCTTAGAGCGAACTCTAAAGGTTTTTCTAACTTCTGAGTTCATGATTAAGTCAAGGTATCGTTGACGGTAACGTGCCTCTTTATCCGTAATACCATGATACTTTTCAGGTAGGGGAGAAATTGCCTTAGTTAAGATTTTTAGGTCTTTAATGTTTAAGGTAAGTTCGCCTTTTTGAGTTACAAAAGGAAAACCAGCAACCTCAATAATATCACCCACTTCCATAAGCTTTTTAATGCCGTTATAAAAGCCTTCTTCCATATTGTCTCGGGCTAAATAAACCTGTAAAATCCCAGATTCATCTTCTATCTTTAAAAAGCTTGCCTTTCCCATAAGACGGTAAAGTTTGATACGACCAGCCACGGTATAAGTGCGTTCTGGCGCACGTTTATCTTCCATAGCATCAACATCAGAATTGATGTTGATAAACTTAGCAATGCTTGTATCTCTTGTAGAATCATTACGATAAGGGTTATACCCTAACTCACGAAGTTTCTCAGCTTTTTCAATACGTTGTTTTACATAGGTGTTTTCAAATAGCAATCTAGTGTCTCTCTTTCAAATGTTTTATTATTGGGTGTGTCTTTAAACTTATTATTCCTGACAAGTCTTACATAGTCCATACAGTTGCATTGAATGGTCTTTTATTTTAAAGCCAAAATCTTTTGCTATGAGTTCTTGGAGTCTTTCAATTTCATCATCTAAAAATTCAGTGATATCACCACATTCAGTACAAATCATATGGTCATGATGATCTTTCGCACCTAATTCATACTTTTTTCCTTGAGCACCAAAAGACAAAGAAGTTACTATGTCTGACTCTTCAAGGCGAGAAAGTGTTCTATAGATAGTTGCAATACCTGTTTTTAATTCAGGGTGTTCTTTTTGTATAAGTTGATGTAAGGCTTCAGGAGTGAGGTGCTCATCTGAGTTATATAAGGTTTCTAGGATGATTTCTCTTTGAATAGTGAACTTTTCACCATTCTTTTTTAGAAGGGCTTTAAACTCTTCTAAAAGAGTATCATACTCAATGGTACGTGAGGTAAATGATTGTTGGCTCATATTTATTCCTTATCGTTAAGAGATAGATTGCTCTCTTTTAGTTTTGTTTGTACTTCTTTTATAAGGGCATCTTTTTCTTCATTTGCTTGATTGATTAACTCCATAGTTAAGTTGTCCTCAAGTGCATCTTTAGTTTTAGCAAGGCCTTCATCAATACTAGAATTAATATCATTAGCAATCTTTTCACCATCAATTTTCATAATGATAGAACCCGTTTTTACAAGTATTGGAAGCATAATACCATCTTGCATATCAACATTGTCTCTAATGGCCTTAAAATTATAAAAGGCATACACGATAACAGAAGCGATAAAGAAAAACTTTCCTGAACCAAAGATAAAGCCTAAGACCTTGTCCATTAAACCCAAACCGCTCATCTTTGAAAATTTCTTAAAAACAATGCCTGCTGTAATCATAAGTCCCCAAAAAGCAGCTAGTGTAACTAAAAATCCAAGGAAGCTTATTGCCGCAGGTGAATCAAACTTAAAAATGGAATCACTTAAAAAGGTTCCTACATCTTTTGCCACGCGAGAACCAATAAAGATACCACCCACAATACCAATAAGGCCAAAAAGCTCTTTGAAAAATCCGTTAAGGATACCTTTTAGACCTAGAAGTAAAATAATACTTCCTATTATTAAATCAAAAATACTAAAATCCATTTTTATCCTGCTACAAATTGGTCTTTGCCATTGTCTTTGGCTTTATATAAGGCTTTATCTGCTCTGTCAACAAAGGCATCAAAGTCATCATCTTTTTGAAGTTCTGCTGAACCTATACTTAGTGTTATTTTTATTTGGTCATTTTTATATAAGAGTGAACTTTTACGAACACCTTCAAGAATTCGACTTGCTATATTATGAGCTGCATTCTCACCACAGCGGTTAAGTAAAACAAGAAACTCTTCACCCCCAAAACGAAATACCTTGTCACCTTCTCGTAAGATACTGTTTATAAGCTTGGCTAAAAAGATTAAAACCCTGTCTCCTGCTATATGCCCGTAAGTGTCATTTGTCTTTTTAAAGTCATCTATATCAATTAGCAAGATATTACTTTGAGGTGTTTTTCCCTTCATTTGGCATAAGGCTCCAAGATACTTATCCAGTGATCTACGATTAAAGGTCTTTGTTAGTGGGTCTAGATTGGACTTTCTTTCTAATTGAAGAATTTGTTTATTTAAATCTTCAATTGTTTCATGGGCTTCATTCATGTGAAAAGAAATCTCATCATGGATTTTATTGAAACTTTGCATTAAATCATTAACTTTAAAATCATTTTTCCTAGTGTTTTCTTGAAGCACTTCTTCTTGTTTTTTATTGATACGTTCTACAGATTCTTTTGTCTGAGCATAAGATTCTAAACTTTCTTTTGCAATGCTCTTATAGTCTGATTCTAAATCAAAATTAGTACTGTGCATGGATAAGGGCTGTGAAGTGTTTTCTTGTAAGGCTTTTGCTAGAGTATGAAGTTGGTCAATAAGGACTTTGGAGTCGTAGACCTTTTGACTTTGAAGCTGCTTGATTATGGAATGATAGGCAGAAGTAATTATCTCTTTTGCTTCATTTTTTTCCACGAAATCGGCTCCTTCTAATTGTTTAAAGCCTAAGGACATCTTGAGAGCTGTCTTAGCAGGCTTATTTTTAGGGGAATTATACACAATTTAGCATAAAAGAAGCTTTTATGATGAATATAGTCTTTGTTTAGCCTTATTTTAGGAAGCTTTAGATAATATTTGCGCCATATAAGTAACTAACAAAATTTGAGGTAAATATGAGCACTTGGAACCCATCAAGCTGGAGAGATTTTCCAATCAAACAGCAACCTACATATGCAGATGCAGATCATCTTAAACGTGTAACACAAAAACTTAGAGAACTACCACCATTAGTCTTTGCAGGTGAAGTTCGTTCATTAAAGAAACAATTTGCAAATGTTGTAGATGGCAAGGCCTTTTTACTTCAAGGTGGAGACTGTGCGGAGAGCTTTTCTGAATTTAGAGCAGATAATATTCGTGATACTTTTAAGGCGATGATGCAAATGGCAGTGGTTATGACCTTTGCGGGTTCATCTCCTGTTATAAAGGTAGGCCGTATGGGGGGACAGTTTGCTAAGCCTCGTTCATCTGATTTTGAAGAGATTAATGGTGTGAAGTTGCCTTCTTATCGTGGAGATATCATTAATGGTGTAGAATTTACTGAAGAATCACGTATTCCTAATCCTGATAGAATGATTCAGGCGTATAACCAATCTTCTTCAACTTTGAATCTTTTACGAGCCTTTGCAAATGGTGGTCTTGCAGACTTATCTGAGGTAAATCGCTGGAACTTAGACTTTGTTAAAGATTCCCCTTTAAAAGAAAAGTATGAAGATATGGCAAACCGTATTCATGAATCTCTTGCTTTTATGGAAGCCTGTGGGGTAAGTTCAAAGAACTACCGTACTCTAAGAGAAACAGACTTTTATACCTCTCATGAGGCTCTTCTTCTAGAATATGAAGAAGCCTTTACCCGTCAAGACTCTATCTCCGGTGACTGGTATGATACATCAGCGCATATGTTATGGATAGGCGATAGAACACGAGGTTTAGATGAGGCTCATGTTGAGTTTATGCGTGGAATTAAAAATCCAATTGGTATAAAAGCGGGTCCTACTATGAACCCCGATGAGTTAATTAAGCTTATAGACGCCGTTAATCCTGAAAATGAATCAGGTCGTTTAAATGTTATTGTAAGAATGGGCGCAGATAAGGTTGGTGACCACTTACCCGCACTGATTCGTGCAGTTGAGCGTGAGGGAAAGAAGATATTATGGTCATGTGATCCAATGCATGGAAATACTATCAAGTCTTCTACTGGATATAAAACACGTCCTGTTGAAGCGATTCTTGGTGAAATGAAGAACTTCTTCGCGGTACATAAGTCAGAAGGTACTTATGGTGGTGGTGTTCACTTAGAGATGACAGGTAAGAATGTTACTGAGTGTACAGGCGGCGCCTTTAATATCTCTGATGAAGACCTTAAGTCTCGTTATCATACACATTGTGACCCACGTTTAAATGCTGACCAAGCTCTTGAACTTGCTTTCTTAATAGCAGATTCTTTAAAAGATGCTAAAAAGTAAAACTACTTCTCAACTCATGGCTTATGCCATGAATCTTCTTTTTAAAAAATACAAGACACATTAATAGATAATTTAGTAAATGAAAATTAGAGTAAAAAAATGAGGGATAAAAGATAGACCGCACAAGGCGAGCTATTAAAGCATTTGAATTGCTTTTAGAAGTTCGTCTGGACGATTTGAATATTGAACGGCTGTATCTTTGGAAATAACTTTTTTACGTACATATTCAACAAGTTCTTGAGTCTGTGTTACCATCCCCGTAACTGTTTGGTTTAACTGCATTTGAGAATAAAGTTGATGAACCTTATCTTCACGAATAAGGTTTTTAATAGCAGGATTAGTGATCATAATCTCTTGTGCAGCCACACGACCTCCACCAAGGCGAGGAAGTAGGGCTTGTGAAATTACCGCCACTAAAGAGGTTGAAAGCTGAGCTCGAACCTGAGGTTGTTCTTCACCTGAGAAAACATCAATAATACGGTTAATGGTTTCAGGTGCAGAGTTTGTATGCAGGGTTCCAAAAACCAAGTGTCCTGTTTCTGCCGCCGTTAAGGCTGCTCCAACAGTTTCTTGATCACGCATTTCCCCAATTAGGATAATGTCGGGGTCTTCACGCATTGCGTATTTAAGGGCTGAGCCAAAAGAACGTGTATCTGTTCCTACATTACGGTGAGAAAATAAACATTTTTTATTATCATGCATAAATTCCACAGGGTCTTCAACCGTAATTATATGCTTGTTCTCGGTTTCGTTAATCTCATTTAGTAAAGCGGCTAATGTTGTTGACTTACCTGAACCTGTAGGTCCTGTTATAAGGATAAGCCCTTTCTCACGTTTAATAAGTTCTTTAAAGATGGGCTTAGCGTTAAGCTGATCAAGAGAAGGAATTTCAATAGGAATAATTCTAAAGGCACAGGCAATATCACCCATAGTACGATAATAATTCGCACGAAAACGACCAATATCGGGAAGAACGATAGCAAAATCTAGTTCTAAGRCATCTTCAAACTCTTTCTTTTGCTTATCTGTAAGCAAGGAATAGGCCATCTCTTCAATAATTGTTCCATCCATTACGGGAAGGTTTAAAGAGACTAGCTTACCATCAATACGAATCTGAGGTTCTGAACGTGCAACAAGGTGTAAGTCAGAGGCCTTATACGCAACCACTGATTTTAAAAGTTTACGAATGTCTAAACTCATATTTGTCCTTTAGTTTATAAAAGTTCTTCTTTATATATTTCTTCGTTAAAAGCGCAAAGAACCTTATTGTTTTTATATTCTATCACAGGTCTTTTAATTAACATATTTTCTTTGGCTAACCAAGGTAGCTTTTCTTCATCATTAAGGTCTAAATCCTTAAGTTTTAGGGTGCGGTAGGTTGTTCCCCGTGTATTGAAGAGTTGTTTCATTTCTACACTTTTAGCCCATGTTGAAACTTTTTCTAATGAAACGGGGTCTGTTTTGAAGTCTTGAAGTGAGTATTGTAAATTATGTTCTTTTAAAAACTTAATAGCTTTTTTAACACTATCACAGTTTTTNATACCATATACTTTTATCATTATTAGGACTACTCTATAATTTTTGGAACGATAAAGAAGTTATCTTCACTTAAGGGCGCGTTACTTAAAATTGATTGTGAGATTTCTTTGGATGATGAAGGTATGTCTTCTCGTAATTGTGTGCCCTTGTTTGTCATGGCAAAGGTTGGGTCCATATCTGTTGTATCAAGCTCTGATAAATTATCTACAAAAGAAACAATCTCACTTAGTTGAGAGATAAGTTCTGAGCGTTTGTCTGGTGCAATTTCTAGATAAGAAAGTTTTTCAAGTTTTGTTAATAATACGTCATCAATTTGCATTTGATTCCTTCTAATTTATATATATTACCGTGATTGTAACAAAAAAATACTAAGTAATTTCTATTTTAAGCTGCTTTGGCAGGCTTTTAACTTTAATAAGATAATATAAGGCAATTAATGACATATACAGGAGCATACGTGAGCTTAAAAGAAAACATCGAGATGGTAAAAGAAGAACTAAATCAAGAAGAAAAGCTTTTTGAATCAGCTGTTAAAACAGAACGTTTTGTAAAAAAATATAAGATGCCTCTTATTGGTATAGTAAGTACAATCTTTGTTATTTTAGTAGGAAACAGTGTCTATCAAGCAAGCCTTGCAAGTGCACAAACTGCTTCAAATGAAGCATACATTGAACTTTTAAAAGACCCTAGTGACACAAAGGCGGCTGGTATATTAGAAGATAATAACCCTTCCTTATTTGATGCTTGGAAACTACAAACAGCCTTAACAAATAATGATATAGAAGTTCTTGAGTCACTAAGGTCATCTTCTTCACCTATTGTGGCAGACCTTGCTTCTTATGAATCAGCAGCCCTTAAAAAAGATATGGCAGCCCTAAATGAATATGCCCTGAATCAAGAGGCTGTTTTAAAAGACCTTGCTATTTTAAATGAGGCAGTTTTATTAATGCAAGAGGGTAAGACGCAAGAAGCACAAGAACGTTTAAAAATGATAGATAAAAAGTCTTCATTACAAAAAATTGTAACCTTATTGCAGCATTACGGAGTAAAGTAAATGCTAAAAAGCCTTGTTCTTGTTCTGCTAATACCCTTATTCTTTTTAGCTTGTAGTACAAAAGAGTACTTTAAACCAGATGAAACATTTAATACTATTGATATTACAGATAAAATGGACAGTACCATTATTGAAATTAGTGGTGAAAGTGCTACCTTAGAAGATGGCTCTATTATTACATCTCGAGGTATAGACCTTACCCGCTTTCCTGAAGGCTTTCGTTTTGTTTTTAAAAATGATGAATGGGCTATTGCCCTTAAAACAGGTGGTGAACTCTTCGCGGTTAAAGATTCAAATGAAAGTAAGAGTTTAAAACTTTCTAAGACCATTGCTACAGTTGCACTTAAAGATGACCTTTTAGCGGTAATTTTTGCTGATAATGAACTTGCCTTATATCAGTTTAGTACGGGAAAACTTTTGTTTAAAGAACCCGCTTCTGAATCAACGGCAGTGGATATGCGTATAGCCAATCCAAGATTCTTAAATGAGCTGGTTCTATTTCCTACCCTTGATGGAAAAATTGTTATCATTAATGCAGAAGCAAAAGAGTTAGTACGTACTATTATTGTTAGTTCTGAGCAGTACTTTAATAATATTATTTATTTTAATGTTGTGGATGATACGCTTTACGCAGCAACACCTTCAAAGATATATACTCTAGGTGAAAAAGAAACGCGTGTTGAATTAGAAGCACGTAATATGCTTGTAAATAAAGAAGGGGTGTGGGTCGCAACAAAGCAGGGTGAAGTTGTTTCATTAGACCACTCCTTAAACATCTTGAAACGTGTTAAATTTCCTTTTGCCCACTTCTTAGGAATGGTGGTAGGAGAAGATATCGTTTATGTGGCTGAAAAAGAGGGATATATCATAGCCCTTACACATGACTTACATTTTCACTTAGTGTATGACTTTGACTTAGAAAGTGGGTTCTTTTATACTTCTGAAGAAGGCTTTTACTACGACAACGTATTTATTAAGCTGTATTAATGTCGCCACAGCTTGAAGCCTTTATCGAGTATATCACGATAATAAAGGCCTTAAGTAAGGCAAGTATAGAGGCTTATAGCAAAGACCTTAGTCTTATAGAAGAACATTACAAAACCTCCTTATTTAAACTCAATGAAGTCAAAATATTAAAGTATCTTTCAAATTTTGAAAACAAGCGTACCCTAAACCGAAAACTTTCTTCTTTAAATGCCTTTTATGATTTTTGTTATAAGGAATTTGAAACACAAGATGAAAATAAACCTTTTTTCAAATTTTCTAAGGTTCCCTCCTTACTACCTAAGTACCTTCCTTTTGAAAAAATCATGTCACATTTAGATGTCATAGATAGATCTTCATGGATAGGGCTAAGAGACTATGCTCTTTTACTTTTTTTATATGCTACGGGACTGCGTATAACGGAATGTTTAAGTATAGAACATGGGGACTTTGAGAATCAATGGTTAAGGGTAAGACATACTAAGGGAGATAAAGAAAGAATGGTGCCTGTTGCAGAGGCTGCACTAAAGGCCATAAAGATGTACGAGATGGAGTGTCCTTTTGAATCTTCATATATTTGGCTTAACTATCAAGGAAAAACACTGAGCCGTATATCTGCATATAAGATAAGTAAAAAGTATTTAAATGTATCTCCTCATGTGCTTAGACATTCTTATGCATCTGCGCTTATTATTGGGGGTGCTGACCTTAGAGTCGTTCAAGAACTTTTAGGACATGCTTCCTTACTTACAACTCAGGTATATACCCATATACAAAAACAAAACCTTCAAGACACTGTCCTTAAATATCACCCTATGGCATAAAAAAAGCGTAAAAAAGATATAATGTTCAAATGAAAATACTCGTAGAACAATTACGCACAAATGGGCGTATATATAAAAAATTAGAAGAAATTCAAGCCAAAGATTTAAAGATACGTAATAAGGTGAGGCTTTATGCGGCCCTTGACTTAAATCGTTATTATAATGCCATTATAATGGTGTCACAGAAAAGTCGTTTATTGATGAAAGACCTAGTGAAATTTGAAGAAATTGTTCAAAAGATGGCCCTTTATAGAGACCATCAGTTTAAGGGAAAGGTCTTAATCTTGGACGCGCCCATGTGTTCTAAGGCCAAGACTGCCTTTATTAAGGCTAAATGGAAGATTATTGAACAATAACTTATTATGTGACATAGGAAATACAAACTTTAGTTTTTCTAATGGGACTAAGATAAGTGTGGATGAATTTGATGTCTCATCTATAAGTGAAAAGGTATATTATATTTCTGTTAATGCTTACTGGGAAAAACGCCTGAGTATGCAAGACAATTGGATAAACCTTCGTTCTTTTATTGATTTTAAAAAATATTATAAGACTATGGGTATAGATAGGATAGTGGTTTGCGAGGCCTTAGATAATGCAGTGGTGGTAGATGCGGGTTCTGCTATTACAGTAGATCTGATAAAAAATGCAAAACATGAGGGTGGATATATCTATCCAGGCTTAAGCGCCCTAGCTAAATGTTTTAAAGATATCTCACCTGCGCTAGAGGTTTCATTTAACTTTGATATAGATTTAGATAAAATGCCAAAAAACACACAAGATGCTTTGAGCTATGGCGCAATTGTTCCCTTGTTAAGTGATATTGCTAAAATTTCACAAGACCTGCCTGTCTTACTTACAGGCGGGGATGCAAAAATATTTCTACCCCTAATACCAAATGCTAAGATAGAGCAGGACCTGGTGTTTAAGGGTATGAAAAAGATAATAGATAATAGATAAAGACTAAGGAAAGAATAATGCTTACAGTTGCACTACCAAAAGGCCGAATTGCTGAAGAAACACTAGAAATTTTCGCCTCTATTTTTGGAGAAGAATTTAAATTTGATGATAGAAAACTTATTTTAGAAACACCAAACTTTAAATTTCTACTCGTTCGTAACCAAGATGTTGCCACCTATGTATATCATCAAGCAGCTGATATTGGTGTAGTAGGGCTTGATACTTTAGAAGAACAAGGTCTCGATGTTATCCGTTTATTAGACCTTAAACGTGGTATTTGTAAGGTTGCTATCGGGATGAGAAAGGGTGAAAAACTTGATCTCAATAAGCCTGAACTTAAAGTAGCAACTAAGATGGTGAATATCACGAAAAAATACTTTGCAGAACGCGCGGTAGCTGTAGATATTATTAAACTGTATGGTTCTATAGAACTTGCCCCTCTTGTGGGTTTAGCAGATATGATTGTTGATATTGTTGAAACAGGTGCAACTATGAAGCAAAATGGCTTAGAAGTTGTAGAAGATATCATGATATCATCCACCTATTTGATTGCTAATAAAAATTCTTATTTTGAAAAAAAATCAGAAGTTCTAGATATATTTGAAAAAATATCTTCACTTATAGAAAAACAATAAGAAAAAAGACCTTTTCCTTCCTTCTTATGAGGTTTCCCCCCAATTAATCACCCTGTTTTTAAAGAAACCTGCTATAATCACATTATAATTAACTCGGGGGTTTTTATGAAGACTATGTTAGGTGTTATTTTTACTTTCTTTTTACTGGGGTGCTCAACTCTTGAGCTTACGACTAATCCATCCTTGCCATTAGTTAAAGACGTTGAGTCTATTACCGTTTTTTCTTTAGATAACTATACAGATACACCTCAAGCAGGTATGCGAGCATCGAACTTAATTGAGGGTGTTTTATTAAGTAAAGAGTATAAGACCGTTAATGCTATATCTCTTAAGACTAAGAATTTAAGCGATCAACTTCGTATTGCAAGAGAAAATGGCTCAGACTATTTACTTACGGGTGGTGTAAGTGAGTGGAGATATAAAACAGGTATTGATGGAGAACCAGCTATTAGCCTTCAGTGTAAGCTTATTTCAGTTGATACTTCTAAGGTTATTTGGAGCAAAACCGCCTCAAGTAATGATTGGGGAAATGCTTCTATAGGAACTACCGCTCAGGCTATGATAAGCCTAATGTTTGATAAATAGTTATAAACTTTAATGATTTTAACCCATAACCTACGTTTTGAAATAAAAAAATACGCCTTATTAGAAACAGCTATCTTAATTGCTGTATTTGCTCTGATAGGTTACTTTATAAATGAAAGAGATCCTCTTTTAATTATTTATGAGTTTAGTTATATTATTGTTCTTTTATCAATTATTACGCTTTTTCATGGTATCCAAAATGGCCTTTTTGCAATTTTTTTAATTGCACTTGTTATGAAGGGCTTTTATAATGAATTTCCTCTTGAATCTTTTTTAAAGATATTTGTATTGGTATTGATTTTTGGTGAATTCCATTACTATTGGAATAGACAACTACTGCATAATAAAAGCAAAAATGATTATCTTAGTAAAAAGCTAGATGAACTTTCAAATGCTTTTTATACCTTGAAAATTTCTCATGATCAATTAGAAAAGAATTATGTCTTTAAACCTATGAGTGTGAGAAACAGTATTCGGCAGTTAAAAGATGCTTATGTAGACAATGCAGATTATTATCAAAACTTTTTAATTCTTTTACAAAAATCTTTTAATGTTTCAGAGGCAGAATTTTGCTCTTTATATAAGGGCAAACTTTATTGCATGCAAGACAAAGAACATAAGGATGAAATTGGGCATGGCGATCCCATGATACAGTTAGCCTTACAAAAAAAGACACCTATTTATGTAAGTTCAGATGAGGTTGAGAATAACAGTAACTACCTCGCAGTTGTTCCTGTTGTGAGCCAGTCTCATGTACAATCTGTCTTATTAATTAAAGAAATGCCTTTTATGTCTTTTAACAAAGATAACCTTATCTCAATCTCCATTATTATTTCGTATTTTTTAGATGAATTATCTAAGTGGGAATTGATTGAGGCCTCAACTAAAAATCCTTTAGTAGATGATGACTTTAATTTTGAGCTTCTACGTTTGAAAAAAATAGATGATGATTTTGATGTTAATTCAACGATTTTAGTTCTTAAATCTAAGGATAAGCTTTTAGCCCATTTGATTTTTGAAAAAATTAAAGATAACCTTCGTTCCTTAGATATGGCTACTTCTCATTGTGTTGATGAGGTTGAAGTTATTGGTATGCTCTTTCCCTTTGCGGATAAGGCATCTGCTCAAGGGTTCTTAGTACGTTTATTGAAACTTTTAGACTTTAATGCGGAAGATGTAGACCTTGAATATTCCTTCTTTGATATTGGAGAACTTGAGGTCGCTAAAGAGTATGCACTGGTACAAACAAAATGATTTTAGAGCATGCTGGTGTGTTTTCTATATCAGTATTTTATGGCTTACATTTAATTGCCTCATCTTTTGTTGCAGGAATATGTACATATTTTATAAAGCGTCGTTATGACGACAAGTGGATGCCTGTCTTTGCTTTTTTTCTTTTGTTTAATCTTGCGCTTCCCTTGATTTCTTATATATTTTCTATTTGGCTAATGTACTATCTGTTAAATGTAAAATATGCAAAGGTTTTAAAACACACCAAGAGCATAAACATGGAAGAGCTAGACCAAGAGTTTCCTCAGGTTAAAAGAGCCTTCGGGGAAGGTTCAATGATAGGTTTAATGTCAGATACCATGGCCCCTCAAGAATTGCGTATGAAAGCCTTATCTGCCATGGCTGAAAATATGACCCAACAAAATGTTTCCGTGATTAAAAATTCACTTTCTGAAAAAGATGATGAGATACGTTTGTATAGCTTTTCTCTGATTGATAAGATGGAGCATGGTATAAATAATAAAATTCATGATGCCTCAACACGATATAAAAATAAAAAAGATGAAAAAGAACGTTTAAAAGCTGCTAAAGAGCTGGCCTTCTTATATTGGGAAATGATTTATTTTGACCTTTCAGATGATGTGTTAAAAAGTTTTTTAACAGATGAGTCTTATAAGTACGCAAAGGTATGTTCACGGGCGGATATGAGTGATGCGGATATTAATATCCTCTTAGGTAAGATTTATTTATCCAAAAAAGATTATGAAAAAGCAACCACGCAGTTTGTTATGGCCATTGAAAGTGGGGCTGATTATGCTTATATGCTTCCCTACTTGGCAGAATTATATTTTAAACGAGGTAATTATAAATCAATACGGGCTATGTTTTCTAAGGTTGATAAACTTAATTTAAATGCAACTATGCACCCTGTGATTGGACAATGGAGGATGCATGGCTAAGTATATTCGTAGAAGTGATGAAGTTGATATTATGTTACTTGGAGAAGGTACTTATCCTTATGTGCGAGGAGGCGTTTCTTCTTGGATACATCAGATTTTAGTAGGTCTTAGTGAGTTTAAATTTGGGATTGTCTTTTTAGGCTCTAGAGAAGAAGATTATGAAGGTGTCTTATATGATTTGCCCGATAATCTTGTGCACTTAGAGGTTCATTATATGTTTGGTGACAGTCAAAAGCTTCCTCATAAAAGAGAGGGAAGTGAAGACGCCATGAAAATAATTGAAAGTTTATATGGTTTTTTTAAAGGTAAAAAAGAAAATATTCCTAAAGAGATGCATGATATTAATTTTTATATGAAGAAGATGC
This sequence comes from Arcobacter sp., assembly GCA_002733885.1. GTDB lineage: Bacteria > Campylobacterota > Campylobacteria > Campylobacterales > Sulfurimonadaceae. The sequence continues at coordinate 137,386 of NVXJ01000002.1, read as the reverse complement.
CTTATGAAGACTTCTTGTTTTCTGAAAAAGCGTGGAAGTTTATAGAAGACAAATATAAAGAAAATTGTCCTGACATCTCTTTTATTGATTACTTTTGGACGGTTAGAAATATACATAAGCCTATATGGCAGTTAGCTGAAATTGTGACAAAGATGCCCAAGGCTAAAGTTTTACACAGTCCTTCTACTGGCTACGCTGGTTTTTTAGCAACCTTAGCTGCTTATGATAGAAAACTTCCTTTTTTACTAACAGAACATGGTATTTATACAAGGGAAAGAAAGATTGATATGTTAACAGCAGATTGGATTGACTTTAAAAAACCAACCTTGCTAAAGCAACCTGAAGAATCAAACTATATTCAAGGTATGTGGGTTAAGTTCTTTGAACGTATAGGAGAATTTTCTTATATTAAGGCAACAAAAATTTTATCCTTATACTCAGGGGCAAGAGATATTCAAGTTCAGTTTGGCGCGCCTAAAGAAAAGACAAGGATTATTCCTAATGCAGTAGATGTAGATGCCTTAAATGCCTTAGTTGAGTTAAGAGAAGAGGGAATTCCTCCTGTGATTACGCTGATTGGACGGGTTGTTTCTATTAAAGATATTAAAACCTTCATTCGCGCAATGCGTATTACTATATCTGAGATTCCTGAGGCTGAGGCTTGGATTGTTGGACCTATGGATGAGGACAAAGAATACGCAACTGAATGTCAAAACATGGCAGAATCCTTAGGTATATCTGAGAATATAAAGTTTTTAGGTTTTCAAAATATTAAAGAAATTTTACCAAAATCAGGGTTACTAACACTTACGTCTATTAGTGAGGGTATGCCCTTAGTTATTTTAGAAGGCTTTGCGGCAGGTGTACCCTGTGTTAGTACGGATGTTGGTTCATGTTATGATCTTATAAAGGGTGGACTAAATGAAGAAGATATTGCCCTAGGCTCAGCAGGTGAAGTGACAAGTATTGCTAACCCCTCTGCCTTAGCTAAGGAATATATCCGTTATTTAAGTGATGAAGTCTTATGGAAAAAGGCTCAAAAAGTAGGTCTACAAAGGGTTGAAAAATATTACCGTCAAGAAAAATTTCTAGGTGATTACAGAGACCTTTATATAAAAGAGATGGGAAATTCATGGCAGGCATAGGTTTTGAGTTAAAGAAGATTCTTAAAGAAGATAGACTTTTTTCCTTAGTAAAGATGTATTCTTATTCAGGTTTACTAAGTGCAGGGCCTTGGGTTATTTCTATTATTGCTATCTTGTTTGTAGGTTTTATTAACATCGCCTCTTCACATGGCTCAGGTTCGGTAACAGCCTCTTTTCAAATCGTTATTACCTACGCAATAGCCTTAGCTTCTAGCCTTGTCATTACGGGTTTTATTCAGCTTCCTTTTACTCGCTATACAGCTGACCTTATTTTTGCGGGACGTGAGGATGAAGTACTTCCTTCTTATATGGCCACACTTCTTGTTTCTTGGGCAGTGAGCTTTGTATTAGGCCTTCCCTTAGCTATTTTAATCTTTCATGACCAAAGTCTACTCTTTGTGGTTAGTGTTGTAGCTACCTTTCTTGTTCTTTGTGGGGTGTGGATATCTAATATCTTAGCGGTAAGTTTGAAATACTATAAGGGTGTTTTACTGGCTTATGGTGTTGCTTATGGTTCAATCGTGGCAGCTTCATACTTTATTGGAGATAGTTTAGAAATACTTATTGTTATCTTTTTTCTTGGGAATGCTCTTTTACTGATTATTTTAATGACCTTGATTGTTAAGAGTTACAAGTCTAGTTATCTTATTAATTTTGGATTTTTTCTTGATAAAAATTTTTACTGGTCCTTAGCCTTGGCTGGGCTTTTTTATAACCTAGGTGCCTGGGCTGATAAGTTTATCTTTTGGTATCATCCTCTAACCGGTACCCCTGTTATTGGAGCACTTAACTCTTGTGTTGTTTATGATATGCCTATTTTTATCGCTTACCTTTCTATTATTCCTGGAATGGCTATCTTTTTTTACCGACTAGAGTCTGACTTTGCCAATGAAAATGATTTGTTTTTTAATGCGGTAAGAGAAGGGTCTACCTTGGAGTTAATTGAACGTTATAGAGATGGTATGATTGATATTATTAGACACTCAATACGTGAGATTATGGTGGTTCAAGGCATTATTAATATTATGTTGTTTTTAGGTGCGTCTAAACTTTTTGCACTTTTACATATTCCTCAACTTTATCTTGGTTTATTTTATATCTTGACGATAGGGGCTCAATTACAGTTAGGTTTTATGTCAGTTCTTGCGTATTTATATTATTTAGACAGACGTATTGTTGCTATGTGGTTGAGCATAGCCTTTTTTGTCTTGAATGTAATTTTTACCATGATTTCAATCTACATGGGGCCGGCTATGTTTGGTTATGGTTACACAATATCTCTATTACTGGTATTTGTAGCAAGTCTTATTGTATTAAGACGTGAAATGAAAGGCTTAGTATATGAAACCTTTATGCTTCAGTAAGGTCTTTTTACTCTTACTTATTTTTAGTTTACCTACTTTTGCGAACCTAAGTCAAAAATCTGCTGCTGTATATTATGGAAAAGACATATCCTATACTAACCTTGGCTTGCATGATTATATAATTGTTGAAAGTGATAATATATCTCCTTACACCCATGGTTTTAAAAGCTATAAAAAGAAGATTTATGCTTATGTGAGTATTGGTGAGGCAAATGAATATAAAAAATATTTTAAGGGACTAAAGAAAAAATGGAAACTTTCTAAAAACAAGAAATGGAATTCTATTGTTATGGATATTTCAAATGACGATTATCATGAATATATGTATAATCAAGTGATACAGCCTTTAATAGATAAGGGATATGAAAACTTCTTTTTTGACACCTTGGACTCTTATCAAATCATTGCTAAAAGCCAAGAAGATAGGCGTATGTATGAGTTAGGTCTTATCCGTTTTATTAAAAAGTTTAAAGTACGATTTAAAGACTCTAAGCTTATTGTTAACCGTGGATTTGAAGTCTTAGATGAGATTTATAAAGACCTAGATGCTCTTTTGTTTGAGTCTGTTTTTTATGGGCTTAGCTCAAAGTATAAGGGCTATAAAAGGGTAAGTGCAGAAGATAGAACCTGGTTGTTAAGTCATGTACAAAAAGCACAGGCATATGGCTTAGATGTTATTGGTGTGGATTATATTGATCTCACTCAAAAAGAAAAGATAAAAGATACAATTGCAAAGATTCAAGACCTTGGGATTATTCCTTATATTTCAAATAAAGAATTTACCCGTTATGGAGATTCTTCTAAAGAGGTCTTAAAAAGAGAAATACTTGTCTTATACAGTGAAGAAGAAGAACTTGAGAATACAAATGCACACAAGTTAGCGGCAATACCCTTAGAATACCTAGGCTATATTCCTATTTTAAAAGCTATTGAACAAGGCCTTCCTTCCTTAGATGAACTTTCCAGATATAAGGCGGTCCTTGTATGGAATGGAAACAGTCTTAAAGAAGCTTATCTGTTTGAAAAATGGGTATCTGTCTTACTTGAGCAAAAAATAAAGGTACTTTTTTTAGATGGTTTTGGTGTAAATGATGACACAAATATATGTAAGATTTTGGACATTAAAAAACAAGAAAATAAGGCCAGTATCTTAGATAAAGAAGAAATTACATACCAAGATAAAAGTCTAGGCTTTGAAACACCCTTAAGCCTTAGCTATTTTCAAAGCCTGTATCAGCCACAAAATGCTCAAGAACTTTTAGGTCTTAAAAATATTTATGCTCAAGAAAATATACCCATAGCTATAACATCTTGGGGTGGATACGCGCTTAATGAAACGGTAACACATCAATTTGAAGATAATATATTGTGGGTGCTTAATCCTTTTAGGTTTTTCAAGGAAGCTCTAGGTCTTGAAAGCATACCTATTCCTGACCCTACAACGCAAAATGGAAAACGTTTACTCTTTACTCATATAGATGGGGACGCCTCAATGAATAAGGCAGAATGGGACCCTCGCTCTTATAGCATAGGTGTCATGTACGAAAAAATACTAAAGAAGTATAAAATTCCTCAGGGTGTTTCTATTGTTGAAGCAGAAACAAATCCTAATGGCTTATACCCAAAAGATTCTAAGGCCTTAGAAGAGATAGCAAGAAAGATTTATAAACTTCCTTATATTGAAGCGGCTACCCATACCTATACTCATCCCTTTGCTTGGAAAAAAATTAAAGATGGAAAGCTAGATGAAAAATATAGACTAAAGATTAAAGGTTATGACTTTTCTATAGATAGAGAGATTATGGGTTCTTTATCTTATATTAATACAAGGCTTCTTCCCAAGGATAAAAAAAGAGCAAGAACCGTTTATTGGACAGGGGATTGTAGCCCTGCTGAAGATGTTTTAGAATATACCTATAAACATAATCTTTTAAATATTAATGGGGGTGATACTATCATTACCAACGATAAACCATGGCTGTTTTTAGTGGCACCTTATGGGATTAAAAGAGGCGAATATATACAAGTATATACAGGGGCTGAAAATGAAAATGTATATACAAATGATTGGAGAGGTCCTTTTTGGGGTTATCAAAAGGTGATACAAACCTTTGAACTTACGAATAAGCCACGACGTTTAAAGCCCATAGATATATATTATCATTTTTATGCTGCTTCTAAGATAGCCTCATTAAATGCCTTAGATAAGGTCTATAAGTACGCACTTTCTCAAGATGTTTTCCCTATTTATACCTCAGAATATATTCCTAAGGTTTTGGAATTTTATGATGTTTCTATCTCTAAAGAGCGTATGGGTTGGAATTTATATGGAATGGATCATTTAAAAACCTTGAGACTAGATACAAAAAATCCTAAGATAAGGTATGAAAACTCTCAAAGTGTATTAGGTCAAAAAACACAAGATACAAGTAGCTATATCCATTTAAATACAAATGAAGAAGTTATTCGTTTAAATATTGGGAAATCAGAAAATGAAAATTATCTTATAAGTACCAATGCAAAAGTCTTAGATTATCAAAGGGAAGAAAAGGATATTCATTTTACCTTGAAGGGATATCTACCCCTTACATTAAAGTATCATTTGAAAAAAGAGTGTACCTTGAATTCAGGTCATAAACCTAGAGAAAAGATAGTCTTAGGCTCTGGTGTAGAAATGAAATTTACGCAAAAGGAAACTGATGTCTTCATCCAATGCAGATAAAAATATTGAAGTTATCAGCTACATAGAAGTAGCTCTAGTCTTTCTTGTTTTCGCCTTTGTCTTATTTACCTTATATCCAAAGGATAACCTTCAAAAACAAGTACTTGCTGAAAATAAAAATTATGATTTGACGGCTATTTATCTCGAAAATATGCTGCGTTTAGAACCTGAAAACCAAGAATTAACCATAGCCCTTATCAAGGCAAGTTTAAAAAGTGGACAGTTTGACCTTAGTCTTAAAATGATAAAGATTCTACAAAAAAATGCAGATGAAATACTTTTACTAAAGCTAATGACTTACCGTTTTGAAGCACTTAAGGTGAAGTACTTTTCTACAAATGAAAATCACCTTCAAAAAAAGGTAGTAAAAGACATACAAAACTTACTTCAAGAAATCATTTCTAAGCCTTATTATAATAATGAGAACCTAGAATATTGGTATAAGGGTTCAAGAGAATTTTCACTTAGTGCTCCTTCTTTATTCTTCTTATATAAGCTTCTTGAAAGAGATGAAAAAGCCTTATGGCTAGAAGAATGTTTTTATTTAAGTATAGACCTAAAAGATGAAGATATGCAAACACAGTGTTTGGATCGTCTAAGAGTCGTGGATAAACATCGATATAATAAATGGACACAAGAAGCTTATTATCTAGCCTTACAAGAAAATGATACAAAGCGTGCGATAGCACTTTTAAAAGATATGGCAAAACGTTCACTAAGATGGCGTGAAGAACTAGCAAAATATTATGTTGAGTTACAACGTTATAAAGATGGTTCAGATGAGTATATGATCTTATATAAGGGTGCAAAGTCTAAACAAAAACGAAGCTACTACTTGTTAAAGGCCTTAGAAGCTCTTGAATATGGCTCTTTAATGAAAGAAGCAAGTACCCTTGCTAGAAAATATGAGGCCTTATATTATAAGGATAAGCAGATGAGTAAGGTGTTTATTAAACTCTATCTTAGAGCCAATATGTTAGATGATGCTAAACGAGTGTCTATATATAGATTAAAGTATTTGGATTAAATGATGAGATATCTTTTTATGTTATTTATTTTTTGTAGTTTATATGCTCAGGACAAGGCTACTTGCTACTCTATACAAGTAAAAAGCTTAGTAATAAAAGAAAAAGACACAGGTGCTTTGAAGGGCTATCCAAGGGAATGTAAATTAATTTATAATAAGAAAATGAGTTCTATTCGTTGTGGATGTTTCGAAAAGTATTTACAGGCGAAGGTTTATCAAGAAAGGTCATCTTATAAACACAGTCTTATTGTAAGTACTTACAGTGAAAATTTTTTTGGGGTTACGATACAAAAGGATGAGGATGAAGAAGAACTGAGACTTCTTTTTCAAGTATTTTCTTTTTCAGGAGACTTAGATAATGCTTATATAACGGCAACAAAAGCCCTTAAACTATACCCTAATTCCCTTTATTGGCATAATAAAATGATTGATATTTCTATGTGGACAGATAGGAGAGAAGAAGCGGTTGAACATATGATGTATGTGTATAAACGCACTCATGATAAGAAGCTTGAAAACAAGATATTAAAATATTCACTTGCGGCTTATCAGTATGAAAGTGCTGCTTTAATGATTGAAAAAAAGGTAAAAGAAGACCCAAGTAAAGAAAATGTTGAACAGATGGTGTTTATATTTGATCTTGTTGGAAAACCTGCTGAGTCAGCTGAACTCTTAGATGATGTGTACCGTTCGTATCCTTCTAGAAAGTACTTATTAACACAAGAGTTGCAAATTTATTTAAATATGGGTGAAATGCAAAAGGCAGGCGTCCTTGTTAAAAAGATGGAAAAAGCGCAAATGGATGATATCACTAGTGCTTATCTGATCTCACATTATTACTTTTTAAAGAAAAATATTAAAGCTTCTTTTATAGCCTTAAAAGGGGCTGATCTTAACAATAATGATGGAAACCTAACGGCGTATTACATGCACTTAAGTGATTTGTCTTGGTATGTAAAAGAATATGAAWATGCGGCAGAGGCTTCTATCTTAGTTGATAAAGCAAGACAGGCACGTTTAATAGATTATGAACGTATTATGAGTGTATATAAAAAAACAAGACCATCTCTTTCAAGGAAGGCTTCCTTAGATGCTTATGAAAAGTTTGAAAAAAACTATTTATTTTATAGTTATGCGTATATGGGAATGCATGATAAAGTATATGCTGAAGTCTTACAAGAGTGTGACAAAGTAGAAGAGAATTCAAAAAGTACCCTTGTGAATGAATCTATGTATTGGATGATAAAGGCACAATTATATGCATTTTTACATCAAAGTAAGGAGGCCAAAGAAGCCTTTTACCTGGCCTTTAGAATCTCTCCTTTTTCTTCAAATATATTAGAAGCCTATATGTGGTTTTTAATGGAAGTAAAAGATGAAAAGTCTTTGTCAAAATTATTATTTAGCCTAGAAGAAAAAGAAAATATTGATTCAAAACTATGGCTTCCAATGGCTCTTTCTTATTTTAGTATACAAAACGTAGACAGAGCTGCCTTTTTCCTTGAAAAATTAAGAAAGCATAAACTTCAAAGCATAGACAGTGAACTCTTGTATGCTTATGTAAGACAGTCTCAAAATGAAGAGGGTGGTTTTTATACACAAATTAGAGTGGTACATAATGAATTAGAAATGGCCTTGCGACGCGACCCTAGTTTACACCTTAAGCCTGACTTTATACAGACCTACCTAAGTATGAGTATGTTTCTCTTAGGCGCGGATGAGTTTAAGGATAAGTTAGAAAAATCCCGCTCTATCTTAAGTAAAGAGTCTTATGAAGAGCTCTCATTAGCCTTTAGTTTAAAAACAAATAGCCAAGAGATGCTTAAATTTCATGTTAATAAAATGAAAGAAGTAGAACCATGGATACGCTTGAATATTGCCCTTAACGAAGCTGACAAGACAGGTCAACAAGATCTCTTATATAAGTATTATAAAACCTTACCTTTAAGTGATACTTTGGGCGCAGCTGTAAATACTAATCAAGCTTCTTTTGCTCAGAGTATTGCCTTTGAAGGTCTAGAAAAGAATGAAAAAAACGAGCTCTTATACAATCAAATGAGAGAACTTTATGAAGCCCAAGCTGATTATTTTTTAATGAAAACGGGATACCTTGATAGAACAGGTTTAAATCAAAGCTATAGTGATATGCATAATTCGTATTATCTAGCAAAAGGCTATAGTCTTGAAGCAGACCTCTTTATAAGTTCAAACCAGGTAAATGATGATGAGGTGTTTAAAAGTATCCCTTCAAGCTCTACCGCCTTTGGTATTGGCTTTAAAAAACGTTTTGAAAGAGGCTCCTACGAAGTCAGTGCAGGTATGAAAGATTCAGCTGATACTTATAACTATCTTTCTTTAAAATATGAAAGCCAGCTTTCAAGACGTTTACAGGCTAGAATTCTTGTTGATAAGGCGGCTAAGGCTGAAGAAAGTGTTTATCTTTTAGTGGGAGGGTATAAGGACCGTTTAGCCTTGGGTCTTGATTATGCTCTTTTAGAGTCAAGTCGAATTGGTGTGTATTTGGAGAAAGCACAATACTCCTCAGATGATGGAGTGGACCTTGGGACTGGTTTAAATGGACGTTTGGACTTTTCTTACCTTCAACGTTCAGCCTATCCCGATATCTCAATAACACCGTATTATACCTTTGGAACTTATGATGAAAAAGATGGTTCTAAGGGCGTAATTGATGATATGCTAAATTTTCCGGATACCCAAGTTATTTCTGATGACTTTTGGTATTTAGGAGTAGACTTCTCTTATGGGATGCAAAACCGATATAACTATGTACGTGTTTGGCGTCCATTTTTTTCTGTAAGTCCTTATTATAATGGGCGAGAATCTGAGTTTAATTATGGTTTTGCAGCAGGCTTAGGCGGAGAACTCTTTGGGCAAGACAACCTTTCTCTTGTGATAGATTACGCCGACAGCGTAGGTGGGACAAGTGATCAATTATTACGCACTTATTTTAGATACAAAATTTTATATTAAGAGAAAAAATGGAAAATTTAGATTTATATTCAAAGGTTGAACACCTTTTAGGGATAAAAGAATCAACGGCTTACTTGCATACCTTATATACCGAGCTACTTTATAATTACGATATTAAGACACTTTTGGACTTAGGCTGTGGTAGGGGTGAGCTAATGCAAACCTTTGCTAAGTTTGATATAGAGTGTGAAGGGATAGACTTAAGTGCTCTCATGGTTCAAAAGGCAAGAGCTAATGGTCTGAAGGTGGAACACAAGTCTATTTGTGAAGTGGATAAACAGTATGACGCTATCGTTTCTGTTTTTGATGTACTTAACTTCGTTCATCCGGATGAGCTTCATGATTTTTTAGATTGCGTACATGCCTCTTTAAAAGAAGAGGGAATCTTTGTTTTTGATGTTAATACCCTTCATGGCTTTCGTAATGTAGCAGAAGGTACTATGATGGCTGAAGAAGATAATCTTTTTCTTTGTGTAGATGCACTTTATAATGATAATAAACTTGATACAAAGTTTACATTATTTTCCCAAGCAGAGGATGGCTCTTATATGAAAGAACAAGAAACAATTACTCAATATTTTCATTCCTTACAAGTGTTTAAAAAACTTAAAAACTTCAAAGTAGTACAAAGTGCTTATCTTAACTTGTATGATAAAAAAGATAAGGCTTTAATAGTCTTGATAAAGGCCTAAGATGTTAAAAGACAAAGAACGTTGGAATGAAAAATACCTTGTAGCACCAATGCCAAAAGAAAGCTCTGAAATCCTTATAAAAAATATTTCCCTAGCGCAAAAGGGAAGGGCCTTAGACATAGCTTGTGGAATGGGGAGAAACACACATTACCTCGCGGATAATGGATTTATAGTGGACGCGATTGATCTTTCAGACTATGCATTAAAAAAGGTAAGGGAGGCGGATAATATAAACAAGATTGACGCTGACTTAGACACTTATACATTTAAAGAAAATACCTATGATCTGATACTAAAGATAAATTACCTTGATCGAAAAATGTTTCCTAATATTATTAAGGCCTTGAAGAAGGAGGGGATATTTATATATGAAACCTTTGTTAAAACACCGCTGGATGCAGGATATCATAATCCAACAAATCCTGACTTTCATTTAGAACTTCAAGAATTACCTAAGGCTTTTGCTGAACTTGAGGTACTCTTTTATGAAGAAAATGATGCTATTAATCTTAGGGGTGAAAAAGTTCGTATTGCTTCTTTTATAGGAAAAAAGAAATAGCCTTATCTCTATGCTACTCCTAATTACTAGAAGACCTAACGGCAGAAATAAGTTCTTTAAATCCTATATCACTAGAAATTTCTACATCTTTTAAACGCACAAGTGCTTCTGATTCTTTTCCATCTTTAAAGAGTTTCAGGGTGTCAGTTAGACCAATATGCACATTTCTATGATGCCTTGTAACACTGCTTACAGCCTGTGTATTACTTTTCAAGAAACTGCCTGCAGCCATTGAAAACCATTTTCCAAATTCACAACTTTGTTCATCTATGATATTGGCAGGTACATCATTAAAGAGCTCTTTATAGGCTTGAACTTTTAATTTAATATGATTTAGCTTTCCATTACTTACATTAATCTCATTTGTTAGGCTTCCTGTTTGGGCTCGAATACTTGAAGAGTTCTCCATAACATTTTCAATGTTGCTATTAAATGTATCAAGAATAAGCATCACCTTACCTGTTTCATCAATAAAGGTATTACTAATGTCTAACATAGAACTTGAGTTTTGCTTAAGACTATTTATATTGATTTCTATCTCTTGAGTCGCTTTTTGAGTACGTTCTGCTAGTTTTCGAACTTCATCAGCTACAACAGCAAAGCCTCTTCCATGTTCCCCTGCTCGAGCTGCTTCAATAGCAGCATTAAGGGCAAGTAGATTGGTTTGATCAGATATGTCTTTAATAAGGTTTATAATTTCTGCAATGGAAATAACACTATCGTTTAATGAATTTGAATCGTCTCCAAGTTGATTAGAATATTCTTGAATGGTTTCAATGGTTTGTGCAATTGTTTGTGTTTGAGATTCGACATTAATCATTTGCTCACCATTTTTAGCATTTAACTCATTAATATCATCTAGCATAAGTAGATTTTCTTGAATATTGTTTTGTAAAAACTCAGTTCCTCCATCATAACTATTAAGAAGAACCTCAAGAATTTTGTTACGTGTATCATCAATGGTGCTTGCAGGTACTTGTAGCTGAGACTTTAGGTCTGAAATAGTGGATTGTAAGTCAGAATTTTCAGATTTAAGTTCGCTGAGTTCTGCTTCATATTTTGTTTTTAAATCTTGGATTTTCTTTTTTGATACAAACATTAAATCTCCAGTTTTTTTGGTTAAGTTTCAATAATATACTATTGTAATGTAATAATCTTAGTTTAATATTTTTTTTAATCTATGTATTTTGATAGGCTAGAAATTTTTTATAAGAATAAGTTAGAAGCTTACTTGTCAATATACTTATTAACTAAGCTATAATATGAAAAAAACTAGGATGACAATGTTAGATTCATATGAAGCCTTAATACCTGAGTATATCTCTAAAGAAGATTTTTTTAGATATGGCCTTGAAAAAACTATATATATAAATGATTCAAAAGTAAAAGAGGGATGGGAAGCACTTAAGCAAAAGATAAAAAACAATAAACCTTTATTCATAAGAGGGGTAAAAGACGCAGTAGGAAATCAACTTTTTTATGAGTTCTATTCTCGTGTTTTAAAAAATCAACAAGTGAAAAAAGATCCTTCAAATTCGCAGGCTCCAACAAAGATGATGGAAGATTTAACTGGCTATAAAAAGTCAAAAGATCTTCGTAATTATCAATTAACCTCTATTTTTTCACGAAGTAAAAATATTTTATGTTTTAATGCTCCATGGAATTTTGCCTACACTCCTAATATATTAGACCCTCTCTTAGGCATTGACGCAAAGGGAGATCTTTCAACTGAGTATAAAAAAGTGTTTCAAGAACATTGTTATGCCAAATTTAAACCTTATATTACTGAATTTAATGAGATGATGACAAACACGCATTTTTTAAGAGAAACAGATGAATGTATTGCCAGTTTATATGATGATTCAAGAAATAACCTTGAAGCCGTAAAGAAGTTTGCAATAAGTTTACGTGAAGAAATAGCTCCTATTAAGATTTAGAGGTGCCCTTAAGGGTATATGTTTGAGAAGACATCTTCTATAATGAGATAGTTTTATACTAAGGCGGCTACTAAGTTTGCTGTGGTATAATCTAAAAATATTAAAAGAAATATCATTATGGGTGGATATAAGACCCTAAAAGTGAGTAAATGTCAAAAATCATAGTTCTTATTTTTCTTTTTGTTGCTTTTGCGCAAGGGGCACAATGGAGCTATACAAAAGACTTTAGTCTTTCTAAAGACGAGGTTCAGACTATTCTTATCAAAGAAGAACAGATACTAAGAGTGTTACGTTTTCGGTGGACTTTGTTTGCCGGAGATGGTTTAGTGGTGCACCTGAACTATAATGGGGACGCCTCACAGTTTATCTTGTATAAACATTATAAAAAAGATGCCTATAGAGTACGACTACTGCCAAAGAAGTCAGCGTATAAACGCGTTCCCTATTTATATCTGATATTTACTAAATATGATTACAAAACTTCAAAAGCACATTTTGACATCTTAATCGATGACCCAGAAAAAAGAGCCTTAATAGAAGTTAAACCATTACAGAGAGTTGATAATAATTGATGCTAAAAGCCGTTGAACAATGTATGCTTACATGGATTAAAGAATTGCAAAATGATGAGTTGTATGAGCTCTTCACCCACCTTCCTCATGGTAAACGCTTGCGTGCAAAACTTGTCCTGAAAATTGCAGGAGAAAGTCCTCAGTCTGTTAAACTAGCCGCCGTTATTGAACTTATACATGCGGCGAGTCTCTTGCATGATGATGTGATTGATGAGGCTTTAACGAGACGTGGGGTTACTTCTGTAAATGCAAGTGATGGCTCTAAGGTAGCTGTGATGATGGGAGATGTCTTATATTCTAAGGCCTTTACTGAACTCGTTGCCTTTGATGATAAGATAGCTTCATCCGTGGCTTCTGCTGTTACTATACTTTCTATTGGTGAGTATATGGATGTGAAAATGGGTGAGTCTTTTAATGAAAATGAAGAAGCGTATCTTGATATGATTTATAAAAAAACAGCTTCTTTAATAGAGGTTACTTCTTATTGCGCGGCTCTTTTAGTGGGTAAAAATGAGGATGATTATAAGTTGTATGGCAAAAATCTTGGTCTTGCTTTTCAAATTATTGATGATATCTTAGACATTGTTTCAGATGATGAAACCCTTGGTAAACCCGCTTTAAATGATTATAAAGAGGGAAAAACAACCCTTCCTTATATGTATCTTTATGAAGCCTTAGAAGATAAAGATAAAAAACGTTTAAAACAAGCCCACCTTCAAGACCTTGATTCGAATGAATCCTCATGGATAAAGTTACAGATGAAAGAACATCAGTCAGTTGAACGCTCATACGCCTTAGCGCGCACTTTAAGTGATGAGGCGATAAAAGCGGTGAGTCAGCATGATGAAAAAGAACTTGTGCTTATCTTAGAAGATATGATGCAAAGAGAGTTTTAATGCATTACCTCTTAATAAGCTTTTCACACCATAATACAACCTTGGAAATCCGTGAAAAGCTTGCCCTTAATGATGATGCATCTTTAAGAAAATGTTTAACACAACTCACAGACCATAATGCTATCAATGAAAGCATGATTGTATCTACCTGTAATCGTTTAGAGGTTTTATGTTCGGTACAAAATGTTTTAGAAGCAACAGAATATATCTTTTTAGTTCTTTCTACCCACGCGAGCATCCCCTTACAAGAGCTTGAGGGTAGAGCAGATGTTTTTGAAGACCAAGGTGCTATGCACCACCTCTTTAATGTGGCCTCGTCCTTAGACTCTATGGTTGTTGGTGAAACCCAAATTGTAGGGCAGCTAAGAGATGCTTATAAGTTTGCAAATGATAATAAATTTTGTGATCAAAAACTTTCACGGGCTATGCAGTATGCCTTTAAATGCGCTGCAGAGGTAAGAAACACTTCTTCTATCTCTTCTAAACCTGTTTCGATTGCGAGTGTGGCAGTGGCAAAGCTGAAGTCTAAGTTTGACAGTATTGAAGATAAGACAGCGCTTATTATTGGAGCAGGTGAGATGAGTCGCTTATGTGCGAAGCATTTGACTTCTGCGGGATGCAAGTGCGTTATTATGAACCGTACATTTTCAAAGGCTCAAAAAATAGCAACTGAATGTGGTGAAGGTGTGGTAGTAAAACCCTTTGAGGACTTAGAAGAAAGCATTAATGAGTTTGATTTTATTTTTACAGCCACAGGGGCACCAGGAAGTATTATCAAGTCCAAGATGGTGAAGGCCTGTTCTTTTGAGAGGCATTGGTTTGATATGGCTATTCCTAGAGATATAGATGACAGTTCTATCTCGGGTTTACATATCTACCGTATAGATGATTTAAAAGATATCGTCAGTGAAAATCTGGCCCTTAGAGAAGAAGAAGCGAAACTGTGTTACGCCATTATAGGTAAGTACACCCAAGAATTTTTTGAATGGTTGCAATCACTTACCATTGAGCCCTTTATTAAAGAGGTATATAAAAAAGCTATGCGCTGCGCTCAAGAAGAGACAGACCTTGTTATGGCTAAGGGTCATATACCAAAAGAGTATGAGGCCCAAGCCCTTAAGATGAATGAACAAGTTTTAAAGCGTTTTTTACATGATGTAACAAGGCGTATGAGAGAAGCTTCACATGACTTAGATGCAGATACATTAATGAACGCCATGCATTATATCTGTGAAGAAGATGAATAATAATATTAGTAAAAGGTAGAAAATGAGATTTTCAAGATTATACGTACCAACAAGTAAAGAAGCACCAACGGGAGCTGTATTAGCAAGCCATATTTATCTTTCTCGTGGAGGGTTTATTTCTCAAGTAGCAAGTGGTTTATATAACTACCTGCCTTTAGGAAAACGTGTACTTAAAAAAATAGAAACTATTATAAATGAAGAAATGGCCAATGTATATGCTCAAGAAGTAGAACTAAGCTTTGTAACGCCTATTGAATTTTGGGAAGAAAGTGGAAGAGCTGAGAAGTTTGGTAAGGAACTTTTACGTTTTAAAGATAGAAAAGACAATACCTTTGTTCTTGGGCCAACACATGAAGAGATGATGGTCAATATTATTAGAAATAAGGTGACCTCTTATAAACAACTTCCTTTAAATGTATACCAAATGAAAATCAAGTTTAGAGATGAGGCGAGACCACGTTTTGGTGTGATGCGTGGACGTGAGTTCTTAATGAAAGACGGGTACAGCTTTCATAGTTCGTTAGAAGACCTTGATAGAGAGTTTGATGTAATGGAAGCGGCGTATAAAAAAATCATTACACGTTTAGGCTTAGACTTTAGAGTGGTTGAGGCAGATTCAGGCGCCATTGGTGGGTCTGGTTCAAAAGAACTTATGGTTATTGCTGATAGTGGTGAAGATACCTTAGCGGTGTGTGATAGCTGTGAGTACGGGGCAAACATTGAAGTGTTTATGGACCTCTCAGATGATGATGAAGCTGAGGTTCCCCAATACACAGATATTAAAGATTTAAAGGGTGATGATAAGTGTCCTCACTGTTCAGGAAAACTATCCTTAACTAAGGGAATAGAAGTAGGGCATATCTTTAAACTTGGAACAACATATTCTAAGCCTCTTAAATGTACTTATTTAGATGAAAATGGAAAAGCTCAAGATATGCTTATGGGAACCTATGGAATGGGTGTTTCAAGACTTATGGCAGCCGTGATTGAACAACATAATGATGATAAGGGTTGTATTTGGACACGCTCAACAGCTCCCTACACAGTAAATATCCTTATTTCTAATATTAAAGATGAAGATCAAATGGCTTATGCTGAAAATCTTTACACGAGCTTGAGTAAAAGCGGTGTTGAAGTTCTTATAGATGATAGAAAAGAGCGTTTTGGTTTTAAGATGAAAGACGCGGAACTGATTGGTTTTCCTTACACAGTAATTGTAGGTAAAAACTTAGTAAATGGTATGGTTCAGATTGCACCACGCGCAGCAGATGAAAAAATCGAAGTACCTAAGGATGAACTACTGTCTCGTTTAACTGAGTTATTAAAATGATGTATATCTTTTTTGCCTATCTATTTTTAGAGGTGATGGTTTCTGTTCAAGTAGCAGGACTTATAGGTGGATTCGGTGTTTTTGCAGAGATAATGTTCTCAGGTTTTGTTGGTATAATGCTTCTACTTAATGTAAAAACAACCATGATGCAAAGCCTAAAGGCTATGTCAAATAATTGTATTACTATGAAAGAATTTCAAGAATTAAATATTTTCTCCCTCTTAGGGGCAATCTTTTTAATCTTACCTGGAATTTTTAGTGACGCTATTGGTGTGTTGATGCAGTTTTCTGTGTTTACAGCATTAATAGTCAGTAATTTAAATAAAAAAAGTGGTGACTGCCACGTAAACCCTCAAGGAGAAGATAATGTCATTGATGTCGAAATTGTTAGTAACGATTCTAAGCTTAAGTAGTTTAGCTTGTGCAAGTGATGAACAAGTAATAAAATTTTTACAAAACGGTATTGGTTCCAACCCCAATATAATTACTTTAGATATAAAAATTGTTACACGAATACCTCTTGATACACCTACGGGATGGGAAGCCTATATTGTTCAAATGGATGGAAAAGCTAAGGCAGGTACTAATAAAACTCAAAAGATTTCTCAACGTAGTATCTATTTTGTAGGTGATGGGGTGATTACAACGGACTTATATAATCTTAAAACAGGAGATAAGTTAAGTAACTCCATTTCTCCAAAATTTAATGAAAAGTATTATGATGATGCCCACCTTCTTTTTGGTAATATTAACGCGGCACATAAGGTTGTTATCTTTTCAGATCCTTTATGCCCATTTTGTCGTACCTTTGTACCGACAATACTTTCATATATGAAGAAGTACCCTAAAACATTTGCTGTATATTATTACCATTTTCCTCTTGCCTCTTTACACCCAGCTGCTGTTACTCTAGTTGAAGCAGCTATTGTGGCTGAAGGACAAGGACGTAAAGGGATAGTAGAAGGCCTTTATAAGGTTAAAGTTGATGGTAGAGAAGCAAATAAACAAAAAATTCTTGATGCCTTTAATATGACTCAAAATACAAACATAAAACTTAGTGACCTTAGAAATAAGAATGTTAAAAAACATTTTGCAGATGATATGAATGTAGCTCAAGAACATTTAGTTAATGGAACACCTACCGTCTTTTTTGATGGTGTTAAAGATACAACAAAACAAAAATATAAAAACGCAAAAATTATTAAGTAAGAGATAGGACAAAAATTGGATAAATTAATCATTGCAACCCGTGGAAGTAAATTAGCGCTTTGGCAGTCGCAACATATTAAAGCTCGTCTGGAAGAACTTAGTCCAGGATTAGAGATTGAATTAAAAATTATTGTTACCTCAGGTGATAAGATTCAAGATATTTCACTTTCAAAAATTGGTGGAAAAGGCCTATTTTTAAAAGAACTTGAAGAAGCGATGCTAAGAGGCGAGGCGCATATGGCGGTTCATTCTTTAAAAGATGTTCCTACGGTTATGCCGGAGGGCTTACCCTTAGCTGCTATCACAAAGCGTGAAGATTGTCGTGACGCGATGCTGAGTGAAAAGTACGAGAACTTAGCTTCTCTTCCTCAGGGTGCATCTGTAGGGACTTCTTCTCTTCGCCGTAAAATGCAACTTTTAATGCTTAGACCCGACCTAAATATCAAAGACCTTCGTGGTAATGTTGATACGCGTATAAGAAAGCTTAAAGAAGGTCAGTTTGACGCTATTATCTTAGCAAGCGCGGGCATTAATCGTTTAGGCTTTGTTGACTCTGTTAAGTATGTTTATAATATTGACCAAGGCGAGATGGTTTCATCTATGGGGCAGGGCGCACTTGGTCTTCAAACCATTGAAAATAAAGAAATTTTTGACCTTGTTCATCAACTAAACCATAAAGAAACAGAAATGGAAGTAACGGTTGAACGTCACTTTGTTGATATCTTAGAAGGGGGCTGTCATGTTCCTATTGGTGTTAATGCTAAGGTAATGGATAATGGTGAGATTATGACTCAATGTACATTAGGCCTTCCAGATGCAAGTGAAGTGTTATCTGAGACCTTAACAGCTTCTCAAGATACTTATGAAGTAATAGGTAAAGACCTAGCTAAAATTGTTATTGATAAGGGTGCTAGAGAGCTTCTTGCTCGCGCTGATAAAATGGACTAAAAATATTTGTCCACAGATTAGAAGGATTAAGCTGATTTAAAATCTGCTAAATCTGCTGAATTTGGACTTGAGAATCTTTAAATATATTATGAAATAAAAATCTCTTAATATATTTAAGTGTTCGACAAACACACCCCAAGAGAACCAAGGGTTCGAGAGCCTACTGCTGAAGTGAACCTAGTGTTAACGCAGGCAAGAGGGGCTTTGCTCCTTTGCTGTCTTTAAATAGAAAGAGAACTACTCCCATGCAAAAAACTATTGACCTTCTTCGTTCACGTGGTGAACTTCGTGAAATCCATGATGAACTTGATATCTACCTTGAAATCCCTCATATCGCTTATATTGAAGTTAAAAAAGAAGTGTCTAAGGCACTTTTATTTACCAATGTAGTAGATAAAAAAAATAATAAAAAGTTTGATGAACCTGTTTTAATGAACCTTTTTGGTTCTTTTGAAAGAACAGAACTCCTATTTGGAAGGGATGTAGAAGGCATAGCCCAAGAGATAGAATCATTGCTGCATATGAAGCCTCCTGCTTCTATTAAAGATAAGTTTTCTATGCTTGGAGAACTCTTTAATCTAAAAAATGTATTTCCAAAACGATTAAAAGGTGAGGGTGCCTGTCAAGAAGTAAAGTTTTTAGGTGAAGATGCAAAACTTTCTAATCTACCAATTTTAACGACCTGGGAGGAAGACGGTGGTCCTTTTATTACTATGGGACAGGTTTATACCCAAAGTTTAGATGGGGAACTTGTAAACCTTGGTTTGTACAGACTTCAGATGTATGATGACCAACATCTAGGCATGCACTGGCAAATTCATAAGGACTCATCTCACTTTTTTGACCAGTATCAAAGAGAGGGCAAGAAGATGCCTGTTTCTATTGCTATTGGGGGGAATCCTCTTTACACCTGGTGTGCAACCGCACCCTTACCTTATGGGGTGAATGAATTGCTTATGTATGGTCTTATTACTAAAAAGTCTGCACGTATAGTGAAGTCCTTAACAACACCCTTATACATACCAGAAGATGTTGATTATGTTATTGAAGGCTGGGTTGACCCAAGTGAAATGAAGGTAGAAGGCCCTTTTGGAGACCATACAGGATATTATACTCTTGAAGAACCTTACCCTGTTATGAAGGTCTCAGCAATAACACATAAAAAACGTCCTGTCTTTTTAGCGACAGTTGTAGGAAAGCCTCCCTTAGAAGATAAGTTTATGGGTTGGGCAACGGAGCGTATCTTCTTACCCTTGTTAAAAACAACAGCCTCAGATCTAATTGATTATCATATGCCTGAAAATGGTGTTTTTCACAACCTGATTCTTGGAAAGATGAAGCCCTTGTACAAGGGACATGCTAAGCAGTTTATGCATGCATTTTGGGGTACAGGTCAGATGAGTTTTGTTAAACATGCTATCTTTGTTGGAGAAGATGCTCCTAGACTTAGTAATTATGAGCCTATAGTAAGTCATATTCTAAACCGTTATCATTTTTCTAGAGTCTTGATAACAGAGGGAATAACAGACGCGCTAGACCATTCAAGTCCTGAAGCCCTTATTGGTGGAAAATTCGGCTTAGACTGTACAGGTGCACCTATGATTGAGGCTCCTGAAATTTTAAATGATGATGTCTTACTTGAAAAACTACAAAACTGTGATGAAGACATTAGAGGTGTACGCCAATATATGCGCCGTACGCGTAACCCTATTACGGTTATTTCTGTAAATAAAATAAAGCCTATAAAAGAGGTCTTTGAGAATATTAAAGGTCTTAGAGACAATCTACGTGTCATTGTCTTTGTAGATGTTGATAAAAATGATTTAGATAATGCGTATATGTTGGTTTGGCGCGTGGTTAATAACATTGATGCACAAAGAGATTTTTATCTTGATGGTGACATGATAGCTATAAATGGTACTAATAAAAATAGTATAGATGGCTTTGAACGTGAATGGCCAGGGGATGTTGAATGTACGACTCGCGTCTTAAAAGACCTGAATGAACGTGGTTTAATTAATCTTGAAGATAGATTGTTTAATAAGTTTAAATTATAACTAACTATATCTGTATCCATTAGTAGCCTTTCTAGGCTATTTGATGTAACTTTTTCACTCAAATATTATAGTTATTTGATTTTTTTATGCCTATGAGTGAATTCGTTTATTCTACTAGGGCATTTTTAAGCCTTTAAATATTAGAATAAAGGTAATTGATTATATTGGATTAAGAAAGTCGCTATAGGGTTTGCCCTTTAGGGAGTGGCTTTTGCCTTAATGGAGTGTGTTTATGAAATTTTCCCTTGCTTTAATTTTTACCTTCTCTTTACTTTTTATACCAGTACTAGAAGCTGCTGTATATAAGGGTCAAAAGGCCTATGTGAAAAAATGTCGTAAATGTCATGGTGGTGGCCAAAAAGTAGCTGCTAGTAAACGTATGAAASAATGGAAAAAGCTTTTAAAYAGGAARAATAAGGGTATTAAACTTGCTAAACTTCACTTAGAAAGTAAAAAAGCTAAAAAGTCATGGAAATACTTTAATAGTAAAAAATATCGAAAACGCGCTCGTCATTTAAAAGACTTTATGGTTGAGTACGCGAAAGATAGCGGTAACGTTCCTGCGTGTAACTAAACAATTAAGACAGCTTTTTAATAAAGCCTGTCATTTATTTGAATGATATATGAATTCTTATCTTAAACTTTTTCTTTTACCTATTATTTTAATTATAACAGCCTGTACACCTAAGCCTATGCATGATAAAGATGTAATATATTCGCAAGCTGACTTAGAAAAACGAAAACTATTAAATCATACCTATAAGCTTTTAGATGAAATGCAGAGTATAGATGCCGCCTTATATCTTAATAAGGTAGATTTTACAGATATAATAAATCATACGTTTTCTAATTTTACGGAACACTTTACCCTCTTAGATGCTCCTGCTTTTTCTAAACCTTTATTTGGAAGAATGAAAATTAATTTAAAAGATCAGAAAGTACAATCCCGTGTAGATTTTTCTTTTGAGGTGGATTCCTTAAATAGAGAAATATTTGGTCATTTAAGTGCTCGCCATACCCTGCAAGCGGGTAAAAACATCTTTGTTATTCATACTAACTTTGACGAGATAGTCCTTGATAGAATTGATGAAACAAGGCCCTTAGAAGACAATACTAAAAATAAAGAACTTATTGCAAGTGCGGTAAAAAGTTTTTTACATACCTTAAATGTTGAAATTATTAATATGCCATTAGTATTAAAAGTAGATATGAATATTTTAGATGGGATACATGGAAAAGATATTGTAAGTGCAAAAGATTATACATTGCACTCCGCTTCTAGTGTTAGTATGCATACAAAAATGGATTCTTATTTACCTTATGTGAGTAAGAAGGGAATTATTTTATTAGGCACCTTAAAGCATACAAGAAACAAAGCTTATAAGAATAAAATCAACTTGAAAACCTTAGAAAAGCTCTTAACACAAAGGCTAAATGAGGACTTACTTACATACATGGGGATTAACCTTGATAGCTTGCAAAAATATTCTTCGTATTATATAAGCAAGGCCTACTTGTCTAAGCAGATGAATAAGGCCTTAATAAAAATGGACTTGCGTAGTATTAATAAATTCTTTTTGAATATCTCTCCAGAAGAAAGTAGTTTTGAAAAAAATATTTACTTTTTTGATAAGGCTAGATTACCTTCTTGCCAAGGGGTTAAAGAAGATTGTTCTAAACGCTTAAATATATGTAATCGACAATGTTCAGTTAAGTATGGACCTCATTCATGCGTGCAATGTGATGATATGCGTAATCCTTTTGCACAGGTACGTTGTCTGAGTAAGCTAGAAGCCTGTAAGTCTAAAGAAGAGTTACATTTATATGAATGTAACAAACATGAAGACAGTTGTGAACTTGATAATGTGGAAATTAAGACCTTATGTGAGGTTCAAAACCTTGAACTTGTATCTATCTGTAAGGAAGATAAGGAAGAACTACTTTTTATAAATGATGAAATTGTTTTAGCTAAAATGAAATTAGATTTTAAAATTGCAAATTCATACGCGGTGCAACGCATTCGTAGTATTAAATTTGATTCAAGATTAAAGAGGCTTGAGGTGAGTAGAGATATGCATATTTCGGTTGATTCTAGACTTGGTGTTTCTATTGAAAATAGTCATATAAATGATATTAACTGCTCCTTAAAAGTGAAAGAAGACTTATTAACCCATTCTGAAGTTGACTTTGTAAAGCAGCTTAGAGACTTAGATGTGTTAACTCAACGCTTAAAAGATGGAAAACTTCTGATTAAGGCCATTAGTAAGCCTATATTTATGAGTATACAAATAAAAAATAAGCCTTATGAAAAATTGATGCAAGATAAAAACTTTAAACTCCAATGTTATTATAAAAACATGCCTTTACAAGCAATATCGAACTCAAAGCTATTAGCGGTAAAAGATATCCCTTATGCTTTAAATCCAATCTTAGGTGAGGTTGAACTAGCCTTTGAAGATGAAGAACTTTCTTTTGTTATCTCACCTGTTATCTTAAATGACAATATCATGTTTTACCCTACTATGGAAGAAAAAGCTATAAGCTTTTCTAGACAGGCTCACTTCTATTAGAGGTTTAAACTAAGCTTTTTATAGGTCAGTTTTAGATAGAATGTCGCAATTTAAAATTATAAAAAAGAAGAATATATATGAAAAAATTATGGGCAGGGCGTTTTTCTGAAGCCTCATCATCTCTTTTAGACGAGTTTAATGCTTCTATTATGTATGATAGAGAACTTTACCAAGAAGATATAGAAGGTTCAATTGCACATGCAAATATGCTTTGTGAACAAGGTATTCTAAATCAAGAAGAACTAGACTCTATCAAAAAAGGTCTAGCTCAAGTTAAAGAAGAGATTGAAGCAGGTAAGTTTGTTTGGGAACTCTCAGATGAAGACATTCATATGGCTATTGAAAAGCGCTTAACTGAGATTATTGGTGAGGCAGGTAAAAAACTTCATACCGCCCGCAGTCGTAATGATCAAGTGGCTGTTGACTTTCGTCGTTATGTACTTAGAAAAAACAAAGAGATTATGGCACTAACCCATGAGCTCATGACAGCTGTTCATACGGTTGCATCTAAGCACTCAAATACTTTAATTCCGGGTATGACACACTTACAACACGCGCAACCCACTAACTTTGCCTTTCATTTAATGGCTTATGCTTCTATGTTTAAGCGTGACTTTGAAAGATATGATAGCTCATATACACGAAATAATATCTCTCCATTAGGTTGTGCAGCCCTCGCGGGGACACCCCATAAGATTAACCGTCAAAGTACAGCGGATCAACTTGGTTTTGACTCAGTAAGTACAAACTGTTTAGATACGGTAAGTGATAGAGACTTCGCCATAGAAATTTTATTTAATATTTCTATGTCTATGATGCATATTTCTAGGTTAGCTGAAGAGATGATTTTATGGTCATCATATGAATTTAAATTTATTACTTTCTCAGATGCTTACTCAACAGGTTCTTCTATAATGCCTCAAAAGAAAAATCCAGACGCAGCGGAACTTCTTCGTGGAAAGTCAGGTCGTGTATATGGTAACTTAATGAGTCTTCTTACGGTTATGAAAGGGCTTCCCTTAGCGTATAACAAGGATACTCAAGAAGATAAGGAAGGCGTTTTTGATAGTGTTAAAACCATTGAAATTTCTTTAAAAATTCTAAGAGAATCACTTCTTACACTGACTATTCATGAAGATAATATGGCAGCAGCTTGTAAGGTAGGACATCTTTCAGCAACAGACTTAGCTGACTACTTAGTAGAACATTGTAATATCCCTTTTAGAGAGGCACACTTTATCACAGGTAAGGCCGTTGCTAAATCTGAAGAATTAAACATAGACCTTTCTGATATCTCTTTTGAAGAGCTAAAGGCTATTGATGAACGAATACAAGAAAATGTTATGCCGTATATGGATATAACAAACTCTATGAACGCAAGAACTTCTGAGGGTGGAACAGCTACCGTAAGAACAGTAGAACAATTAGAAAAATTTTACACATGGTTAGAAGGAAACAAAATATGAATATTACAATTACACACAAAGATGGAATGAAATTTGAAGCAAAGACAGCAAAGTCTTCTTTTATTATAGACTGTCCTACTATTAGTCCTATTGAGTACTTTTTAGCAGGCCTTATTTGTTGTACTGCTACAGATATTATTATGGTTCCTAAAAAGCAGGGAATTGAAGTGACCGATCTAGTAGTAGATGGGGATGTTGTAAGAGCAGAAGAAATGCCTCAAAAATTTGAAACCTTACATTTAACCTATAGCTTTAATTCTCCAAGTGAAGATGACTTAGTAGCGAGATGGGTAATGGCAAGTATTGAAACATATTGTTCAACATTAAATACTATTCGTGGTGTTACGAAGATTACTTACTCTATCACACACAACGGTAAGTTAATCCGTGATAAAGCTGAAATAATTTCTGGCGAAACGACAACAGACTTTGGTATACTTGATGGATGTTGCCCTTCGTAGTATGATACGACAAATGAGCAGAGTAAAACGAACTTTAGAAAACTAGTTAAAGCGGTTTCACGAAGTGAGAAGCAAAGCGGAGTTTACAAAAGTTTCTTTAGTAAAGTCCATTTTTCTAAGTAAGCACTTAGGTTTCTTCGGCAGAAGGCCCACGTACTTTTGTGCTTGACTTTTTTTTCAAAAAAAATAAATAATCTAAGGGAGCCATTTATGGAACGAATTCTACTTGTAGAAGATAATAAATCTCTTTCAAAACTTATTTCTTTAAAAATCTCAAAAGCACTTCCTTTTGAGATTGATATTGCCCACAGCTTTAAAGAAGCACAACTATTTATGCGTCAGTATACATACTTTGTAGCCCTTCTTGACCTTAACCTTCCTGATGCACCTAATGGTGAAATTGTTGACTATGTGATTGAAAAGAAACTCCCTTGTATCGTTCTGTCTGGTAATGTAAATAAAGAATTTCGCCGTGAGATGCTGGATAAAAACATTATAGATTATGTAGGTAAGGGAGGGATAGAAGACATTGATTATACTATTAGTATTTTAGACAGGCTAAATAAGAATAGGGCGCATAAGGTAATGATTGTTGATGATTCTATGATGTTTAGAAAAGTGATGCAAAACATGATGAAGAATCTATTTTTTCAAGTCTTAGCAGTGGGACATGGAGAAGAAGCCTTGTCTATGCTAGAACAAAACCCTGATATAAAAATCATTTTAACAGATTATGCAATGCCTGTGATGGATGGGCTTGAACTTACCAAGGCCATAAGAAAAACCCATAAAAAGTCAGCCTTAAGTATCTTAGCTATCTCCTCAAGTGAAGATTCTGAAGTTTCGGCAATGTTTTTAAAAAATGGGGCAACGGACTTTATTAAAAAGCCTTTTTCAAAAGAAGAATTTTCATGTAGGGTAAATAATGCCATTGAAGCCTTAGAAAATATAGATGCAATTACTAAGCATTCTAAACGAGACTTTTTAACAGGTTTATATAATCGCCAACACTTTTTTGAAAAGGTGCAAAAATATTTTACTAAGGCTGTGGATGAAGAAGAAACTTTTTGTATAGCTATGCTAGATATTGATCATTTTAAAAAAATAAATGATAGCTTTGGACAGGAGGTAGGGGATAAACTTGTTATCCATCTGTCTGAACTTTTGCATACCCAAATAAATGAAGGTGATGTCTTAGCGCGTTTTGGTAACGAAGGGTTTTGTATTGTTATAAAAGATGTTTCATCTCATAATGCTATTACTCTTTTAGAAGGGCTTCGACATAAGGTAGAAACTTCTCCTCTTATCTTAGATGATGGTTCAGAAGTAGCTTTTACAATCTCAATGGGAGTAGTTTCTCAGATTCAAGATAATCTAGATGAAATGGTAAATCAAGCTGATATGCTACTTTATAATGMAAAAAATTCTGGACGCAATCAACTTATATCTGAATAATTTCTATATTCAGATAATTTCTTTTTTTAAATAATTCACATACATAATATAAATTTTTTTCCCAAACTTACCCAACCTAGCTACTTTGATAATTGTTATTATAAACTAAACTCATTTGTTTTACTTATTTAATGATAAGAATTATCATTACTATTATATTAATTTAAGTTTAATTGATTATGATTTCGATAAATATTATCAATAAGGGATAGAAATGAAATTTAGTAAAAGTATCTTAAGTTCAATGAGTTTAGTTGCCGTAATGGCTTTAAGTGGTTGTGGTGGCGGAGGCGGTGGTGGAGATGAAACTCCTCCTGCTACAGTAACACCAACAACAGGTATTACCGCAGCACAGTCTACAGCTGTTTTAACAACATATGCAGATATCGCATTAGCATCTTATACAGATTCAATTACAGCAGCCAATACGTTAAAAACTGCCATTGATACCTTTGTAGATGCGGGTGCTGGCGCAACACAAGGTCAAATGGATGCGGCAAAGCAAGCATGGATTGATTCTCGTGAACCATATCTTGAAACAGAAATCTTTAGACTTTCAGGTGGTCCAATTGATGGTGATGGTTCAGCACAATGGGTAAAAGATGCGTATGGCGAACTAGAAGGACAACTGAATGCTTGGCCATTAGATGAAGCAATGATAGATACTATTATTGCAACTGGTAATGCAAATACAGGTGGCGGCATTGTTGCTAGAACAACAGGTACAGCAGATGGTGCAGAAGGTGGATCAACAGATGTTGATATGGAAACATTTGATGCTCAAGATGGTACGGTTGCAAACTTAGGTGCAGTATTTGATACTACAACAATTACTACAGGTTTAATTACTTCTTTAAATGAGGCTGGTGGTGATGCAAATGTTGCTTCTGGATATCATGCCGTTGAGTTCTTATTATGGGGACAAGATCAAGATTATAATAAAGCAGGTGATCCTTCAGTTGACTTAGTAACGCCAGGTGCTACAGTAGCCGGTCAACGTCCACTTACAGATTATACAAATGGTTCAGGTGAAGCGACAAGAAGAGGTGCTTATCTTAAGGCTGCAGCTAATAAAATTATTGCTGACCTTACCATGGTTAGATCAGCTTGGTTAACAACAACCAGTGGTGATTGCGATTCTGCTAATGTAGACGGTTGTTACCGTGCGGCACTTTTAGGTGAGTTGACAGGTTCAGATACTTCTAAAAATATTGATGCTACTACAGCTTTAAAAGATATTATGACGGGTATGGGTGTATTTGTAAGTTCAGAACTATCGGCTGAACGTATTTCGGCTTCTGTTGATACAGCAAGTGAAGAAGATGAGCATTCATGCTTCTCAGACAACACACACAGAGATATTGCGCAAGATATTAAGGGCTTTGTTAATACTTTAAAAGGTCAGTACACGGCTTTAAACCCTGCAGATAATATAGATGCTGCTACTACAACAAGTTTTTATGACTTAGTAAGTGATGCAACAAAAGCTAACATTGATGCAGCATTAACGTCTATTGATACTAAGGTTAGTACCATCGATAACCTTGCTAAAACAACAAAACACTTTGATTACCAAATTATTCCTGGAGCTGATGCAGATAGAATTAAAGCATTAGCTACTGAGCTAGTTACAATGGGTAATATGATGGTTAATGTTGGAACTGATATTGGTATCTCTATAAACTAATTTTATGAAAACATATTTTTCAATTCTAGCCGTCGCATTTTTTGCGGCTGCTTGTTCAGATAACACTTCCTCATCAAATGCAAATTACGATTATACCCTTCTTGCTGGAAAAAATTCCATATCAGATAGAAGTTTAAAGTCCTTTTCCCATGCTAATTCAAATATTAGTAAAGAAGAGCTTTCAAATTTCAGGCTCGGAAAAAGTTTTTTTAGGATTCCTTGGGTTCAAGCACCCGCTTCAACAACAGCTAGAGATGGGCTAGGTCCTTTGTTTAATTCTAATACCTGTATGAGCTGCCATCCCAATAATGGTTCAGGGGTAGCAGTCAATAAAAAAGGTGAAATGAACCGTTCACTTCTTTTTAGGCTTGCACTAAAAAATAAAACAGATATTAAAAATGGTTTGGTTCCAGATCCTCATTATGGGGCACAGCTCAATATTAATGGAAATAGGCATGTTCCGTATGAAGGAAAAACACGTGTAGAATACACAAACCTTCATATGGTGTATTCTGATGGAACTATTAAAACGCTTTCCAAGCCGAGTTATAGCATAAATGATTTGCAATATGGTCCCTTTGATAAAGAACTTATCTTTTCACCTCGTATAGGGTCTATTCTTATAGGCTTAGGTGAACTTGAAGCTATTTCGACAGAAGCTATTTTAGCCCATGAAGATATAGAAGATGAAAATGAAGATGGTATTTCTGGTAAAGCGAACTGGGTTTATTCGCCTGAATCAAATAAATCTGTCTTGGGACGTTTTACATGGAAGGCTTCTGCTGCTTCTGTAAAGTATCAAGTCGCGCGTGCAATGATTAATGATATGGGTTTAACGAATCCTTATTTTCCTAATGAAAATTGTAGCCCTTTTGAACAAGAATGTTTGCAATCGCCTAAGGGAAAACATGAATTTGATGTGCCTGAAAAAAGATTAAATGCCGTAACGTATTACACCTCTAATTTGGCAGTGCCAAAACAAGAAAAAGCGTCTAATGTAATAGAAGGGGCTAAGCTTTTTACACAACTGTCGTGTGTCTCATGTCATGTAAATAGTTTCACTACAAAAGATGGAAATGTTATTCATCCTTTTACTGACTTACTCTTGCATGATATGGGCCAAGACTTAGCCGATGAAGTCACTGAATTTCTTGCACAAGGTAATGAATGGCGAACGGCTCCTTTATGGGGCTTAGGTTTAAGAAACACCGTAAGTGGTGCGGCCAACTACCTTCATGATGGGCGGGCTAAATCTATTGAAGAAGCCATCTTATGGCATGGTGGAGAGGCAAGAAAAAGTAAAAAATCTTTTATGAACTTAGCCCAAAAAGACAGAAAGTCTTTATTAGACTTTCTGAATTCTTTATAAAAATCACAAGGATAAAACATGATTAAAACCATGATAAGCACAGTCTTAATATTGATGTTAAGTGCCTGTGGCGGAGATAATAGCTTTGATGGAGAAACAGGACTACCTACAGGTACTGTAAGTTCCACGGGTGTCGAAGGCATTAATAATGTATTAATAGTAGACGCTAATGCTAACTTAGATAAGGCAGATGCCTTACTCTTGGCTGCGCAAAACTTAGTTGCATTACAAGACAGTACAAACATAAGTTCTGCTCAAAGTGCTTTAAAAGACTTTATCTCTTCTTGGAAGAGGGTAGAAGCATTATATGTTGCAAATGATATTGACAGTGCTATGGAAACTCCGCGAAAAGACATAGACTTATGGCACATAGGAAATATTAATATTAAAACCTCTTTAGATGCAGTTTTTGCAGCCAGTAGTAGTGTTGCAAATATATCGTATATAAGGATTGATTCCGCAGAATATACTCTTTTTGGAGACGCTGAATCTGTGGGTGCATTATTAACAAAATTTCAAGCAAATTCTGGAAGACGTGCAGATGTTTTACTTGTGATTTCTCAAAATTTAAGGGATCAAAGTTTTACAATAGCTAACTTTTATAACACAGATACTGACTTTGTTCGTGATGGAGATGCTTCGGTAGAAAACTTAGTTAATCAACTTATCGATAGTTCGTATAAGCTTAAAGAGTGGAGAGTAGGTGATATTGCAGGTCTTACAGTTAAGTATGCAGGTAGTCCTGATGCCTCACGTTTAGAGTATTTTTATTCAGGATATTCGGCTGAGGGGATTGAAGAAATTATTCAAGCACACAAAAACCTTTTTGAACCTAATTCAGAAGATGGTTTAAGTGCTTATATGGCAGGAAAAGATGCTAGCTCACAAGCAAGCTTTATTATTTCAAAAATTGACAATGCGCTATTAGCGGTACGAGCGGTTCCTAAACCGATGAAGACTTCTGTTCCATCAACTGAACTAACAGCACTTTATAATGCCTTAGTAGAATTACATGATGCGTATTATGTCACTTTAGTACTTGCATTAAACATTACCCCTAAGCTTATTGAAGCAGATGGAGATTAAAAAATGCAAACATATATGGGCTTTGAATATTTTTTAGATCCGCATAAGCGTATCTTTTGGGTGTTTATTATTAGCTCATTTATGATGGGATATTTTTATTTACAAAGAGGACACAAACGGGCTTTGTTTTCAAAGGCAATTTGGGGGCACCCATCCGCAAAACTGGATTATATTTATTTTGTATTGATGGTACTTATTAAGGTATTTATTATCTTGCCTCTAATGTTTGGTGCTATGAAAATAGCCTTAGAAACAAGTGCATTTTTAAACAACTATTTTGGTCTGTTTGAGAGTACAAGACTTTGGGGTAAATGGAGTGTAATGCTCTTATATACCTTAGCCGTTTTTATTTTTAATGACCTTACCCGTTATGTTTTACACAGGGCTATGCATGAGATCCCTTTTTTATGGAGATTTCACAAGGTTCACCACAGTGCTAGGGTTTTAACACCCTTAACACTGTACAGGGTTCATCCCCTAGAAAACCTTTTGTTTGGCTTACGTTACGCTTTGAGTATAGGCCTTGTAACGGGAGCCTTTTTATATTGGTTTAAAGCTTATTTAGGGGTTTATCAGATTTTAGGCGTTAATACTATTGCCTTTATTTTTATGCTATTTGGATCAAACCTACGTCATTCGCATGTTCCATTAGGCTTTTTTAAATGGCTTGAGTATGTGGTGATATCACCAAAAATGCATCAGATGCATCACTCTAAGGATGCCTACAATAAAAACTATGGAGGATACTTAAGTATATGGGACCATATTTTTAAGACGGCCTCTTTTTCACAAGGTGTCTCAAACCTTCGTTTTGGTTTAGCAAGAGATGAAATGAAAAATTATCAATCACTTAAGGGACTGTTTTTATATCCCCTAGGGTTCAAAGGAAAAAAATGAATAAAATGTATATGAGTTTGTTAGTATCAAGTTTAGTCTTAGCCTCAGAGGCTGACTTACAAAAACAATTAGATGAGTTGCGTTCTGAAATGAAAGAGCTTAAGATAGAGCAGTCACAAACAAATGAGTCTTTAGTAGAAGAATTAGTCTCTATAAAAAATGAGATGTTTATGCCTGCTTCTGAATCAGAAAGTTTTTCTTCTTTAGGGGTAGCGGCATCTAAGGTGTATCACACAAAATCTGTAGTGTCTATTGGTGGGTATGGTGAGTATAAGCTTAAAAAGTATACAGAATTTAAAAATGGTGGTTCTGATAATGCAAATAAGAGGCGTAAAAAAATAGAAACAAATGTGGTTCGTTTTGTACCTTACATAGGATTTAGATTTAATGACTGGATTGTCATGAATACAGAGATTGAATTTGAAGATGGTGGCGCAAAAACACAAGATGATGGAAATGATTATAAATATGCAATTATAGAGTTTTCTTATATTGACTTTATGTTTTCAAAAGAAGCTTCTTTACGTGTTGGTCATGTATTAGTGCCTTTTGGAAATATTAACTTAAATCACGAGCCTGTGGCTTACTTAACAGCAGAAAGACCTACGGTTGAAACTATCATTATCCCTTCAACTTGGCACACCAATGGAGCTTTACTTTTTGGTCAGATTGATGATTTTGAATATTATATAGGGACGGTCAGTGCTCCAGATGCGAGTGATTATAAAGAAGGTACGTTTATACAACAAGGTAGAAGAGGGGCAAAGCAAACGACAAATGATTTTGGTATTGTAGCAAGAGCTCAATATGACTTTGGCTCAGGTTTGGTAGCTGGAACATCATTTTATCACTCAAATACGGGTGGAGATTTAGATTATGTAGGTATAGATGCTAATGTTGCTGTGACAATGGCAGAAGTACATGCTACTTATAAGAACAATGACTGGGAAATTTCTGCCTTAGCAGTATTTGGTGATATGGGTGATTATGACAAAATACCAGGGGTAGAACTTTCTTCTAAGGTATATGGTGCTTATGTAACAGCGGGGTACAATGTTTTACGCTCAAGTACACAAAGATTACTTCCTTATGTTGAAATTGAACATTTAAACATGGATGCAAATGATGATACTACTTTGCCTGATAATCATAAGTTTAATGAGTACACAGCAGGTTTTGCTTATTATCCAGATCCTCATGTAGTGGTTAAGTTAGATTATTGGATTAAAGATTATAACGCTGACGCTACCTTAGCAGACGAAGAAGCTGTAACAGCTTCTTTAGGTTTCATCTTTTAAAATAGATGACCTTTAGAATTCTTCCATGGAAGGATGAAAATAAATATGATAGATAGGAAAGATACTATGAAAAATATTACAAAAATAGTTTTAAGTCTAAGTGCGCTTGCCTTTTTAAGTGCATGTGGTGGGGGCGGGGGTGGATCTTCAGACCCTCAAGTCCAAGCAGAAAGTATTTCAAAAGAAGCATTAGGAAAGGCCTTATATTCCGAGCCAAACCTTTCTTTTAATCGTACACAATCTTGTGCAACCTGTCATAACCTAGACCATGGCCTTGTTGACGATAGAGCTAATGGGGTTGAAGGTGCTGTTTCATTGGGAGATGATGGGGCTTCTTTAGGAAATAGAAATGCACCCACTGCAGCATATGCTGCCTTAACACCTGTGTTTACGTTTGAAGGGGGAGAATACATTGGAGGGCAATTTTTAGATGGAAGAGCTTCAAGGTTAGAAGATCAAGCAGGTGGACCGCCTTTAAACCCTGTTGAAATGAATATGCCTTCTAAGCAGGCTGTGGTTGATCGTTTGATGGAGAATGCAGATTATGTGGCGGGTTTCAAGGGCTTGTATGGAGAAAATATTTTTGATGATATAAATGCTTCATATACAGCAATGACTGAAGTTATTGCTGCCTTTGAAAGAACTAAAGCTTTTTCTACTTTTGATTCTAAGTACGATAAGTATTTAAAAGGGGAATACACCCTAACAGCAGAAGAAACAACAGGTAAAAACTTGTTTTTTGCAGGGAACAATAATAACTGTAATAATTGTCATCAACTAAAAAGTTTTATTGAAAGTGAAAATGATGCCTTCACAAACTATAAGTATGAAAATATTGGAGTTCCAGCAAATACAGTGAGTATTGGGCTTCCAGCACTTCCTGTAGACCATGGACTTATGAATAACCCTACTGTGCAAGCGGGTCCAACGCCAGGTAATCATGATGGGAAATTTAGAATTCCTACCTTAAGAAATGTAGCAGTAACGGCTCCTTATATGCATAATGGAGTATTTAAAAATTTAAAAACAGTTGTTGAGTTTTATGACCATATGGATGGACAAGGAAATCATTCTATTAACCCTGAAACAGGAAATGTATGGAATGCTGCTGAAGTTCCTACTACTGTTAATACAGTTGAATTAGAGTCTGGTCTGCCTTTAAGTAATGCTGATATTGATGCGCTTGTCGCTTTTATGAAGATATTAACAGATGAAAAGTATGAGCACTTAATTCCGTAATAAAGTAATGAATTTGTAATATTTTTGATGTAAAATCTGAAGATAGTTTATACTGTGTTAGATTTTACGATGGAGTATTATATGATATATATATTTTATACAATGATGGTTTTAATTGGGGCGTTTTTTATAACAGAAATAGTGGATAGTTTAAGAAAAAGAAAGTGGGGCGAGAACCCCTAGCTTCTTTTAAAGAAATTTACTTGATTCTGCATCTGCAAAATGTCCCCAAGCAAGCTTAGCTCCACCAAGAACGTGCCAGTGAAGGTGCTTAACCTCTTGGCCTCCATTATCTCCAACATTCGTTATTACTCTATAACCTGATTCTTTAATTCCAACAATTTCAGCTATTTCTTGAATAAAGCTAGTCATGCCAGCCATAGTCTGCGGAGTAACTTCATTAAAACTATCAACATGTTGTTTCGGGATAACTAAGATATGAATGGGTGCCTTTGGGTTAAGGTCATGAAAGGCCATAAAGTCGTCGTTTTCTTTTACTAGGTTAGAAGGTAGTTCGCTGTTTACAATTTTACAAAATATACACATTTAAAGTCCTTAGTTTTAAATATTATAACCTAAAAAATAAAAGAAAGAAATTGCTTAAAGGGCTTTGTAATGGATATTTGTCTATAATCGCGAAATTATATACTATATCTCTACCCAAGGAACTACTTTGACCGAGTGGATTGAAAAGATTGAAAAAGCAGATTCTCCTGCATCTATAGAAGAAATACGTGTAGGCATTTTTGGAAAAAAAGGCGTGTTAGCCAAGGCCTTTGCTGAGATGAAAAATGCAGCAAATGAAGATAAGGCTAAGATAGCTAAAGAACTTAATGAACAAAAAGCTAAATTAAACACACTTTTAAATGAAAAGAAAATTATTTTAGAAACAGCAGCACTTCAAGAAGCCATGAAAGCAGAAGGTATAGATGTTTCTTTATTTTCGCCTACGAGTGAGCGTGGAGCAACACATCCTGTAATGGATACAATGGACAGAGTGATTGAATATTTTTCAAACCTTAACTTTTCTGTTGAAACAGGCCCTATGGTTGAAGATGACTTTCATAACTTTGAAGCACTAAACCTTCCAAAGTACCATCCTGCCCGCGATATGCAAGACACTTTTTATTTTAAAGATGAAAAACTTTTGCGTACACATACCTCTCCTGTTCAAATTAGAACGATGTTAAATACACAACCTCCTATTCGTATGATAGCCCCTGGTTCTGTGTTTAGACGTGACTTTGATATCACACATACGCCTATGTTCCATCAGATAGAAGGACTTCTTGTAGATGAAAAAGGGAAGGTTTCTTTTGCAAACTTGAAGTTTATTCTTGAGGGCTTCTTACATCATATGTTTGGTGATGTAGAAGTGCGTTTTCGTCCTTCATTTTTCCCGTTTACTGAACCTTCAGCTGAAGTGGATATTTCTTGTATCTTTTGTGAGGGAAAAGGCTGTAGAATTTGTTCTAAGACAGGTTGGTTAGAAGTACTTGGCTGTGGAATTGTTGATCCAAATGTTTTTGACGCAGTTGGTTACAAAAATGTAAGTGGATATGCCTTTGGTCTAGGTATTGAGCGTTTTGCAATGCTGATTCATCAAATTCCTGATTTACGTTCTCTTTTTGAGGGTGACATGAGACTATTGGAGCAATTTTAATGATTATTACAAAAAGCTGGTTAAACGAGTGGATAGACATTGAAGCTAAAAGTGGAGATGAACTTTGTAAGACATTTAATGCTATTGGTCTTGAAGTAGATAGACATGAGGTTTATAGTGTTCCTGCAAAGATTGTTATTGGTCATGTCCTTTCTTGTGAAAAACATCCTGACGCAGATAAATTAAATGTATGTCAGGTTGATATCGGAACATCGGTTCGTCAAATTGTATGTGGTGCTTCAAATGTAAAGGCTAATATTTTTGTGGCTGTGGCTACTATTGGTGCCGTTATGCCTGGGGGACTTAAGATTAAACCTGTTGAACTTCGTGGTGTTGAGTCTGTTGGAATGATTTGTTCATCAA
Source organism: Arcobacter sp. (assembly GCA_002733885.1). GTDB lineage: Bacteria > Campylobacterota > Campylobacteria > Campylobacterales > Sulfurimonadaceae. Next base: position 101,136 of record NVXJ01000002.1, on the reverse strand, counting down.
CAGAACTTGGACTTCCTGCGGTTGAAGATGGGATTATGATACTTGATGAGAGTATTGGTGAACTTAAGTTAGGGGACGCACTTTGTGATAATCCTTATTTTAATGATGAACTGATAGAACTTGAACTTACGGCTAATCGTGGTGATTGTTTGAGTATTAATGGGGTTGCACGTGATCTTTCAGCAGCCTTTAATATAGAGTTAAAAGAACGTCAAAAATCTGTGGCTGAAGACAAACAGGTTGGAATAGGTCGTATATTACAATTAACGCATCCCAAAGACACAGATGTAAGTCTTATGTATAAGGCGGTTAAACAAAATAGTTTTACCCTTCCTTTACTTTTACGCCTTAGACTTTCTATGATAGAAGAAGAATGTAAGTCAGCAATTGATGCACTTATATTTTATGCGACGTATTCTTCAGGTGTTATCTTAAGAGCTTATGGATATTCTTCTTTTCCTATGTCTCAAGATAAGGCGCAAATTGTTCTTGAAAAAGATGAAAATGGATATGCAGTAACAAAGGGGAAGGTAAAGGCCTCAACCATCGGAATTATCCAATATGATGAATCACGTGTAAGCAAAGAAGATGAAATAATTATACTTGAAGCATCGTATATCCATCCTGACACAATTTCACGTAAGATGGCTGAGAAGAAGATTACAAATGGTCCTCTTTTTTACCGTACATCACGTGGGTCTGAGCCAAACTTAGAATTTGGTTTAGAATACTGTCAAGAACTTTTTAATACCTACGCTAAAACAGAAATCTTTGGAGGAAGCTTAGAGCTTAACTCACCTCATGAAGAAGTGGTACTTCATATGAGTATAGAAGATATTAATAACACTATTGGTATGGATGTTGAAAAAACAAATGTTACTCAAGTTCTTAAAAACCTTGGTTTTAATATGCTTAAGTCTCAGGCTGGTCAGATTGTAGTGGGTGTACCTCAGTTTAGACATGATGTAAGCCATGACCAAGATATAGTTGAAGAGATTGTACGTCTTATTGGAATTGATAATATTCCCTCTAAACCTTATGCCTTTACTGAACAACCTCATGCAAATGATGCCAGTGAGTTCTTTGCTAAACGAAAGTTTTACCGTCAAAAAGCAGCTTCTTGTGGTTTTAATGAGTCTGTGCATTTTGTGTTTAATGAAAGATCTAAGCTTAAGAAATTTGGTTTTGATGTTTTAAAAGAAGAACTAGACCTTGTTAATCCTATTGCAGGAACACTTGATACCCTTCGTTCGACCTTATGTGTAGGTCTTGTTGAAGCCGCAAGCGCTAATGCCAAGTCAGGACGTAAACAAGTTAAACTTTTTGAAGTAGGTTCTGTTTTTGATAGTTCTAGAAATGAAACGATTAAGATGGGATTTCTTTTTTCAGGTCAATCATCAATAGAAAGTATTAATAATCATGGTAAGCCTGACTCAGTAGGTTTTGAAAAATTTGTACAAAATATTTCTAATGTCATTGGCTCCTTTGAACTTCGTCCTGTAAAAATTTCTCACGGTTTAGCTCATCCTTACCAGTCGGCTGAGATTGTTGTTGATGAAAATGTTATGGGAACACTTTTTAAATTACACCCTAGCGTAGCAAAAGAGTATGATTTAGATAATACTTATCTTTGTGAAATCTCCTTTGATACTCTTGAATATAATTTAAAAACATTCTCTTCTTATTCAAAGTTTCAAGCCTCTTATAGAGACTTGTCAGTCGTTATTCCTAAGTCCCTTAAATATGCTGAGCTAAGAAATGTTATTTCCCAGGCTCAAAGTGAAGAAGTGATTCGTTTCTATCCTGTTGATATTTATGAGAGTGAAGAATTGGGGGATAATATGAGTTTAACACTTCGTTTTATGCTTCAATCAGAACTCAAGACCTTAGAAGAAGAAGATATTACTTCATCAATGGACGATATTTTATCTGCTCTAAATGAGAAGTTAGGGATTGCATTACGATGATGAGTACAGCCACAATTTATAGTATTACTGAAGGCTTTGAGCTTAAATGTGATTCTATTGCGCCCGATAAGTCTATCTCTCACCGCTGCGCTATGTTTTCGCTTTTAGCTAAGGGTGAATCTGTCATAGAAAACTTTTTACGTGCAGAAGATACTATGAATACCCTTCAAATCGTAAAAGATTTAGGGGCAAAAGTTGAAGATGATGGAAGGGTGATTCGTATCTCTTCAAATGGAATTCAAGAACCTTTTGATATCTTAGATTGTGGAAACTCAGGAACAGGCATGCGTCTTTTTTGTGGGCTTTTAGCCTCAGCAAAAGGACACTTTATTTTAACAGGTGATGAATATCTAAAGCGTAGACCTATGAAGCGTGTAACAACACCCTTAAAAGATATAGGTGCTTTTTTAGATGGAAGAGCTGGGGGCTCGTTAGCGCCTCTTAGTATTCGTGGTGGTTCACTTAAAGCCTATACTTATAAGTCTAAGATTGCTTCTGCTCAGGTTAAGTCAGCCATGATATTAGCTGCTCTTCACGCGGATGGAGAATGCTCATACGAAGAACCTGAACTTTCTCGTGATCATACTGAACGTATGTTAAAAGGTATGGGAGCTAAGCTTGAAGTAGAAGGTTTAGTGACGAAGATTAAGCCTTTAAAAGGTCTCTTGTCTCCCTTGATTATTCGAGTTCCTGCAGACCCTTCATCAGCATTTTTCTTTGGGGTAGCGGCGGCAATTACTCCAGGTGCATCTGTTATTATTGAAGGTGTTACCTTTAATCCTACACGTATTGAAGCCTTTAAGGCACTTGAAAAAATGGGCGCACAAATTACTTATGATTTGAAAGATGAAAAGTATGAGCCTATTGGAGATATTACGGTTAGTTATGCTCCTTTAAAGGCTATTACTATTGAAAAAAATATTTCTTGGTTAATTGATGAACTGCCTGCTCTTTCTATAGCTATGGCCTGTGCAGAGGGTACTTCTGTTATAAAAAATGCGGAAGAACTTCGGGTTAAAGAATCTGATAGAATTAAAACAGTGGTTGATAATCTTAATAATTGTGATATTAAAACAACTGAGTATGAAGATGGTTATACAGTAACAGGTGGAGTACTTCAGCCTGCACTGATTAACTCTTTTGGTGATCACCGTATTGCTATGAGTTTTGCCATTGGTGGTCTTAGATGTGGAATGAAGATTGAAAATATACAATGCATACAAACCTCTTTCCCAAATTTCTTTGATATCTTAAAAGAAATTACGAAAGTAGAGCTGTAAGGAAAAAGTATGAATGTAAAATTAGCTGAAAATTATGGATTTTGTTTTGGTGTGAAACGCGCGATTAAAATTGCAGAAGAAAATGTTGGTGCCGCTACCTATGGTCCCTTAATTCATAATGGAAAAGAGATTGATCGTTTAAAGATAGACTTTAAAGTTTCTTTGGTTGAAGACATTTCTACCTTTAAGGAAGGAGATAAGGCTGTTATCCGTACCCATGGTATACCTAAGGATGAACTAGCCTTACTTCATAAGAAAAAGATAGACGTTATTGACGCAACCTGTCCTTATGTCACTAAGCCTCAACAAATCTGTGAAGAGATGAGCAAGCAAGGATATGACATTGTTATCTTTGGAGATGTAAATCATCCTGAAATTAAGGGTGTTATGTCTTACGCAGAAAAAGGGGTTACTGTTGTTGAATCTGTAGAAGAACTTGAGGGTAAGTTTTTTTATGAAAAAATAGCCGTTGTTGCTCAAACCACACGTAAGGTAGATGAGTTTATGAAGGTATGTAATCACCTTATGCGCTCCCATAAAGAGGTTCGTGTGTTTAACACCATTTGTAATGCAACCTTTGATAACCAAGATGCGGTTAAAACCCTTGCACAAGCATCTGATGTGATGGTTGTTATTGGTGGGAAAAATTCATCTAATACAAAGGAATTGCATTCAATTTCTAAGGATAATTGTGAGAGTTCTTATCTTGTTGAAGGGCCTGATGACTTAGATAGGGCATGGTTTGTGGGTAAGCAAGAGTGTGGTGTTAGTGCGGGTGCTTCTACACCGGACTGGATTATTAAGCAGGTGACGGCTAAGATTAAAGAACTTTCTTCTTAATACTTTTTATTTGAGAAATATATTGACACTTAGGTTGTCATTGCTAAGGCCTTCGTCGGTACGTGAACGTACATCGACTTCGGTTCCGCAACTATAAAGGTGAAGCAGTTCACCTTTATTTAACGTTGCTCACCTTTATTTTACGCTTCTCACAATTAAAAGTCAAAAATATCATCTGTTCCTTCATCTTCTGGAGGCGGAAGGATGAGTGTAATAATCTGTTGAATACTAAGGGCCGTTGGTTCATGTATATGATGGATATTTTTCATAGCTAAAGACTCAACCGCAAATCTTTCTATATACCTTTCCATATCCGCACTCACCGCGTCAAAAAGCATTAATACAGACTGGGGATTAACTTTCATAATTTCTATAAAGGTTTCTAAGTTATTTTCTAAGGTAACAGAAAGTTCTGTGAAGCTTGTAGATAAAAGGTCTAGATAGGGGGAATAATACACGAGTACAGAAGCAGCCTTAGATAAAAGTCCTGAAATTTTCTGGACCTCATTTTCGTCAGGATTTTCTGCGTAGGCTGAGATGATTTCAGGTATTTCCATAAAAATTTCTGAGAGGTCTGCACAATGATCGCTTAAGAAGACTACATTCTCTTCCCCTTCGTCTACATCTTCTTCAAAATAGTCTTGTAATACCTCTTCAGCTACATTTAACTCTTTTTTTTCTTCCTTGTTTAGACAATCATTTTTTTCTTGAATGAGTTCACCTAATTGTTGGTGTTTTGTTTCTATGGTATTGCCTGAGGAACGCAACTTTTTATTTTGTTCTTGAAGTATTTCATTCTTTTCATTTAACTCATTTACAAGTTCTATATTAACTATTTGTGTATATGCATCTCTACACACAGGATATAAGGCAATAATTAAGTCATCCATATGCATAGGTTTAAGTATAAAACCATCTGCCCCTGCCTTAATGAGGTCCATTAAAATAGAAGACTCGTCATGTGCAGATACAATAGATATCTTTTGTTCAGGATTAACTTCTCTTATCTTCTTACACATATCTATGCCATTCATGTTAGGCATGTTAACATCAGAGATAACCAAGTCATAAGACTTTTGATTATATTGATCTAAACCTATCTCTCCATCTTCAGCTGTATCAATGTCTTTAAAAAGCATTTTAAAAAGTATGGTTGTTTCTTCTCTCAGGTCTTTATCATCTTCAACATATAAGACATTAAGATTATGAGAATATTTGTGTAAATCTTTAATTGTATGCATGGTCCCACCATTTATAGAAAAAGTTCTATTTAGTTAAAAATTATTTCTATTAATTTTAACAATGCTAACTATAATTCAAGCTTAGTTTATTACATTAAACCCTATAAGCTTGTAAACTTATAATTTTTATAATTTATTTATAGTATAAAGGAATAAAAAGGAAGAATTAGCTATAATTTGCAAATTTTTATTTGAGGCGGTCTTAAAGACGGTCCGTAAACAAGGGATATTTGTATGGCTCAAGAGCTCGAACCAATGGAAGAAGAAGACTTTGCGGCGATGTTTGAAGCATCAGAAAAACGATCAGAAGAATCAAATCGTGTAGCTGATGGTATCATCGTAGAGATTCAAGAAGACAAGGCACTCGTAGATGTGGGTGAAAAACTAGAGGGTATTTTATACCTAAATGAGATTCAAGATGAAAATGGCGAACTCAAATATAATGTTAATGACACTATTAAAGTAATGATTACTGGCTTTCGTAATGAACGTCCACGTATTTCACATAAGAAAGTTTTAGAGCAATTAAAAACTCTTGAATTCATTACTACGCATAAAGATGATTATGAAGACTTAATTGTTGAAGCGACTGTTACTAAGAAGAACCGTGGTGGTTATATTCTTGAGTTAGACGGTGTAGCTTTCTTTATGCCTAAGTCTCTTGCAGCACTTAAAGATGATGACAATGTTATCGGACGTAAGGTTAAAGCAGCGGTTATTAAGATTGATGAAGCTGAATCTTCAATCGTTCTTTCTCGTCGTAAACTTCTTAATGAAGATCGCAAAAAACGTAAGCAAATCATTGATGCGCTTATGGAAGAAGACGTTGTTGTTGAAGGTACTATTAAGAAGATTACTTCTTATGGTATGTTCGTAGACGTTGGTGGTGTTGATGGTCTTGTTCATTACAACGAGATCTCTTATAAGGGTCCGGTTAATCCTTCTAAGTACTACAAAGAAGGCGATGTTGTTGAATGTAAGGCAATTTCTTATGATAAAGACAAGCGTCATTTATCTCTTTCTATTAAGGCTGTTATGTCTGATCCATGGGAAGAAGTTGAGTCTGAACTAGATGAAGGTGATACTATCACTGTTACAGTTTCTAATGTTGAGCCATATGGTGTATTCGTAGACCTTGGTAATGATATTGAAGGTTTCTTACATGTTTCTGAGATCACTTGGGACAAGAACATCAAATCACCAAAAGATTATTTAGAAGTTGGTGCTGAAATTGATGTTGAAGTTATCGAAATTGATCCTCTTAAGCATAAGCTTCGTGTATCTCTTAAGACACTTCTTCCTAAGCCATTTGATGAGTTCATTAAGGTTTCTAAAGAAGGTGATATCATTAAAGGTACAGTAACTACTTTAACTGACTTTGGTGCATTTGTACGTGTTGGTACGGTTGAAGGTCTTTTACATAACCAAGACTGTTCATGGGATAAAAGTACAAAAGCAAGAGACCTTTATAAGGTTGGTGACGAGGTTGAAGTTAAGATTGTTAAAATCAACCGTGAAGAAGAGAAAATTTCTCTTAACCGTAAGGCACTTCTTGAGTCTCCTGTTGATAAGTTCGCTAAAGAGCATAAGGTTAACGAGATTGTTAAGGGTAAGGTTCGTGATGTTAAAGATTTCGGTGTATTTGTTTCACTTGAAGATGACATGGACGCACTTATTCGTAATGAAGATCTTGAGCCATTAATTGCTGAAGAACTTAACCCAGGTGATGAAATTGAAGCGGTAATCGCTGTTATTGATGTTAAACGTGATCGTATTCGTTTATCCGTTAAGAAACTACAGCGTTTACAAGACCAGGTTGTTTTAGCACAAGTAAATGCTGAAAATGACACAGGTAACTCTTTGGGTGATCTTATCAAAGACCAACTAAAGTAAGCATAAATGCATTCTGTACTTGCTAAATGGTTATTTCCAGCAATCTTTGTTGGAGTCGCCTTCTTTTTGGTTCTCTTTTTGGTTCAAGTGAATCAAAATGATGCAAGTATATACGCCGATAAGGCAGATATTCCTCAAGCACAAGACCTTCCAAACATCCCAAGTAAAGAGAAATGGATAGAACGTTTCTCAGAACATGAGGATGAAGGTTATTTTTACCCCGTAACTGAAATTTTTGTTGAAGTGGACCTCAAAGACCCACCTAAAAAAACAAGGATTTATAGACTAGATGCGGGTGATCTTGACCCCTATCAGCTTTTTTGTTTAAAAGAAGTTTTGAAACAACACAAGATAAAATACATGTTTGAACAGAAAAAAGAGGAATTGAAACTTGTAATCTACTCTAAAAACCTCAAACAGTTAGAAAATATAGTAAAAACATTGAAAAATTATGCTATAAATGCAAGAATAAAAAAGATTATAAGATAAATACAAATAAAAGTGCTCAGATGAGTCTTTTTATTTTTATTTATAAAGGAATTTTTATATGTCTAAGCCAAAAGTAGTAGTATGTGACCATATCCACCAAGCCGGTCTTGATATGCTTGCTAATGACGATCAAATTGAATATGTTTTTGCCGCTGATATTGATAAAGTTGCACTTTTAGATGTTATTGCGACAGCAGACATCGCTATCACTCGTAGCTCTACTGATGTAGATACTAAATTTATTGCCGCTGCTAAGAAACTTAAGGCTGTAATTAGAGCAGGTGTTGGTGTTGATAATGTAGATATTGAAGGTTGTTCTAAAGAAGGTATTATTGTTATGAATGTACCTACTGCTAACACTATTGCAGCAGTTGAGCTTACAATGACACATATGCTTTCTTGTATGAGAATGTTTCCTTACTCACATGACCATCTTAAAAACCAGAGAATCTGGAAAAGAGAAAAATGGTATGGTTATGAGATGAAGGGCAAAAAGCTTGGTGTTATCGGTTTTGGTAACATTGGGAGCCGTGTAGCTATTCGTGCGAAGGCATTTGAAATGGATGTTGTCGCTTATGACCCATATATTTCTTCATCTAAGGCAACTGACCTTGGTGTAGAATATACAACTAATTTTGATGATATTTTAGCCTGTGATATCATCACTATTCATACACCAAAAAATCAAGAAACATTAAACATGCTTGATGAGGCTGAAATGGCTAAGATGAAAGACGGTGTGGTTTTAATTAACTGTGCTCGTGGTGGTCTTTATAATGAAGAAGCCCTTTTTAACAACTTGAAGTCTGGAAAAATTCGTTTTGCCGGTATTGATGTGTTTAACAAAGAACCTGCTATTAACCACCCATTATTAGACCTAGATAACATTGTTGTTTCTCCTCATCTTGGTGCAAATACCTTTGAGTCTCAGTATAACATTGGTACTCAAGCAGCAGCTCAAGCCCTTAATGCAGCAAAGGGAATTGAATTTAAAAATGCTTTTAATCTTCCTATAGATGAAAACAAGATTCCTGCCTTTGTGAAGCCGTTCTTAGAACTTTCACAAAAAACAGCCTTCTTAGCGGCACAGATTAATAAGGCGCCTGTTAAGTCTATTAAAATATCTGCTCAGGGTGATATTTCGGCTTACCTAAAGTCACTTATGACCTTTGTAACGGTTGGTGCATTATCAGAAGCTTTAGGAGAGAAGATTAATTACGTGAATGCAGAGTTTGTAGCACAAGACCGTGGTATCTTACTTGATTTTGAAGAAGAAGCAAGTACAAGTATTTATAAAAATAGAATTACGGTTAAACTAACAACAGAAAAAGATACAGTAGAAATCTCATCGACTATCTTTGATGAAGATGTTCAACGTATTGTTGATATTAATGGATTTGACTTAGATATCGAACCTAAGGGCAACCTCATTATTTATAAAAATACAGATGTTCCAGGTGTTATCGGTCAAATTGGTACAACCTTAGCCAAACATGATGTAAATATTGCGGATTTCCGTTTAGGTCGCAACAAGAACCAAGCACTAGCAGTAATTATTACTGACTCAGATGTGAGTAAAACAACACTTAAAGAACTTAGCGAGCTTGATGCTTGTATAAGCGTAGACTACGCACGTATGTAATCCTTAGCCCTTTGGGGCTAATTTAATTTCCCCCTTTTTTACTTATTTTCTTTTTTGGAACAATAAATGTTTATCATTATAAAATAGTTTCTTTAAGGATTAATATGACGCGTTCTATAGATGAAATTTATAATAGTATTTCTCAGATGCTGATTAAGGGTATAGATGGAAGCTTTTGTGACGCGGTCCTAGAAGTTGAACTACATTCCTTAGCCCTAAAAATATCTGGTGGATATCTACAAGTAGATGGAAGTGAAGCAAACTCCTTTTCTTCTATAAAAGAGCATAAAAAAATATTAATGAATGACCTTATTGAATTACAAGCTAAAACAAAAGAAAATTGGAATACATTAAATTACAACTTGCACTCAAATGGTGAATTTAATGTTGAATTTGGCTTTAATGAAGGGCTTGCTGAAGATATACAGCGTGTATGTACTCAGGTCTAAAGCCTTTGATACTCTTTCTTTTTCTAAAATTTAACTTTTAACTTTTTGTATGAACTTCTTTTGATATAATAATTTATACTTATACAATTGTTGCCTTTTTGCAGCAATAAGGATATATATGAAATTTATACTAATTTTTTTAATTTTCTTTTCATCTTTTCTCTGGGCTGAAGTTGATAAACAAATTATTATTGCCACTGAATCATGGAAGGGTGCTACTAATAGAGATGGTACAGGTTTGTACTGGGAAATTATGCAGCGCGTTTATGAACCTCTTGGCTACAGCATTATAAAAAAACACGTTTCTTATAGTGAGGCCACTGAACTGGTACATAGTAATAATGCTGATATCTTCTTAGCTGCTTATAAGGATGAAAAATCTTTTGCCTTGTATCCTAAGTATTATTTTGACCAAGATATTGTTGTGGCTATCTTTAGGCATGAAACGATAGAAGAATGGAAGGGTAAGGAAAGCTTAGATGGCCTTACTCTTGGATGGATTAGAGGTTATGACTATGATAAGTACCTTAATGTTAAGATGAAAATTAAAGAGTCAAGCAACAGAATAAATGGGCTAAAACAGTTAAAAAGTGATCGTATTGATGTTTTTATAGATGAGAAAGAAGATATTCAAGTTTATTTATCTAAGGCAAAGCTTTCTTCTAAAGAATTTGCTAAGAAAACAATCTTGCAATTAAAGTTATATCCTGCCTTTACTAAAAGTAAAAAGGGAAAAAAATTAATGAAGATATGGGATGAAAGAATGAAAAATCTTATACTCCAAGATGATTTTAAAGAGATTTATTTTAAATCTGAATATACAATATTTCCTTATTAAAGGAGTCTGAAATGTCTATACAAAAGGTTTTTAGTTTTTGGAAGTATTTTTCAAATATACCTCTGGGAAAGGCTTTTTTTTCCTATCTTATTCGTTTTGTTAATCCTTATACCGGTTCCTTGGGAGCATGTATCGATGTCTTAGAAAAAGGCCACGCACAAGTACTATTAAAAGACAAAAAGAAAAATAGAAACCATCTTAATTCCATTCATGCCATCGCACTAACCAACCTAGGCGAATTTACCAGCGGTATAGCTGTATTAGGTTCTTTAGAGCCTAATATAAGAGGTATAGTTAAGCATATATCTATAGAGTTTTTAAAAAAGGCCAGAGGTACCTTGAGGGCTGTGTGTAAATGTGAACTCCCTAAAATAAATAAAGATACGGAGTTTATGGTTTACGCAGATATTTTTGATGTTCAAGGTGAATGTGTGGCCAAAGTTTCTGTTCTTTGGAAGCTTGGTCTCTTTGAACTTGAGGAAAAATAATGAATAAATTTTTAGAAGATGCAGGTATTGAAGTTCCTATTATTGGTGGCCCCATGTATCCTTGCTCAAACCCTGAGCTTGTAGCAGCAGTATCTGAGGCGGGGGGTATAGGTATTATTCAGCCAATATCCTTAACCTATGTCCATGGATATGACTTTGTAGAAGGTATACGTTATATTAAAAGTCTTAGCTCTAAACCTATAGGCATGAATGTACTCATTGAAAAAAGTTCTAAGAAGTATGAAGACCGAATGAAAGAGTGGATTGAGATCGCACTAGAAGAAGGGATTAGATTCTTTATCACCTCCTTAGGAAAGCCAGACTGGGTTGTTACACAAGTACATAAGTCAGGAGCTAAGGTTTATCATGATGTAACAGAGCTTAAATGGGCTCGTATAGCTATAAAAGCTAAGGTTGATGGTCTTATTTGTGTTAATTCAAATGCTGGAGGACATGCAGGGAATATTGAGGCCAAGATTTTATATGAGGAGTTAAAAGGCTTAGGTCTTCCCCTAGTCTGCGCGGGTGGTGTTGGAGATAAACAGACTTATGATAGGGTACTAGACTTAGGTTATGCGGGCGTTCAAATGGGCACACGTTTTATAGCAAGCGTAGAGTGTAAGGTTCCAAGTGAGTATAAAGAAGCAATCCTTAAGGCTAAAAAAGAAGACATAGTGTTTTCTTTAAATTTAACAGGTGTAAAGGTGAGTGTCATTAATACACCTTATATACAAAGACTAGGCCTAGAACCTAATGCCTTTGTTTCGTGGATGTTAGAAAACTCTTTATTAAAGGGCTTTGTTCGTCTTGTGTATATGTTACGCTCTATAAAAAATTTAAAAGATCTTGTTAAAGGAAAGAAGTCTCAACAAGGCTTTTTCCAAGCAGGAAAAAGTGTGGAAGGTATTAAGACATTAGAAACAGTGGAAGATATTATTAAAAACTTTAGTGGGCCTTAACTTAAGCCTTTTTCTTCCATAAGTTGTATGACTAAGGGAAGAATATCATGACTTTTTGTTTTATTAACAAAACCATCTGCTCCTAAACTCTCAGCCTCTCGCTTATTATTATCTCCCGTCATAGAAGAATTAACTATAATAGGAATATTAGCCGTTTCCGGACTTTCTTTTAATAAACGAATAACTGTAAACCCAGACATCTCAGGCATTTCTATATCCGTAACAATAGCGGGGATTATAGACTTGTCAGGAAGGGCAGTAATATAATTCATAAGAAGCTTTCCATTATTAAAGATTTGATGATTAATTTCTGCCTTTGTTAGTATTTGATGTAAGTGTCTTTGTGCAACCTTTGAATCTTCTGCAATAAGAAGTTTCCCATTACGTAGTTTTTCGGGAATGATAACATCACGAATATTTTCAGGAGATTGGTCCACATTTACCATGGCAGAAGGTATAACATCAGCTAAAAGTTGCTCAAAGTCTAAGACCATACAAATGCTACCATCTTCTAATCGTGTATCATTTACAACCTTTGCATGGTCATTCATATTATAAGAATCAGGCGCATGCATATCAGACCAATTCTTTTTAATAACACGGTGGGCCTCAGTAATACGTAGACCAATAATAATACCATTAAAGTCACAAATCAAGAGTCTAGAACTTTCTTGGTCTTCATAAGTGATAGGATGGTCTAGCCAAAGGGGTAGGTTTAAGATAGGTATTTGTACACCTCGAAGGACAATAGTGCCCTCAAGAAAAGGGTGAGAAGAAGGAATCTGAGTAAGAAAATGATTCTTAGCCTCTACTACTTCTCGTGTTTTAAAAACGTTTATTGCGTAGTAGGGAGAGTCTTCACCCATTGAAGCCTTAAAAACGAGAAGTTGTACCTCATTGTTTTTTGCGAGTTGAGTGGAAGCATCAACGTGGTCCATTAATGACATGTTTAGTCCTTAGTAAAATATCTGAAGCTGCGTTAACAAAGATATCGTATTGAAAATAATTATAGCATAGATAATAAACAAATGTTTGAAGCCTAATATAGAGAATATTTATTGTATAATCATCTTATGAAAAGTATAATATTATTTATAAGCTTAAGCCTTTTTTTAATGGGCTCTGAATATTATTCAAAGGCTGAACCTTATCTCTTGTACACCTTGCAGTCTAATGTCTCAGGACTGGTTATTAAATCAGATGAAAGATTCGAAGGTAAGATACTTGGTTCAGCTAGTTTTATTCGCATTGATGATGAATTAGATCAAAAAGAATTACTTCTTTTAAAAGCAAAAAAGATCAACTTGCAAAAAAGTTTAGAACTTAATAAAAAAATGGCAAATAACCTTTCAATTATGATTGAAAAGAAAAATAAAAATTATGAAAGAATTAAAGACCTTCCTATTAAATCAAGTGTTGAAAAAGACAAAGAGTTTTTTGACCTTTCAAGTACACAAAATCTTGAGTTAAGTACCCTGGAAAAATTAGAAACAATAAGTTCCGGGCTTAATGATACTGAGTTAAGACTAGCTCAACTTAAACGTTCTATCAAAGATAAGCATATTAAGGCTAAGGGCATGGTCTTATATGAGTTATATGTCAAAAAAGGACAGGTGGTTAACCCTGGAATGAATTTAGCTCAGGTTGCTGATATCTCCCGTGCTAAGCTAACCATATTTTTAAACCTTAATGAGTTAGAAGGGATAAAAGAAAAAATAATTTATCTTAATAATGAAAAAAGTACATATAAAATTGATAAGATTTGGCCCCTAAGCGATACAGAACATATATCTTCATATAAGACGGAGATACTAATAAGGGCACCAAAACAATTTTCAAAACTATATAAAATAGAATTTAAAATACCTCAGAAGCAGAGTGAATAACTTCACTTTTCTTCTGAGTAAAATAACTAAATCAGGATACTTCAAAAAAAGGTGAACAATTTCACCTTTTTTTGAATAAAATAACTAAATAAGGAATCCTCTATGAAAAACAACTTACAAGAATTAGATAAAAAATATATTATCCCCACTTATGGACGTAACTATACAAACTTCGTATCTGGAAAAAATGCAACTTTAAAAGATGATAAGGGTAATGACTATATAGATTTCACTTCAGGCATAGGCGTTGTTAGTGTTGGTCATGCTAATGATAAGGTTAGCAAGGCCATTTGTGATCAAGTTAGCAGTATCACCCATATCTCAAACCTTTATGTTATAGAGCCACAGGCTAAATGTGCACAGCGCATTGTTTCCCTTAGTGGATATGACATGCAATGTTTTTTCGCAAATTCAGGGGCTGAATCAAATGAAGGCGCTATTAAAATTGCACGTAAGTATGGTGAGATAGAAGGCGAAACGAAGAGATATAAAATTATTACCTTAGACCAGTCTTTTCATGGACGTACTATTACGGCCTTAAAAGCAACAGGTCAAGAAGTGATGCATAATTATTTTGGTCCCTTTCCTGATGGCTTTACGTATGCTAGTGATATAGACGCGATTGAAGGGATGATTGATGACCATACGGTAGCGGTTATGATTGAACTTGTTCAAGGTGAGGGTGGTGTTCAGCCCCTTGATAAGACAAAGGTTCAAGCTCTATCTAAGATGTTAAAGTCAAGAGACATCTTACTTATTGTGGATGAAGTACAAACAGGTGTTTACCGTACGGGTGAGTTTTTAGCCTCAAATGTGTATGAGATTACACCTGATATTATTACACTTGCAAAAGGCCTTGGGGGAGGTGTTCCTATTGGTGTTGTGATGACCTCTAAAAAAGAAGTTCTTACCCCAGGGGATCATGGATCTACCTTTGGAGGAAATTACCTTTCAACGGCTGCATCAAATACCGTTATGGATATTTTGTCAGAACTTAAAGACTCAGGGGAGTTAGACAGAACCTTTATAAAATTTGAGGCAAAATTAGAAGAAGTTTTTTCAAATAATAGAAATTTATTTACCTCAAGTGTAGGCTTTGGTTTGATGAGAGGTTTACGTGTGAAAAATGCTGAGACCTTAGCTAATATTATTAAGGCCACACATGATAAGGGCCTACTAATGCTTAAGGCAGGACGAAATACCTTGCGATTTTTACCACCTTTGACGATTAGTGATGAAGAAATCATAGAAGGGTTTAAGCGTTTAGATGAAGCACTTTCTTCTTTATAACCTTGCCTTAATAAGTATTCTTAATGCTCAAGACTTAGACCTCCAATCTTATATTTCAGATCTTAAGACAAAAGAATATTCTTATGATTATGAAAAAAGTCTTTTAGAAAAAAAGAAGTTAAGAGATTCTTGGATTCAGCCCTTACAATTGCGTTATTCTATCTCTAAAAGTAACCCTTATAATGAAACAGGTTCTCCTACACAAAAGACGCAAAATGCGGCTATTGTCATGGACCAACCTATCTTTAAAAGTGGTGGTATTTATTATGGGATAAAATTTGCACAGGCCTCTTACGCTTATAATAAGTACAGTATAGACGTGGCCAAAAGAAAGATGATTAAAGACGCAGTGTCCTTGCTTATGCAAATTAAACAAGGTCGTTTAAGTATTACTAAACAAGAACTTCAAATTGATAATTCACGTATTAACTTAGAACAAAAAAAAGAGCAATATTTAAACGGACAACTTGATTCTGGTTTTTTAAATAATGCGATTATTGAAAAGAATAAGGTGACACAGACCTTATATGATTTGCAAACAAATCAAGAACGTCTAATCTCAAAGTTTGGTGCAATTAGTGACTTGAATTATGAGGAAGCAAGAGTCCCTTCCTTAGACCTCATAAGTCAAGAAAACTTTTTAGAAAATAATATTGATGTTAAACAGGTGCAAAGTGAGGGTGAAAAGAACTTATATAATAAGGATGTAACCTTATCTAAGTATTTACCTACAGTGAGTATAACAGCGGGATATAATTGGGATAAGCTAGAAAATCCTTCTTTTGCTGGGTCAAACGTACCAAGTCCTCCTGAAACGGCTTATTATAATTATGGCTTAAAGGCAAGTATGCCTATAGATTTTAATAGCCTTAGAGATGTGGAGTCGGCTCAGGTTCAATATCTTAAGTCCTTAGTCCTTGTAGAAGATAAAAAACGTGAGCTTCTTGCCTTATATGAACAAGTGAGTGAAAATTTAAAAAACTTTCAAAAAAAGATAGCCTTATCAAAGGAAAATGAAACACTTTATGCCACGCTTTTAAGTGACACACAGCAACTATATACAGCTGGGTATAAGACCCAGTATGATGTGCAAAATTTGAAAAACTCTGTAGAAATTGAGAAGGTTGAGCAAAAGATATTTGAACTTGATAAGCAGTTAGAACTTTTAAATTTATATGAAAAATTAATTAATAATAACACCTAAATATCTTACTGATAGATAAAATAAAAGGCTTAGAAAATGAAGTTTAGTGAATATATGTATGATTGGCTGTATGGTCAAGATGGATATTATACAAAATATAAAGAAATTGGAAAAGAGGGTGACTTTTATACCTCTGTATCTACTTCTAAATATTTTGGAGGTAGTATAGCTAAGCATATTATTTCTTTAATAGATGAGGGCTTTTTGCCTTCAAATACCACAATCTGTGAGATTGGCGCGCATAAGGGTTATTTATCGGCTGACATAGTGCAGTTTATCTATACACTAAGACCTGAACTCTTAGATACACTTTCTTTTATAACAGTAGAAAAATTTGACTTTTTACAAGAGACGCAAGATAAATATTTTGAAGAATCTTTTGGAGACGTTGTTAAGCTTTCTCATGTTAGATCCTTAAGTGAACTTAATCTAGAATCGGCTTTTTTTATAGCCAATGAAATTTTTGATGCCTTTTCATGTGAGCTTATTTATAAAGATAAAATAGGTACTATGAAAGAAGGAAAGATTATTTTTGAGGAAGAAAACGCTTGGGTAAGTGAAAAAGCAAAGAAGTATCATAAGGATAAGGGCGAAATAGCCTTGGGTTATGAAGCATTTGCCTTAGAGATGAAGTCTGCGGCAAAGACCTTTGAGTTTATGACTTATGATTATGGAGAGATGCAGGCAAGACCTGATTTTTCCATACGCATATATAAAGAACATAAGGTAATTCCTCTTTTTGATGAAGATTTAAATCTATCTGATGTGTTTTGCGATTGCGATATCACTTATGATGTTTGTTTTGAGCACTTAAAAGATGCCTACGCCGAGGCAGACATTGAAATGACCTCATATAAGACTCAGGCCTTGGCCCTTATTGATATGGGCTTATTGGAGCTCTTAGAAATGTTAAAAGAGCAGGGTGGTGAAGAAATGTACACCTATGAGATAGAACGCGCCAAGCCACTGTTTTTACCTGACTTTTTAGGGGAACGCTTTAAGATGATGTCTTTTAGACAGCAGGCCTAAAGCTTCTAATTTGTAAGGGGTACTAAAATACGACCAGGTGCCCCATTAATTTCAGTTTTAGTATGATGACTATTAGAATTTACTCCAAAGAAGTGCTATACTTTCGCAAATAATATTGACAATATAATAATTATGGAGAAATAGAATGAAGCTTATAGTAAATGGTGAAGATAAGGTATATCAAGAAGAAATAACACTTTTAGAGATGATGAATGACTTAGGTATAGTCGATAAGGTGATGGCAGCAGCTGTTAATATGAATATTGTTAAACAAGAGTCTTGGAACGAACACCTTTTAAATGATGGTGACAAGATAGAGTTACTGGACTTTGTAGGTGGTGGTTGATTAGCTTTTCGTAGTTTCAATAGCAACAACGGCCATGGCGTAGTCCCCATCATGAGTGATAGAAACAGATATATCATTAATCTTATAGTCTTTTATAAGTCTTTGTGAAAGGCTTATATGAGGTGCACCCTTAGCTGTTTTACTTATCTTTATATCTTGAAAACCACATTCCTTGCCTATTCCACAACCTAAGGCTTTTGAACAAGCTTCTTTAGCAGCCCAAAAGCCGGCAGCCGTTTTATGGTCTTTAATAAGTAAGATTTCTTCAGGGGATAAAAAGCGGTTTAAAAACTTGTTTCCGAAGCGCTCAATAGAGCCCTTCATTCTTGGTGTCTTTATTAGGTCTATGCCAATCAATCTATTGGACTACAAACTCTGTAAAGTACACATTTCTGATATTTCCATCACGCATACGCAAGTTAAGCTGATTAACAATTTGTTCTTTAAGCTTATCTTTCCCTTTTGCAGTGGAAATTTCTTCTAATGTTTTAGAAGATAATAAGCGTATACATACATCTCTTACCACCGCTGTTTTACTTTCAAGCTCTGCTGCTAATTCTTCGTCATCTAGTTCTAAGTTCATTTGTACTTTTAAGTAACGTCTTCCACTGTCACTAAGTAGGTTGACTGTAAAAGTATCTAAAGGAAACATTGGTCCAACTTCCATTGAATCCATAAGTTTCATTGGCTTATTTTTTGCACTTTGCTGGCTTTGCGCTGATTGTGGTGCATCATCACCACCTGCAAGCATAACAACGACAACGCCAACAATGGCTAAGACTAGAACTAGAACAACAGCAATAATAATTAAAACAAGGTTATTTGATTTTTTTGGTTCGGCAGTATCGTTATTTGTTTCTTCAGTATTTTCTTCTTCAGCCATTTAAGGTCTCCTGATTGGTTAGTTGATTACATTATAGCGAAGAAACGAGCTTTGTGAAGGTCTGCTAAGAAGTTTCAAAGATAATCTTTGTATTTTAGTTAGAATTGATAAAAAGTAAGCCAAAGAGGAATAAGATAATAGAAAATCTTCTATAAATTTTTTTATTTTAGTATAAGAGATTAAGTCCTGTCTCAATACCTTAGTTGATTGTTTTAGCTACTATTGCTGTTTTTTACAAGTGGGGTAGAATGGACCATGAAGGCCCTTGTATCTAGTACTATTTGTATCTTTGTTTAAGGCGATTAACTACATTCTTTGATATCAAGTTTTTTCATTATTTCTTCAAAGATTGTACCTGCATCTCTATCATAATCATCATGATATTCAATAACAAGAACCTTACGACCATCAGTAATATCAGAAATATAGGTTTGTGGTTGAATAGTATATTTTGAAGTCACTTCATCAAAGGCATCATTAATCTTTTTTTCTTCTTCAGCATTTGCGTAGGCTAGAGAAAGTTTAGAATAACGTTCTTCTCCTCTGTATTCCGCGTCGATACCACATTTATTCATGAAAGTAGTCCTTAATAGTATATATATTTAGATTATACTAGAGAAATGATAAATCTGAGTAGTGAATTTGTATAGTTTTGGAGTGATGATTTAAAGTTTGTGGTTTTTGTGTTGTTTTGGAAATGTAGGATAGATAAAGAGGGGTGTTTTTAGGTAGTTAATGCCTTGTATTTTTTATATTAGGCGGATGTTGGTTCATTTTTGGAAAGAAGAGGTTTTACTTCTTGAATTGCTTAGGCCTTCGGTGGTGCCAGGGGGCACATCACCTTCGGTTTCGCACAGGTGAACGACACGCAGGTGTCGTTCACTTTTAGTGGAGAAAGCTTCGCTTTTTTTATTGATGTTAAGCCTTCGGCACATCCCCTACGGTTTCGTTCGGATAAACGCCCAGAAGTGGGCGTTTAATTTTCCGAACTCACATCCAATCAATAAGCTTACTTACCTCGTTTACCTCATAACATTTAATACCAAAGGTGTCGGCGGGTTTTTTTGCTATTAGGGCCTTTGAAAACTTGTGTAAGGCGGATTCTTTTAGTCTTGGGTCTAGTTGGTAGACTTCTCTTACATCGCCTACTAGGGATACTTCACCTATGAAAATGGTTTCTTTTGAAATGGCTCTGTTTCTAAAGCTACTGATGATGGCGGCTAGTATTGCTAAGTCAGCAGAGGTTTCTGTGATTTTGATACCACCTGTTATATTGATAAACACATCATATTGATTTAGAGGTATTTCTAGTTTTCGTTCTAGTAAGGCAAGAAGCATGTTTAGCCTGTTATTTTCAAATCCTGTTGCTTGACGTTTAGGATTTGGTGCGTGAGATTCAGATACAAGGGCTTGTACTTCTAAGATAATAGGTCTAGAACCTTCCATAATAACAGTGAGTGCTGAACCCGGTTGGGCATTTGTTTTAGAGAAAAAACGTGAGGATATATTTTTTGCAGAAACGAGTCCTTCTGCCTTCATCTCAAAAACACCTATTTCAGAGGTGGGTCCAAAACGGTTTTTAAAACCACGAAGAATTCTTAATTCCTGAGAAGAATCACCTTCAAAGTATAAAACGGTATCTACCATATGCTCTAGTACACGTGGTCCTGCAATGGAACCTTCTTTTGTAATATGACCAATTAGAAAAATTGCAATCTTCTTTTCTTTAGCAATACGCATAAGATCAAAGGTTATTTGCCTTACTTGAGTAACGGAACCCGGAGCAGAAGAAATGGCGTCAGAATATAAGGTCTGAATAGAGTCAATAATAATACATTCATAAGAACGCTCGGTAAGTTCTAAAAGTACCTGCTCTAAGCGTATTTCACTTAGTAAATAAAGGTTTTTATTATTGGCATCAAGTCTATTGGCACGAAGTTTAATTTGGCCTTCTGACTCTTCCCCTGTTACATATAAAACATTTTTACCTTGTTTAGCAAGGTTAGAAGCGATTTTTAAAAGTAGGGTTGACTTTCCAACACCAGGACTTCCCCCAATAAGAGTAAGTGAACCCGGAACAATTCCACCCCCAAGAACAAGGTCTAATTCATCATCATTAGAAGAAAACCTCTCAACCTCAGTTTCAAGGATTTCTGTAATAGCCTTGGCCTTACTTGAACCCGAAGTCTTTGAAGTAAGTTTTACAATCTCTTGTTCTTGTTCATTAAGCTCAACTAAGGAATCCCATGTACCACAGTTGGTACATTTTCCCATCCACTTAGCAGAGGTCAAACCACAGTGCTGACATTCAAATAAAACTTTCTTTTTCTTGGCCATGGAAGTCCTTTATATAAATACTATAAGATAAGATTTTAAAATAGAGGGAAAAGATGACATAATGTCATCTTTTTTTAAACAGTTTCTTCTATAAAGATTGCATCTAAAAAGTCATTAACAAACTCATGTTTATCAAAGGCCACTAAGTCAGCAGGTGTTTCGCCTATACCTATATATATAATAGGTATTTCAAGAGCGTAGGCAATACTAAAAACTGAACCACCCTTAGCTGTACCGTCTAACTTTGTTATAATAATCGCATCAATCTTAACCATCTCATTAAAGGCTCGAGCCTGCTCTATGGCTGAGTTTCCTTGGGTTCCATCTAAGATAAGAATCTTATCATGAGGGGCTCCAGAATGTGCCTTGTCACAGATACGTACAATTTTTTTAAGCTCATTTGCAAGATTAGTTTGGGTGTGTAATCGTCCTGCGGTATCAATTAAAACATAATCAAAGTTTTTAGCCTTAGCTGAGGCAATAGTGTCAAAGGCAACAGCAGAAGGGTCATGCCCTTGCTTTGTAGAAACAATAGGTACCCCTATCTTTTGCGCCCAACGTGTTAGTTGTTCAATGGCCGCTGCTCTAAAAGTGTCTGCCGCGCCTAGCATCACTTGTTTACCCTCATCTAAATACTTTTGTGAAAGCTTAGCAATGGTAGTTGTCTTACCGGCTCCATTAACGCCAATGATAAGTTGAACCTTAGGAAGCTCAAACTCTTTTTCATCATAATAAGTCCAATTAAAACAGGCTAAAAGTTTTGGTTCTAAGTGCTCACGTTTTACTTCATCATAAGGAATCTCATTAAGAATTTTTTCTATAAGATCATAATGGACATCAGACTCAAGTAAGATATCTTCGAGCTCTTCTTTTGAAATTTTTATTTTTTTCTTTGGAACAATAGTCTTAATGGCATCGGCTGTTTTACTGAGACCTTTTTTGAAAAAACCAAACATTTGTATTTTCTCCCTATTTACCCATAGCTTTTTTAATATCCATTTCTATCATCTCTTCAGGTACCGCGCCTATATAATGGTTTATATACTTGCCCTTATAAAACATTACCATTAAAGGGATAGGGAATCCTTGTCCAACATCTGTAGTCGCAGCAACTGCGCGAGCTAGGTCATGGTTGTCGGGGGCATTAGAAATACTATACTCCGCTCCATATGTATCTACAAAACGCTGTACATAAGTGTTTGACTTATCTTCTTCAATTAAAATACCAATAATCTTTATTTCATTTTTGTAATTTTTTTGTAAGGTAGAAAGATTAGGTGCTGCTGCCCTACATGGAGGACACCAGGTTGCAAAAATATCAAATATGATAACCTTGTCTTCTAATCCTTCAACACTAAAGTTTCTGCCCTCTTTAATAATCTTATACTCAACATTTTTAAGGTCTTTAAGCTCATAAGTAGACTTCGATACTAGAGAATTTAATTCATCTTGTGATGAATCACTACAGGCAGCTAAGATAAAAACTGTAGATAGGCTGACGAGAAGGTTTTTTAATGACATTTAAAATTTCCTTTGGATATATTATGGGTATATTATCATTTTGTGTGTGCAATGTCTGTGATTTGACACACAATTTAAACGCGATATTATACTATTAAGGCTTAATGTGAGTATAGATAAGGCATCATTTCGTAAACTCTGCATGAAAAAGTTAAAAACTGCTTCATTAAATAACAAAATTTATAAAGAACATCGGGTTTCTAAAGTACTGGGAAAGATACTAGATGAGATTAATCCTTCTTCTATACTGTTTTATTTGCCCCTTGGATATGAGGTTGATTTACGTAAATTATTAGAAAATAGAAAAAGAAATATAATAAAATGTTATGTGCCATTTATGGTTGGCGAAAGTTTTAAGATGGTACCATATCGACAGCCACTGAGCATTGGTAAATTCGGTGTTAGTGAGCCAAATAATACACATAAAAAAATTAAAAATGTTGATGTTGCTATTGTGCCTGTTCTTGGGGTGGATTCAGATGCAAGGCGAATTGGTTTTGGGAAGGGAATGTATGACAGGTTCTTTCCAACCCTAGATACTAAACCCATTACAATTTTTGTTCAGTTAGATGAATGTCTTTGTGATGAAAAAATTACAGATTATTATGATATTCAAGCTGATATTTATATTACTCCAAAAACTATAAAATATAGGAAACTAAATGTTAAATCAGATTCTCTTAGGCGGTGGGATTGCTACCGTCAGCGGAGTAATCGGATTTTTTATCTCAAAAAAGTTAAGCAATGCTCAATTTGACGCCTTAAGCGAACAAGCAAAGGCAAAGGCAAAGGTGATAGATTCTGAGGCAGAACTTCTGCTTCATAAGGCGAATTTCAAGGCTCAAGATATTGGAAATAAGGCTCAAAAAAGATTTGATGAGGCAATAGAAGACGCCCAAAGATCATTAAAGTCTAAGTTCGAAGATATTGAAGACAAAGAAAAAAACTTTGAAGAATTTAAGGTGGAAGAACTTCGTCGTATAAAGATAGAAGCTTCTAAAACTGACAACCTAAATGTACAACTTGAACGTACAACACGTTCTATGCAGAGACAAAAAGACGATTACTTAAGCCGTTCAGATGAGGCGGTAAAGATTATAGAAAGTGGTGCGGGGTTAACCCGCGAAGAAGCAAAAAACTTACTTTTAAAAAAAGTGGAAGAAGATTCACGAGAAGAAGTATCTCATATTGTAAGAAAATATGAAAAAGAAGCTAATAATGAGGGAAGGCGCAAGGCAAATTATATTCTTGCGCAAGCAACTTCAAGGTTTGCAGGTGAGTTTGCCTCAGAAAGACTTGTTAACAGTGTTCACTTAAATGATGATGAGTTAAAGGGACGTATTATTGGAAAAGAGGGTAGAAATATTAAAACCCTTGAAATGTTACTGGGTGTTGATATCATTGTTGATGAAACACCTCACGCGATTTTATTAAGTAGTTTTAACTTATACAGACGCGCGATTGCAACACGTACTATTGAACTTTTAATTGAAGATGGACGTATTCAACCTGCGCGTATTGAAGAGATCTTTCAAAAAGTGACAGATGAATTTGAAGATTCTGTTCTTGCTGAAGGGGAACAAATTGCAAGGGATATGAATATTAAAGGTATTCATCCTGAACTTTTAAAGCTTATTGGACGTTTACGTTATCGCGCTTCATACGGGCAAAATGCACTTGCGCATACCTTAGAAGTGGCTAACTTAGCAGGTATTATTGCTGCTGAATTAGGCGGAGATGAGATTTTGGCTAAACGCGCAGGTCTTTTACATGATATAGGTAAGGCATTAACCCATGATAAGGGTGGTAATCATGTTGACCTTGGCTTGGAATTAGCTAAGGCATATAATGAAGACCCTGTTGTTTTAAATGCCATTCCAGCCCATCATGGCTTAGAAGAGATTAAGAGTATAGAATGTGCCGCAGTATGTGCGGGTGACGCTCTTTCTGCTGCTAGACCAGGGGCACGTAGAGAAGTTTTAGAAAGCTACTTGAAACGTGTTACTGAGATAGAAGAGATAGCCTCTTGTAAAAAAGGTGTTAAACAAGCCTACGCTATTAATGCAGGACGTGAAGTTCGCGTGATTGTTAATGCTGAGCTTTTAAATGATGATGAATCTTCTTTGTTAGCCAAAGAAATTGCTAAAGAGATAGAATCAAAAATGAATTTTCCAGGAGATATAAAGGTCTCGGTTATTCGTGAATGTAGGGCTATAGAGTTTGCACGCTAAGGGTGCAAACTAGTTCAAGGCAAGCTTTCTTAAGCTGTCTTACTTCTTTCCAAAGAACTTATAATAAAAACCAGCTACTGACTTAAGTGGGGCACGACTCACTGATAAAGAACCTTTTTCAAGCTTACCTGCTGTGACTGTCGTTCCTGCTGCAATGATTACATCATCTTCTATAATAAGAGGGGCCACAAGCTGGGTGTCTGAACCTATGAAAACATTTTTACCAATGATAGTTTGATACTTAGCCTTCCCATCATAGTTACATGTAATTACGCCTGCTCCTACATTCGTTCCTTCTTCTATTTGAGAGTCTCCAAGATAGGCTAAATGACCTGCTTTTACACCCTTGAGTGTTGATTTTTTGACTTCTACAAAGTTTCCAATATGTGTGTCTTGTATATGAGAGTGAGGACGAATATGGGCTAAGGGACCGATATCAGAATTTTTAATGATACTGTCTTCAATCACTGAACCCGACTTTATATGAGAATCTTCAATTAAGGTATTTCCACATAATCTTACCCCATTTTCAAGGATGGATTCGCCGTTAAAGGTAACGCCTTCTTCTATATAGATAGTAGAAGGAAGTTGCATACTTATCCCAGACTTCATCCAAGCTTCTTTAATGCGTCCTTGCATAATCTCTTCTGCAGTGGCTAGGTCAAATTTTGAATTCACCCCTTTAAAATGCTCTTCATCAACTAAAAGAGGCTCAATCTCAAGTCCATCTTTTTTTGCCATTGAAATTAGATCTGTAAGGTAGTACTCGGCTTGAGCATTGTCATTTGAAAGAAGAGGAAGATACTTTTGGATAACAGCCTTTGAAAAAGAGTAAATACCTGCATTAACGGTGCTTACCTTCTTTTCTTCATCACTTGCATCTTTTTCTTCAACAATACGTTCAACTCCACTGTCTCCAATAATAACGCGTCCGTATCCTGAAGAATCTTCAAGATCAAAGATAGACATAGTAATATCAGCCTTAGAGTCTTCAAAACCTTTTAAGGCTTGTGCTGTAATAAGAGGCATATCCCCATTTAGAACCAAAACTTTTTCATGTTGTGGTCTAATTCCCATCACTGCCCCACCTGTGCCTGGAAAGTTGTCTGCATCTTGAACAAGGAAATTAATCTTATTTCCAAAGTGCTTCATCATTGCTTCTTGCACAGCCTCTTTTTGATGATGTATAACAACAGTAATATCATTCGATATTTTCAAAGACTCTTTAATGATAAAGTAAAGCATCTCCTTACCCGAGATAGGATGAAGGACCTTTGCGGTATTTGACTTCATTCTGCTGCCTTTTCCCGCAGCTAATATAACGATAGATAAGTTCATAGTTTTTTCTTTTGTATGATTTTGTTGAAATTATAACAGAATTAATTCAAACTTATGATATTTAAATTGTGACTTTTAGGTAATCTTTTTTAAAAATTTACCGATCTTAAGACAGCTATGGCAAGAATCTTGTCTTAGTTAGTTTAGGAAGCCTTAGTTTAAGCTTCCTTTATAAAAATTAAGTAATAATAACTTAATATAAAATATAATTTTTGGGGTATGAATGGATTTAGGTACAGTCATTGGTCTGGTTCTGATTCTTGCACTTTTATTTGGTGCAATGGCAATGGGTGTTGGTATAGGTGCATATATCGATATTCCTTCTATGTTGATCGTTATTGGTGGATCTATGGGTTCTCTTCTAATCGGTTTTAAAATGGAGCAAATGAAGAACTTTGTTAAGATCTTTATGGTTGCTATTAAACCTCCTCAAGAAGATTTACAAGAGCTTATAAAAAAACTTGTTGAATATGCCACTCAAGCAAGGCGTGATGGTATATTGTCTCTTGAAGCCGCTGCAAACACAGAAGAAAATAAGTTTTTAAAACAAGGCTTATCTATGGCAGTAGATGGAAATGAGCCTGATACTATTCGTGACTTACTTGAAATTGAGATGGATCAAACAAGCACTCGTCATAAGGGAAATGCTGCCATTTTTGATCAATGGGCAGGATTTGCTGGGGCTATGGGTATGATTGGTACCCTTATTGGTCTGGTTGCCATGCTTTTAAATATGGCAGATCCTTCAGCCATTGGTCCTTCAATGGCCGTTGCCTTACTTACTACAATGTACGGCGCAATGATTGGTAATATTTTTGGTGCGCCTATTGCAAATATCCTTTTAATCCGTAATGATGAAGAAAATCTTGTAAAAGAGGTTATTTTAGAGGGGATTATGTCTATTCAAGCGGGGGATAACCCACGTACGCTTGAGGCAAAGCTCTTATCTTTCCTTTCTCCTGGCGATAGAGTCAGTCAGTTTGAGTAAAAAACATGGGTAAAAAGAAAAAACCCTGCGACTGTGCGAAGTGTCTTCCTGCTTGGCTTGCGGCCTTTGGTGACCTTATGTCACTTCTTTTATGTTTTTTCGTACTTCTTCTTTCTATGTCAAGTATGGACGCGAAAAAGATTTCGGAGGCTATTGGTTCACTAGCAGGGGCAATGTCTGTTCTTGAAGGGGGAACTAAAACAGAGATTTCAAAACAACGTATCTTGGAATCTACCCCTTTAGAAAACAGAGATGAAAGCTCTGAACAAGTCAATCGTATTAAACAAGCCATTGCTGAAATGAATGAAATGATGGAAAAAGGGAAGGGACCTGCGGTTACACTAAAAGAAAGTGAGTCAGGTTTTGTTCTTCGTCTTCCTGCTTCTTTAGTTTTTAAAGCGGGTGAGGCTAAGATTGAAAATGAAGATGCCTTACTCTTTTTAAAGCGAATCGCACTTTTAGTTCAAGAACTTCCAAATGATTTAGAATTAAGTGTTAGAGGACATACGGATAATACGCCTCCTGGAAGTAAAAGCTCTTTTCAAGATAATTGGGATCTTTCAGCAGGTCGGGCTATTGCTGTTTTAAAAGAGCTCCTTATAGGTGGTGTTAAACCAAATAGAATGCACGCGGCAGGTTTCGCAGATTATAGACCCGAGGCAAGTAATGAAACTATAAAAGGTAGAGAAAAAAACCGCAGAGTTGAGCTATACTTCTACGCAAGTAAAAATGAAGAAGAATCTGATCTTAAAAAATCTATTCTTGATAAGGCTAAATCACTTAAACAATGAGAATAATTTCCTTACTATTATTTCTAAGTTTATCAGTCCTTGCTGAGACCTTAGAAGTTCCAACCATAAACTTATCCTTATCATCACCTGATACCCCTGCTCAATTGGTTTCATCTATCAATGTTATATTGATGCTAACCATACTTTTTTTAGCGCCAAGTTTATTATTAATGACGACAACCTTTACTCGTTTTGTTATTGTTTTTGGCTTTATGAGACAGGCAATGGGAACACAACAAATTCCACCAACTCAAATCTTAGTATCGCTTGCCTTGATATTGACTATCTTTGTAATGGAACCTATAGGTCAAAAAGCCTATGATGATGGGATAAAACCTTATATTGAAGAGCAAATTAATTATGAAGTGGCTTTTGAGAGAACAACAAAACCCTTTAAAAGCTTTATGATTAGAAATACAAGAGAAAAAGATTTAGCCCTATTTTTTAGAATTAGAAAGATGAATAATCCAGATACTATTGATGATGTTCCTCTTTCTGTTATCTTGCCTGCCTTTATGATTTCTGAGCTAAAGACAGCCTTCGAGATAGGCTTTTTACTCTTTTTACCATTTTTAGTTATTGATATGGTAGTGGCCTCTATTCTTATGTCTATGGGTATGATGATGCTTCCTCCTGTAATGATATCTATGCCCTTTAAGATACTTGTTTTTGTACTTGTAGATGGATGGAATCTCCTCATTGGTAATTTAATTGCCAGTATTAAATAATAAAAGATGGAAATGTAAATGCAATGTGAATATTTTGGGGTTTGTGGGTCTTGTAAACTTTATGATCTCTCTTATGAAGAACAATTAGAACAAAAGCTTTCGGGTGTAAAAGAGATGTTTTCTAGCCTTTATAGTGGCTCATATGATATAGCTAAATCAAAAGATGAACATTACCGAGCCCGCTCAGAGTTCAAGCTTTGGCATAATGGTGATGATATCTCATATGCTATGAATACTCTTGATAAAAATGGCGTTGTCATAGTTGATAAGTGTCCCATGGTTAATCTTGAGATTAATACTCTAATGCCTATTTTACTTGCGGCCATAGATAAAAAGAAGATGGGAACAAAACTTTTTAATATAGATTTTCTCTCAACGACTAAGGGAGAGATAGTGGTAAGTCTTATTTACCATATCAAACTTGATGAGGCCTGGTCTATTTTAGCTAAAGAACTGTCACAAGACTTAGGCATACATATTATAGGTCGATCACGAAAACAAAAGGTGATTGTTGGTCAAGATTATGTAACTGAAACTTTGAACTTTGCAGGTAAAAATTACATTTTTAAACAAATTGAAAACTCTTTTACTCAGCCTAATCCTTATGTCAATGAACAAATGGTTACATGGGCACTGGAACAGGCTAAGGGCTCTTCGGGTGATTTACTCGAATTGTATTGTGGGGCAGGGAACTTTACTATTCCTTTTGCGAAGGTCTTTGATAAGGTCTTAGCCACTGAGATATCTAAGTCGTCTATAAATGCAGCTAAAGAAAATATGCGTTTAAATGATACACATAATATTGAGTTTGTACGAATGAGCGCCGAAGAATTTACAGAAGCATTAGATGGCCTTAGAGTGTTTAGACGAATGAAGGATATTAACTTAGATGATTACAAGTTAGAAACACTTTTTGTTGACCCTCCACGCGCTGGCTTAGATGAAAAGGCTAGAAAATTTTGTAAACGTTTTAAACATTTGATTTATATCTCTTGTAATCCTGAAACATTAAAGCGTGACCTTGAAGACCTTAGTGAAGATTTTGAACTTCTTCAAATGGCTGCCTTTGATCAATTTCCTTATACTCATCATTTAGAGATGGGTGTGGTACTAAAAAAGAGAGAAATATAATGAATATAAAAAAGATTATTTTGACCTTGAGTTTGACAATTCCCCTTTTTGCAGGTGATATCATGGTTGAACGTATGCAAAGTGTTGTGGATGAAGTCAGTGAACTAAGAAAACGATATGAAGACTCTGTTCATAAGAATGAGCAGTGTCTATCTCAAATTAAAGAGCAAAATGAATTGCTGTCTAAGAAAGGTCTAAACCCCTCATCTGACAAGAAAAAGATGCAAGCTCTGAAGTTTGAAAATACAAAATTGAAACAAGCTCATGAAACTGCAAAACAAGAAAGTATAAGACTTAAAGAACTGGAGTCTAAGCTAAATCAGTTAGAAAAAGAAAATAAAAGGCTTAATTCTTCAGCGCAAATTTTAGTAGGTAAGAACCAGTCTCTACTAGAACAGGTGAACAAACTTAAACGTAATAAAGACGAATCTCTAAACCTTGTATTACTTGTAAAAGATAAACAAAGTTTAGAAAAAAGTTTGTTAGTGAATGAACAGAAGCTTGTATCTTTAGAAAAAAGCTTAAAGACGAGTGAAAGTAAGGTAAAAGAACTTCAAGAGTCTAATGAAAAACTAAAAAAGACTAGCTTAGTAAGTTCTAGGACCCCTGTTTCTCCCTCTACAAATAGCTATAAGGCCTTAGAAAAAGATAAGGCCTTACTAGAAAGCAAGGTTGAAATAAGTAAAGAACAGACTAAGTTACTGCAAATTGAAAATAAAAACTTATTCACAGCCTTAAATACATGTAAAAATAAAAAAATAAAAACGATCAAAATAGTGACAAACGCTAAGGGTCTTTGTATCGATGATAACCCTTTTCCCAAACTCTTAAAAAAAGAAAAAATGAGAGTGCCAAAAAAGCTACCAATAAAAACTAAACCTTCGAAGGAAAAGAGAAAAGCTTCAGGTGTATATAGAATGCAAGGTGAAAGTACTGTATATGATAAGCCAAATGGTAAAGTAATAGAAATATGGGAAGACACCCGTTCGTTTACAAGTAATATAGCTAAGGATAAATGGGTGAAAATTACAGGCTTTTTTGTGGATAGAAAGTGGCAAAAAGCTCAAAATGAACTTTGGGTAAAAAGAACAAATATCCTCAGCCGTTAATTATTTGCGGCTACTTAGTTTTAGCTTTTTTATACAAAGAAATATGAAAGCACAGACCTTCATCTTTGTTAAGAGCACGAAGGGTTCCTCCATGATGTTCTTCAATAATAGTTTTTGACATATAAAGTCCCAATCCTGTACCATTTTTATCATGTTTGTTGAAAAGTAGGGGTCAAATATCTTAGGCAGTATCTCCTCCTCTATTCCTCCTCCATTAGCATAGACACTGATTAAAACACCATCTTCTATATTGGTGGTACTGATCCATATTTTATTGTTTTTAAGGTCTTTGATTTGAAAATTATCTTGAGTGTTTTTAAAGAGGTTTAACAGAACCTGCACGATTTCATTTTCTAAAAGATCAAGTTTTGTACAGTCTTGATAGTCTTCAATTATCGTGATACTTTAAGATATTAAAGAACTTTTAATAATGCTAAGTGCTTTTTTTATAGGCATTAAGCTAAAGTGTTTATTGAACTTATAAAAATCTCTAAAATCATTAATCATTAATCGTTAAGGTCAAGGTTTGAGTGAAGTCTTCTATCTTTTGTAGTTCATATTTAAAGTCAATGAGGCAAGCTTCTCTTTCTTCTTGCTTAGTTAAGTCATACTTCTCTAGGTCTCTTCTCATCTTAAGGACGATTGCTGTAGCAGAAATAGCAGCTAAGGGTTGCCTCCATTGATGCGCAATCATACTAATCATCTCTCTTAATTGTGCCAGTCTAGATTGTATTGTATGCTCTTTATTTACATTTAATATACTTGTTCTAAATGTGTTGACTTTATTACCAAACATCTCGGGTTTGTGTAAACGTAAAAAGGTAGAGCCGTCTTTTAGTCTAAAGGTCATAATCTTTAAAAAATCAATATCTTTTTTAAAAAGTTCAAAAAGAGGAGAGATAAGACGATGAAGTTTTTTCTGCCTTGTTGATACAAGGGCTTACTTATATCTTGGGAAGGTAAGCTTGTTTTTGAATAGGTGTTGAGTTGTTTTTGAAGTGATTTTAATGAGTTTTGATAAAGAAGATGTATTCTTTTATAATACTGTGATATTGATAATAAGAAATTGAAAGACCTGTAATAAACAAGATAAAACTTATTGAAAATATAAGGCCAAGTTTAACTCTTTTGATATGTTTTAACATATCTTATATTTTACAGTTCCAAACATCTATAAGTGTAGAAACTTCATTATCAATAGATATACAAAACATTTTAAAATCCTCTTTCTCAATATTTTTCCATTCTTTTTCCCATTTACTATACACAAAGAAAAAACTTTCAAGAATTCCAATAATACGTTCTAACTCTTGTATTGAACTGCATTTTGGTCTTTGTTCTAAGGCACTTGCCAGTTTGCTAAAGCAAAGCCTTAGGATAAGAAAATCTTCGTCTTTAGGAAGTGAATTGAGGTAGGTACTGAGTGCTTTTGAAAGATCATGCAATTGTGTATCTTCTATCTTTTTATTAGGATACTGTAAGGCAATGGTACTGATGATTGTTTCAATTTGAAAGAGAAGAGGATTGCTTTTTGTATCATCTTTTTCTTTTTTAGTGTGCACGGTTAAGGTATTGCTAGGTAGACTTATCTTTCTATGGAGATGGTCTTTATATTGCATCCCTTCGATAATCCGCATGGATTTTTCTAAGGCGATGTTTTTACTGTGGAGTTCGTCATTACTCTTTTCAAGCTCGAGACTTTTAAAGGAGAGTTGGGTGTTTAATTCTTCAATTTCTTTATAATGCTTATTCACAAGCCTCTCATTCTCAATGCTCTTAGTGACTTTATATAAGGTGCTTACTAAGGCATTGTGCTTTACAGGTTTGATTAAAAAGCTATCAATGCCAAGGTATAATAACTCTAAAAGGTACTCAGACTCATTATGTGCGGATACGACAATAATAGGCTGTAAGGGATTGGTTTGATAGATGGCCTCAATGAGTTCAATACCATTCATTTCAGGCATATTAATATCGGTGATGACGATATCATAAGGTTTTTGTCTTTGCTTAAGACGATTGGTATACAAGTTTAAGCCGACAATACCATTTTCACCTGTGTCGACCTCATTGAAAAGCTCTTGAAAGATGCCTGTCATTTGGACTCTGAGTTGTTCATCATCTTCAATATAAAGAAGGTTTAGTCTCGAGCTGATGGCATGTAAGTCTTTAATTAAATCCATATATCATCCTTATTAAAAATCAAAAATATCATCCACATCTTCATTGCTTATTGCATTGTCTTGAGGTTGCAAAAGAGCATTAAGCATATTGGCATTGCTGGTAATTGAATCGTTTAAAAAGCTTACACTTGGTGCACCTTCATAAAATATTTTATTCTTCCAAAATATCAAATCATGTATAAATGCATTGATGAAATCAAAAAGTTGTTCAGAACTTTCGTGAAAATATTCTTGATTGTCTTGTATAGCATGGGTTAGTTCTTGTAAGGCATTAGAAAGTACATAGGTGTCATTAGGAATGGATAATATAGAGGCTGTTTCTTTTAAGCTGTGACATAAGTTCTGTATATCTTCGGCCTCAAGTTTACTGTTTTCCATAAGCAAGATAAGAGATTTAAGCTTAAGTAGATGGTCTTCAAAGTCTTCAAGTTCTTCAGTATCTAAGATATCAAAGGTTTGAAGTTCTTGATCTTTTTGTGTACTCATGATAGGGATAACCTTTGCAGGTTCTTCACTTTTTACTTTCTCTTGAACCAAAATATTCACCTCTTGAAGGGATGTCTTTGCTAAGATAAAGCTCAAGTGATTTGCCTCACAGAGGAAAAGACCTTCTTTATAATATTTTTGTACAATGGTATTGACTTTTTCAGATCCAAGTAGTTGGATGTTATCAAGGGTAAAGTAAAAATTATCAGCATCTTCTTCTATAAAAATATGAAACTGGTAGCCTTTGTTTAATTGTAAGCTTCCAAATCTATAAATAAAACGAATAAAGTCACTTAAGTCTTCAATATGACGTTGAAAGTCTAATCGAATCAAAAAGGCTTCCCAAAACTCAGACAAGTCAGCTTCACTGCTTATAAAAAAGTCCATGTGATAGTTATACACCTTAGAGGTAAAGAGGTTATGTGTTTTGGGCAAGTGTGAAATGTGGTTACGTGTTTGAATTAATTGCAGGTAATTGTGAAGACGACTCTTAAACAAAGGACCATTTACGGGCTTTGTCATATAGTCTTCTGCTCCATTAAGTAACATCTCTTTTTGTCGGCCCTCATCACCTAAGGCTGAAATGACAATAACCATCGCATGGGGATGATTGGCTTTTATTATTTTGGTTGCTTCATTGCCGTTCATAGTGGGCATCATAAGATCCATGAAAATAATATCAATATCTCCATGAACACAAGCATCTATAGCCTCTTGCCCATTTTCTGCCGTAATTACTTGAAGGTCTATCTTTTTTTCTTTGGTATATTGCTGGATCAATAAGGTGATGAGTTCAAGGTTGACTTCATTATCATCAACAATCAGAATTTTGTTTTGCATTATGCCTACTTATGTTGTAATTCATTGATAATAACACAGCTGTAGTTAAAAAAACGCTAAAGTACTATAATTAAATATTATTTTTAATCAAATAGTAATTTTAGCTTGTTTAAAGAAATAATTAGATTAGATAAGATAAGAAAAACTTTTATCAAGACAGGAAAATTGCGAATGAACAGTAAAAACTTGATTTATACAAATTCCTCCGAACTAAAGATATGGCTTAAAAGTCAGTGGCAAGATACCCCTTTAGCCAAGTCCATACTCGTCCAAATTTTTGATGGTAGCTTAGATGAAAAAAAGGTGAAGGAAGTTACTTGTCTGATAAAAAGTTATATTAAAGAAGCCATTATCATTGGTTCAAGCAGTTGCGGTGAAATAATAGACGGTAAGATGCATGAAGGCACACTTCTCATAAGCATAACAAGCTTTGAAAACACAGATTTATTTTCTTTTATTTCGCAAGAGGCTGCGCATGTTTCGGGTAAAAATATGGCAGAGACATTAATCAAAGAAGACACAAAATGTATTATCTTATTTATAGATGGTTTGGATTATGAGGTTGACGAATTTTTAAAAAGTTTTCATGAAGCGGGTGGGGATAAGGTTACTTTAGTAGGAGGTGTTTCAGGAGATAATTATGCCTTCAATAATAGTTCTTTTATAATATCAGATACACAAACTTTAACAAAGGGCTTAGTAGCCGTTTCTTTAGATAATGCCGATTTACATTTGTTTAATGCATATAATTTTGGTTGGAAGAGTATTGGTAAAGATATGAAAGTGACACGGGCAGATAAAAATCGTGTGTATGAAATTGATGGAGAAGCTTGTTCTTTGGTGTATGAAAAATATCTTGGAAAGAATGTCTTATCTAATACCTCTCAGTCTTTATTAGAATTTCCTTTGAGTTTTGATGATGATGGGCTTCAAGTAGCCCGATCTATTCTTAAGGTAAATGAAGATAAGTCTCTTGAACTTTCAGGTTGTATACCTGAAGGTACGATCGTTCGTTTTGCGGTAGAAGATGAAAAAAGTGTGATAGAAACTACTGCAGATATTTATGTAAAAGCGTCCATAAAGCCATTAGAGTCTCTTTTTATTTACTCGTGTGCCACAAGAAAATCATTTTTTAATAATTATTTGGAAGTAGAATATAGGCTCCTGTCTGAGATGGCACCTCAAGCAGGCTTTGTAAGCTATGGAGAATTTTCATATTCTCAGGGAAAAAATCATCTTTTTAATCTTACGAGTGTTGTTTTAGGCTTGTCTGAGTCCAAAAAAGTTAACACAAAGTTTAATAGCAATTTACTTCATCCTAAACAGCTTAGAAAATCTGTTTCCGTTGTTTCTCATCTTATGGAAGTGACAACACAAGAATTAAATGAACAGCTTCTTGCCAATAAGAGTTTAAATATTTTATTACAGCAGTATCAAGATGCCTTGGATAAGGCAACCTTGGTATCAAAAACGGATGCTAGAGGAATAATTACGTACAGTAATAAAAAATTCTGTGATTTAAGTGGGTACGCGCAAGAAGAACTCATTGGCCAACCCCATAGTATTGTCCGTCATAAAGATACCCCTGCTTTAGTTTTTAGGCAGATGTGGAAAACTCTGAAGGCAAAAGAAGTCTGGTCAGGTATGTTACAAAATAGAAAAAAAGATGGAAGCAGTTATTATGTTCATGCCACCATCTTTCCTATTTTAAATGATTTAGGAGAAATTGTAGAATATATGGCATTACGAGAAGATTTCACTTCTATTATTTTATATGAAAAAAGTTTGGAGGAGCAAAAACTTCGCCTCCACCATATATTAGACAATCAAGAAAGTATAGTTGCTCTTACAGGCAAAGATGGCGTTATTAGTTTTTTAAATAAAAAATTTTTTGACGCCTTTGATTATACAGATATTAATGATTTTTTAAGTCAGCATAAATGTCTGTGTGAACTTTATGTTAATAAAGAAGGTCTATTCAAGGGTTGTGATGTTAATTGTAGCTTTGAAGCAGAAACTACTACCTCAATTGTAAAAGAATACCTTGTAGATAAAAATGGGAAGATATTAACCTTTCGTATAGGCACGAAAAAGATTGTTTTAGATAAAAAAACTATGTACATTTTAACCCTTAGTGATATTACAGAAATTGAGAATGCCCGGGTAAAAGCAGAAGAAACTAAAAACATAAAATCAGACTTTCTTGCCAATATGAGCCATGAAATTCGAACACCAATGAATGGCATAATAGGCTTTGCTGGCTTACTTAGTGAAAGTATACTAAATGAAGAACAGCGTCAGTATATTAATGTCATTGAACACTCGGCTAGAATGCTCTTAGGCGTGGTAGATGGCATCTTAGACTTTTCAAAACTTGAACAAGGAAAGATGCAGATAAGCATGAAAGACATTAACCTCTATAAAGAGATGGAACTCTTGTATATGAACTATTTACCTCAAACACAAGAGAAGTCTTTAGTTTACACTTTAGAACTTGATACGGGTATTAGTGAATGTCTAAGAATGGATGAACTTCATCTTAATCAAGTTCTGTCAAATCTGATAAACAATGCGGTAAAGTTCACCCCTAAAACACAAAATATTGCTATTAAACTTAGCTTACTAAAGGATACTCTAAAAAATCAAGAAATTAAGTTTTGTGTTGAAGACACGGGAATTGGTATTTCTAGTTCACGTCAAGAAACTATTTTTGAAGCCTTTACTCAAGAAGACACATCCACAACGCGTCAGTTTGGTGGAACGGGTCTAGGTCTTAGTATAAGTGCATCCTTGGTTGATTTAATGGGGGGTGTGATTAAGCTTAAAAGTAATAAAGGTGAAGGAAGTCGGTTTTCATTTAGTCTTACATTTGATAAATGTAAAGAAAAAATACGACTAAAAAAATTATTAAATAATCAACAAATATTTGTATTAAACAAGGGTAGTCAGAGTGAAAATATATTAAAATATCTAGAGGAATTTGGCCTTAATGCTTCTTTAATTGAAACAGACAAAATGAGAAAAGAAAAATCTGCTATTTGTATAGTGTTTGATGAAAAAGAGGCGCAGGAGTTGCATGCTCAGATTAACAAGGATAATGTACTTGTTATCTGCATTGATACTAAGTCTAACTTTCAATCCAGTACTCCAAGCCTTCAAGTTATTAACTGTTATCATCGCTGTTCTACACGATTATATAGTGTCTTGTCCCATTATGCGCTACAGAGTAGCTCATCTAAGTCAAAAGAGATTTTTGACGGAAGTAAATTACGGGTATTAGTAGCAGAAGATAATGAGGTTAATCAAATGCTTATTGAAGAACTACTCAAAAAATATCAGATTAAAATAAAGATTGTTGATGACGGAAAAAAAGCAGTGAAAGAAGCACAAGAAGAGGTATATGATCTGATATTAATGGACATCAATATGCCTGAATTAAATGGTATAGAAGCAACAAAAAAAATCCTAAGGTTTTCTTCTAAAAATCAAGATACACCTATAGTCGCCTTGACTTCAAATGTTTTGGAAAAAGATGTAGAGGAATTTAAAACAGTAGGTATGTACTCCCATATTGCTAAGCCAATTAAAAATAGTGAGGTATTAGCTCTGCTTAATAATCTTTTTCCTTCATTACAAGCCTGTACACTTTTTGATATTTCTTCGGGAGAAATTACTAAAAGTTTGAATATGGCAGGTGAATTTTTAGAACTTCCTGAAGATATTATGAGCAGTTTATTTGGTAAATTTGTGTTTACAACAAGGAATGTTATAAAGCAGATGAATCAGGCGAATGAAGCTCAAGATTATGAAGAACTTTATGCTCAAGCACATAAGTTAAAAGGAGCAAGCAGTTCATTATGTCTTCAAAAGGTGACAGACTTAGCAGTTTTAATAGAGAAGTTAGTAAGAAAGAAAAAGCAGTTGGATTTTTCTAATGAAATTACGCAGTTGGAACACTATCTTGAAAGTATTCAAGCATATAGGGAAGAAACTTAAGATGGATACTAAAGATTTTACTACGCCACTTTATGTAATTGCGGTGGATGATGAACCTTTTAATTTAGAGCTTTTAAAAGCCCTGTCCTTAAAAATCTACCCTGATATTTTGACCTTTGATGATCCAAAAGAGGCCTTGGTCCATATAAAAAAACATCCAGTGGATATTATGCTTGTTGATTATATGATGCCATATATGAATGGTATAGTCTTGATGAAAGAAGCACATTTAATTAATTCAAATATATTAACAATTATGATAACTGCAGCAGGGGATAACGAAGAGATAAAGCTTTTGGCTTTAAATGAAGGGGCT
The DNA here is from genome assembly GCA_002733885.1 of Arcobacter sp. Classification (GTDB taxonomy): domain Bacteria; phylum Campylobacterota; class Campylobacteria; order Campylobacterales; family Sulfurimonadaceae. The sequence continues at coordinate 62,417 of NVXJ01000002.1, read as the reverse complement.
ATAGACTTCTTGAAAAAACCGCTTAATGCAGCTGAATACCGTGCTAGAATGAAAAATGTTTCTAAATTAAAGCGGTCTCAACTTATTTTGGATGATTTTAATCATCAATTAGAAAAAGAGGTGGCTAGAGCTACGCAAGCTTTAATTCAACGAGAAAAAGAAGCCTTAAAAGTACTTTCAAATACCGCAGAATACAAAGATCCTGAAACCGCGAGCCATGTCTCTCGAGTGGCGCACTATTCAAGACTTCTTGCTAAGGCGTATGGCTTGGATAGGCATGAACAAGAGGTGGTTTTTAATGCTTCGCCCTTACATGATATTGGAAAAGTCGGTATCAGTGACGCTATCTTATTAAAACCTGGTAAACTAGATGAAGATGAGATGAAAGAGATGAAAGAACATGCCCATATAGGGATGAAGATTCTTGAAACCAGTGAAAATCCTTTTTTAAAAGCAGGGGCAATTATTGCGCATACGCATCATGAAAAATATGATGGAAGTGGTTATCCAAGAGGACTAAAAGCTGAAGAAATACATATTTATGGTCGGATTACAGCCTTAGCCGATGTTTTTGATGCCTTGACCTCTGTTCGTCCTTACAAAAAAGCTTGGTCATTTGAGGAAGCTATGGACTATTTACAAGAGCAAAGAGGAAAACATTTTGATCCCTACTTATGTAATCTTTTTATTAAAAATATTGATGAGATTAGAATAATACATAAACAATTCAAATCCCTTTAGAAGCTTATTGAAGAGGCAGTTTTATAGTAAAGCAAGCCCCTTTATCTGTATTACTAACTTCTAAACTACCTTTATGATGTTGCTCAATAATAATTTTTGACATATATAAACCTAAGCCTGTTCCATTTTTCTCATCCTTGGTAGAAAAATATGGATCAAAAATATTTTCCATGATTTTTTCATTAATACCTCCACCATTATCACAAATCATGATATTAGCAGTAAGGTCATCTATAAAAGTTCTAATAAAGATGGAAGGGTTACTTATGTTTTTTTCAATGAAATTATCCTCAGCATTTTTAAGTATGTTAAGTACTACTTGCATGACTTCATTTCCATGCATAAGTAAGGAGATATTTTGTGCGTACTCTTTTTCAATTTTAATAGTATCTCTATTAAGAGACATTTCTAAAAGTTTAAAGGCTTTATCAATAGGCTCATTTAGGTAAAAGTATTTCATTATTTTGTCCGGCTTATACAAGGTTCTAAAATCATTTATCGTACTGGATAAGTCTTGCGTTAGTGTTTCAATGTTATCCATCTGAGAATCTAAAAAGTCACTGTTTTCTTTACTAATATCACTGTCTTTGGCTAAAGAAATTTTAATCTTTACGGCGCTGGCAATAGCAGCAATTGAGCTTAATGGTTGGCGCCATTGATGTGCTATCATGCTAAGTAATTCCCCCATTTGTGCCATACGTGACTGCTTAATCATCTGCGCAGATTGTTCTTTGACTTTTCTATCGAGTTCTTGACTTAAGTTCTGATACTTTTTATTGGATGTAAGCAAGGTCTCTTCTAAGGCTTTTCGTTCAGAAATATCGCGCCATGAAGCATGAATAATAACCTTGTCTTTGATATGAATACGTGTTAATAAAATTTCTGCCCAAAAGTTTTCTCCATTTTTTCGTTGATGTACCCATTCAAAATTCTTATGACCTTTTTTTAAACAGATACTCATCATCTTGTCTGCTTTTTCATAAGAGGCTCTCCCATCAGGTTGAAATTCTGGTGAGAGGGTAGAAGGGTGCAACTCTAAAAAGTCTTCTCTACTAGAAGCTTTCATCATATCAATAACAGCTTGATTACAAGCAATGAATTTTCCATTCTCAATGAGTGTAGCCCCATCCGAAGAGTACTCAAAAATCTTTTCAAAGGCTTCTTTTTGTTCTACTAACTCTTTTTGTACGGCTTTAAATTTGGTGACATCTTGAACGGTTCCTATCATCTGTATAGGAATATTTTTATTGTCATACAAGGCATATCCTAATTCATGAACAATTTTTTCACTTCCATCAGGTAAGATGATGCGATGATAGATGTCATAATTGGAATGATTATCAACAGCTTCTTGGGTAGCCTTAGAAACCATCTCTTTATCATCAGGATGAATAGTGGCTAAAAAAGCTTCATAGCTTGCACCAAATTCTTGAGGCGTATAGCCAAAAATCTTATAAACTTCATCTGACCAAAAAAGTTTTTCAGTCAGTATATCCCAGTCCCAATGTCCAACCTTTGCAATACTTTGTGCATCAACTAAAAAACTATTTGACTGTATAAGTTGTTTTTCCAACTCATGCTCATTCGTTATATCTTTTGAAATACCTACTAAGCCAATTGGATTTAACTTCGTATCAATAAGAGGTGCTTTTNGTGTTAAAAAGTAGAGCTTACGCCCATCAGCATGGCTTAGCCACTCATAATTCGAGTGTTCTTCCAGGTCTCTAAGTACACGCTCGTCCATGGAATGAAATAAATCCGCATACTCTGTAGAAAAAAGTTCATAATCTGTTTTACCAATGATATAGTCGATAGGAAGTCCGATAAAGTTGCTAAAGGCTTGATTACAACCTATATAACGATAGGAGGTGTCTTTATAAAAAATACAATCAGAGATGGAATTTGTAACATTTAAAAGAAGTTCATTTTGATGATGCAAGGCCCTTGTTAAAGAGATGTTCTCTTCTTGGAGTACCTGAGTGCTTTTATATTCTTTTGTACGGTTGAAATCAATTCCTATATAGCCAAGGAAGGTCCCATCTTCATCATATATAGGTTCACCACTGGTTTCAGTATATACCTTACTCTTATTTTTATGCAAGCAGACGTTAGCAAGTTTGGAAAATGACTTCTTTTGCATTATAATATCAGTAAATATAGCGCCAATTCGTTGTGCTTCTTCTTCACTCATAAGATCAAAGGGTGTTTTACCAAGGATTTCTTCAGGTAAATAACCTAAAACAGAGCTAACATTATCACAAACATAGGTATACACGCCCTGTGTATCTACCTTCCATGTCCATTCATGCACACGATCAAGAATGTTTAACTTACTGATATCGGAATTATTACGAGAAAGTTTGTCTCGTAGGTTTTTGTTTTCTAATTTTAGTTTTTCTATCTCGCTAAGACTCATAAGGTCCTCATTGTTTTATGTATATTTATGATTCTATCATAATTTTTTCTTATTAGAATGCTTTTCTTTGATACCCGTTTTTAGCTACCCTTAGCAAGAAATTTATATTAGTTTGATATAATCACTTAATAATTATAAGATCTTACTATAAGGCCTTAAAAAGGATAGGCTATGGAATGTGAATTTCCCTCAATAAACTCTACCAGTAATGAAGTAAGAGAAATGTTTTCAAAGACAAAAACGATAGCGATTATGGGACTTTCTCCAGATGTGTCTAAGGCAAGTAACAAGGTGGCTGCTTATTTAAAAGAGCAGGGCTTTAAAATTGTTCCTGTTTATCCTAAAGAAGAAGAAATCTTAGGTGAAAAAGTGTACCGCTCCTTAGCTGAGATACCTTTCCCTGTTGATATGGTAGATGTTTTTAGAAAACCAAAGGCCTTACTTGCAATCGCCCAAGAGAGTATAGACAGAGGCGATGTAAAGTTCTTTTGGTCCCAACAAGGTATAGTAAATAACGAAGCAGCCCTTTTGGCTGAAAAAGCAGGTTTAAAGGTAGTGCAAAATAAATGTACTATGGTTGAACACGCCGCATTATAAGGATTTAATTGTTAGATTTAGACTTAGTTAAAAAGGCTGCATCTCGTATAAAAGATGTGGTTGTTAATACACCCTTTGCTTACGCTCCCTTACTTAGTAGTATTTCAAATGCAAGTATATTTGTAAAAAAAGAGAACCTTCAAATCACAGGTGCCTTTAAACTTAGAGGTGCTTTTAATAAGATTGCCTCCCTTTCTACTTCTCAAAGAGCTAAGGGTATTATCGCTGCAAGTGCGGGTAATCATGCTCAAGGTGTTGCCTTTGCGGCTAAGCATTTTGGTATTACAGCCCTTATTGTTATGCCTGAAACAACACCCTTAACAAAGATTAATGGGGTGAGTTCTTATGGGGTTGAAGTTGTATTAGCAGGAAGTAATTATGATGAAGCCTATGCTTATGCTAAAGATTATAGTTTAAAAAACGAACTTGAATTTATTCATCCTTTTGAAGATGAAGAGGTTATCGCAGGACAGGGTACTGTTGCCTTAGAGATGCTAAATGAGCAAAAAGACCTTGATGTTATTATCGTTCCCATGGGTGGAGGTGGACTTATCTCAGGCGTGGCAATTACGGCTAAGGCTATTAATCCTAAGATAAAAATTATAGGGGTGAGTGCAAGTGGTGCACCTGCACTCAAGAACTCTTTTGAACAAAAAAAAGTGCTACACAGTTCAACTGTACGTACCATTGCTGATGGTATTGCCGTAAGAGATACTTCCAAAATTACTCTAGAGTACATGCTGTCTCATGTGGATGAGGTTGTATCTGTTGATGATGAAGAAATAGCCAATGCGATACTATTTTTACTTGAAAAGCAAAAACTTGTGGTTGAAGGGGCTGGTTCTGTTGGTGTAGCTGCTCTTTTACACCATAAGATAAAAGGCCTTGAAAATAAAAAAGTCGGTGTCGTTTTAAGTGGTGGAAATATAGATGTTACGATGCTTTCTGTTATTATTGAAAAAGGTCTTTTGAAGTCAGGTAGAAAAATGAAACTGACAGTGACTCTAGTGGACAAGCCAGGCTCACTTATGAAGTTAACCGAACTTCTTCAAGGCCTGTACGCAAATATCGTGCATATTGCTTATGATAGAACCTCTACAAGCTTAGATTATGGAGACGCTAATGTTACCATTGACCTTGAAACCAAGGGTGAGGCACATCAAGATGAGATACGTGCTGTTCTTTTTGAACATGGATATCTTAGCGAAAAGATGAAATAGTAGATATCACTAAAATGAAAGCAGATAAAAGTTTAGAAATAAAGTCCGCCATTATCACCCTTAAACAGCTTGATAATGGCAACTTGATAATTATGGATAAAAATGGAATCTTACGTTGTTTAGACCTTAAAATATTCAAAACAATTTCAGGCTTTAAAAGTAATATTTCTCAAGAACGCTCTTGGGGTAACCACATGTCTGTAAGTGGTTCAGGATTGTATGCAGCCTGTGTTATTCCTCATAGTAATAAGGCTGCTGTTTATAATGTGGCCAAGAAAAAACTTTTATATAAAACATCTGAACATAAGGGCGATATAGAGTCTATTTGTATAGATGATAACAATCATTATCTTATAACAGGGGGGACGGATGGAAGAACCTTTGTGTATAACCTTGAAACCAGTCGACTTGTGTATTCTTTTCCTCCTCACGCGGATTATATTACCTCTTTAGCGGTGAATAATATCTGGATAGTATCTGCGTCTTATGATAAAAGTATTTCTGTTTTAAACCTAACAAACATGAAAACACCTACGCGTTTGAACGGACACCGTTCTGTTGTCGTGCAAATGCGGCTTTTGAAAAACATGCAAATGATATCAGCAGATAAAAATGGAAATATTTTATTATGGAACTTAAAAACCTCAAAATTACTTCATAAGTTTCCTAAACTTAATGAAGACATCACCTGTTTATCTGTGAGTGAGGATGAAAGGTTTTTATTTGTAGGAACAAAGTTTGGCTCTGTTAGTTTGTACTCACTTGATACTATAAGTCTTTTAAAACGGGTGCTTTTAAAAGAGACAAGCAAGGTGACTTCCTTATGTGTCTTAGATAAGTCTAATCAAATTGCAGTGGGAACTAAGTCCGGAAGACTTAGCTTTTATTCTCTTATTCCAAATGAAATGCTTCTTATCTCACAATTGAAAAACAAAGAATATTTAAGTTTGTATAAGGCCTCTGAAGAAAATCCTTTATTACTTTATTCTCCAGTATTTATTAAACTTGAAACCTTATGGAAAAGTGTCTTAACTAAGGCTGGTAAGATGCTTGAACTGAATCAAGAAGCGAATGCAAGGGTAGTACTTGAACCCTTTATTCATGTTAAAGAAAAAAGTTCTTTGATAAAGAATTTATTTCTTGATTATAAAGAGTTTAATAAGTTTAAGACTTATATTAATGATAAAAAATACTTTTTAGCCTATCCAATGAGCCTTCAATATAAGCACTTTCAAGACACAATTCCTTATAAGATGATGGAAAATGAATGGCATGTGCAGTTTAATAAGGCCAAAATATATATTATGGACAAAGAGGGAGATGAAAAGGCTAGATCTTTACTGAGTGACTTCAAAGGAATTTCTTCCAAGTCTGTCTTAATTCAAGAACTATTTAAACAAAGAACAGCCTATATGTTGTTCAAGAAAAAATTAGCACAAAAAGATTATATTTCTCTTTTTATGCTTTTGAATAAATGCCCTTTTATAAAAGAATTTGATGAGTATTACCAACTTTTAGAATATGCGGATAAGCTTTATATTAAGGCTCAACAAGCCTTAGATAAGAAAAAATATACACAGGTACTTGGTTTTCTTTCTATACTCTTAGCCTTTCCCGACTTTAAAGAAGATGCAAAAGAGATGATAGCACATGCAAAGGTTATGGAAAAGTTCACACATGCCTTTGATGAAAAAGACCTTTCTCATATGTATGAACTGATTGGAGAATCTCCATTTTTAATGGAACTAGATGAGGCAAAGGCCTTAGAAGATGACTGGCAAAACCATTTATTATTAGCTGAAAAGTTTGCTTCTAAGGGGGATATTGTGAGTGTAATTGCTTCTTTAGAAGACTTTTTTAAGATAAAGGCAAAATATTTAAGTATAGCCTTAGTGCTGCAGCAGGCTTATTTGTCACAGCTTTATCGTGCCTTAGCTTCTAAAAAGTCTAAGGCTATCTTAGAAAATGCCATTAAACAATATCTTGTCTTTTTTGGTAAAGATGAACTATTTGAAGACTTTGTTGAAAAGTTTAAGAAGCAAGAAAACTCAAATATAGAGCTGTTGAACTTACAAAAAGGTGATATTAATTTATTTAAACCCTTTATGATAATTCCAGATATAGTTATTTAAGGAGAAATATTAAAATGATAGCCATAGACCTAGGTTCGAATTCTTTGCGTATGATACAAAGAGATTGTAGTAAAAAATGTTTTGTAAACGAATATGAAAAACTAGTGAAGACAGCGGAAGAATTGCATTCTCATAATCGTATATCTGAAGGCGCGGTTGAAAGAATCCTTGAAGGCTTGAAAGAAGCTTCTCAAAACTTTGATTTTGAAAATGAGACCTATGTAGCGGTGACAACAGAAGCCCTTAGAAGAGCCAGTAACTCGCAAGAAGTAATTGAAAAAATCTACCAAGATACAGGCGTTAAATTCAGGGTTATTGGTGCACATAAAGAAGCTGAGTTAACCTTATTAGCAGTGGATAAACGATTAGAGTCCTTGGGCTTTAGAGGTTCTTATTTATTGATAGATATTGGGGGTGGTTCTACAGAGATTATTTTTAAAAAAGGTAATATTTCTGAGTCTAAAAGTTTCCCTGTAGGTATTGTCACAATGGCATCTAAGTATCCTTCAAAAGAGCAAATCATGCTTCATCTTAAAGATGAACTTCAAGAAATAAAAGAATATGCCCAGCAATATTATAAAAAAGAAGGTAAACCTGACTTCTTTGTGGCTACAGCGGGTACGCCAACAACGATAGCTGCCTTTTTACAAGGAATGAAATATAATGCCTATGAGGCCCAAGTCATTAATGGTTCGACCTTGAATTATTTTGATTGTACAAGAGCACTTGAAGAGCTTTTAGCCCTTAGTTTTGATGAAAGAGCCTCTTATGTTGGCGTTGGTAGGGAAGAACTTATTATTTCTGGTGTTATGATATATGCAGAATTTTTTAGACTTCTTGGCTTTGAAGATTCTGTTATTATAGATGATGGACTGCGTGAAGGATTAGCTATTTCATCTTGTGAAGACACTCTTAATATTTCCTAAGAGTAGGGGCTTCTTCCTTACTTTAACCTTCCTTAAAACTTTTTTCATTATAATACAAACAATTTATATATATGGAGAGACACATGCAAATAAGCGGTGCTCAAATGGTTATAGAATCATTAATTGCAGAAGACGTTACGGTAGTTTTTGGCTACCCTGGTGGGGCAATTATGAATGTCTATGATGAGATTTACAAACAAGATGGTTTTCAGCACGTCTTAGCACGTCACGAACAAGCAGCGATTCACGCAGCCGAAGGGTATTCTAAGGCAACAGGTAAGGTCGGTGTCGCGATGATTACCTCTGGTCCTGGCTTTACTAATGCGGTCACGGGCTTAGCTGATGCTTATATGGATTCTATTCCTATGGTTGTTATCTCAGGACAGGTACCTATGTCTTTAATTGGAACCGATGGTTTCCAAGAAATTGACGCTGTTGGTATAAGCCGTCCATGTACAAAACATAACTACCTTGTAACGGATGTAAAAGACCTTCCTCGTATTATGAAAGAAGCCTTTCATATTGCAGCTACTGGTAGACCCGGCCCTGTTCATGTTGATATCCCTAAAGATATTACAGCTGAAATTGCAGATTTTGTGTATCCAGATTCAGTCAACATTGAAACCTATCACCCTACAACTAAGGGTAATCCACGTCAAATTAAAAAGGCTATTGAGGCTATTGCTGAGTCAAATCGTCCTATCTTTTATCTTGGTGGTGGAATTATTAATTCAAATGCTGCAGATGAAGTACGCGAACTCGTTAAAATGACAAATATCCCCGCAGTTGAAACCTTTATGGCTCGAGGAACACTCGGTCATGATAATGAAAACCTTATCTCAATGCTAGGTATGCACGGTTCTTACGCGGCAAATATGGCTATGTCTGAGGCAGATATTATGATTGCTATTGGTGCGCGTTTTGATGACCGTGTTACGGGGAAGCTTTCGGAATTTGCTAAACATGCTAAGGTTATTCATGTAGATATTGATCCGGCTTCTATTTCTAAGCTTGTTCATGCAGACTTTCCTATTGTTGGAGATGTTAAAAATGTCGTTGAGCAGATGATTCCTCTTGCAAAAGAAAAGATTGATAGTGATAAGTATGAGCAATGGCGTGAAACGGTAGCTAACTTTGATAAGTTACATCCTTTAGCTTATGAAGACAGCGATGAAGTGCTTAAGCCTCAATGGTGTGTTGAACGTCTTGGTGAGCTTCTTGGAGATGATGCAAATATCTCAACAGATGTTGGTCAACACCAAATGTGGGCTGCTCAATTTTATCCATTTAGCCGTCCCAGACAATTTATAAGTTCTGGTGGTCTAGGAACCATGGGATTTGGTTTTCCAGCAGCCATTGGCGTTAAGCGTGGATGTCCTGATAAAATCAGTGTAAATATTACAGGAGATGGCTCAATTCTTATGAATATTCAAGAATTAATGACAGCAGTTGAATCAAAACTTCCTGTTATTAATGTTATTTTAAATAATAACTATCTTGGTATGGTTCGTCAGTGGCAAACATTGTTTTATGATAAACGTCACTCATCAACAGACCTTTCTGTACAGCCTGACTTCGTTATGTTAGCCCAGGCCTTTGGTGGAATTGGTTATAGAGTTAAAACAAAAGAAGAATTTGACGCAGCGATTAAAGATGCGGTTGAAAAGAATGTGGTTGCACTTATAGATGTAACCGTAAATAGATTAGAAAATGTTTTACCAATGGTTCCATCAGGTGGGTCACTATTTAATATGATGCTTCTAGAAAATAAGGATAAATAATGGCAGAAGAAAGACGCGTAATTTCTGTAATTGTAGTTAATGAGGCAAGTGTTTTATCACGTATTTCTGGTCTTTTTTCAGGACGTGGTTATAACATTGACTCTTTAACGGTTGCTCCTATCCCTGAATCTAAGTATTCACGTGTAACAATAGTAACTGAGGGTTCTGTTCGTGTAATTGAGCAAATTACTAAGCAACTGCATAAGCTTATTCCTGTTTTAAAAGTGTATGAGCATGAAAACCTTGTTGAAAAAGAGATGGCACTTGTAAAGTTTCCTACTTCTGAATGTTTAGCTGATATTTCGGCACTGTGTGCTGCTTATAATGGAAAAATCGTAAATGTAGGAGAAGATGTTATTATTGTTAACGTAGCTGATGAACCGCACCGTGTAGATAACTTCTTAAAAGCGATTAAACGTTTTCACCCTAAAGAGATTGTTCGTAGTGGTGTTGTTGCCATGGAAATGTAGTGAAGTTATCCCTTATTGCTAAAGCCATTGGCATAAGTTTTACAGGTGAAGATGTAGAGATTGAAGGTATTCATACCTTAGATGATGCCTCTTCATCCCAAATGAGTTTTTTAGACAATGAAAAATATATAAATTCTCTAGAAAACACAAGGGCTAAGGCCGTTTTATGTAACGCTGCTGCTGCGCATAAGGTTCCTGAAGGTTGTATTGCCTTAGTAGATGAAGAACCTTACCTGAAATTAGCACTCGCGTCTAAACTTTTTGCGCCTGCTGTCATTGAACTTGAAGGTGCGGAACCTCTTATTGGAGAAGGCTCCTTTGTTTCAGATAAGGCCTTTATCAGTAAGGGTGCAATTATTGGAAAGAATGTTAAAATACTCCCAGGTGCCTTTGTTGGATGTTTATCTAGCATTGGTGATAATACAGTAATACATGCTAATGTTACGGTTTATAGAGACTGTGAAATAGGTAAAGATTGTATTATTCATGGGGGTACGGTTATTGGCTCGGATGGTTTTGGGTTTGCTCATACGAAAATTGGTGAGCATGTTAAAATTTATCAAAATGGAAATGTTGTCATTGAAGATGATGTTGAAATTGGCGCAAATTGTGCGATTGATAGAGCTGTATTTGGAACAACACGTATTCGCCGTGGTTGTAAGATAGATAACCTTGTACAGTTTGGACATAATGTAGATATTGGTGAATACTCTATCTTAGTAGCTCAGTGTGGTATTGCAGGTTCAACAATTCTTGGGCGAAATGTTGTTATGGGTGGACAGTCTGCTACCGCGGGACATCTTACCATTGCTCCTTTTGCCCAATTTGCTGCAAGATCGGGTGTTACCAATGATGTTAAAGATGGTTCAAAAACTTATGGAGGCTTTCCTTTAATGGAACAGCGCTCATGGTTGAAATTACAGGCAAAATTAGCTAGACTATTGAAACCTAAAATACCTCACGTTAAGTAAACCTTCTAGTAGAAAGTTTATAGTGAGTAAAATAAGATTAAATAAGGACTTAATATGAGTACAGTTATTAAACTAGACGGAACTAAAAAAGGTACAATCTCAGTAGCTAAGATTGTTGAACCATATGGTAAAGATTCTGGCACAGTAGCAAGTGTAGGTATTTCTCTTAGTGGCGACGCGGCTAACCCTGAATGGAAGGTTCATCTTCCAATGGCTAACCTTGATGATGTTATTGCCGCCTTACAAGCCTTAAAATAAAACAAGTACCCTTTTATGGGTACAATCTTCTAAAAACTTCTCTTATCTGTATTAAAAATCTACATATCAAACTATAATTATTCCAATTATATTTAAAGAGTATAAAAATATTAATTTATATATTGTATTTGGCTATGTTTAGAAGAGAGGGAGCCTCTGGCAGAGGCTTAGTAGTGCTTAGAAAGAAAGTTTTTAATTCGTGAGATTCCTTCACGAATACTTTCAATATCTGTAGCAAAAGAGAATCTAAAGTGACCATCCGTTCCAAAGGCAACACCTGGAACGATAGCAACACCTGTTTCTTCTAGAAGCTCTTTTGAAAACTTTAAAGAGTCTTTTTCAAGTTTTGAAATATTTACAAACAGATAAAAGGCACCATCAGGCTTAACCACAGACACGCCATCAATAGCATTAAATAAATCTACTGCTTCATCTCTTCGTGATGCGAAGGCCTTTCTCATCATTTCTATATCTGCATCAGCTGAACCATCTAAACCAGTAATAGCTGCGTGTTGAGTAATAGAACAGATATTTGATGTGCTTTGAGATTGAAGACGCTTCATTGCCTTAATAAGATTTACATCCTTTGCTGCAAGATAACCAAAACGCCATCCTGTCATTGCAACAGACTTAGAAAGACCATTAATAGTAATGGTTCTATCATACATGTCTTCACTGATAGCAGCACATGAAGTAAATTCACCATCATAAATGAGCTTTTCATACATTTCATCAGAGGCAACAAGAATTTTTGTTCCTTTTAAGACATCTGCCAAGGCGGTAAGCTCATCTTTTGTATAAACTGAACCAGTAGGATTAGAAGGCGTGGTTAAAATTACCATTCTTGTCTTAGGGGTAATAGCTGATTTTAACTGAGCCGCTGTCATCTTAAATCCGCTTTTATCATCTGTTGAAACTTCTACAACACTACCACCACTGTATTTAACAAGTTCAGGATAGGTTACCCAAAATGGCGCAGGAATGATAACTTCATCGCCTTCTTCTATTACTGCTTGAAAGAGATTAAACAAAGAATGCTTAGCCCCATTGCTTACAATGATTTGATTATTAGCATAGCTTAGGCCATTATCACGTTTTAACTTATTTGCAATTGCAACCTTAAGTTCAACAATACCGTCAACGGCTGTATATTTCGTGTATCCAGCATTAATGGCCTTAATGGCAGAATCTTTAATAACTTGAGGGGTGTCGAAGTCGGGTTCACCTGCTGAAAAACTGAGAATATCTTTGCCTTGCGCGCGAAGTTCTTGAGCTAATGTTGTCACCGCAATAGTAATTGATTCAGAAAGTATATTGATTCTGTCAGAATACATAATAAGCCTTTAAAAAATGATGTAATTTTTGTAAGAAGAACTTGCAAATGTACTTCTTTTTTAGTAATGTAATTATAGCAAGATTTTTGTTGTATTTATATTTTTTATAAGTTTAAAAAAGAACTTATACCATTCCAAGCTCAAGACTAGAACACTAGACGAGCATATTGCGTTAGATTGTGAAGCTTAAAAGGGGGAAGGAGCTATGAATAGCTTCAAGACCTTTTAACTTTGCAAGATGATGCAATAGGTTCGCCCTGCGGGTGAAAGAAAAGTCATCATTTACTTCAGAAAAAACACTTGAAGCTACTCGTAGCTCCTGCGTATTTATTCTTCATAACTAATAACTTTAATTTCATCTATTGTTCTAGTTTTGAGCTTGGAATGGTATTAAGACTTCATAGACTTAATAAAAGTATCATAGATTTGTTCAAGTTCAAGGTCTTGTTCAAGTATTTCCATATTTTCTTTAACCATAACATGTTCTAAGATAGCGACACGTTTAAGTAGGTACTCAAACATTTCTTTATCAATATCAGGAAGCTTATTATGAGAAAATGGATCCTTACAGCGACCCTTATCAACTACACGAGCAGGAATACCAATGGCAGTTGAGCGGTCAGGAACTTCTTTTACCACAACAGAGTTAGCTCCAACCTTAGAATCTTCACCAATGGTGATATTTCCAAGAACCTTTGCTCCTGCACCAATTACAGCACCTTTTTTAATGGTAGGGTGACGTTTCCCTGTGCTCAGGTTAACTCCACCTAGGGTAACGCCTTGATAAATAAGTACATCATCTTCAATAATAGTAGTTTCACCAATAACCACACCTGTTCCATGGTCAATAAAAACCCTAGAACCTATAGTTGCAGCAGGATGGATATCTATGTTTGTGATGATTTGATTGATACCCATAATTACACGAGCAAGTCGCTTCCAACCTGCATTATGCAAGCGATGCGCAATTCTGTGCGCTACAATGGCCCAAACACCCGGATAATTGAAAAATAGCTCTACACGTGAGTGTATTGCCGGGTCATTGTTATAAACATTTTTAAAGTCTTCATGGATTTGTGAAAAAAGTCCCAATAAAATTCCTAGTCTGTAGTTCTTAGGTAACTATTTTGATTTAAATATAGTTCTAGTTTCTGAAGTGTATCAGATTTTTCTTTTTCTGTGATAAAAATACTAGATGCCAAAGAATTTTTCAGCTGGATTAAGATTTCATTTTCATCATATCCTAGATTAGACACGATTTTTAAGAGGCTGTTTGATTCATTTGTATTTTTGATCTCATATCCATCTTCTGTAATCTCAATACTGCATTCACTAGGATGGTCAAAAAGGTTATGGCTCATACCTAAGGTTTCTTGATACGCACCCACATTAAAAAATCCTAAGAAATATTCTTCTTCATCTAGGTTTACATCATGCAAGTATAAGGGTGATTTGGAAGAAAAGGCAATTTCGCCATCGCTATCACAGGTAATATCCCATAAACAAGCAGGACGTAGGGCAGGTTGGTCTAGTTTGTGCAAGGGCATGGTAGGAAAGTTTTGATCTAAACCCCAATAATCAGGAAGACTTTGAAAGATAGAGGCATTAATAAGATAACGTTCTTGCATGGAAGCTTGTAGCTTTTGGAGTTCAATGGTTTGATCATTTCTTGCTAAAAGTAGGGTCTTTTTGATAATAACATGTACCAATATCTCTGCATTTGATCTGTCTTGTAAGTCTATATAGCCCAAGTCAAAAAGGGTGAAAAGAGATTCCATATGATCTAGTGCATCATGTAAATATTCTATAGAATTTTTAGCGTTAAGGGTACTGTTTAGGTCAAGAAGTTCTGTGATTAAAGGGGGGTTTTCTTTTTTAATATTTAAAGATTTTTCTTGATGGTCTTGAGAAAATAATTCTAAGACAGGAGTGATTAAAACGGCGTGAGAGGCAACAATAAAACGACCTGATTCGGTAAATATATCAGGATGAGCCACCTCTTTTTTATCCATAATCTCACCGAGTAAGAAAACAACATCATTTGAAAASWSTNTCWATRSTATARRWWMTNASTYTRYMCTNACWWTGNTGRSMANTATKSTNTGRYWWATMYAMMACCAATATTAATAGCATGTAAGTCGTCTGCACCCATTTTTTTAAGTTCAGCATAAATATTTCCAGCCTCTCTAAGTGCACGTTTTAAGGGTGTGATGTCTTCCATCTGTGAGCCTATATGAAAATGAACCATATGAAAGTATTGAAGAAGAGAACTTTCTTTTAAAAGATGGATGGCTTCTAAAAGCTCTGTGGCAGAAAGACCAAACTTAGCGTCAGTTCCACCACTTTTAGCCCAAACACCCGAACCAGAGCTGTGTAAACGAAGACGAATCCCTATGGAAGGAACCTTTAAATTACAGCTTTTAGATACTTCAATAATGGACTTTAACTCAGCCAAACCTTCTATAGTTAGGGTGATATTATGACCCATTTGTGCTGCCATAAAACCAAGGCTAATCATTTCTCGGTCTTTAAATCCATTAACCGTGATAGGGGCATTATCAGGTGTTTTAGCCATGGCTAAAATAAGTTCCGCCTTAGAACCAGCCTCTAGTCCATATTTATATTTTTTTCCATGTTTAATAACAGAGGCAACCAGTTCAGGATATTGGTTAACCTTAAGGGGAAAAACGGCATTAAAAGAACCTTGATAAGAGACCTCTTTGATGGAACGCTCAAAGGTCGAATAAAGCGTTGTTATTTGCTTTTGTATAAGATGCGGAAACCTTAGTATAAGAGGGCCTCTTAAGCCTGATGAACGTATTTCTTTGCTTATATCAAGTAAGGAAGGTTTACTAAGATGATTAAGTTTAATCTGGGCATCTTCAATGATAAAGTTATCATCTGCCCATATTTGTAAGCCGTAGTCTTTCATTTAGATATGCAGTTTATGGTGGAAGTATTTATCAATATCAAAAAAGATTTCACCATTATTATTTTTAAAGGTAAGATTCTTCTTACTCAGTTCATTAATACTCTTAAAACCCATAACCGCGAGCATAACCTTCATACCTTTAAGTAAATTCATATGATAGTTAGCTGTTTTATGACCTTGTTTAGTCACAATATATGAGGCTCTTAGTTTAGAATCTTGTGTTGCCATTCCAACAGGACAGTTATGCCCTCCATAACCTGAACACATTCGTGCACGAATACAGCCTCCACTCATCATAAAGCCTCTGGCAATACCAATAGAATCAGCTCCCATAGAAAGCATAATAATTACATCATCAGGGGTGAGAATCTTTCCACTTATAACAATGCGAAGTTCATCTCTTAAATTATGTTTACGAAGAAGTGTGTCAATAAGATATAGCGCGTTAGGCGTAGTTAAGCCAACAGATTCCATAAGCTCAAGAGGCGCGGTTGCTGAGCCACCTTCACCACTATCTACAGTGATGAAATCAGGAAGGGATTTTCCTTCTTCTTTTCTTTTTTTCATAACCAAGATAATCTCTTCCATGGCATTAGCATCAGAAATAACAATTTTCATGCCCACAGGCTTTTTTGAAATCCCCTGAAGTCTTTCAATAAAGTTAAAAAGATGTTCATGTGTATCTGCGTAAGGAAAACGATTAGGTGAAAAAAGATCCTTACCCTCAGGAATACCACGGTAATACGCAATATCAGCACTTACCTTCGTAGCACCAAGCTTACCACCAGTTTGCTTAGCACCTTGGGCAATTTTAATTTCTGTCATACGACAAAATTTCATTACCTTTGCATATCTGTCTTCATCAAACTTACCCTCAGAATCTCTGACTCCGTATAAACCAGAACTCATTTGAAAAATCATATCCGGAAGGCTTTTAGGTACCTCTTTAGGAAAATCTTCAATAGGTGCCTTCCAATTTACACGAAAAAGAGCATGTGAGGTTTGATCATAAATATAGGTGTTTTTAGTGGGTATATTATGTAAGAGGTGCTTTCTATATCTACGTATGGCGACGGCTCCATTAAAAATATAAGAGTTGATTTTAAAGATAAGTTCTGCGTAGGCCGTGCTGGGAACAATTTCTAAATACTTAGCATGATTCATATCAGGCTTTAGGGTATAAAGATGGTTCGATGTCAGTCCCCCTTCTCCTGTGTTTACCGTATAGTTTGTAAGGGTCGCTCCTAAGGAAAAGGCACGTACCGCTTCAGGGCTAAGGGCACCATCACTCATGGCTGAACGAATAATAGGGGACTTAGCATAAAAAGGTTCTTCTCTTTTTTCGCCAAAGGTCACGCTAAAGTCATCCGATACTTCCTCATCATTAAGAACATTAGTCGCGTGCTTTATAATAAACCTAGCCCCTGCAAAGGGTTGGTCAACGGAAAAAGATTTGTAGTTTGGAAGGTCTTTAGCTGCCTTATATACCCAATCGATTTTATCTCTAGATTCATAAAAATTTTCTTCAGCAAAATACTGACGAAGAGGTTCTCTAAGGGCCTCAAAAAGATAACGCATCCTACCAATTACAGGATAGTTAAGCAGAAGTTGGTGATGTCTTTGAATATACTTATCATAAAGAAACAAGTTGAAGAGAAAAAACAGCCCTAAATAAAGGCCATATTCTAAGAACAAGATAAAATAGTGATTGAGTTCGTCTAACATCTATAATCCCTTTAAGTGAACATTAAAACTCTGATTGAGGTATTTCAGATTCGGTTTTGTCAACCAGGTCTTTGATCCAAAGTGTCTTATTTTTTAGCTCATTTTCACCGAGTATAACACAGTATTGAGCATCTGCCTTATCCGCAGCTTTTAAATGGGCTTTTAAGTTACGTGCCTTGTATCCTATAGTAACCTTATCTCTTTGGCGCTTTTTCATACCAATTTTATAGGCTAGATTGATAGCATTTTCATCCATGGCTCCAAAGTAATAACCTTCACGAGAAGTTTCCGGCATTTTAATAAGTTCCATTAAACGTTCAATCCCAATAGCAAAGCCAATGGCCGGAGTCGGACGTCCATCTAAAAATTCTACCAGTCTATCATAACGACCTCCACCAGCAATAGCCGATTGTGCGCCAATTTCTGTAGATATAAACTCAAAGGCAGTTTTAGAATAATAATCTAAACCACGAACTAAGTGTGTATCTATTTCATAAGAAAGACCGTGTTCATCTAAAATATTTGTAAGAGCCTTAAAATCAGTATCACAGCCTTCACAAAGGTTTTGCATAAGCTTAGGGGCATCAGCATAAATTTCTTGACAATGAGAGTTTTTACAGTCTAAAACACGTATAGGATTAGTGGCCTTACGTCTTTTACAATCTTCACAAATATCTTCTTCATTAGAACCAAGAAATTCTATTAAAGTATCTCTATATTGGGGCATACAGTTTGAATCACCTAAGGAGTTTAGCTTAAGGGTGAAATTAATGCCTAAGGCATTAAAAATATCTCTAACCATTAAAATAAGTGAAGCATCTTCAAGTACATTGGCTTCACCAAAGCTTTCACACCCAAACTGATGAAACTGTCTTAAGCGACCCTTTTGAGGTCTCTCGTATCTGAACATTGTCCCATGATAAAACAAACGTTGGACAGTTTCTTGACGGTCATATTTGTTTTGAACAAAGGCACGAACCACGCCCGCAGTTCCTTCAGGACGAAGGCAAACATCATTGTCTCCCTTATCGGTAAACTGATACATCTCTTTTCCAACAATATCAGAACTCTCGCCAACTGAACGTTTAAAAAGAGCCGTTTCTTCAAGTTGGGGGGTTTCAATAAACCTAAAACCATAATTTTTAGCTATGCGTGTAGCTGTTTGAATAAAGTAAGAAAAACGCGCAGAATCATCAATGTCAAGCGTGTCATTCATTCCGCGAAGTGAACGGATCATTTGTGTCCTTTTATATAATTATTAATTTGTGTATGTATATCTTCTATGCTATCTTCAGCGTGTATGCTAAGGGTTGGTATCTTAAGCGTAGTTGCCACAAACTCAAGCTGTTCTTGAACGTCTAACATATAAGCAATTCCTCTTTGTTCAATCACGTCATGGCTTTTTTCGCCCAAACGTTCTCTTAGGGTTTCTTCTTTGATCTTAAACAAGATGATATGTTCAGGCATAATATCTTGCATGGCGAAACGGTTAAGTGTTTCTAGCCATTTAAGGTCAAACTTTTTAGAAGCTAGGGCGTAGGCCATACCTGAGATAAGTGATCTGTCTGAGATGATTAAACGTCCAAGATTAGGCTTGATAACATTAGACGCATGATTACTTCTATCGGCTAAAAATAATAAAAGTTCCGTCACAGGACATAAGTTATCACTGTATAAGACAAGCTCGCGAATTTTAGAGCCAAGTTCAGTAGCCCCTGGTTCTTTAGTAATAATTGCCTGAGGAAAAGCCTCTGCTAAGAGTTGAATCTGTGTGCTTTTACCACAGGTATCAATGCCTTCAACTACAATGTACATTGCCCCATCCTTTTAATGAGATCTTCAACCTTTGGTGGAAGTAGATGTGAAGTCTTACCCGAAAATTTCAATAAATTACGCACTATGGAAGAACTAACAAAAGCATGATTAAGACTTGGCATAAGGTAAACGGTTTCGATGTCTTCGTTTAATGAATTATTTAAATAACCAAGTTGAAGTTCATACTCAAAATCACTTACTCCTCTCAAACCACGTACTAAAACACTGGCATTTTGCTCTACCGCGAGGTCAACGGTTAGGTTGTTAAAAGGGATAACCTTGACGTTTGCAATCTCAGATATTGCGAGTTCTACCATGGAAACACGTTGACCTAAAGGAAACATAGGCTTTTTATCTGAGGAATCAGCAACCGCGACAATGACTTCATCAAAAAGTTTAGCTGCGCGGACAATAATGTCATGATGACCATTGGTTATAGGGTCAAATGTCCCGGGATATAAGGCAATTTTTTTCACTCACTGCTCCATCTTTTGTATAAGTTATGTTCTATATTAACAAGGTCAAACCATTTACCAATGAAAAAGTTTTCCATCTCGTCTATGGTCTTTGTTTCAGCGTAATACGCGGCAACAGGAGGGGCAATAATAACGCCAAGTCTAGAAAGCTTTAACATGTTTTCTAAGGCTATGGCTGAAAAGGGCATCTCTCGGGGTGCTAGTAAAAGGGTTTTATTTTCTTTTATCATCACTGAGGCTGCTCTTGTAATAAGGTCATCCGCTATTCCACAAGCAATTTTAGCAAGGGTGTTCATACTACAGGGTGTTATCATCATGATATCTGCGCCATAAGAACCTGAGGCTATAGAAGCACCGATATCAGAATTTTTATACTGCTTTAAATCGGCTTCTTTATCTAAGACAACATTAGCATGGTCTGATACAACAAGATGCTTGTCTACATCATCAGGAAGCTCTTTTAAAACATTAAAACCAATGTGCGCGCCACTTGCACCGCTGATAGCTATTATAATTTTTTTTATTGTATCTCCACTAGGTTTGGACTTATGACCTTTGCCTTAAGCCTTTGACCATCTCTTTTTTTAATATTTATTTCTTCACCAATATGTCCGTCTTCTAGACTTATAGCAACAAATTCTAGGCGAACATTACCACTGATATAACGAACATTTACTTCTTTGTTTTTCAGCACATCAGGTAGCTTTTCTATATCATGAAGATAAAGAATTTTCCCTTCAATAAGGCGCTTTTTAAGCCTTTGTCTACGCTTCAAAGAATTTTGAACAGGCATTCCCTTAAAACGCTTAAAGATCTCAATAGTAGTTCTAAGGTCTAATGGTGTGAGAATTTTACCGCGATTTATGTTATGCCTTGCTTTAAAGACCTTTAGAGAGGCTTTTATCTCATAGCTTAGAAAGTGGCGTTTACCTGTTTTATTTGAAAAAATTTGTAGGCTTGAACGTTGATATAAAAAAGCCTTGTTTTTAAAACTTAATGTATAGTCTAGTCCCAAGTCTTCAATAAAGCTACTTTTGAGGTACTTAACTTCCTTAATCGACATTTTAGGATAATGACTAAGATAATAAGCCTTTATTTCTTTTGTAATAGGAGCATAATCAAGGTTTGAATTTCTTTGCACATGGACAATACCCTTAGATTCATCACTAAGTTCCATGCCTTTTATTTGAAGTTTTTTCAGTAATTTGGAAGAGGTGAAAGACTTCTTATGTCTGTTTTCTTCAAAATGATAAATAATAAAATCTTTGCTTATGGAAGGGTCTATATGAGAGGCATTAAAGTCAAGACCATTGATCTTATAATGTTCTTTTAGGCCAAGAGAAAAAAGAAAGGAGCTTGAAAAGATAAGAAGAAAGAGAAGTTTTAAGGACAAGTATCTTCTTTAAGTATCTCTACTATGTTTCTATGCATACTAAAAAAAGGTATGCGTTTTCCGTAGACATTAACCTCGTATGAACAACCAATCTTTAAGTTACTGAAGATATCTGAACTATTATATTTTTGATGATAAAAAGAATCTGTGTCTTCGTAGGTTTCTTTTGTTGTAAAAACTATATATTTTGATTTTGACCCAGTGGTAATACGTTGTTTGTCTTTTATCATAACCTGAACTTTTTCTAAGGTGCTAATTTGATACCAATAACCAATAGAACCTATAATGATAAATAAAAGTGTAAACATGAAAATTTGAAATTTAATAAGAGATTGCATGGATAAGACTCCCAAAAGGTCATTTAATAAGATTAATAAATATACTAGCATAAAAGATAAATAAGTGGTACCAGAGAGGGGACTCGAACCCCTAAGCCTCGCGGCGGGGGATTTTGAATCCCCTATGTATACCATTCCATCACTCTGGCAAAGAGCCGAAATTATAGGTTCATAATACTTAAAGGATGATAAATAAAGGAGAAAAAACATCAAAAGCCTTGATATAAAATTTTATGGAACTAGTTTTGCTTTTAAATCTTTAATATGTAGGGAATCTCTATAAACCCTATATTCACTCAGAGGTATTTTAAAAGGTAAGATGGTGCAAGTATTTTCTTGAGTCATAGCCGTGGCTATGGTGATAGAAAAACTTGTGCAAGATTGCGTTTCAAAAGACCTCCCAAAGGGCGATACAAGAAATTCATTCTTACTTCGTTGGATGCGTTTGAAGCTATTAATAGCTCCTTCACACATCCGCTTCGTAATAGCAAACTTCTTGTATCGCTGAGTGAGTATAGGATTTATAGAGATTCCCTATCGTTGCTATGAGTACACGGAGGTGCAAAATGCGAGCTACAATGAGTGGATATTATAGAAATTTAAATTATGACCAAAATAAGGTTGTAAAAGAACTTTTTGATGTAACTAAGCAAATTTCATCAGGTACAAAAATTCAATATGCTTATGAAGGTATTTCGACCTTTGTGGATACTGTTCGTCTTGATAATGAAATAACAACGCTAACACAGGTAAGACAAAATGCTGGAAAAGCACTTCAAGTCAGCACCAATACCGATACAACCATGAATGAAATGACAAAGATTCTAGAGTCTATGAAGGTTAAATTAGTTGCCGCTTCAAATGAGACAAACTCTGTTGAGAGTTTAAATGCCTTAGCTGCAGAACTTCGTGGTTTGGAAAAAAACTTGATACAACTGGCAAACACTTCCATTAATGGAAATTATCTTTTTTCGGGTTCAGAAGTCAAAACAAAACCTATTGATGCAAATGGAACCTATCAAGGAAATGATAAAGAAATTCAGACTTTTTTAGGTTCAGGTGTTTCTCAAACCTATAATATCAATGGAGATGATCTCTTTTTAGGAGAGGAAAATGGTACAAAACGTAAAATTTCATTAAATGTGCCTTTGTTAAATCAAACGGCTCTTTTTCCAGATGTAATGGTTAGCCCCAGTATATCTAGAAATACTGGGAGTGAAGAGTATATTACGGTGAGAAGTACTATACGAGACCTAATGGGCGATACAGATGAAAATATTGATGCCCTAAATACAAAACATCATTTTTATATTCAAGGTACCAATCATGAAGGTATTGGTTTTAAAAGTGTTGTGTCAATGAGAGATGATGAAACGGTTAATGACTTAATGGTTCGTATAGGTGAGGCCTTTGGAAATTCGCCTATTAGTGAACTAGTAACCGTTACTATAAACAATAATGGACAAATAGAGATTGAAGATAAGCGCGCTGGTTCAAGTAAACTTGATTTTCATATGGTAGCAAATACAGATATCACCGGTCCAGTAGCGGATACTGAATTACTAAATACAAATACAACAACTGTAAAATCATTTATGCAAAGTGAATATTCTCAATATATTTCAACCATTGGTCAAAGACAAGAACAATATGACCCAGACTTTTTTTCTTTAAGTAGTGATTTTTTAACAAAGGATGGAGAAAAAGCAGTAGGATCGACTTTTTTAAGTTCTATCTTTCGTTTAGATGTATCAAGTATAGACTTTAGTGGGGTTGACTCTGCAACTCCAGGAGTTGCCTTACCTGCAAGCTCGTTTAATATAACAGCTACATCAACGATGCAAGATTTAATGGATGCGATTGATGGTGCCTATGACAATGGAACGGATGTCTTAGTTTCTTTAAAAGATGGAAATATAATTATTGGTCGTCAAAATGGAACGGCTCCAGATTTAAATATTGTTTTACGTTCATATGACGCTGCTGGTGGGGCTGCTGGTGGGGGTAACTTAGTTGAAGGTATGCTTTCGGATGCAGCAGTGGCCTTTGATGAATCAGAATTTAAAAAAGATGGAAATAAACTGCTTTCTAATGTCTCTCAAGTAAGAACATCAGACAACTCATATGCAAGTCTAAGTACAAAGCTTGTTGATGTTGCTGGTGTGTCAAGCCTTAATGGTGAGAACTTGACCTTAGAAGGCATAGATATTAATGGAAATACTTTTCAGGCTAACATTTCTTTAAGTAATGCAGGCTCAACTTTTACGGTAGTAGGTGCTGCAAACAACCCTTACACAATCTTTAATGTGGGAGGACAACCTATTAGACCTATTGATGCAGGAAACCCACAAACTGCAGTAAGTGCTGATAATATGACATACAAACAATTAACAGATGTTATGAACATGATAATAACAGGAAACTTACCTGCTTCAAGTAATGCAATAACGGGTGCAGGTATTGCAAATGACTACAATACGGCTGTTACATTATCACAAACAGCAGCTATAACAGATTTAAGTTCAGATGGAAAAATACAATTTAATCAATTAAACTCTACAACAACGCAAGCAAGTTTTACGCTTGCAGATGCTAATGCCTCAAACTTTGCTGCTAATGCTTCAGTCTTGTCTTTTCAATCAAATAATTCTCTGGAAATATCAGATGCTAAAACAAACTTTTTTAAGCAAATAGATGAGGCTATATCTTCTGTTGAAGCGGGTAAAACAAGGGCTGATGGAAATCTTGATGACCCAAGAAATGTTGGAATGCAAAATGCCATTCAAGCCTTAGATGATTTATCTAATCATTTGTTTAACCAGCATTCAAAAGCAGGGGTTCAGTCCCAAACATTACAAGTAACATCAGATAGAACAGACCTACTAATTATTACAACACAAACCTTACGTTCACAAACACTTGATATTGATATTGCGGAGGCTTCTTTAAGCCTACAGCAGTTAACACTTAATTATCAGGCGATGTTATCAACCGTCTCTAGAGTTACACAACTTTCTTTAGTAAATTACTTGTAAGTTCGCCCATTATTGGGTGAATTTACGAACTTAGGCTATACTTACATTAATTAATATAAGGAATTATTCATCTTACGAAATATACTTTTTATCATAGGCGCAGGTTTATTATCTTACTTTTTATTTTCTACTTATATTTCAAGGGCAGATTTAGTAGGCTCACTGGGTGCAAACTTTGGTGTTATGAACCATAACTTATTTGGTTACTTGTCTTATATCTACCCTTTTGGCTTAATGGTCTCTTTATTCTTATGGTTTAAAAATCCTGGCTTTACACTTCGTCGTGTTGAGGTTATTCTTTCTTCTACACTACTTTTCTTTACCCTTACAATCTTTCAAGGCCTTGTTAGTATGAGTGAGTTTCGTGGAAGTATAGGGGGAAATTTTGTAGACTTTTTATCGCCTTATATCGGAGTTGCGGGTGTCTGGATATTTTGGTTAATGAGTACTTCTTTAGCTGTGATGATTCTTTTAGATAAGAGTTTTCATGAAGTTTCTGAAATGATTAAAAAACTTGAGCTTAGTTCTTACCTTCCTGAAATTCCAAAAATGCAGGCTGAGGTTCAAGAAGAAACGACCCCTCCTAAAAGAGCGGTAGAGAGGTCGAAACCAGTTCAAGAAGAAGTTTATAAACAAGTACAAGAGATAGAAGATGAAGACTTTGTTCCTGAGCCTCCTGTTTTATATCCTAAGAAAGAAGAAACAGTAGTTGCGCAGACTCCAACAACTCAAGATCTCATTAATGAGGCAGAAAAACATACAATAATAGCGGTAGCTAAAAAGATAAAATCAGTAAAGAAACCTGAATCTATTGTTGAGAAGAAGCCTGTAGAAGAAAGCCATGCGGTTATTGTGAGTGAACTTGAAGAAAATAAACAACTACTAGACCAGATAGAAAAGGGTAAGGTTGAAAAGCCAAAAGATTTCATCTTACCTTCTACTGATTTTTTACAAAAACCTAAAAAGATAGATAACACCATTAATGAAGAAGAACTTGATGCTAAGATTCAAGATCTTATTGAAAAGTTAGCACACTTTAATATTGATGGTGATGTGGTTAGAACTTACGCGGGTCCTGTTGTTTCTACCTTTGAATTTAAGCCTGTTGCAAATGTAAAAGTGTCTAAGATTCTAAATCTTCAAGATGACTTAGCTATGGCCCTTAAGGCTCAGACTATTCGTATTCAAGCCCCAATTCCGGGGAAAGATGTTGTGGGTATTGAAATTCCAAATAAAAGTGTTGAAACAATTTATCTAAGAGAGATTTTGGAGTCTGACTTATTTAAAGAATCTTCTTCTCCTTTAACCCTGATTCTTGGAAAAGACATCGTTGGAAAACCTTTTATTACGGATCTTAAAAAACTTCCTCACCTTTTAATCGCGGGAACAACGGGTTCAGGTAAGTCGGTTGGTATTAATTCAATGATACTTTCACTTTTGTATAAAAACTCACCTGATAACTTAAAGTTACTTATGATAGATCCTAAGATGCTTGAGTTTTCTATTTATAATGATATTCCTCATCTTCTTACCCCTGTTATTACCAAGGCTAAACAAGCTGTTGTTGCTTTAAACAACATGGTTGCGGAGATGGAAAGACGTTATGGCTTAATGGCAGAAACACGTACTAAAAACATAGATAATTATAATGAAAAAGCGAAAAAAGAGGGAATGGAAGTCTTTCCTTATATTGTTGTGATTATTGATGAGCTTGCTGATCTTATGATGACCTCTGGTAAGGATGTGGAATTTTCCATTGCAAGACTAGCGCAGATGGCAAGAGCCTCAGGAATTCACCTTATTGTTGCGACGCAAAGACCTTCGGTTGATGTTGTAACAGGTATGATTAAGGCAAACTTACCTTCACGAATATCGTATAAAGTAGGGCAGAAAATTGATTCTAAAATCATCTTAGACCAGATGGGTGCGGAGTCACTTCTTGGTCGTGGAGATATGCTCTTTACACCTCCCGGTATGTCTGGGGTTGTTCGTCTTCATGCTCCTTGGTCATCAGAAGATGAAATTGAAAAGATTGTGGAGTTTTTAAAGTCACAAAGACCTGCTGATTATGATAAACGCTTTTTATTAGAAGAAGGTGGTTTAAAATCTGATGCACCTAAAAATGATATTGAAGAAGAACAAGATGAACTTTACCTTCAAGCTAGAGGTATTGTTTTAAATGATAAAAAGACGTCTATCTCTTATCTTCAAAGACGACTACAAATTGGTTATAACCGTTCCGCTCGCATTATAGAGCAGTTAGAAAACAATGGCGTTTTATCCGCACCAAACGCCAAAGGAAATAGGGAGATTTTAACACTCGTATGAAAACATTAATTATTTTAGCTTTATTAAGCCTAGGTCTTTACGCCGAAAAAGAAATTCAGCATAAACATATGCACAAACATTTAGAATGCGATAAGCCCATTATTTTTGATGAGACTGAAATAGAAAAAATTTTTGAGCTTAAGGGTAAGATATATAAAATTCTTAAAGGCGATGATGTTCAGTCTTCTTTATTATATGTGCTAGATACTCGCACAAACAAGTTTAAGCTTATTAAACAATAAGTCTTAATAAAGTGATTAAACTTTCTTACACCCAATACTCAAAACACTTCACTTGTAAGATTGAAAATATAAGTGAACTCTCAGTCCAAACCCTTCATGAGCTTGAAAAATTTGCCTCAGATAGAAGTGGCTCTTTAGATTATGTAAAAGAATCTTTCTCTATCCCCAAACGTATAGAGATACAACATTTACAAGAGCTTTTTCAACTTAAGAATATGGAAGTCTTTATTACTGAAAAAGAGGCTCAAAAAACTCGCATTGCAAATACCGCCACTATCAATTTTGGAAAATTTAAGGGAACAAAGTGGAGTGACTTAGAAACGCATTACCTCTCATGGCTTAGTAAAAATCTAAATTCAGATGATAGACAAACGGCNATAGCCGAACTTGAAAGAAGAAAAAATACTTCATCTCAAGAAAAATCAAAAAAAACCAGTGAGAAAGACTTGAAGATGATTATAGGCTTTGGCAAGTTTAGAGGTCGAACATGGGGAGAACTTCCTAAGGATTATCTCTTATGGGTGGCATCTAATCTTCAAGGCGATGCAAAAAGACTTGCTGAGCTAGTTCTAAGTTACAAATCGTAACAAATTTTATAAGAATTGCATAAGTTTCAAACCACGGAAACTCCTTTGTACAAAGTGATTTCTTCATTTTGTAACGAACCTACTCACTGCTAAAAAATATATGTTTACTTTCGTAACACTTCACCTCTTTCACTTCTTATCTTAGTTATAATCACACAAATTATTAAACAGGAGTTATTATGGCTTTTTTAGAAGATTATAAAGCACACGTTGCTGAACGCGCAACCTTAGGCGTTCCACCACTAGCACTATCTGCTGAGCAGACTGCAGAACTTATTGAACTTATCAAATCAGACTGTACTGATGAGCTACTTGATTTACTTACAAATCGTGTAGCTCCAGGTGTTGATGATTCTGCGCAAGTTAAGGCAGCTTTCTTAAATGAAATCGCTGCTGGTAACCTTACTGTTTCTGCTATCTCTGCTAAACGTGCAGTAGAAATGCTAGGTATGATGTTAGGTGGATTTAATGTTCTTCCTATGATTAATGCCTTATCTTCTTCTGAGGCTGAAGTTGTTGAAGCTGCTATTACTGCACTAAGCAAAACACTTCTTGTATATGATGCATTCAATGATGTTGAAAAGCTTCATAAAGAAGGTAACGCTGCTGCAACTAAAGTTCTTCAATCATGGGCTGAGGCTGAATGGTTTACTTCAAAAGCACCAATCGCTGATGAAATTACTGTAACAGTTTACAAGGTTCCAGGGGAAACAAACACAGATGATTTATCTCCTGCATCTGAAGCATTTACACGTTCTGATATTCCTTTACACGCTAACTCACTTCTTATCAACAGAATGGACAACCCACTTGATACTCTTAAAGAGCTTAAGGCTAAAGGTCACCCAATCGCTTACGTTGGTGATGTTGTTGGTACGGGTTCATCTCGTAAATCAGGTGTTAACTCGGTTCAATGGCACATGGGTGTAGATATTGCTGGTGTTCCAAACAAGCGCACGGGTGGTGTTGTTCTTGGTAATACTATCGCTCCTATTTTCTTTGCAACTTGTGAAGATTCAGGCGCTCTTCCATTAGAACTAGATGTTTCTGGTATGAATACTGGTGACGTTTTAACACTTCTTCCTTACAAGGGTGAAGCACAAATCAATGGTAAGACTATTTCTACCTTTAAACTAAACCCTAACACGATTACTGATGAAGTACGTGCGGGTGGTCGTATTCCATTAATCATTGGTCGTGGTCTTACTTCTAAGGCTCGTTCAGTTCTAGGTCTTGGTGCAAGTGAAGCATTTTTAACTGCTGAACAACCAGCTGACACAGGTAAGGGTTTCACTCTTGCACAAAAAATGGTTGGTAAGGCTTCTAACCTAGCAGGTGTTCGTCCAGGTATGTATGTTGAACCAGAAATGAACACTGTTGGTTCTCAAGATACTACGGGTCCTATGACTAGAGATGAGATTAAAGAACTTGCAGCACTTGGTTTCAACGCTGACTTCGTACTTCAAACTTTCTGTCATACAGCGGCATATCCAAAGCCATCAGATGCACTTATGCATAAAAACCTACCAGACTTTATCTCTAACCGTTCTGGTGTAGCACTTCGTCCTGGTGATGGTGTTATCCACTCATGGATGAACCGTATGGTTCTTCCTGATTCTGTTGGTACAGGTGCTGATTCACATACACGTTTTCCATTAGGAATTTCTTTTCCTGCTGGATCTGGAGCGGTTGCATTTGCAGCAGTTACAGGTGCTATGCCTTTAACTATGCCTGAGTCTGTACTTGTACGTTTCAAAGGTGAAATGCAACCAGGTATCACTTTACGTGACCTTGTTAATGCTATCCCTTATGTTGCTATCAAAAAAGGTGAGTTAACGGTTCCTAAGGCTGGTAAGGTAAATGTATTTGCTGGACGTATTTTAGAAATTGAAGGTCTTCCTGATCTTAAAGTTGAACAAGCATTTGAATTATCTGATGCATCTGCTGAGCGTTCTGCTGCAGCATGTACCGTTTACTTAAATGAAGAACCAGTAATTGAATACATGAAATCAAATGTTACACTACTAAAAGCTATGGTTAAAGATGGATATTCTGACGCAACTACGATTGAACGTCGTATTGGTAAGATGGAAGCTTGGTTAGCTAATCCTACACTTATGAAAGCTGACGCTGATGCAGAATATGCAGCAGTTATCGAAATCGACCTTAACACTATTACTGAACCAATTCTTGCTTGTCCAAATGATCCAGATAATGTTAAATTATTATCTGAATGTGCTGGTACAAAAATTGACGAAGTATTCTTAGGTTCATGTATGACGAATATCGGTCACTACCGTGCGGCGGGTGAAGTTATGCGTGGAGAAGGTCCTCACAATGTTGAAAAATTCTGGATTGTTCCACCAACTAGAATGGATGAGCAACAACTAATCAATGAAGGTTATTATGATGTTTATAAAGACATCAAAGCAACAACAGAGATTCCAGGTTGTTCATTATGTATGGGTAACCAAGCTTCAGCTCGTAAAGACTGTACAGTGTTCTCTACATCAACTCGTAACTTCGATAACCGTTTAGGTAAAGGAACTCAAGTTTACCTTGGTTCTGCTGAGCTTGCTGCGCTATGTGCTAAGCTAGGTCAAATCCCTACAGTTAAAGAATACATGGACTTCGTTCCTTCAAAAATTTCTGGTAAAGAAGATAAGATTTATAAATACCTTAACTTTAATGAAATCGAAGGGTATGCGCTTGAACCACGTACTACTGCAGAAGAGAAGTACGGAATCACAGTAAAACCAGTATAATCTAAAATCCAAATAGCGGCGCAACTTCTGCGTCGTTACGCTCGTCACGTACTAATGTACGCTTTCTTTCTATACTCCTTGTACTTACACCACTCTTTGAATTTTATACAATCTTATTGAAATTATTTCTAAAAAAATAGTGCGTAAAAAAACTTGCTATACAAGTATAGTGATGCACTTGGCTACGGGGATATTGCTTGAGTTTTTATCGTGGGACGATAAAAAATAAAGCTGTGTCCCCCTTTAGCTAAAGAACTTAGTTGGCAAGTAAAAAACTTAAGAATGAATACTTCACAGTATTTTTTTCTTTATCGAAGTATTGTGTAAATTAGTCGTATAGTTTTTTATCAAAAGACAGATTAGTAAAAACGCCTTCAACACTTGGTGCTGTCTTATAACGCGTTGTGAGTATCTTGACCCTTTTTGCCTTTAGATCACATACTGCTATACGAAAGCTTGCACCTATTTGGGGTTCAATGATACAGATGACTTTTCCTTGATGCTCCCTCGTCGCGCGGATAATACCTTGTAGAGTTGAAAAGTAGTACTTTGGAAAGGGGTGTTATCTCTACAATCTAAACTTGCTTATGACCTGTGAGGTATGGAGGATAAGTTGAGCATCTTCTATAGTCTCAAACTGTACACACCAATCGTCAAAAGTCTTATTGAATTTTTTAAGATCTTCATCTAAAAATCCTCTAGCTGGAGATTGTAAAGCAAATAAACGCTTCTGTATAGTGCTCTTGTTTCAATTAGGTCGAAAGGATTTCAAATCCATTCCTATTATTTTCCTAGTCTTTATATTTCTAGAAGCTGCTATATATAGAAAATACCTTTTCATACCCTATGAGATTACGTTTTTATCCATTGCAAGTGCATTAAAGCCTTTGTTTCATAAAAAACAAAGGTGGTCAGTTAAAATCTATACGATATTTTTAATTCTACCCTTGACCCATAAATCTTTACCTGTCCCCAATATTGATAATCATCTTAGGGAAAAGTTTTATCTTAAGCTTGGCTTGTTTTGATTTTTTTAATATTTACAAGCATTAATACAGAAGTGATAAGTGCAATAAAGAAGAGTCCTACAAAAACATAAAGTGTTCCTGTATAGCTACCTGTAGTGTCTTTAACATAGGCAATAATAATAGGTCCAGCAAGCCCTGCTAGTGCCCAAGCCGTTAAAATATATCCGTGAATAGCACCAAGCTCTTTGGTCCCAAAAATATCACCTATATAAGCTGGAATAGAAGCAAAGGCTCCCCCATAACACATCATAATATAATAAAGTAGTACTTGAAACAATAGTATGCTTGTGACGCTTGTTAGCAGATAAAATGCAACAATTTGTGTAACAAAGAAAAGAATAAAGACGAGAGGTCTTGTAAGATAATCAGAGATACTTGCCCATGCAATCCTACCTGCACCATTGAAAATACCCATAAGTCCAACGGCTGAGGCTGCGGCTAAGGCGGATATACCAATAACTTCTTGCAGAAGAGGAGATGCAACAGAGATGATAGCAATCCCGCAGGTTACATTGATAAAAAGCATAATCCATAAGCCATAAAATCTGGCTGTTTTTACAGCCTCATTCCGGGTAATGTTGACTAAGTCTTCTTTGATTTTTTTCTTTCCTGAGGCAATGGCATCACTGAAACGTTCTGGCATATATCCTTCTGGTGGATTTTGAAGATACTGTGCTGCAGAAAACATAACAATAAAATAAATACTACCTAGTATGTAAAAGGTTGAAGAAATACCGACTGAATCGATGAGTATCTTAATGGCAGGACCAGAGATAGCCGATGCAAAACCAAATCCCATAATAGCAAGTCCTGTTGCCATTCCCCGTCTATCAGGAAACCATTTAACAAGCATGGATACAGGAGAAATATAACCAATACCCAAACCCGTACCACCTAAAACACCATACGTTAGATACAAAAGTATTTTGGACTCAAGATGGATAGCCATTCCAGCTCCAACTGTACCTAAGCCAAATAAAATAGCGGCAAGTGTTGCAGCAACTCTTGGACCTTTTCTCTCCACTAGTTTTCCCATAAGAGCAGCTGAGAGACCCAAAAAGAAGATGGCAACTGAAAATGCTATAGTAACATCTGTGAGTGACCAGTTCATGGTGGTATGGATAGGGTTTACGTAAACACTCCATGCATAAACGGAACCTATACACAAATGAATCGCCATAGCAGCGAGAACCATTATCCAGCGGTTTTTAATTTTTATCATTATATTTATCCTTTAGTATCGATATTCTATCAAATATAGGTACTTCTTCATATTAAAAGTAAAGTAGCGGGTAAGCCTTATACCAATATTATATTTGAAATTCTTCAATTGATCCATGCCCCTTCCAAAGTCTACGATTCTAGGGTTTGTTTTGAAAGATAGTTTTCTTTTATAATATGCTAAAATTAGCTTATATTAAACCTAGTGAGAGATTATGAATTTAGATGCTAAGATGATAGAAAAGATTGAGGCTTTGTCTCAATTGCTTGGAAAGTCTCCTAAAACTATTTTGGATGGGGCTTTGGACTTGTATTTTAAAGTAGAAAAAGAGAAACAGCTTGAAGATGGTTTGGCTGCTCATAAAAAAGAGACGGACCTTACTTATGATGAATTTTGGGATGATGTTGATGTTGAGTAGAGAAGGTAAGTAATGATTATTCTTGATTTTGAGACGAATTCTTCTAATGTTCATGATGTGATTGAGGTGGCTGCTTTTAAGGTGAAAAAGCAGGGGGATGAATACATTGTTCTTGATACCTTTCATAGATATTATTTTTCAGCCTTTGAGGTAAATCCTCATGCGCTGGCTGTGCATCAGCTTTCTCCTGATAGATTAGAGCGTTTACGTGTGGGTGTGGATTATGAAGAGTATTTTGAAGATGATGAAGACTTTATAAGGTTTTGTAAGGATTCTTCTACCTTAGTGGCGCATAACATCTCTTTTGAGTTACGCCACTTAGGAAACTTAGTGTCTTTTGATAAGCATATATGTACCATGAAAGAAAATAAAAACATTGTTAAGGCCTTTAATATAAGAGGTAAGGTGAAAAATCCTAAGCTCATTGAGACCTGTGCATTTTACAGTATTGATTTTGATGACGAGCAGTATCATAGCGCCATTTATGATGTAAAAAAGACCTTAGATATCTTGAATGCTATGGATGATTTTTGAAGACTCCTCTTCTTAAGCCTGAAGAATATTTAGTGTTTAAAGACAAGGGTATTGATATAGCTGCTTGTGAGATTGATTTTAAGATACTCTGCGTTCGCTGCGAAGACTTAAGTCTTTATAGAAAGGCCTTTAGAGTCAAGATACGTGCCTTACTTAAGGTAGGTGACATCAACAAGCTCAAAGACTATGTAAATGCCTTGTATAGTCTTGCTAGCTTTGCAAAGTACCTTTATGGCTTCCATAGTTGTGCTAGTAATGTTGAACCTTGGCAAGAAGAACTGGCTCTTTATTTACAGGTAAACTTTGATAAAAGTAGGGTAGAGGCTTATAATGGAAATACTTGGATTACGTATACAGGTATGGGCTATGTTCAAGCCTTAACAAAAAAGTATAAAGATTTAACCCATAGTGCTAAATTAGATACAAGTGTATGTGTTCAAGATACTAAGCCCTTTTTAAACCTTAAAGATAAGGCTCATTTTGAGAAATGCTTTCAAAGCTAATCTTGTTTAACAGTGCACTCGCTAGAATTACGAGAAAAGAAATTTTATGATTGAAGAAGCCTTACGCCGTATAGAAGTCACTAAAAAAGAAAACCTACATTATCTTGACCTTAGGGGTTTAAACTTAGTAGAAGTTCCTAAAGAAATATTAGAAGTTCCATGGATTGGGGCACTTTCCTTATCTAATAACAAGATCAGTGATATAAGCATACTTTCTCAGATGCCACAGGTACATAAACTCGCATTAACGAACAATTTAATAGAAGATATATCGGTGCTTGAAGCCATGCCTAAGTTGCGATTTATCTTTTTGGCAAACAACCAGATTAAGGATATCACTAAGATTAGAGGGCAGTCGAGGTTGAAGAAACTCGTTCTTTGCGATAATCAAATTTCCTTTCTTCCTGATCTAAGTCATTTTAATTTACTGGCTTATCTTGACTTGTCAAATAATGCCTTAGACCTGCCACATCCTAAAGATATGTTAGCTGTTTTACCCTCTTTGAAAATTTATAAACAATAATCATAAAGTGAATGAGGTATATAAGCCTATATTCTAATAGTATTTAATTAAATTTGTTTTTACCCGTGATTAAGCCCCTTCTTCCCTTAGGCTCTGTTTCCAATTCATTAGTTTTTTTAATATATAATGTTCTTATACATACTGTTAAGTATTAAAAAGTATTTATAATACTTTGCGCTCGGGGATGAATTATGCAGGAAAATATAAATAATTTTGAAAAAATAAGAATGCTTTATTTACAGTCACCAAGGCATGAAAATATCTTAGTTAACTTCGTACAAGAAACAAAACTTTATACCTCGGGAATGACGCTTTCTTCGGTCTTACATCAGAAAAATTATGATATTTTAGTCTTAGACATGGAGCACAGAGAAAGCTTGGAAGTGCTAGAAGCTATTAAACAGTTTTTACCTGAGCGCTATGTTATTGCTTGTTCAAATAATGCCCAAAAGATTAAAGATGCCTTAGATGCAGGGGCTGATTCAATACTACTAAATCCTCTAGATGCAAAAGAATGTGAACGCAGTTTGTATAAGGCGGCGTCTTATATGAATATGCAAGAGATTTTTAAACATACTTACTATACAGATAAACTAACGAAGTGTAAAAATAATTATGCCCTAGAAGAAGAGATAGAATTTAAAAATGATTCGGCTCTTTTAAAGGTTTGTTTACACAGCTTTAAGTCTTTTCAAATTTATTACGGAATAGATATAACGAATAAGGTTTTGATAGAATTTGGTAATGCTATTAAAATTAATTTACCTGTAAATGCCTCTTTATATCGAAGTAATGAAGATGAATTTTCTATTCTTTTAAATAATCCTTCTCCTTCTCAAGAAAAAAATCTGGCATCCCAAATTAAAGCTTTTTTCGAACAAACACCTATAGAAGTTGATGGATTTCTACTCAAGATTAATACAAGCATTGGAATCTCAATAGGTAAAGAACTTATCCAAAAAGCAGATATCGCTCTGGGTGAAGCAAAAGAGGGCTCACGCATCGCTTTTTATGAAGAAGATTCTAGCTTTATAAAAGAACAGCATGAACATATAAAATGGGTAAAGGTCATTCAAGAGGCTATAACCGAGGACCGTATAAAGGTTCATTACCAACCTATTATGAATAATGAGAGCAATCGTGTTACAAAATACGAGGCCTTATGCAGAATAGAAAATGAAGATAAGGTCTTGTATCAACCTAATGAGTTTATGCCTTCTGCTGTGATTGCAGGACGTATGTGTGATATCACACGTGTAGTGATTGACAAAAGTTTTAAGTACTTTAAAGCTAATGATTTTAGCTTTTCTATTAACATTACCCATGAAGACTTTATGGCAGAATATTTAGTAGATTATATTTCTTATAAATGCGATTATTATGGGATTGCACCTAGCCGTATTTATATAGAAATTCTTGAAAACATTAGTACAGAAACAACGAGAGGCTGCCTTTCACAGATTAAAGCCTTACAAGAACTAGGGTGTAATATTTCTATTGATGACTTTGGTGTTGATAGCTCAAACTTTTCACGTTTGATGCAGATAAATGCAGAAGTACTAAAAATTGATGGTCATTTTATTCAGCATTTACTACATGATAAAAATGCAAAAATAATTGTTGAAAATATTGTAGATTTTTCAAAAAAGATAGGTGCTGAAACCGTGGCTGAATATGTTGATACGGAAGAATTATATGAGCTTGTAAAAGAGATGGGTATAGACTATTCCCAAGGTTTTTACATAGGAAAACCTCAATCAAGTATCTAGACTCTTAGAAGTATTTGATACAAATAGTAACACTACTACATGAATTTGTTTACCCTATATTTATTTACTTATGCTAAAGTTAGAATAGAGTATGAGAAAGGCATAATTAACAGATTATGTTAAATGAGGTTTGAAATGATTGAATTACAGGATTTATTACCATTTACAAAAAAACTCAAGTTATTATGTGTTGAACCAGATGCTGGGGTTCGCCAATCCTTAGTTAAAACCTTTTCTAGAATCTTTGCACAGGTTGATGATGCTGCAGACGGCTATGATGGGCTTAATCATTATAAAATAAATCAACATGACCTCATTATTACAGAAACAGAACTTGGAAATTATACTGCCTTACAAATGGTAGAACAAATAAAAAAAATTACACCATCAGCTCACATTATTATTATCTCTAAACAAAGCGATGTAAAGAGTTTATTGGAGTGGAGCAATATGGGTATACAAGGTTTTGTGCCTAAACCTATCACTATGCAACTACTTTTACAAAGTATGCATAAGTCATGTTCTATTTTATATTCAAATGCACAAAAACATCAGCAGGTTGAAGCCTCAGCTGATGTTAAAAAACAAAAACGACAGATGCAAGAACATTATGAAGCTAATGAAATAAAATTACAAGAAGCTATTGCCTATGAAAGAAAACGTATTGGTCGTCTTATGGGAAATGAGAGAGAACTACAAACGCGTTTAAATGAGAGTGAAAAAAGACTTAATGAGGTGCGTACCTTAGATGATTTAACAGGTCTTAAAAATAAACATGCCTTACAAAAGAGTATCTCAATTGAGGGTGAAAAAGCTCTTTTATTTGTAGATATAGATCATTTTGAAAGTATCAATACCTTATATGGTATGGGTTATGGAAATAAGGTTTTAAAAGAAACAGCCAGTAGAATGCAAAGATTTCTTCCCTCAAATACTGAGCTTTTTAGAATCTCAGCTGATGAATTTGTTGTTCTCATTGATACCCCAACACCCAATCAAGAATTACACTTATCTCAGCAAATCCTAGCTATGTTTCAACAAGCACCTATTGTTATTGGCGATATTGAATTTGATATTAGTTTTTCTATGGGAATGGATAGAGGTTCTCATAATAAGCTTTTTGTTCATGCCAAAACTGCCTCAGCTGAAGCAAAAGACAGAGGCCGCGCTCAAATGGTAGTTTTTAAAAATGATTCAGAATATGTAAAACGCCAAAGAGATACCTTGTTTTGGATACAAACAGTAAAAGATGCGCTTAAAAATGACAGGATTATGTCTTATTATCAACCTATTCATAATAATGAAACCGGTCGTATAGAAAAGTATGAGGCCTTATGTCGTATCTTAGACAAAAATGGAAATGTACTTAGTGCAAGTGATTTTATACGTCCCTCATACTTAGCAGGTCTAACAACTAAAATATCTAGGATTATGATTGATAAGGCTTTTAAATATTTTCAATCTAATAATTATGCTTTTTCAATTAACATTAGTACCCAAGACTTTCATGAAAACTATTTAGAAGAATTTTTACAATATAAATGTGATTATTATCATATCTCACCAACAAGAGTGTATCTTGAAGTGGTTGAGAGTATTACCATTAATGGCTCAGATGAAACCTTACATCAAATACAACGTTTACGTACTAAGGGTTTTAATATTACCATTGATGATTTTGGAGTAGAACAGTCAGTTTTCTCAAGACTAC
The DNA here is from genome assembly GCA_002733885.1 of Arcobacter sp. Lineage (GTDB taxonomy): Bacteria > Campylobacterota > Campylobacteria > Campylobacterales > Sulfurimonadaceae. The sequence goes on along the minus strand of NVXJ01000002.1, from coordinate 24,227 downwards.
TACGCTTAGAAGCTAAAACGATTAAGATTGACAGCTCTTTTATTAAAAATATTGACACCAATCTTTCTCATCAAATGATTGTACAAAATATTGTTGCCTTTGCAAACCGTATAGGTGCGCAAACAGTGGCTGAATATGTTGAAAATCAAGCCATACATGAAAAAGTATGTGAGTTAGGTATAGACTTTTCTCAAGGATACTATATAGGCAAGCCCCGCCCACAAATTATACAAGACCCAATGGAAAATACTTCCGTAAATAATATAGCTTAAAAGGCTTTACTGAAGAAACATCGGTTAACCGACTACCTTCGGTTTGTTTTTCCCGAGTGTATTTAGTAAGTATAAATTAGGAAATAAGAGTAATACTAAAGTGCAAGTGTTCGCCTAAGTATCCCCAAAGAGCACCAAGTGCGAGAGCTTTCCGTTGAAGAAAACAAACCATGGTGTTTCATGGAGTGAATGTTTCTTTAGAAAACCCAGTGTTAACGTAGGTATCGGGGCTTTACTGAAGAAACATCGCTTAACCGACCACCTTCGGTTTGTTTTGCTCCGATGCCGTATTAATCAGTGGGAAACATTATAGAACCAAGTCTTACCATGTTTGAACCACATCTTATTGCGAGTTCAAAATCTCCACTCATCCCCATAGAACAAATATCTGCATCTTTTAGGTCTGTATATATTTTATGTGTGTCTTCAAAACTTTTTTGAATAACTTTGGTATCTTCACTGTGTGCCCCAATACTCATTAAACCACGTAACTCAATATTGGGACAGGTTTCTTTTATTTGTGCATATAAATCAGATGCTTCTTCAGATGATACACCGGCCTTAGAGTCTTCATTAGCTGAATTGACTTGAAGTAAACATTCCATCTCGGTATTTTTAACCTCTAAACGTTGTTGAAGGGCTTGGGCTAATTCAAGAGAATCTAATCCTTGAAAAAGAAAAGGATTAGCATCTATAAGATGATTAATCTTATTTTTTTGGAGATTTCCTATAAAGTGCCATTCTAAAGGAAGCTCATCAAGATTCTCACTCTTAGTACGGAGGTCTTGAACCTTATTTTCACCGTAAGCACGTTGACCTATCTTATAAAGGTGCTTAATTGCTTCTTCTGTGGAATACTTAGACACAGCAATAATCTTTACAATATGGTGTTCACTTACCGTTATACGTGCATTTTCCATTCTTTGAATTACTTTATCTATATGTATCTTGTAGTCTATTTCATTCATATTTTAACTTACCCTACCAATCTATTAATATCATTATATATACCCAAAAACATAAGAGCAAAAAGCATCACCCATCCCGCAATGGTAAAACGCATCAGTGCAGTTTCAGTAGGAGGACGTTTAAATATGATCTCATATAAGTTAAACATAATATGTCCACCATCAAGAGCAGGGATAGGGAAGAGGTTTAATATACCTAAGTTTACAGAGATTAAAGCAGCAAAGAAAAAGACTGCCATCCATCCTTGTTCACTCGCATCTGCAGTTATCTTAACAATGCTTATAACACCACCGAGTTCTTTAACGGGAACGTCACCTGAAATAAGTCTTTTAACCCCACCAAAGATAATCCCTGAGGCCCAAAGTGTTTGTTCAACCGCATAAGAAAAAGAACTTGAAACCTCAAGCTCTTTTGTTTCACCTGCTGCACCAATACCAATCATTCTTCTTTGAATGGTTTCATTAAAGTCATTTTTAGCCTCACGCATCTGTGGTGTGATAGTGAAGTTTTGTATAAACTGTCCTCTTTCAACTGTAATGTCGATAGCCCCTTGTGAACCGGATATTGCCTTTGCCATATCTCCCCATGTTCCAATGTCTACGCCATTTATATTTGTAATAGTATCATTTGTTTCAAGACCTGCCATAAAAGCTGGGGAGTCTTTAACAACTTGGCCCACTACAGGTAAAAGAACCTTAGGTCCACCAAGACCAATAGCCCAAAATAAAAAGAATGCGATAACAAAGTTAGCAAAAGGTCCCGCTAAAAGAATGAAGATTCTTTGTGCAGGTGTTTTTACATTATATGAATCATCATCTTCACTAACAGCGGTTGGATCCATATCATCTTGGCCCTTCATCTGTACATATCCACCAAGAGGAATCATAGATATCTTCCACTGCGTGTTAATCCAGTTAAAAGAGTAGAGTGTCTTACCAAAACCTATACTAAATACCTTAACAGACACACCCATCATACGAGCTGCTATATAATGCCCTAGTTCATGAAAAAAGATAAGTGCGGATAAAACTAAAAGAGATACAAACCAACCCATTATTTGTCCTTGAAGGCTTTTGAAAAGCCCATAATATATTCAGCTCCTGAGTAGAGCGTTAAAAGTGTTGCAAACCAAAGCAGGGCATTATCAACCGCGAAAGGTAGATATTCTAATAAGTCCCAGTGCATAATTAAAAAACCAATGGCTATCATCTGAGTCACAGTCTTAACCTTACCTGCAAATGAAGCACCTACGTCAATACCCTCCGCAACGGCTACGGTTCGTAAACCTGTGATAAACAACTCTCTTACGATAATAATATATACAGCCCAAGGACTTGCGTCACCTGTCATCATTAGGGCTAAAAAAGCACCAATGGTTAACATCTTATCTGCTAATGGGTCTAAGATTTTTCCAAGAAGGGTAGCTTGGTCTAGCATACGCGCAACATATCCATCAAAGAAGTCGGTGATACTTGCAAGTACAAAGATAAGTGCTGCGAGGTAATACACCCATGTGATATGAATACCTTGGTCAGTAAAAAACTCAGGCTTAAGGATAATCCAAAACATAACGGGTGCTAAAAGCACACGTATAAAGGCGAGGGCATTAGGGATATTTAATATTTTACGTTGTGACATATTTATACTTTTTATTATTATTTATAAAATTCTTAAAGAAGAACTTTATAAAGACTAATGTAAATTAAAGCATCAATAGATGCTTAAGCACGGGAAAAACGAAGCCCGACGTGAGCTTTACGCTGAGTAAAACTAAGCGTTAGCGTAGGTGAAGGAGCTTCTGCTCCTTTGCCGTTATTGGAAACTGGTTCCACCATCAACTACAATAGTTTGACCTGTCATCCAAGAAGACTCATCACCACATAAGAAAAGACAAGCACCGGTAAGGTCTGTTGGCTCACCCATACGTGAAAGAGGTGAACGTTTAACTACCTCCCCCTTTACTTCTTCATAATTAGGGAAAGCCTTAAGTGCATCTGTATCAATTGGACCACCAGAAACGGCGTTAACACGAATGTTCTTTTCACCAAGTTCAGCGGCTGCGTATTTAACCATAGTCTCAACCGCTGCCTTATTTGTTCCATGACCTGAATAGTTAGGTGTGTAAACAAGGTTTCCTGTTGAGCTCATAGAAATGATTGAACCACCATTTCCTGTGGCTTCAATACGTTTTGTTGCTTCTTGAGCGCCAACAACAAAGGCAGCTACAGTAGCGGTATAAATGTTCGTTAAACCCTTAGGCTTAAGTCTCATAAATGGAGCAAATCCACCAACAACTGAACGTCCAGAGATGATAGCATTTGAGATAAAGAAGTCTAGGGTAGAAAAATCTTCATCAAATTCTTTAAATACATCTTTATAAGTAAGAGGTTCCATAATGTCTAGTCTATAAGCACGACATTTTACCTTGAACTTAGATTCTATATCTGCAATGATTTCTTTTGCGGTATCTGCACTTGAAGCATACGTAAAGGCTACATCACAACCTTTTTGCGCGAAGGCATAAACAATAGCCTTTCCAATTCCACGCGTTCCACCACTAATAAAAAGAGTCTTTCCGTTCATCATTACAGTCCTTTAATTTCGTATTGTTTCATAACTTCTTCTATTTTCTTCATGTTCTCAACTGAAGGAGCTAAAAGAGGAAGTCTATATTCTAAGGTGTCAATTAAGCCAGCGATATACATAGCTGCCTTAACTGGGATAGGATTTGATTCACAAAACATCACACTGTTAATAGGGTAAAGCTTATCATTAAGGGCCTTAGACTCTTTAAACTTACCTTCTAGTGCGAAGTGAACCATCTGAGATTTTAAATCAGGAAGCAAGTTAGCCGTAACCGAAGTTGAACCCGCTCCACCATTAGCTAGTATTGGAAAATCAATAGCATCATCTCCACTTAAAACTGCTAGTTCAGGACGACGAGAAAGAAGTTCAACCGTTCTTTCAAGTGAACCCGTTGCTTCTTTAACCCCATAAATATTATCAAAGTCATCAAAAAGACGGATAGTTGTATCAGCAGAAATATCAACCATAGTACGTCCTGGTACATTATATAGCATCATTCCTAAATCAGGAACCGCTTGTGCAATTGCCTTATAATGTTGGTAAAGACCTTCTTGAGAAGGCTTGTTGTAATAAGGACTAACAGAGAAGATTGCATCAACACCACATTTTTGTGCGTGGATAGCTAGGTCAACGGCTTCAAAGGTTGCGTTTGAACCTGAACCTGCAAGTACCTTAGTATTGGTTCCCTTACATACTTCAACCGCAATTTCTATACAACGCTTATGCTCTTCATGTGTAAGAGTTGCGCTTTCACCTGTTGTTCCAACCGGACATACTGCGTCCATACCATTAGCAATTTGTCTTTTGATAAGATTTGCATAAGACTGCTCATCTAGGGTTCCATTTTTAAAAGGTGTGATTAGAGCCGTTGTTGCTCCAGTTACTTTAGTCATCTTGTTTCCTTAGTATTACGGTAGTCGATTGTGTTTCATCAAAATATTTAAGCGCAGCGGTTTGAATATCTTGAGGTGTTAGTGCATTAATATTATCTTCGTATGTCATAAGTGGTTCTAAGTCGCCGCGGGCTAAGTATCCACCAAAAAGGTCAGCTACTGAAGATGAAGACTCTAATGAATAGATAAAGTCTGCCTTTGTGCTAATTTTAACCTTTGCTAGTTCAGAGTCTTCAACATAAGTTGTACGAAGTTCTTCTATTTGAGAAAGAATCTCTTTTTCAACCTCTTCAGCCTTAACCCCTGGATTACAAACCGCCATAAAGATGAAAAGACCTGGATCAATATTTTCCATGTTATAAGCATAGATTTGATTGGCAAGACGTTTATCATTAACAAGGCTTTGGTATAAACGTGAACTCTTACCTGAACTTAGCATTTCAGATATTGCAGAAAGGGCAGGTTGGTCTTTATGCTGATAGTTTGGTATATGGTAAGTAATCGCAAGCATTTCTACTTCAGACTCTTTATATACCACTAAACGCTTCGCTCCATCTTGTTTTGGCTCTACCTGATGCACGGTAGGAATATCTTTTTTGTTTTTAATACGCGCAAAACGCTTCTTAGCTTGTTCAAAAACATCTTTTGCTTTAACATCACCGGTTACAATGATAATGGCATTTTTAGGCTGATAAAACGTCTCATGAAAATTTGTAATATCTTCAAGCTTCCAGTTTTGGATATCTCCCATAAAACCAATTGGTGTCCAGTGGTAAGGATGATAAATATAAGCATTATTAAATAGTCTAAAATACATATACCCTAAAGGTGAGTTGTCTGTTCTCCATCTTCTTTCTTCTGCAACAACATTACGCTCAGGTTGGAACTCATCATCTTTAAGCTTTAAAGACTCCATAAGTTCACCAAAAAGATCAAGTGACTTATCTAAGTTCTTAGTAGAGCTTTTAATGAAGTAGTGTGTGTAATCAAAACCAGTAGAAGCATTGCTGATTCCACCCATACCCTTAACTATCTCATCAAATTGACCCGATTTCAGGTTGTCAGTAGATTTAAAGTTCATATGCTCAAGCATATGCGCTATTCCACTTTTTCCCATCACTTCGTTACGGCTTCCAACCTTGTAAAAGATATCTGTAGAGATAACGCTTGTATTGTTTTCCATAGGGATAACAACAACTTGAAGACCATTGTCTAAGGTTTGTGTTTCGTATGCTGGTAAAGATGCTGACATCAGTACTCCTGTTGTAATAATTAATGCACTAAATAATTTAAGCATTTTTTCTATCCGCGCCAATAGCTTCAGTAATGTTTTTATAACCATCATCTGCAAGAAGTTGAACAAGCCCCTCATTGATATCACGAATAAGGGTAGGTCCATGAAAAACGATGGCTGAAAGAACCTGAACTAAAGAAGCACCGGCTTTGATACGTCTATAAGCTTCTTCAGCAGAGTCAATTCCACCTACTGAAATCAAGATACATTTTCCAAATAATTCTTTTGCTACGGCTTCAAAGATAATAAAAGACTTTTCTTTGATAACTGCACCTGATATACCACCAATGTCTTTAGGATTAGAAACTAAAGAATAATCAATACTTGTGTTGGTAGCAATGATACCTGCCGCGCCTGCTTTAACTGCCATTTTTGAAAGTTCAACCGCTTGATCAGGACTCATATCCGGAGCAATTTTTAACATGATAGGCTTGTCTGTTAGTTTTTTTGCTTCTGAAAACAAGGCCGAGATAAACTCTTCATTTTGTAAGTCTCTAAGACCCGGTGTATTAGGTGAAGAGATATTAATAACTAAATAATCACAAAGGTCTTTGAACTTTTCAATAAGAATTATGTAATCAGAAATTGCGTCTTTTTCGCTTGTTTCCTTGTTTTTACCAATGTTCACACCAATAGGTGTAGAAAAAGGAAAACGAGAAAGAAGTCTTTTTTCAACCTTAGCCATACCATCATTATTAAAGCCCATTGCGTTTTGAACGGCTTCTTCTTCAACATGACGGAACATTCTAGGTTTAGGATTCCCTATTTGAGCGATTGGCGTAACAGTTCCTATTTCGGTATATCCAAAACCAAGGGCCAGCATACCACGAATCATAGTCGCATTTTTATCAAAACCTGCCCCAAGACCAACAGGATTTAAAAAAGTGCGTCCAAAAAGCTCTTGGCCTAAAGACTCATGCTGAACAAAGTGGTCTTTTATCCAAGGATTATAAGCAGATGGAAAGATGTTAGAACCACGTAAAAAGAACTCAACAAGATGATGAGCTGTTTCGGGTTGTAGTTTAAAAAGATAAGGCTTGATAGCGCTATAAGGAATAATCAATAGGTTATGCTCTCTTTTTTATTGTGATTATACTCAAAGAAATTTAATCTAAGTTTGAAATTGATTTCTTCCTTATTATAAGTATGTTTGTGGGAAAAAAGTGTGAGCTTTTTCATATAAATATATATCATAAAAATTATATATATGGCATATATTTTGCTTGTAATCTAAGTCAAATAATTTTTCAAGTTTAAACAATATATTTCAAGAGGAAAAACTATGGAAACAGGTACCCAATATCAATCTTATATTAATGCTAGCAAAAATCTTCATGTTTTTGAAGGAAGAAGTTCTTATCAAGCACCTTATGCCGACAAGTTTGAAAAGATTTATGAAAGAGCCAATGAAGAAAATATTAAAGTGTCTAATGCCAAAATATTCTTAGAAGAACTATCTCAGGTAGAGATAAATACACTTCAAAAATATACAGGATTAGTTGATACAATTAACCTTTCTCAAATAAGTGATGAAGGTGCTTATAATCTTTTGATGCATGATTATGAACAGTATGACTTTAATTCCGATGGTGTTGCAGAAGTAGGGGAAGGTAGAATGATCTTACCCATTCCTAAAACTATGCCCTCTGGTGTAAGAGATGCTTATATCACAGCCCTTAATAGTTTAAATGGGGAAGAACGTCTTATGGTCACTACCTTAACCTTTGATATCAATCATCTTAAATCTGTCTTATATGATACTCCTTATGTACCATCAGTTATTGATTATGAATATTTAAGTAAAAATGTAGAGCAAGCTCTTAATCCAAGTCAGGGTGGATACAGTGCCCCTGTGTTTAAAGAGGCTGTTCAGAAGTTTTGGGATGTTTTTCAAAGTGTTTATGAAGGTTCAACTGAGATAAAAGAAAAAGAAGAATCACGGAGTCCTGAGATAGAAAAGTTTTTAAAAGATTTAAGAGAAAAAGGTGCTTCTCAGTTCTTAGCAGACTTTAATCAAGAAAAAATAGATGCTAAGGTGGAAGAATACAGGCAGAAACTACTTGATGAACTAGGAATCTCTCCCGAGGCTATGGCTCAAATAGACGAAATGGTAAATACCTATAGAAAACAACTTTTAGAAGAACTAGAAGCATCTTTGGATAAGGATGATAAAGAAATTACTATAAGTAAACAAGCAATGATTCAGACCCTACTTAATCTAAAAGGAAATGAGAAGTCTGAATTAGAACGTTTATTACAAAATTAGTTCTTTTCCCAAAAAGTACCCTCAGAGGTATCCATAATAGAAATATCCAGAGCTAAAAGTTCATCTCTAATGGCGTCTGAGGAGGCAAAGTCTTTTTCTTTTTTAGCGGCTGATCTTTTTTCTATTAAGTTCTCTATCTTATTTTTCAAGTCTTCATCTATACCAAATTGAAAGTATTCAAAAGGACTTTGTAAACCAAATCCTAAAAGTTTTTCTATATAAGCCATATCTGCAAGGCTTTGTCTTTTAATAAGCTTATCTTTAGGATTTGCATCTAAGGTCTCATTTGCGTGTGAAATCATTTCGTCCATTAAGGCAAGACTCTTAGATATATTTAAATCATCTGAAAGTGCTTCTAATAAGCTTGTTTGAAAGTCTGTTTTTTCATCCATAACCTTCATTCCAAACAAACGTTTTTTAAGTCGGTATAACTTGTCTAAACGTTTTTTAGAAGCCAGTAAGTCAAGCTCATTAAAGTTGAAGTCTGAGCGATAGTGAGTAGAAGATAAGTAAAAACGAAGTACCTCTCCATGATAAGACTTAAGTGCATCTTTTAAGAAAAAGCTATTGCCTAAGGACTTAGACATCTTTTCGCCATCAATTTTCACAAAGCCATTATGCATCCAATACTTTGCTAACTCTTGATTAGATGAACATCTGTGTTGGGCAGCTTCATTTTCATGATGAGGAAAAAGTAAGTCGGCTCCACCACCATGAATGTCTATGGCGTACTCACCTTCTACGGCTAAGTGTTCTTCAATCATTGCCGCACATTCTGTATGCCAACCTGGACGTCCTACAGAAAATTCTGTTTCGTAACGTACACCCTCATCAAAATGTTTCCAAAGGGCAAAGTCAGCAGGGTTTTTCTTAGCCGTGTTCTCTTCTATACGACTTTGCGTATCTTCTTGGTCTTGAACACGGTGTGAGATACTTAGATACTTAGCATCTTTTTGCGTATCAAAATACACATCTCCATCTTGAGTCTTATAAGCATGACCTTTTTCAATAAGACTAGAGATAAGCTTTATCATTGCGTCTATTGACTCAGTAGCCTTAGGCTCAATGTCAGGTCTCATAATACCAAGAGCGTCCATATCTCTATGATAAGCATCTATATAGGTTTGAGTAAGTTCTTCAAGGGAGAGGTTTAACTCAGCCATCTTCTTAACGATTTTATCATCTATATCCGTGATGTTTCGCGCAAAGGTAACATCAAAGTCATTTGCCTTAAGCACACGTACAAGTAAATCAAAAACAAGGGCAGACTTAGCATGTCCTAGATGGGCATCATCATATACAGTAGGTCCACATACATATAGGGTGGCTTTTCCAGGAGTAATAGGAATAAAGTCTTGTTTAGTTTTGGATACTGAATCATATAATGTCATGGATTAACTCTTTAAGTAAGATAAGGATAATTATTAGGCTCACACTTGCAAGAAGCAACCATAAGGCATTTTTGTGACGAAGTATAGCTAAAAACCGTTGTGTCCCATAAGCCCTAAGAGTATAAAAGAATAAGATAAAACCACTTATGGAAGAAGCCAAGGCAAGTCCCATAGCCCCAAGTGGTGAGATTAAGGATAAGGATAAGACAATGTTTCCTGCAAGAGAATAGGTAGCTATCTTAGCGGCTTCACCTTGTCTGTGTTCGGCGTAAAGTTTAAGAGAGAGTAACTTACTAATACCAAATGGAAACAAACCCAGCATATACATTTGTAAGATTATAGAAGTGTTTTGAGAATCTAAAGCGGTAAAGGCACCTCTTTCAAAGAGTAGCCATATAATCTCATCACTCAAGATATACCCACCAATCATACTAAGTGTCAGTAAGGAAGCCAAAAACCAAAAAGCCTTAAAAAAAGCATTATCAGCTTCTTCAAACTTCTTATGACGTATGTACTTAGATATACGTGGAAAGAGAGCGACTGAGGTTGCAATGGCAAAGAGGGCGAGGGGGAGTTGGAAGATACGATTAGCATAATACAAGTAAGAGATAGAACCCGTTACTAAGAAGGTAGCAAGCCAAGTGTCAAGAAAGGCCGCAAACTGAGCCGTTGAGTTTCCCCAGATAGCGGGAAGAAAACTGTTTCTAAAACGCTTTTTACTCTTGTCTAAGTCTTTTTTCTTTTTATTGAAGTGTTTAAAACCACCATATAAGAACTTCAAGATACCTTTTTTCTTTGCCATCGCTAAGTGTGTACTAAACTGTAAAAATCCGCCCACTAAAACACCTATACTAAGATAATAAACAATTTGCTCATTGCTCTTGTCTTGGGATAGCAAAAGTGCTGATATCATTGAGATGTTAAGTAAACCGGTAGAAAAAGCTGTGGTGGCAAAGTGCTCTTTATATTGAAGTAATGCGGATAAGAAGCTAACGGCAAAGATAAGCAGTAGATAATAAAAGTTAAGAGACACAAATGGAGCGGCTAGTTCCAAGGTCTTTTCATCAAAACCAAGGGCAATAGACTTCGCCGCTGCGTAAGGAAATAGCTGAACAAGCATGGTAAGTAAAAAGATAATAAAGAAAAAAAGTACAAATATATGCACTGCAAAGATAGACTTATTTTTAGCGAGGGTAAAACTAGGAATAAAACTTTGCGCAAAGGCACCTTCTGCAAAGATACGTCTAAAAAGATTAGGGAGTTTAAAGGCAATGAAGAAGATATCACTGTATATGTTTGCACCAAGTATTGAAGCGGTTAAAAGATCTCTTATAAAGCCTAAAATACGTGAAAAAAGTGTTCCAATGCTGTTGGTGAAAATTGATTTAAACATAAGTTCCTAATTATTGGCATAATACTTGCTAAAATTCGTGCATATAATAGTATAATAATAATAAAGAGCACCCTAAAAGGATAGACTTGGCAACAGTATCAGACTTTAAACCCTTTGTCGTACGTACAGAAAATATTGCCAAAGAACTTGTTTCAACTGCTAGTAATTATGGGATAAAAGCTTCTTCCTTAGACTTTAATTTATTAGAAGTACAAACCTTTGTTTTTAAAGAGGGCAAGAATGATGAAGAAGAGATAAGTTCTGATGAACTTGATAGCTTAAATGACAAGACTCTTTTAAGTGATCCTAAACTAAGTATTCGACAAGTTTATGAGATTGAAGTCATTCATGCTTCTAAAGAAGCTCCTTTTTCTACCTTGCTCTTAAGCATAGGAGCTAACCCTACAATGTCACGTCTTTTTGCTTCTATCAAACCTGGTTCTACCCTTGAATATTATGAAGGTATAGAAGAAGATTTTAAAACCTTTATTGACAAACGAAAACTACGTGCAAATATGCTTATAGGCTTTTGGGATGGAAAGATTCAAGAAGAAATCTCAAAATTTATTGCGAAGGTTCAAGTTACTCAGCCTTTTACACTTGAAGAAAAGATAAGTTTTGAAGTAGGGGAATGTTTAGAACCCATAGCAACTATTAATGATAAGTTGATCTTGCATTATGAGGGTAATAAAAGCAAGGACAAGATGCAAAAGGTTGATCATTCTAAGCGGGGCTTTGTTCAAGGTGTTGTTGAAGGTGAACTGCTTATTGAATACATTAAGCCTCAAGTGGGTGAGGCAGGACGCAATTGTAGAGGGGCATATTTGGAAGCTATTGAACCTGTAATTTCAGCAACTCCTGCCTTTACCGTAAGTGATAAGATAGAAGTGATTGACACAGAAGAAAGCACCCAATACAAGGCGAAAAACAGTGGATACATCGTTTTTGAAAATAATATTTATGATATTAAAGTTGAAATGGAAGTCACAGAGATTAGTTTTAAGACGACAGGTTCTATTGACGCGGGCGTTGATACAGATGTTTCTATCAATGTAAAAGAAGCAGATGCCTTTAAAGACGCTATTGGCGCGGGTATGGAAGTAGAAGTTAATGAAATTAATGTAGATGGAAATGTTGGCAATAACGCGAGGATAAAAGCACGTAAGGTTCAAATCTTAGGTCAAACACATCAAAGCTCTTACATAGAAGCAGATGAGGTTGAAATCAATATTCATAAGGGCAAGGTAAAAGGGATACACGTTAAGGTGTCTAGGTTAGAACAAGGCATTATAGAAGCTGAAAGTGTTGAGGTAACCCAAGCTACAGGTGGAAAAATCATTGCAAAAAAGGTTTTTATTGAAACTATATCTTCTCATGTTGATATTATTGCTAGTGAGAAGATTGAAATTAAAAACTTTAAGGGTGAAGAAAATACCTTTATGATTACACCTGTATTATATGAAGAAGATATAGGTGCCTTAGTTGCTAAGGATGAAGACTTAGTAAAACAAAAAAGAAAGATAAGAAGTTTAAAAGAAGAGATTGATTCAAAGCAAAAAGTCTTAAATGATAATGAAAGTTCTATTATAGACTTGAAAAAACGCTTGGCTCATTATAAAGAAAGTGGAACAAAGATGCCAGGTTCTTTTGTTTTGAAGTTTAAAGAGTTTCAAAACTTGCAAAAACATTTAGTTTCACTAAATAAGGAACTTAAAGAAAATCTTGAGACACTTGACCTACTCGCAGCCGGAACGCAAAGTTTACAAGAAGATATTTTAAAGTCTAAAATTATTAACCATGATACCTATAAAGGGCATAATGAGATTCGTTTTAAAATTTTAGAGCCTGAACAAGAACTTTATTATGTTCCTAAGGGTGGTATTCAAGAAAAATGTTTTGTACTTAAATATGATGAAGATACAGAGTCTTATGAGATTCAAGGAACAGATAACCTTTCATAATGTCATAAAATAAGTTAAAGTATATAAAAAGTAATAAAATGGAAACTAAATGATCGTAGGGATTGAAGGATACCTCAATAAAGAAATGAGTAAATCTCATTTTTGTTTGAGTAAAGTAAAAAAAATGGAAACTGAATGATTGTAGGGATTGAAGGAACATTAGAAAAGAAAGAACCCACAAAGGTTCATATAAATGTAAATGGCTTAATTTACGAGGTGTTTATCTCCATTAATACTTTTCACGCCCTTGAAAGTGAAAAGGTTAAGCTTCATACCATTCAAATCATTAGAGAAGATGCTCACAGCTTGTATGGTTTTGCAAATGAAAGTGAAAAGCAGATGTTTGCTCAACTTATTAAGATAAATGGGGTAGGACCTAAGGTTGGTCTTGCTATTTGTTCAACCTACACACCATCTAGCTTTTCATCCATAGTTCAAGCTAATGATGTTACCTCTTTAAAACGTGTTCCTGGTATTGGTCCAAAGGGAGCAAGTCGTATCTTAGTTGAACTATCTAACTTTATAGTAGACTCAAGCGAGGACAGTAAAACTCCTTCTCAAGCGGAAGCGGCTATGGCGCTTGAAAGTCTTGGCTTCAAGAAAGAATTGATTATAAAAGTACTCTCAGGTATAGATGCTACAGACACAGGTGAAATAGTAAAAGAAGCTCTTCAAAAATTAAAATAAGTTTAATTTGATAAAATAAGCTTTTATTATTAGATTAGGAATATATATTGAATTTAGCGATACTTTTTGGCGGTGCTTCTTACGAACATGAGATAAGCATTGTCTCTGCCATAACACTTAAAGATAAACTTTCTAGCTTGGACTTGGAATTTATTTTTCTAGACCAAAATCATACCTTTTATTATATTGATGCCTCTAAAATGGATGCAAAAACCTTTTCCTCAGGTGCTTATAAAAAGTCTCCTGTTTTATCTTTAGAGCAGGGTGGTTTTTCTCAAAAAGGCTTTATGGGTTCTAAAAGTCTTAGCTTCGAGATGGTCTTAAACCTTATACATGGAGCAGATGGGGAAGACGCTACGATTGCTTCTTTGTTTGAATTTTTTAACATATCTTATATTGGTCCAAGAAAAGACGCGAGTGTGATGAGTTTTGACAAGTTTATGACCAAGGCTTATGCTTATTCTTGTGGGGTTGATACTGTTTCCTATGAACTTATTTCAGGACAAAGAGAAACTAAAATAGAGCTTCCTTTTATCATTAAACCTACACGTCTAGGCTCTTCTATTGGTGTGAGTATTGTTAAAAATAAAGATGAATTAGACTACGCTCTTGATGTTGCTTATGAGTTTGATAACAGACTTTTAATTGAACCTTTTATCAAAGGGGTAAAAGAATATAATGTAGCAGGTACTATGACAAAAGATGGTCTTAAGATGTCTATTATCGAAGAACCTCAAAAAGAAGAGTTTCTAGATTTTGATAAAAAATACTTAGACTTTTCTAGATCAGAACAAGTAAGTGAAGCAGATATCTCGGATGAACTAAAAAAAGATTTATATGCGGCCTTTGCAAAGATTTATAACCCTATTTTTGAAGGTGCTTTAATTCGTTGTGACTTTTTTGTAGTGGAGGGGAAGGTACTTCTTAATGAGATCAACCCAATTCCTGGTTCTATGGGGAATTATCTTTTTGAAGACTTTACCTCACTTATCAAAGACATTGTAATACCTTCTAAGAAAGAGATAAGAATAAAGTACACTTACTTAGACTCAATTAGATCGGCAAAAGGAAAAGCATAATGGCAATGAAGACCTTTGTTCATGAACAACATACTTATAATATTTCTTATGAGATTGTAAACCCAAGTGCCAAACATGATGTGATAGTTCTTCATGGTTGGGGCTCTAATAAAGAGATAATGAAGCAGGCCTTCGAGCCTTACCTAAGTATGTTCAGACATATATATATAGACCTTCCTGGTTTTGGTGGAAGTACAAACCATGTCGTGATGAACTCGCAAGATTATGCTCGCGTCTTAGAAATTTTATTTGAACTTATTGGTGTCAAAAGAGAGATTATTATAGGTCATTCATTTGGAGGAAAGGTGGCAACACTTTTAAATCCAAACTTACTTGTTTTATTGTCATCTGCAGGGATATTAATTCCAAAGTCATTAAATGTAAAAATGAAAATAAAGATGGCAAAGATTGGTAACTCCATTGGTCTAAATAATTTTACAAAAATATTTAGAACAAAGGATGCGGACGCTTTAAATCAAGTGATGTATGAAACCTTAAAAAAAGTTGTAGATGAAGATTTTTCTAAGGTCTTTGAAAACTTTTACAATAATGCTTTAATCTGTTGGGGTGAAGATGATACAGCTACACCACTAATAGCAGGCGAAAAGATTCATACACTTATAAAAAAGAGCCGTTTCACCTCTTATCAGGGAGACCATTTCTTTTTTCTAAAAAGAGCAAAGGCAATATCGGCGCAAATTGAACAGGAGTATCTTAAATAATGGATTACTCACAATTACTTCTTTTTGTTACGAATGTCTTATTTGTAGTGAGTTTAGGTTGGTACCTTATTACCAATTTACAATGGTATAACTACAGTATTACCCGTGTTATATCTAAGCATCATAAACCTTGGTGGCATCTGTTTTATTTTATCTTTCCTTTTATGGTGTATTACGGCATGTATTCTCTTGGATGGGCTGAGTTTTTTAGCATTTATTTTTATTTTGCAGCCCTTCCTGCTCTTTTTGTATGGCATAAGCGTTTAGATAAGCCTCTTGTTTTAACGTGGAGAGTAAGACGTTTTTTAATCTTACTTATTTTCTTAACGCTTTTTCAAAACTTCTTGTGTACGGTGAATGGAGCCTGCGAGGTTTATGGTGTTTTTATGCCCTTACTTATTGCAAGTCTTGGCTCTATGATAATAGAAAAGTTTTTATTTTTGGTCTTTATGAAAGAGGCAAAGCGCAAACTTCAAGGTATGAAGGACTTGCGTATAGTTGCTATTACGGGTTCATACGGAAAAACAAGTATCAAAAACTTTGTGTATCAAATCCTTAAGTCCCATACGACAACTTATATGACACCACGTTCTGTAAATACACTGGGTGGTATTGTTAAAGATATTAATATGGACCTTCCTTCTGATACTAAGGTTTATGTATGTGAGGCGGGAGCAAGAGCTAAGGGTGATATTTATCAAATAGCGCATTTGCTGAACCATCATGTAGCCGTTGTTGGAAAAATTGGGCCTGCGCATATTGAGTATTTTAAATCCTTAGAAAATATAGCCAGAACTAAGTTAGAGTTGATGCAAAGTACAAACCTAGAAAAAGCCTTTATTCATGTAAGTGCAACCAAAGAAGAACATGAAAAGGTAGAATTTTTTGGAGATGAAATTAAGGACTTAGAGTCTACCTTAGAGGGCCTAAGTTTTAGTCTTGAACTAAATGGAAAAGATGTTCCTTTTGAGACTTCTATACTAGGCTCGTTTCAAGCAATGAATATTGCGGCGGCTGTAAAGGTGGCCTCTTATCTTGGTATGGATATGCAAGATATACAAAAAGCAGTTAAAAAGCTTGAAGCGGTAGAACATAGACTTCAACGTATTGACGCAGGTGGAAAAATTATCTTAGATGATGGCTTTAATGGAAACCTTGATGGTATGAAAGAGGGTATTAACTTATGTTCTCAACATCCAGGCAAAAAAGTGATTGTAACTCCCGGTCTTGTTGAAAGTTCTGAAGAATTAAATCTTGAGTTAATTGAAGCTATTAATAAGGTTTTTGATCTTGTTATCGTGACGGGTTCTCTTAATGCAGCTCTTTTTGATAAACATCTTCAAGTAGATAAAAAAATAATTTTGGCAGATAAGTCTAAACTTACCCATGTTCTTTCACAGCAAACAGCTAGTGGTGATGTTATCTTGTTTGCTAATGATGCACCAAACTTTATTTAGAGTATAAATGAAAAGTATTGATACCTTTATTGAATATGTAGGTCGTTTTACGGCGCTTATCTTAATTGTTTTAAGCTTATTAGTAGTTTATGATGCACTTTCACGTTATTTATTTCATTCAGGTTCTATTGCCTTACAAGAACTTGAATGGCATCTTTTTGACTTTGTTATCTTACTGGGTATTCCTTATGCCTTAAAAGAGGGTGCTCATGTTAGAGTGGATATCTTTTATGCCTCTTTTTCTGCTAAAACAAAGGCAATGGTAAACTTATTTTCACAGGTTTTTTTAATCCTTCCCTTTGCCTCTTTAGTGATATATATGGGATATGATTTTGTTCTTCAAAGCTTTGTACAGCTTGAAGGGTCCTCAGATCCTGGTGGACTACCTTATAGGTTTATTGTTAAAAGTCTTATGCTTTTGAGCTTTAGTCTTTTGATTTTACAATCACTTAGTGAGAGTATTAAGTCTTGGAAGCTAATTAAATCATGATAGCCTTTGTAATGTTTTTTGCAGCCTTGGCGCTTTTAATGGTGGGCTTTGAAGTTGCCTTTGTTTTTGGCTCAGTGGCTATTTTCTTTGCGCTTCTTTCTCCTGAACTTGGTCTGGATGTCTTTCATTTTCTTCCCTTTAGAATTTATGGGATTATGAGTAACTTTACCCTTATGGCCGTGCCTTTGTTTATCTTTATGGGCTTGGTCTTGGAAAAAAGTAAGATGGCAGAAGACTTACTTGTTTCTATGAGCCGTTTGTTTGGTTCTTTACGTGGTGGACTTGCCATCTCTGTAGTCCTTGTCGGCGCTATTCTTGCAGCTTCAACAGGGATAGTATCAGCCTCTGTTGTTATGATGTCTGTCATCGCTCTTCCTTTAATGCTTAAGCATGGGTACTCACCTTCTTTATCTTCAGGCACAATAGCGGCTTCAGGTACCCTAGGTCAGATTATTCCTCCTTCTATAGTCTTAATTATCTTAGGTGATGTGATGAGTGTTAGTGTAGGTGACTTGTTTAAGGGGGCGGTACTTCCAGGTTTACTTTTGGTGGCCTTGTATATCTCTTATATTTTAATATATGCCTTTATTAAAAAAGATGTGGCCCCTGCAATTATTGGTGAAAGGCAGAGCTTTTTAACAACTTTAAATGCTATTGCTCCGCCTCTTGTACTTATATTTATTGTTTTAGGCTCTATCTTTGTAGGTATTGCTTCTCCTACAGAGTCCGCAGCCTTTGGTGTTCTTGGCGCTGTTCTTTTATCGGTATATAAAAAAAGCTTTTCCTTTGAGATGATGAAGTACTCAACCCTTAATACAGTGAAGCTTTCGGGTATGATTTTTATGATTTTAATAGGAGCTACGGCTTTCTCTCTTGTCTTTAATGAACTCGGTGGTTCTGACATTATCTTAGAATTCTTTTCGGATGATATTGCTGACCCTTGGATATTTATTGCCTTTGCAATGCTTATTATCTTTGTGCTTGGTTTTTTTATAGACTTTATTGAAATCTCTTTTATAGTGGTGCCTATTATGGTACCTATACTTGATGAATTAGGCATAGATCCTATATGGTTTGCTATTTTAATTGCAATGAACCTGCAAGCCTCCTTTTTAACCCCGCCTTTTGGACTTTCTCTCTTCTTTTTAAAGGGTGCGGCAAAGGATATGGTGACAAGTATACAAATATATAAGGGGATCATCCCTTTTATCTTATTACAGCTGCTTGCCTTATCTCTGGTAATGTTTTTTCCAAATCTAGTTTTTGCTTTTTTATAATTAATAATATTTTTATGATATACTAATTGAATTAATTAGTTCATGAATAGGCTTGTTTATGTTTACAGAAAATTACTATTATCATGACAAGAATCAATTTAAAAAAGAACTGGAAACCAGTAAGCTCCTAAATAAAAAAAATCTTCTTATACAAATTTTCATCTCTATTCGCCCTAAAGAAGAAATTCAAGAAATTTCGAAAAACATTCAAAAATGCTTCCCTTTAGCTCTTATTATAGGCGCAACTACTGATGGGGAAATCCTTGGTACAAAAGTTACTACCGATGGTGTAGTTGTAAGTATAAGCAGTTTTGATAAAAGTACACTTCGTTTAGGTTTTATACAAAATAGTGAAAAAGACAGTGACAGCTTTTCTATGGGACAAGAGTTGGCCAGCCAACTTGTTGAAGATACAACCAAGGTAATGATTTTATTTACAGATGGTTTAAACACCAATGGAGAAGATTTTTTAAAAGGGATAGAAGCCTGGGCCCCCCATATAGTAATTGCAGGTGGTATGGCAGGTGACGCGGCTAGGTTTGAAAATACTTTTATTATTGCTCAAGACAAGGTGATATCTAATGGGGCGGTTGGTGTGGCCATTGACTCTACTGTTTTGAGTGTGATGACCAATTATAGTTTTAATTGGCATGGTATTGGTAGGAAAATGCGGGTGGACAAGGCAGAAAAAAACAGAGTTTACCGTATTGATGGAAAGAGTGCAGTTGACGTTTATAAACATTACTTAGGAAAAGAAGTTGCCGATAAACTTCCGGCCATTGGGATAGAATTTCCTATGATAGTTAATAGAAATGGCTTGCCTGTGGCAAGGGCTGTACTAAAGCGTTTAGAGGATGATTCTTTGGTGTTTGCGGGAAACATTAATGAAGGTGATATTGTCCAACTAGGCTTTGGTAATATTGATATGATTTTGGAGTCGGCCAATAGTTTTGTAATGGCCTTTTCTGGTGAAAATGTTGAATCTTGTTTTATTTACTCTTGTATGGCTAGAAGAAGATTTTTGCAAGATGATATCAAAGTCGAACTGTCTGCTCTAAATGAACTTTCTAGCCTAAGTGGTTTTTTTACCTATGGTGAGTTTTATAAAGATGTTACAGCCCAGCTTTTAAATGAAACTATGACGGTTTTAGCCCTAAGTGAATCCGAAGAAGCTATAAATATTTTAGATGTGCAGACTTCTCCTGTATCTCAAAGAAATGAGTTTCAGTCTACGCTAACAGCACTTGCTCATCTTATCAACCAAACTTCTTACGAACTTGAAGAGCTGAATGAGTCACTTGAACAAAAAGTTAAAGACAAAACATTAATCTTGCAACAAAAACTTGAAGAACTTGAGCTAGTAACACGGGTGAAATCTGACTTTTTAGCAAATATGAGTCATGAAATTCGCACCCCTTTAAATGCTATCTTAGGTTTTATAAAACTATTAAGTGTAAACGAGACGGATGCAGATAAAATAAAGCAGTTTGGTATAGTGCAAGACTCGGGTGAGTCCTTAGTCCATATTATTAATGATGTTTTAGACTTCTCTAAAATTGAAAGTGGAAAATTAGAAATAGATAATCATTCTTTTATTACCAAAAAACCTTTTCAAGATATAAGTTTACTTTTTACACAAAAAGCAGAAGAAAATAACATTAAATTGAGTGTCTGTTTTTCACAAGATATACCTTTCAAGGCATATGGGGATGAACTACGGATTAAACAAGTTTTATCAAACCTTTTAAGTAATGCAATAAAATTTACGCCTAAAAATGGGTCTATAGACGTTAATGTGAGCTATGATTTAAACCATTTGTATTGTTGTATAGAAGATACGGGCATTGGAATCTCACAAGAACAGCAAACCCGAATCTTCGGGGCTTTTTCTCAAGCAGATACATCGACAACACGTAAGTTTGGTGGAACTGGCTTAGGCCTTAGTATCTCATCTAGACTTGTGCAAATGATGAAGGGTGAGTTAGGTGTAACAAGTAGCTTAGATAAGGGCAGTGTCTTTAGTTTTACACTGCCTATATTTGGTCATGATGATAAAGAAGATACCTTAGGACTTGAAGAAGAGATAGAAGAAAAAACTATGCAGAGTTTAAAAGGTCAGGTCTTAATCGTAGAAGACAATAAGGCCAATCAAATGTTAATGAAGATATTTTTGGAAGAGATGGGTATTGAGTCTGTTATTGCTGAAAATGGTTTGCTTGGTTTTGAATCCTTTAGAACTCAAAAATTTGATGCTATCTTAATGGATGAAAATATGCCTGTAATGAATGGTATAGAATCCACACAAAAGATACGTGCTTATGAAAAAGAACACAGTCTTGAAGGTATTACGATCATTGCGGTAACGGCTAATGCTCTTAATGGAGATAAAGAAAAATTCCTTGAGAGTGGAATGGATGATTATATTACTAAGCCTGTAGATGTGCAATATTTGAAGACAGTCTTAAGCAAGTATTTAAAGGAAAAAAGATGATGGAAAATATATTGTATGCCCCTTGGCGAGATGAATACATTACAAACAAGAAGATACAAGGCTGTATCTTTTGTCATATTTCAAAACATGATGGAGATGACCTTCATATCTTATATAAGGATGAACATTGTTTTATAGTGATGAATAAGTACCCTTATACACCTGGGCATTTTATGATTATCCCTCATTTTCACACAGATGCGCTTGAAGAACTTGATCCTAAGGTTTGGTTGCATATGAGTGCCTTAGCCCAAAAAGGTGTGAAGCTTTTAAAAGTTGGTTTTGGTGCTCAAGGCGTGAATATTGGTATGAATCTTGGCAAAGAAGGGGGTGCGGGTATAGCTGAACATATTCATATGCACTTAGTACCTAGATGGGAAAGGGATACAAACTTTATAACAGCGGTGGCTCAAACGCGTGTTTATTCTACAGACTTTGAAAAAGTATACCAAAAAATATTGCTACTTATTCCAAAATACCTAGGATAATTATGATATAGTTCCACCAGTTTTCACCTCTTAAATGGGGAATTTTTTAAAGGTATTTATATGAGTTTATCTGTTCTAGTAGAGTTTGCGATGTTTCCAACAAGTCCTGATGGACGTGATGGAGCAGGAGTTTCTGGTGGTGTTTCTAAAATTATTGATATGATTGATAAATCAGGTGTTCCTTATAAACTTACGCCCATGGGGACTGTTTTTGAATGTGGAAGTATGAAAGATGCCTTAGGCGTGATTGAAAAAGCTTATGAATGTTTAGACGACTGCGAAAGAGTTTATTCATCTTTAAAGTTTGATATTCGAAAAGACAAAAGTAACCGTTTAACATCAAAGATAGCCTCCGTAGAAAAAACCTTAGGAAGAGAAGTGAAGCACTAAAACTTCCTTCTCTCTTACTTCATTATTATATAAATCCTTAGGTCTCAATTTCTTAATAAAACTACCAATCTACCCATTAATAAAAAATAACAATAAATATTATAAGATATTATCTTACTCTTTTTAATTATCTGTTATAATATATTAAATAAAATTATTACTAGGTATATCACATGAGACAAAAAATTACTTACGAGCAAATCAAACCCTTAGTACAATATGTGGAAATCGCTTCAGATATGGTTCAATGTCATTTTCATTGCCCTGTTAAGTCTAAAAAAATTGTTGCCATTACACGTTTTTCAAAGTTTACAGATAATGTATCGCCTAAGGCAATACACTTTGGATCTCGTTTTAAATGTTCTGCACTTTTAAATTTAAAAAAATATTTTGGTACATATGAAGCACCTGCAACACCTCAAGAAAATGAGTTTCTAAAAGAAAATGCTATCGTCCATGCCTTTGGAAAAATTTCTGAACGATTTATTTATAGTGATGAGCATAAGCATTTTGTATATCGATTTTAAATCGATATACAAACATAGATTTGCGACCGCCATGGCTTGTTTTGTATATCAATATAGAAACAATTCTTTGAGACCACCACAGTTTGTTTGGAAATGCTATAATAATATCATCTAGTGATTTAAAAAGGAGTTAGCATGGCTCTTTCACCAAAGCTTCAATCTTGGCATATATCTCTTGCTAAAAAAGATAAAAGTCTTTGTGAGGTATATGATCTTTTTCAAGAAGAATATTCTCATTCTCAAGAAGATATCCCTCTTATTATTCAACTTGTCGAAAACCCTAAATATGAAATACCTGGAATAAACTTTTTTAATGGAGCGACAGATCTTAAAACTCATGACTATATTCATATACTCTTAGCAAGAGGTCTAATGAGCAAGGATGAAGCCTTTGTATTAGGATTYACTATGGGAAGTACCAACAAGGTAAGCAGTACAGAAGAAAAAATTTATTCTTTTGTTTCTCAATATTTATATCCTAATGTATATCAGTTTAACAAAGAAGACATTGAAGTGTTTAAAGATGCGGTACGTTTAGGCTATATATGTGATTGTAAGCCCTTAGATAAGGTTGATTATGAGAGTTTAAGAGGACTTAGTATAGAAGAAGCAAGACAAGAGGTTGGGATACCCTCTGATCTTTTACAGTCTTATTTTAAGATTGAGAAAAAACGCTACCCTAATTCTATGGAGTCTCAACGTTTAGTGTGAGTCATCCATCTGTCTTGCACTCATTTCAGTAGCAATACCATGTTGTAAAAAGCACATAAATGCAATAGTTACAGCAAGGATTTTAATATCTGACTCTCCAATGAGTGCCCAAACGAGACAAAAAGCAAGTGCTACGCTAGAAAGAGTAAACTTAACCTTGTTATTTATATAATCATCATTATGTGTCATTTGTTTTCCTTGTTTTATAATCTGGCTATAATAATAACATGAATAAAAATAAAATACGAGCTTATGCGATATTTGGTATTGTCCTTATTGTTTTTTTAGTCTTGATTGCTTACGCGGTATCTAATTCTGCTTTTAACTTTGAGGGAAATACCCTTAAACAAAAACAAAAGGTAGGTATGGGCTACGTACGTACAGGACGAGTAGAATATAAGGCAAGGGATATCTTTTTCTTAGGTGATTTTACAACAAATATGGCCACACATGATAGGGCAGGGAAGTTTGTTCGGGTCGAAATACGATTAAAAATGAGTGATGAAGATTTAGTAGATGAGCTTAAGGATAAAAATATTGTTTTACGTGATGCAGTGATTGAGGCCATGAGTTTAAAACGTTTTTCTCAGGTTGCTACGCAAAAGGGAAAAATGGCTCTTAAAAAAGACATAAAAGTAAGATTAAATAGTATCTTAGCAGATGGTGATATTGAAGAAGTTTATTTTACGAAGTTTATCGTACAGTAGTCTTTAAGAAGAGGGCTTATTAAAATATAGGTGCTGTACTCATATAAACAGCGTAAAATGATAGGCTAACCATACAAACAAAGCTTAGTACTATTGGTAGCGGTACAGGGTTAAGCATTAGGTAAGCGGCGTTAAACATAGCTAAAAGTGCTACTGGGATAAGAAACATTGGTGAA
>NVXJ01000010.1 GCA_002733885.1 Arcobacter sp. | reverse complement strand
TAGTGTTCAACCAAATACTCCTCCAGGTGTATCTGCTTGTTCTACAGGTGGAGCAGCTGCTGCCGCTCCGAAGGCACCAGAGCCATCTGGCGAGTCATGCGGCACAGGCTGCGGCTGTCACTAACCAAAAAGTCTAGCTTCGGCGCATCTTGCGCTGAAACTTTGCTTCGGCGTACTTTAGTACGCTTCTCTTCAAACTTTCAACACAACCTGCACCAAATCTAAACTTTTCTTTTATTAAATTGTATTTTTTCTAACCCTCTAATTTTTCTTTTTCCAAATCAGGCTTCTTTTATCTTTAGTATTATGAGATATGTATTTCTCTGTAAATCTTTGATGATTGGGATATACTAATGTAGTTTATTTAAGGGGGGATAGTTTGCTTAGTTGTATGGTAAGGCTATGGTGAAACATGCTCCTATGTATTCTGTTCCATCGACGTCGAATGATCTATTACTTGCGGTTAAAGAACCCTTCATATGTTTTTCAATCATTTCCTTACTCATATACAAACCTATGCCTGTTCCTTGGGCCTTATGCTTTGTTGTAAAGTAAGGATCAAATATAGAAGACAAATGGTCTTTTGAGATTCCACCGGCGTTATCATAAACCTTTATGATGATATGGGTGGATGTTTTACTCATGGATATAAGTAGGTATTTTTTTGCTAAATCTTTTTCTTCTAAAATATCTTTTGCATTATTAAAGATATTAATAAGCACTTGCATTAACTCAGAGGGGTAACCAATAAGCTTTATTTTAAAATTGACCTTGTCTTGAATAATGCGTATATCATTCAAAGAACCCTTAGAAATACTCAGAGCAGTTTTTAAAATTTCATCTATATAGTAAGCTTTTTTCTTTTTGTCTTTTTTAAAATAATTACGAAAATCATCAATAGTGTCAGAAAGGTATTGAATATATTCATCAATACGGTTAAAGGTGTCATCTAAGCTTTCTTTAGTTGCAATCCCTAACATGTTTTCTATTTTTGCATTTCCTGTGGCTGTTGAGATAGCAGAGAGGGGTTGTCTCCATTGGTGAGCGATATTTCCAATCATTTCCCCAAGGGCAGCAAAACGCGATTGTTCTGAAAGGATCTTGTCTTTTTGACGGTTTTGTGTCACCTCATTTTTAATCTTATGTTCTAGTGAATCATTTAGTTCTTGTAGCTGCAAGGTCTTTTTATAAATTTTATCTTCAAGTGAAAGGTTTAAATCATTAAGTCTATTGGCATATTCTTGTTGCTTAAAGCTTAGGGTTTTAAAGGCTGAGATAAGGTCATATCTTTCATCCTTAGATGAAACCTTAGGTAAAGAATATGAAACGGGTGCATTATAATCAATACTTGTCATTAATGAGGACAACTGAGTAAAAGGTAATAGGGTCAATTTAAGCACTATTGCCACAACAAGAAGGGTAATAAACATTAACATAAAGGTTAAGTAAGCCGTATTTACTATGCCTTGAACCTCTTGTACATACTGGTCTGCCTTAAAATAGATGATAAAATACCCATCTTCAAAACGATACTTTTTTGCAAGAAGGGGCTGTTTCTTAAGGTAGTAAAGATGCATATTAGGCGCAACAGCTAAGTTCTCTCCAACGCTTATAGAATGAGAAGATATGAAGATATTAAAGATATGAGAGTTTTCTAATATCTTTCTTTTAACATAATTTAGCCTATCGCTATTTAGCTCAGGTATATGAGAAATTTCTGCCGTAGTAAAGAGGGCTATTGAATCCATTTGTTGTTCTTGATGACTAAGCAAGGAAGGAAAAGAAACTTTTTGTGTATATTGATAAAAAAGAGCTCCAACAATGAGGTATGAAGTCATCATTAAGATAATAATCTTTTTTGTAATAGAAAAAATGCCAAGACGCGTATGAGTATGACGCATAATATAAAATAAATCTAGAAAAAACTGTTTAATTGAATCTCTTTTTGTTTTCTCTAATTTTAGCATAAATATATGCATATTCTGAATCTTAGCTATAAAAATTAGATTAGGCTCACTTATATAAGTTTATTATATAAAATTTTGATTAGAATGAATTATTATATAAATAAATTGGGGAGTACCTCTTTGAAAAAAGTACTTATTATTGATGATGATACAACAACGATACGTTTTTTAAAAGGTTTGATTTCGCACAAGTTAAATTTTCCTTGTGAGAGTGCTAAAAGTTTAAAAGAAGCAAAAGTACTTTTAGAAAACTCAAATGAATATGAAATAGCTCTTGTTGACATTATCTTACCTGATGCAATGCAGGGTGAATGTATTGACTTAGTTTTAGAAAACAATATCCCTGTTATTGCAATGACAGGGTCTACGAACTCTGATTTACAAGAAAAAATACTGGCCAAAGATATCTTAGACTATGTTAACAAGGAATCATCCTCATCTTTTGATTATGCGATGCGTCTTTTGCAGTTTGTGTATGGATTTGCTGGTTCTGAGATTTTATTGGTTGATGATTCTAAAACCTCACGTTTACAAATGAAATTTTCTCTTAATAAACTTCCTTTAACCATACATGAGGCAGATGATGGCAAAGATGCCTTAGTTATACTCAAAAATAATCCAGAGATAAAGCTTATCATTACAGATAAGAACATGCCAAATATGAGCGGGATTGAGTTGATTCAAGAGGTGAGAAAGAATTATAGTATGAACCAGCTTGCTATTATCGGTATCAGTGCATCAAATGAGCCAATGATGAGTGTAGAGTTTTTAAAAAATGGTGCAAATGACTTTATAACAAAGCCTTTTATGCCTGAAGAGATGCTTTCTCGGGTGATTTCGAGTTTGGAGATGCTGTATTATATTCATTTAGCAGAAGAATCTGCAGTGAAAGACTTCTTAACAGGGTTAAATAATAGAAAATATTTGTATGAAACAGGAAAAAAACTTTATGAAAATGCCAAGCGTGAGCATTTGTCTATCGTTATTGCTATGCTAGATATTGATTATTTTAAAAAGATTAATGATAGATATGGTCATGAAGCAGGGGATGTAGCACTAAGGTTACTAGGTGCCTTATTTCTTAAAGAATTTAGAACCTCCGATGTTGTTACAAGATATGGAGGGGAAGAATTTTGTATTATCTTAACCAATACAAAACTCAAGAATGCCGAAACTGTAATGAAAAAGGTATGTGCTAAGGTTGAAGAAATGGTAATAGAAGTAAATAACATTAGCTTTAGAATGACCTTATCTGTAGGCTTGAGTGAAAAGATGCAGGGTAGCTTTGACCAAATGATAGCCTTTGCTGATGAAAAACTATATCAGGCCAAGGATGAAGGCCGTAACAGAGTAGTCTCTTAATCTTTTTGTTTTTGTAAGCGGATAATCTCATCTTTATATTGAATAGTTAGACTATTTTCTGTTATTTTTTTGATACTATAAATACGTGAAAAATGTACCTTTTTGATATGGGAAATATCCGCCTTAGTTCGTTTTCTATGTTCTATATAAAAATTTAAATTATTATGAGATATCTTATACTTTCCCTTAAAAACAGTGATGATCTTTTTACTGCTGTAGTTTAGATAAAGTATGTTCCCATGCATAGAAGCTGTCATACTTTCCCCTGTATTACTTTTACCCTTCCAGTTTCCGCTTAGGTTCTTGGATGAACGTAAAAAATTATAATATGCCTGTTTATCTGCCCTTGTTTTTGCCAGCTTATTTTGGGTAGTTATCCTTTTTCTCTTATTTAATTTTTTTTCAAAGCCTTTCATAGCCGAGACACTTCTTGGGTCTAGATGTAAAATATCTATATGGGTACGCTTAAGCCTATAAT
Organism: Arcobacter sp.; assembly: GCA_002733885.1. Classification (GTDB taxonomy): domain Bacteria; phylum Campylobacterota; class Campylobacteria; order Campylobacterales; family Sulfurimonadaceae. The sequence goes on along the minus strand of NVXJ01000010.1, from coordinate 80,064 downwards.
AGGTTTTTACATAGTTTGTCTTAATAATCTTTGTCAGTGAAGCTTGAACAATCTTATAAATGGACTGTAATTGTTTTTTTAGCACTCTTAAGCCATCTAAGTATTCTTTTTGTACTTTTTTATTTAGGTTTTTATTTCGGCGCTTTTTATCATAAAGATGTCCAATCTTTTTATGTTTTTTAGCCGTTTCTATGAAGTTTAAAAACATTTTTTTGTCTTTTTTAAAATAAGACATTTGAGATAAGCTTATGACAGAAGGTATTTCCTTATAAATTGGATCACCTATGGGTTTATATAGCTTGGGTGTAGAAGAAAAAAGATAAATAGTAATATAAAAAACTTAGGTATAGACTTCTCCTAAATAAGGCTTCTTCGTCTGAAAAATAAAAGACAGAAAATGAAATCTGATTTTAGCATAATTGATATATGTAAGAGCCGCTAAGTATATGGGTAATTTTTAAGCATTCTTATTCCCATTATGGAGCAAAAAATGCTATTATAACAAGAATAAAGTCAGGAGAATTTTCAGTGATATCAGATTTAGAAGCAGCTTGCGAAACACGAAGTACAAAAGTAAATAAAATTGAAACAACAAAGGCACTAAAAACACCTAAGGAGGCATGGGAAAAACTCGAATCTTATGCTCAAAATGGTTATTCTTCTATTCCGAAAGAGGACTTGAGCTACTTTTTAAAATGTTTTGGTGTATTTGATCGTCCTGCAACACCTAAACAGTTTATGATTCGTGTGCGTATTCCTGGTGGACAACTGAATGCTGAACAAGCCGAAGTGATTGGTAGACTTTCTCGAGACTTTGGTAATGATTATATAGATATCACTACGCGTATGCAACTTGAGTATAGATTTATGAAAATAGCGGATATTCCTACTGTCTTAAAAGAACTTCAAAGTGTTGGTATTTCAACCTATCAAACAGGTGTAGATAATTTTAGAAATATTCTTAATGACCCTCTTGATGGGATTGGTATGGATAATATCCTTCCTTCTCAAGACTTACTTTTAAGGCTTCAGTCGAAGTTCTTACATAATTGGGAATGGATTTCTGTTCTTCCAAGGAAATTTAATACAGGTATTTCAGGGTCAATGTCAAATAGATCAAATGTTTTTGGACAAGATTGTTGTTTTGTCTTAGCTCAAAAAGACGGACATTATGGATACAACCTTTACCTTGGGGGTAAGGTTGGACGTATTGCTAAAAATGCTAATATCTTCTTAAAAAATGAAGATGAAGTATCCAAGGCCTTTGCTGCCATTATCGAGTTATTTAGAGATAATGGTTTTAGAGATAATAGAAATAAAAATAGACTTTTCTTCTTAATTGAAGCCGTAGGTATGCAAAATATATCAGAGGCCATAAGAGAAAAATCAGGCATTGACTTTACAAGTGCTGGTGATACCTTAACCATTATGGAAAACTTTGATCCTAAACATGGAAAGGTTGAAATGCGTTCAGGTGCTTACGCCGTGCATGCAGTGGTTCCATCAGGAATTTTCAAGGGTAGTGATCTGATTTTAGCAGCGCAGAGTGCTCGCCGTTTTGGTGATGGAAATATTCGTTTTGATGTGGAACAAAGTTTATATATTACAGGTGTTAAAGAACAAGATATGTCAGCCCTCTTGCATACACCATTTTTTCAAAATTATAAAAACGTAGACACCCCTTATTTTAATAATATGATTGCTTGTGCGGGAACAGAACATTGTCCTTTTGGAGTTATTCCAAACAAACCTGACGCCATTGAAATGAGTGAGTACCTAAGTGAAGCTGTCCCTTTAGATGAGGGGATGATACGTATGTATTGGTCTGCTTGTGTAAAAGGTTGTGGTTTACATGGGGTTGGTGATATCGGTTTTGAGGGATGTAAGGCCAAGGTAGATGGAAAACCTGCTTATGGTGTACATATTACCCTTGGTGGAAAACTTACAGGTGAGGGTGAAGAAGGATATTCTGTTTTAAAGACTATTCCTTTGATTTATGCAAAGTTTTATGTTGAATCTTTGGTTCTAGAATATAAACGTATGAAAAACCCTGGTGAAAGTTTTGAACGCTTTCATGATAGAGTTTTATCTCAATACTCACGTGCTTTTATTGGTTTTAGTATGATTTTAAATGCTTATTTTAGACGTATGAATATCAATTTAAATGTACATTTTGGTGAAGGTGTCGCAACGGGAAAACATGAAGAATTTGAAATGTTTGAATTGGGAAGAACCTTATATCATAAACTTTTTGAAGAAGAAGCCTATAGTGAGTATGTGGCTTATGCTCCTGGGCATAAAGAAAAGCTTGTAAAACTTCAAAAGAAAGACCCAAGTCTTGATGAAACCTTAGCTGAGCTGATTTATAAGATGATACATCCTGATAAAGATGAAAGAGCTGTCGTTTTTTCTGAACTAACGGATGCAATTAAGTATTAAAGTTTTGTATTTTACAGAAATATTGTTATACTCTGTTAAACAAAAATAAACTTCTGTAAATATAGGGCATCCTTAAAAAACCTATATGGACTTTATTAGAGGATAGTGCATGCTTTATCTTGTGGGATTTTTTATACTTTTTATTATTATTCTTATTGTCATTACTATTATGGTGTTTAAAAAATCTAAGCCTGAAGCATGTAAGATTGAATCTGAACTAAAAAAAGAAAAGGTCATAAGCTTAGATATGCTTTTAAAAACAGTTAAGAGTTCAAAGTCAGACTTAGCTGAGATGCAAAAGGCCCTTTGTGTAATGGGTCAAAAGTTTCCCTTTCCTGAAAATGAAGATGAGGCAAACCCGTATTTTGAATTTGTTTATTTCTTTGCAAAACATCCTTCAAGCACAGCCAAATTAATTGTAAAGATGCAAAAAGAGTTGGCCTTACAAAATACAAAATACAAAAAACAGATTGAAGATTTTCAAATGCGTGGAGTAGAAGCTCGAAAGTAAGATCAATTTTGTTTCTTCTGTAAAATAGATAAACTAAAATTATAAAGCCCTTGTTAATCAATTTATTATATAATTGAGCATATATAAGGAGTCTGTGATGCAAGTAAATAATTCATTTAACTACTCAACAATTAATATTAATGAACATAAGAAAAATGCAGAAGATAGTCTTTCTAAGATTTCTTCGGGTAAAACAAAACAACTTGATGATGCAGCCTTAGCCTTAATTGCCAATTCATTAGGTAGTGATATAAGTGGACTCCTTCAAGGCTTAGAAAATGCCAATAGCGCGGTCGCTCTTTCTCAGATAGCAGATGGTGTTTTATCAGGACTATCTCAAGGTGCAGATGACTTAAATGTATTAGCAGTGAAGGCTGGTAATCCTACATTAAATGGGTCTCAAAGAGAAATACTTCAAAATGAAGCTGATGGCATTTCTCAAAGCTTGCAAAACAGTGTGGATAATGCATCTTATAATGGAGAAAGTGTTTTTGGACGTAGTTTTGAATTTAACCTTAGTGAATCAACTGTTTCTTTAAGCCTAGACGCCTTTGATATTAGTAGTTTTGATATACATACACAAGACGGGATAGCTGCATTTGTAAAGAGCATACAAAATGCACAGATTGAGGTTGGTTCAACCATTAACCAACTATCCAGTGCAACAAACTCAGTTTTCACTCAAGTAACGGCTCTTTCTGCAGCAAAATCACAAATATCAGATACTGATATAGCCCAAGAACTTATAAGCTTTGAAAAAGAAACTACACAGCTTAGTGCCTCTTTGATAGCCCAAGCACATAGCAATGAACTTTCTGCTGCAAAGGTGGAACGTTTATTAGTATAAAGCTTTTTTAGATAGAATTTCTAAAAATATTTAAAGGGTATTTCTAAGGCTAGGCTCATTTTTAGTTTTAGAGATTCCTCAAGGCTACCTATGCAAACCTTAGATCAACTCCGCCGTGGAGATTTAGATGGTGTGAGTCATTTAAAACTCAGTGAAAATTTAAGTATATTTCCCCAAGAGATATACAGGTTAAGTGAAACACTAGAAGTCTTAGACCTTAGTTTTAATGCACTTTCATCTCTTCCCTCAGATATGTCTAGATTTAAAAAATTAAAAATAGCTTTTTTTTCTAATAATCTTTTTACAGAAGTACCTCCCGTTTTTAAGGAATGTAAAGAGCTATACATGTTAGGTTTTAAGGCAAATAAAATAGAAAGATTTGGAGAAGATATTCTTCCTCTAAGTGTTTCTTGGCTGATTTTAACAGATAATAAACTACCTTCTTTGCCTCAAAGTATGGGTAAACTTGATAAACTTCAAAAATTTGCAGTTGCTGGAAATAAGCTTCAAAGTCTTCCAAGTGAAATGAAAAACTGTGAGAATTTAGAACTTATTCGTCTTTCTGCTAATGAACTTAATGAAATTCCTCTTTGGCTCTTAGAACTTCCTCGTCTATCCTGGCTAGCCTTTTCTGGTAATCCATGTGCAAAGGTAGAAGGACTGTCTTTGGCTGAGATGGCTTATGATGACTTAGAAATGAAAGAGTTATTAGGAGAGGGCGCTTCGGGTGAGATTTATAAGGCTTATAGTGCAAGCTTAGACGAAGACATTGCTTTTAAACTTTTTAAAGGTGCAGTGACAAGTGATGGTTACGCAAAAGATGAGATGAATGCTTATATGAGTACGGGGGAGCATAAAAACCTTATTAAAGTGATAGCTAAGCTTGAAGGAGATGATCGCTTAGGTCTTATCTTAGAACTTATTCCCAAGAATTATGAAAATCTAGGCTTGCCCCCAAGTTTGCAAACATGCACAAGAGATACCTTCAAAGAAGACCAAGAATTCAGCCCTAAAACAATTATGACATTAGCCAAGGATATGGCCTCAGTTGCACAACATCTACATGCTAAGGGACTTATGCATGGGGACTTTTATGCCCATAACATTTTAATTAATGAAGATGATAAATCTTATTTAGGTGACTTTGGAGCAGCAAGTTTTTATAAGGAAAATGAAGAAGCTTATGAAAGAGTAGAAGTACGTGCTTATGGTTGCTTATTAGAAGATTTACTTAACCTATGTTCAGATACAAAGGATGAACAGTATTTAAGCCTTAAAGCATTGAGTTCTAGATGTATAAATGAAGATACATCTAAGCGACCCTTATTTAAAGAAATTTCTTTCTAGGTTTGGGTTTTGAATTGGTACATCATAATAGATGCTGCCACACTTACATTAAAGCTTTTAATACCCTCAACCATCTCTATTTCTACAACCTTGTCACAGATATCTAAGATTTCTTTTGAAATTCCTTTTCCCTCATGTCCCATAAGTAAAACCCACTTTTCAGGTACCTTTATCTTAGATAAGGAAATTGAATCTTTTGTCACTTCAGCTGCAAAGATTGTATATCCATTAGCCATTAGCTCTTTTAGGGTAGAAAATATATCATCATATAAATGTGTTTTTAACATACTTATATGTCCCATAGATACACGTAGGGCTCGTCTAGAGTAGGGATGAGGACCTTGACTTGGTAAAAGGTACGAATGTACGCCTATCGCTGCTGCTGAGCGTGCGATAGAGCCAATGTTTTCAGTTGAGGAGATTTCATCCACCATAATGATATGTTTATCAAGCTTATCTAGTGGAGTTTGYTTAGGTCTTATCCCATGCATCATGGCATTATGATGAACCTTGTGTCCTACAATTTGCTGCATAAGTTCTTTGTCTGCTAAAAAGAGTGAAGAAATGTTTTTAGAAGCAATAAGTTCATGAAACTCATCATAATACTCTTTAGTCGCAAGAATACTTTTAATTTCTATGTCACTTTCTAAAAGCTTATTAATAACCTTTGGACTATCAGCGATAAAGCTATTGTCTTGAGTAAAGGCCTTATCTCTTAGTTGTTGGTATATTTGTAAAGAAGGAATATCTAAATTGCTTACGGGTATATAATTCATATGCAATTATATACTATTTTAAGAACAGCCACCATGGGTTATTATAAAGGTTCCAAACTTTCTATGGGGGTCGTCTTCGTCGGCTATATTATTTGTACCTATAGGTTGTGGTGGCGTGATACTTCCCATAGGAATACTAACACTGTTTCCGTCATATAAGCCATTTACAAGAGGGTTGTTAAATAAAGCAAAGGCACTATGAATTCTATAGGCTTCACCTGATTTTAAAACTGAACTAAGGTCCACACTAACGCTAGCATCTTCATCATAATTAAATATTACGACCTTTGCACGTCTTGGGTCATGTGCATTGGCACTCACTACAATCTTCTTACCCGACACAGGAGGTGAGCTTTGAAAGTTATTTTCACCTAAGTCATTAATATAAGTAGCACTTGAACCTGTGATTCCACGTACAATAGTTGTATTACTAACATCAAGTTGATTCCAATGTCCTGCTACCCAAAAGTTTTCACTTAGGTAATTGTTGTTTAAGACGGCGTCTTGCCCCGTCACATCGCCTCCATAACCAATACGTGTTCCTCTAGCATTTTCAGAATACCCAAGGTTATTTTTTAGAATAAGGCCTTTAACCGGTTGAAATCCACCAATAAGACAATTATCTTTTTTCGCAGATGAACGTGGGTCAGATGAACCGGTCATAAACCAAGTGTTTCTTTGTACATCAAAGCCATTAATTTGACCCCCTTCTGTGTAAACATGGATACCTGTAGCGTAACCAAAGAAGATAATGTTATTGGTTAGTTTCTTATAGCCAATTTCATTTTGTGCATAAATAGCGTGACCATGCCCTCTATCTGGAGCGGTCCAACCATTATTATAAATGATATTTCCATATAGTTCAGAATTAGAGGCAGGTCTCCATGAGGAAAATCCTCCCCCTACATTATCATGCACAATAAAATTTATAACACGTGTGTTTTTTCCATAATAAACACTTACACCGCCATTGGTTTTTAAGTCTGTTGGACCAGAACTATCTTGTTCTGAAGTATGATCTATTGCTGAACTTAAAACCTCTAAACCATAATAATCAGTCCATTCTCCATTTACCGTTAGAGCTGAACTGTCACCTGTTCTTCCATCTAAAATAACACGTTGACCAAGCATAGGTCTGACACTAATATGTTGAGTACTTGTTCCTTTTAATTCAGAAGTAAAGCTTCCATGATAAGTACCTTCAAAAATCCAAATAGTTTGCCCTGCTTCTACAGGTGAAAAAGCTGAAAGAGCAGTTGCTAAGTCAAGAGGGTCATTTTGCGTTCCTGCGGCAGAACTTGTTCCATTTATGGATACAAAGATACCAGTAGCATCTGCAAAAGGAAGGTTTTCACAGGTAGATCTTGAAAAGGTACCTTGATCAAAGCTATTAAAAGCATTTGTTCCTGTCGCTGTTTCATTAGGGTTACCTAAGGAATTAAGATAAAGGGTTTCATCTAAGTGTGATTTTGCACTAGCACTGTTTATTAAGACCTTAGCTAAAAGACCTTCCACATTTGTAATAAAATTTACGTCATCTAAGCTAAGAGCATCATCTAAATCAGAAAAATTTTCATAATCATCAATTTCAATACCATTAGCTAGATTATTATCCTTATCAAGGGTTTGTAAAAGTTGGGCTAATTTAATGGCAGAAGCCTCATTATTGGGATATAAGGTATAGGGTGAAATTAAGCCCTTAGCGGTAGATGAACCTAAAGAATAATTCCCAAGAAAAAACTCAATGGTTTCTGCATTAATATAATGAAACTCACCAGTGGCGTTGGTAAAACCAGACTGTGTTGGGGTTTGGTATCTTAAACCTTGAACAGGTGAGTCTATAAAGCTACCTGTTTGAATAACTGCAGTTGAAAGGCTATCGTGAGAACCATCAGACTCGCCACTTCCTCCACAGGCAGTAAAAAGAATAAGTGATAGGCTTAAGCCTAGATTTGTATAAATCTTCATAGTTTTTTCCCATAGTTAATTACTCAAAGTATAATCTAAAAAAGATAATAGATATTAATAAAAAACAATTTTATTAATTTTTAGTCTGCTTTTCTTACAAGGCATTAAGCGGAATTTTTGTATTTATTTGGCCTTTCATAAACTATTAACATCCACTTTCCTATAATGCCAAAAACATATTAGGATAATTATGAGAAACCAACGATTGTTTAATATTGGTGTTAATCTTGTGAAGTTTGCATGGGTTATTGAAATCATTGCTGTTCTTATTGGATTCTTGATTTCGATCATGGTGTCATACTCTGTTTATTTTGAGATTAAGCGCGGAGACCATAGCTTTGGATTTAATGATTTTTCAGCCATTTTTGTAGCAGGACTTCCTTTCTTACTTGTTGCAGTTGTTGAAGCTACAAAAATTCCTGTAGCAACAGCAATGATGTATGCAAAAAGCAAGGGCTGGAGAATTATGCTTTTTGTAGGTGTTTTGATGTTAACGCTTATTACCTTTGAGACAATGATAAATGGATTTGAGCGAAATTTTGCGAACTTGACACTTGCTATTGATGAGCGTAAAGATAATGTCGTATTAATTAATCAAAATATTGCTAATATTGAAGAACAAATTAAAAACATTGACACCATTAGATTAGAAGATGTTGAAAATGCCTATGCACGAAAGATTAGCATTGCTAATAAAAGTTTTAATACTCAGGTACAACAGCAAAGTGAACATGTAGAAATTCAATTACATGGTGTAAATGACAGTTATAAACAAAAAATCAACCTAGAACTAAGCCGTTTGTATTCTAAAGAGAGTGATATTTATACTTCTTGGGATGCAGAAAGAGAGAGTGTTCAAAAGCGTTTAAGAGGACTTTTAAATAATAATTTACAAGGCGCGGGTTCGGACAAAGAAAAGCTTTCTTTAGAGGTAGATGCATTAAAAGCAGAAATGAAGAAAAAGCTTGATGAAGCAAACTTTTTTACACGCTCACGAACAGAAAAAAAATACAGACAACTTATTGAAAAAAAAGAGCAGCGTTTATATCAAGTTTCAGATTATGCGACAGGGACAAAGGCATTGCAACAGCAAACAGGTTCAGAAGAGCAGTTGCAAGAGCATTTGACCTTAGTAGGAAATGGGTACCAAAAGCGTATTGACTCCATTCGTGAACGTATTGATTATCTTAATAAACAACTTAAGGGAAAACAAGTTTCTTATGAGTTTTTACGAAAAAAATATAGAAATGACTTAGAAGAATTTACAGCTAATGCGGTAAGAAATAAAAATGATACAATTTCTAAGGCTGCGTATACAAAACAATTTTTATATAATGAGTATGCTACTATCCAAGAACAAATTAAAGTCTTTGATATCGAAGTATATGATTTGAAAAAAGCACAAACACAAATTTATTATGATATTAACAAACTGGTAAATCAAAACCAAGTATATAGAGTGGCAAGTTATATTAGTAATGAAGAAAATGCTATTGACGTTCCTATGTCTTTAGTAGGGCTAGTGGCGCTAATTTGGTTTGCTTCTTTGGCCTTTATTTCTTCGGTTACAGGGGTGTTTTTAGCTATATCAGGCTTATATATACAGAAGTGTTATGATGGTGATATTGTTGAAGAAATGAAAAAGTAAGTATCAAAAGTTTAAAGAATTATGGATAAAGAGAAAATGAAAAAAATTATTATATATCTTGTACTAGGGATAAGTCTTATGGGGGGATACTTTGTTTATGAGAATGCTTCAAAGGTATATCCTTTTTATGAGCAATTAACTCAAGAACGAGTGGGTGTTAAAATTGACCTTCAAGGAAAGGCTCAAAAAGAAGCACACTTTGTAGGGGCATCAAAATGCGTGCAGTGTCACAAAGCAAATCATGAAGAATGGTCACATTCTCGCCATCCTCGAATGATTCAAGACCCTCAAAAAAAACCTTCAATTGTTGTGGCTGATTTTTCAAAGCTTCCTTCTGACGCTAACTTTGCACTTAAAGATGCTGTTTATACGGTAGGTGGAAAATTCAAACAACGTTTTATGATGCGACATGATGTAGATGGAAAAGAAGATTATGTCTTAGGAAACTATCAATGGAATGTACAAACACAAAAGTGGCAGTCCTTTAAGCCTTGGAAATACTGGTATAAAGATGCCTTTGCTCATGACAATAATGCCTTACCAACCTCAAGGGCCTGCGATGGCTGTCATTTTACTGGCTTTATGTCTACAGAAAAAAGAGTAGATTTAGGCATTGCCTGCGAATCTTGCCATGGTCCTGCCTCAAAGCATGTTGAAAATCCAGTATCAAAGGTTTATATGGCCTCTTTAAGTGACCCTGTACGCCAAAATGAGGTTTGTTTGCAATGTCATATGAGAAACAGAGATAAACGTCTTGAAGATCAAAATATAAGCTCTATATATGGTGATGCAAGAGATTATCCAAAGGGTTATGAAGCAGGAAAGCCTTTAAGCAAGTACAAGATGGTTGCTCCTTTTATTAAAGGACATGAGACAAAAGAGTTTTATGCTAATGGAGCGGCGAAGAAAGATCGGACCCAAGGAAATGAATTTGTTCATTCTATGAAAGGGATGCATGGAATTACCTGTATTAACTGTCATAACCCTCATACCTTAGAGCCAACAGCTGAAAAAAATACGGGAAATAAACTGTGCATGAATTGTCATAGTTTTGGCTCTATAATAGGTCCCCATCAAGACTCTTTACAAAAGCATACACGGCATAAGGAAGGCTCAAAAGGTTCTTTATGTGTGGAATGTCATATGCCTAAGGTAGGCAGACATACAGGAAAATCACCTTTAACGGTACGTTCACACCTGTTTGGTTTTACAACACCTGATGAAACAATAAAGTATAAGATGCCTTCTGAAACAAATGCATGTTTTACTTGTCATAAAGAAGATAGAAGTATGAAAACCCTCCAGCAAGACTTAGAAAACTGGGGTATGGTTAGCTGGGATAAACGATAAATAAGGAAAAAACACATGAGTAAAGAAGAACAAAAACCGCAGAGAATCCCTTTTTCATTTGGACGATTTTTTGCATCAACAATAGGCCATTTTATACTTTTTTCATCTATAATAGGGATGGTATATCTTGCTGATCCCCAAATGCTTGAATATAATTTTTTATTTACTGCCTGTGGTATTGCGGCACTGATGTTAGGCTTTTATCATGCAATGTATAAGAGAGAAGAAGACTGATTTAGTGTGGGTGAAATGGAAGGTTCTGTAAATATACAGAACCTATCTTTACTTCATTGTTAGATTAGAGAAGTAGGCCCCTAAAAATGAAGCAGACTCACCACTTAAACGACGCATAAAAGAATCAATCTTATCTTCTTCTTGCCAAACAGGATTATCTACTTGTGCAAGTTTAATAAGTGCCTTTTTAGCGTCATATCCAACACCTAGTTTATCAATTAAACCAACCTTTTGAGCCTGTGAAGCAGTAAAAATATGGGCATCTGCAAATTCAGTATGTTTCTTAGGGTCAAGTTTTCTTGCCGTGGCTACGTCATTCACAAAAAGATTATAGGTGTCATCAATTACCTTAGTCAGTTCAGCTCTTTCATCAGCTGTCCATTCTCTTGAACCTGTGCCTACTTCTTTAAACTTACCAGCCTTTATTGTTTGAGAAGAAATTCCAATCTTATGGGCTAGTTCAGCGTAATTTGCACCTTGCATAATCACACCAATTGAGCCAACCATAGAACCAGGATTTGCATAAATTTCATTTGCATATATACTTGCATAATAAGACCCACTAGCAATCGTTCCTGCTGCGTAAACAATAACAGGCTTTTGCCCTTTTAGTCTTTTAATGGCTTCCATGATTTCTATAGACGGAGGTACTGCACCACCGGGAGAATTAACAACAAAAAGCACACCTTTGATATTTTCATCTTTTCGTGCCGTTTCAAGTTGTTTAACCACTAGTGAGGCGTCCATAATAATGCCTTGGAGTCGTATTTCAGTTAAGTTAGCCGGTTCCAGCTCACTTTCACTAGGTGAAAATATAAGAAAGACTAAGAGTAAAAACAACATGGCCTTAAAATGGTTTTGTATAAACTTCATAATGGAAAAGAAGGGTGAGAAAAAAGCTTTTATAGTATTCATAGTATGTCCTGTTTATTATATTTTATTCATCAATTTGTATGAAATGTCCGTTGATGAAACGGTGTGAAATTAAATATTGGTGTAAGATAAGATGTATAGGAAGCTGCTTCGATGGTTCATCATCTAAGACTAAAACAATAAGGTCTGCATTCTTACCTTCGGTAATCTCACCTGTATTTAACTTAAGTGCTTTTGCAGCGTCAATTGTAACAGAATTTAGTAAAGATTTTGCTAAGGCTAAAAGGTCTGTGTCTTTATGCATAAATAAAGCAATTTTCATCTCTTCAAAAAGACTTAAGGTATAGTTAGAACTTAGACCATCTGTTGCACAAAGCCATGTGATTTTATGCTCTTGGATAGTATCTAAGCTTAAAGCGCCATTTCCAAGTAAACGGTTTGAAATAGGGCAGTGCACGATGGTATGTCCATTTTCTTTTAATGTTTTATATTCTGTCTCATTTGCATGAACAACATGGGTGAAAAGAGTAGGTACATCTTTAAATAATTCTAAAAACTCTTTCGAAGTATTAACAGCATAATCTTGTTTTAAAAATTCTTTGAAAAAAGGTTTAAGGTCTCCCTCATTCTTATCTAACCACTGCCTTTCCGCAGGACTTTCCATATAATGTGCAGAAAGTGGATACTTTTGTAACCAAGCAATTTCAATGGCCTTTTTAATAAGAGCAGGATGAACGGAATACGGAGAATGAATAGCTACCCCGGGGTAAAAGCCTTCTCGTTTTACGGATTCAGAGGCCGCTAGTCTAGACTTAAAGTCGTCAAGCAGGGCGTCTGCCATGGTTGCTTGAGAACCAATGACCTCGTTAAAAAAGACAACATTTTGCTTGGCGTGTTCGGCAACTTCTAAGTCCATACCATGTGAAGAGATAGCGCCAAAGGTAGTGATACCAGAGATAAGCATCTTATGTGTTGCTTCCCTCATTGCCTCATTACATCCTTCAATAAGGTCTTCTCTGTTTTGAATCACAGAGTGTAACCAAGGCATGAACTTACCATACGTAAGTTGTGTCTTATTGGCTGAAAACTCCAGGTGAACATGAGCATTTATAAGCCCAGGCATTACTATAGAATAAGGAGGGGTATCTATGACCTCTGCATCAGGGTAGATTTGTAACAGCTCATCTAAGGGCGCGATTTTTACGATTGTTTTCTCGAAGGCAAGGGACTTTCCACTTATGACTTCATTGTTTTGTAATATGTACGAGACGTTTAAAATTTTCAATTATTTATAACCTTTACTTTTCTTGAGTAAACTAAATAAAAATTATGCTTTATAAAGATATAATATACGCTTAAAATAATAGGACAATAAAAATATGTCCTTCTAAGGTAAACAATGGCTAAAGTTGTAGTTATACAAGGACCAAACTTAAATATGTTAGGCGTACGTGAACAAAATATTTACGGACCAATGAAATTAGAGCAGATTCATGCACAAATGAAAGAATTCGCTGATAAAAACAATCTAGAAATAGAATTTTTTCAATCAAACCTAGAAGGTGAGATTGTTGACCGCATTCAAGAATGTTTAGGTGAGGCAGATGGTATTATTATTAATCCAGCAGCTTATACACATACTTCTATTGCTATTAGAGACGCTATCTCTGCGGTTGCAATGCCAACGATTGAAGTTCATATCTCAAACATTCATAGAAGAGAAGAATTTCGTCAAAAGAACATGATTGCTGCGGTATGTGCTTCTTCAGTAGTAGGCTTTGGTCCTTTTGGTTACCATTTAGCAATGACGGGAATGACACAAATATTTTCTGAAATTGCAGCTATGAAAGAAGCTCAAAAAGCACAGCAAGCTTAATATGCTCGAAAAGTCTTTAAATGAGGAGTTGACCCTTTATAAGTCAAAACAGTTTCCTCGTTTTTTTAAAGACTCAGCAAAAAGATATAGTGTAACACTCGGACTAGGAGGGAACATTGGTGACCTTCCTAGACGACTGGAAAGATTAAATTATTTTTTTAAAAGATCTATTCTTTGTGATTTAATAAAAACAGGACCTATTTTAAAGAATCCACCCTTTGGATATATAGACCAAGATGACTTTTATAATACCGTTATCATGGTGAAGACAAACCTTCAACCAAGGGCTTTTTTAAAATATGTCTTAGAGGTAGAACGTAAATTCGGACGCAAAAGAAGTTTTGCAAATGCCCCACGTACCTTAGATATAGATATTATTTTTTATGAAAATAGAAAAATGAAGAGTAAAATACTGACACTTCCTCACCCTTGCTGGCAAGAAAGAGAAAGCGTAGTAATCCCAATGGCATATATGGAGCAACATTAATGAAGGTATTAACGTTTAGCGGAAGTTCACCAGCGCAGGCACTTAAAAAAGCGCAACAAAGCGTTGGTGAAGAGGCTATGCTTATTGAGACAAAAGAGATTCGAAAAAAGTCATTAACGCAAAGTGCCTTATATGAGATTATTGTTGGTATAGATGATGAAATTGTTGCTGCCTTAGAGGTAAAAGAACGTAAAAAAGCGAAAGAAGCTATGGCTCCTGTTGCTAAAAGTTCTGCTGATGTACTTTATAATATTTCTGAAGCCGCGAGACAGATTTCTAAGATTGCTGAGGTTACTGAGCTTGAAACTGACTTTGAACCTGCTTATGATGCATCAAGAGTAGTGGCAAGAGTAAAAGAAAAAAGTACAGACCCTATAGAATTTAAAGAAATTAAAGATGAAATTTCTAAGCTTGGCGATAAGGTCAAGCTTATTCAAAATATGTTTTGGGATGAACGCTCTGATAAGATGGGAAATATTCATATTCCCCCTGAATTTTCAGAGATTTATAAACTTACCCTTGAAAGTGGGATGAACGCGGCACATATTGAAGCAATAATGGCCTTAACCTTAGAGCATATGCCTTTAAAAATGCGGGAGAACTCTCAAACTGTTAAACGTTATTTTCAAGTGCTTCTTCGAAAAATGGTGCCTGTTAGAATGGAAACCATGCCAAAAACAGGGGCTAAAAAAGTGATTATGCTTGTTGGGCCAACAGGTGTTGGGAAGACAACGAGTATTGCAAAACTGGCGGCGCGTTATTCCTTTATGATGGAAAAAAAGTATAAGGTTGGTCTTATTGTCTTAGATACTTATCGTATTGGCGCGGTTGAGCAGTTAATGCAGTATGCAAGAATGATGAAGTTGGGGATTGAAACGGTTGTTGACCCTCCTGAATTTGCAAGTGCACTTAACGCGATGAGCTATTGTGATTATATTTTGATAGATACTATGGGTTCATCTCCTTATGACAAAGAAAAGATTACAAAGATTTATGAGTGCTTGCAAAACAATACAACGAATATGAGTATAGATACCGTGCTTGTTATGCCAAGCTCTATTAAATATGAAGATTTAAAAGCAACTTATGATAATTTTGAACCTTTAGGCATTGATACAATGATGTTTACGAAACTTGATGAAACAAGAGGTTTTGGAAATATATTTTCTCTAATGTATGAAACATCTAAGCCTATTTCATATTTTTCAGTGGGACAAGAAGTTCCTGAAGACTTAGTGGTTGCCAGTAGTGATTATTTAATAGACTGTATGCTAAACGGTTTTACTAAAGAGAAAAAATGATAACACAAGCGCACAAGCTTCAAGAAATGGTGGAAAAAAACAGTAGAAACACGGCTAAAAAAACACGTTTTATAGCTATTACAAGTGGCAAGGGTGGGGTTGGAAAAAGTACGATTAGCTCTAATATAGCCTACTTAATGGCGCATTATGGCCTTAAGGTAGGTATATTTGACGCCGATATTGGTCTTGCTAACTTAGATGTTATGTTTAATGTAAAGATTAAAAAAAATATCTTACATGTTTTAAAAGGCGAGGCTACGGTAAGAGATATTATAATACCCGTAGTACCTAATCTTGTTCTAATCCCGGGTGAGAGTGGAGATGAGATACTTAAGTATAGTGACGGTTCTATGTTTGAGCGTTTTATGCAAGAAGCAGATGTTTTAGATGATTTAGATGTACTTCTTATAGACACAGGGGCTGGAATTGGCGAGCATATACAGTTGTTTTTAAATGTAGCTGATGATGTAATTGTTGTTACTGTTCCCGATCCAGCGGCTATTACAGATGCTTACGCGACTATTAAAGTGACGTCTAAGATACGCTCAAAAATATCTTTGATTTTTAATCAAGTAAGGTCTGAAAAAGAAGCTACCCTTTTATTTGATAAGATTGCTAAGGTGGCAAGGGCCAATATTGGTCCGAGTTTAGAACTTGATTTATTGGGTAAGGTGAATGCAGATGAAAAAGTAGGCCGTTCTATAAAACAAAGAAAGATATTTTCAAAAGAAAATCCTCTTTCTCCAACCACACGTGATTTAGAAAAAATAGTTAAAAAACTTTCGCGTAACTTGGAACGAAATGTGCTCGTATCATCAGAAGAAAGCGGTATTCAGGGGCTTTTTAAGAGACTGATGACACATTTTTAATCTATCATAAATAGATATAAGGGATAATGATAAATGAGAAGCACAAATTTTGTCTCTTTTTTAACGGTACAAGGGTTTTTTATAGGCTTTGTATTCTCAATTTTAAAGGCACAAAATGCTGAAGGTATTTTAATATATACACTTTTGATTACAGCATTCTTTTATTTATTCTCACATTTTGTTATCTCATTTTTTATCCGTTACAGTCCTATAAGACAAGAATACTTTCCAAAAAGTCGTCATGAAGTTGATTTAGATTATTACGCAAATGAAATCACAAAACGTGAAAAAGTGATAGACAGTGCCCATGAGTTTTTAGAAGCCTTAGATAAGAAATATTCAACTAAGAAAAAGAAAAAAAGAGTTGCAGCATGATGGACTGTAGCCGAGCCGGTACTTATATAAATGAGCTAAAGCATAAAGAAGATGAACTGGCTATATCGTATCTTCCTGCGGTTAAGGCAATGGCTTTTAGGCTTAAAGAAAGACTTCCTTCTTCTATAGACTTTTGTGACCTTGCGGCCATTGGTACAGAAGAGTTAGTGAAGTTAGCACGTCGATATGATATTAAGCAAAATGATTCTTTTTGGGGATATGCAAAAACACGAGTATATGGAGCAATGTTAGACTACCTTCGTTCTTTAGACATGGTAAGTCGTTCAAATAGAAAGCTTATTAAGATGATAGATAAGGCCATTACCGCGTATTTAGGGGAGCATGAAAATGAACCTTCTAATGAAGAGTTAGCCCTTATTCTTGATGAGAGCGAAGTAAAGGTTAATGAGGCAAGAATCGCTTCAGAGATTTATGCGGTGATGCCTATAGACGAGCAACTGTCTTTAGCCAGTGAGGGAAATACCTTAGAAAAGATAGAAAAAGAGAACCTTATTGAGGTTATTGAAAAGGTTTTAGAACATTATAGTGAACGTGAACAGATGATTATTCAGTTGTATTATTTTGAAGAACTATCCTTAAAAGAGATATCTCAGGTTTTAGATATTACGGAGTCACGTATTTCTCAGATACATAAGGCCTTACTAAAAAAAATTAGAGATTGCTTAGGAGAAAATAATGGCTGATATACTTTCACAAGAAGAGATTGACGCCCTTTTAGACGTTGTTGAAGATGAGGGAGATGAGGCCCTAGAGGTTGAAGAAGAAGAGGTTTTTCAACAAAAGCAAATTACCTTATATGACTTCAAACGACCTAACCGTGTATCTAAAGAGCAGTTACGTGCCTTTAGAGGGATACACGATAAGATGGCAAGGTCTTTATCTTCTCAGATTTCAGCAATTATGCGCTCTATTGTTGAAATTCAGCTCCATTCTGTTGATCAGATGACTTATGGTGAGTTTTTAATGTCACTTCCTAACCCTACCTCTTTTAATGTGTTTTCAATGAAGCCACTTGAGGGTTCGGGTGTCTTAGAAATTAATCCTTCTATAGCCTTCCCTATGCTAGACAGACTTCTTGGTGGTAAGGGTGAACCCTTTGAATCTAACAGAGAATTTTCAGATATAGAGCTGAGCCTTTTTGAAACAGTTTTACGGGTTATGATGTCTACCCTAAAAGAGGCTTGGGGACCTGTTGCAGAAGTTTATCCGGCTATTGAGTCAAAAGAGTCTAGCCCTAATGTTGTTCAAATTGTTGCGCAAAATGAGATTGTAGTCATGGTAGTAATGGAAATTATTATTGGGCATAGTTCAGGGATGATGAACCTTTGTTATCCTGTAATTGCCCTTGAACCGGTTCTTCCAAAACTTGCCTCACGGGACTTGATGTTAAATGAAACCAGTTCTAAGAAGTCTAGAAATCAAGAACTTCAGGTACTTATTGGTGGAGCTGGCGTGACGGTTGAAGCTAATCTTGGCACGGCTGAACTTAGCTTACGTGAGGTTTTAGATTTAAGATCAGGAGATATCATCCGTTTAACAGCGAGTGGGGATGATATTGTCTCCTTAAGTGTGGATGGAAAAGAACGTTTTAAGGGTGAAATTGGTCTTAGACGTTTTAGAAAGTCTATTAAGGTAACGGAAATCATTTATACAGAAAGAGATGATGTTAAGCGTGTTCTTAAGCAATATGAAGAAATAAGAAAAGAAAAAATCTCTGGTGTAAAAGAGATTATGTACGCAGAAGTTGAAGAAGAAGAGGAATATGAAGATGAATGAGTTTATTAAGCTTTTTGAATCAGAAACAATAGCAACCATTGAAGGTTTAACAGGACAGGCTCCAAGCTTGGAATTAAAAGAAGAAGAAACGCTTTCAATTGTTTCAAATATCATACCACCAACAGCGGTGGTTACAGCCGAGGTTACAGGAGATATAGAAGCTTCCGCTGTTATGGCTATTCCTCCAACCTTAGCTACGGCCTTAGGTGATCTTATGCTTGGTGGTGAGGGTGAAGGCAAGGAAGATATGGATGATGAGGACCTTGATGCAACCAAAGAGATTGCCTCAAATATCTTTGCAGCCCTTTCTACTGCCTTGACTTCTCAAGCAGACCTTCCCAATTTAACTTTTAAAGTAACAGGTGTTGAATTTATAGGAGAAGATGGGGAAGTAAACCTTGAAGCTTATTCTAAAATGTTTGTGTATAATTTTTCCTTAGGTGATATTAATTCTTTAATGATGTTTGTTATTGATGATAAAATTGAAACAGCCTTAAATTCCGATGCTTCATCTCCTGAAGCAGAAGATGAAGCTCCAGTTCAAGAAGAAACAAGTCGTTCTTCTTCAAGTTCTTCTACAGGCTCTTCTGCCTTTGATGGTGAGGATAGTAATATAAACCTAATCATGGATGTAAAACTCCCTGTACGTGTGCGCATTGGTCAAAAGAAAATGCTTTTAAGAGATGTTTTAAGTATGGATATTGGTTCCGTAATTGAGCTTAATCAACTTGCCAATGATCCCTTAGATATCTTAGTAGATGATCATGTTATAGCCCAAGGTGAGGTGGTTATCGTTGATGGTAACTTTGGTGTTCAAATCACTACCATTGGTTCAAAGATAGACCGTCTTCATCAACTAAAAGGGTAGTTTCTTACCCTTTTTCTTTTCCTCTTTTAAAATCATGCTATCATATAAAAATTACTAAATCTATAAGTTTTTAGGAGTATCAACATGGAACGACGTAGAGAAGCTCAAAAAAAGATTATGGCACGTTATGCTAAGGATATTAAATCAGCAGATACCTGGTCTGTTTTTAAAATTATTGCTGACTTTGTACATGGCTTTGATGAATTAGGTGAGCTTGGCCCTTCAGTAACTGTTTTTGGCTCCGCTAGAACAGATAGGGATAACTTTTATTATAAAAAGGCAGTTATTCTCGGAGATAAGCTTGGTGCTGCTGGTTTCAATGTTATCACAGGTGGTGGCCCTGGTATTATGGAAGCGGCAAATAAAGGGGCTTACCAAAACCCTGATGTTGAATCTATTGGTCTAAATATTGACCTTCCGATGGAGCAAACAGCCAACCCGTATACCACAAAAGAACGTACCTTTGATTATTTCTTTTCGCGTAAGGTGATGTTGGTTAAGTATTCTATTGCTTATGTTATCTTTCCTGGTGGTTTTGGAACCTTAGATGAGCTTTTTGAAGCATTAACCCTTATTCAAACTAAAAAAGTCTCAGGGGTTAAAATTTTTGTGGTAGGGGTGGAGTTTTTTCAACCTTTAATAGACTTTATTGAAAAGACCTTATTGCCTCAAGGAATGATAGATGCAGAAGATTTGGATATCATTACGCTAACAGATGACCTTGATCATATCGCTGAGCAGATAAAAACCTCTCTTGGTGTGCAGATACAGGCCTTAGAAGAGGTGGGAATGAAAGATACGAAGTATTATCATTCATTATCTAGCTTCTTTGAAAATCGCAACATTGCTAAGGGCTCTGACTCGAAGTAATTTATGTAGGAATATATAGATGTCACAAAAGAAAAAAGTTTTAATTGGTATGAGTGGGGGTGTTGATTCAACAATATCAACCCTTTTATTACAAGAAGAAGGATATGAGGTAGAGGGTGTGTATATGAAACTGCACTCTAAGCCAGGATATCATGAGATACATCAGGTAAGAGCTCAAAAAGCAGCAGACTTTGCAGGGGTTAAATTACATATTTTAGACCTACAAGAAATTTTCAAGAAAAAAGTAGTCGACCCTTTTATTGAGACTTATCAAAAAGGTGAAACACCAAACCCTTGTGCTCTTTGTAATAGAAATCTTAAGTTTGGCGAAATGTTGAAGTTTGCAGATGTTGTGGGGGCTGAGTTCTTAGCCACAGGACATTACATTCAAACTGATGGAAAGAACCTTTTGCAAGCTGAAGATGATACTAAAGATCAATCTTACTTTTTATTTTATATACAAAAAGAGATTCTTCCACGTCTAATTTTTCCTCTTGGAACCCGACATAAAAAAGATATTAAAGAGTACGCTTCTAAGATTGAAGGTTTAGAATCTTTTGCTTCTCAGGCTGAGTCTTCTGAAATATGTTTTGTTGAAACAACCTATACAGATGTACTCAAAAACTTTGTTCAAGTTGACCAACCTGGCGAGGTCTTAGACAAAGAAGGTAATGTTGTGGGAGAGCATAAAGGCTACATGCATTACACCATAGGTAAGCGTAAGGGCTTTACCGTTCATGGGGCGCATGACCCCCATTTTGTAACGAAAATTCTTCCTGATACAAACCAAATTGTAGTAGGATTAAAAGAAGAATTAGAAGAATATGATGTGAAACTTAGAGACATGAATATGTTTGATGATAGAACTAGCTTTGATACCACTGTAAAACTTCGCTACCGTACAAAAGCGGTTGCTTGTCATGTAGATATTATAGGTGATACAGCTACGATAAAGTTAGAAGAAGCAGTTCTTGGTGTGGCTAAGGGACAGGCTGCTGTCTTTTATGATGGAAATAAACTTATTGGTGGTGGTTGGATAGCCTAAGGCTTAATCTATATAAAATTTGGCACTAATAGGAAGATGGTCTGAATAACCTTTTCCTGTATGATGCAGAGGCCTGCTTCGGCTTCTTTGCCATCTGTAAAGCTTTTTACCGCTTTTTGTAAAAAGGTAAGGGGCTTTAAAGCTTTCAAAACTATCTAAGACATAATGGTTTTTATTTTTATTGAGTAAGCTTGCAGAGATGATGATATGGTCAAGTGCTTCTTTTTTACTTTTATAGATATGGCTCCATCTTTCTTCATCAGGTACTTCCATCCATAGATTATAATTACCTTCCTCTTGCAAAGTGTTTTTCGTGTATAGCTCATTATTTGAATCTACTGTTTTTAAGATATGGTTAATTCCCGTAATGCCCTTGGTATCATTATGTTTACGTTTTTTAATAAAGGTTTTATGTTCTTCATAATGGGCATTAAAATCACCCATTAAGATGTAGTTAGCATTTTTAGGAAGGGAGTCTAGTCTTTGTTTAAGAGCCTTGGCATAAATGATACGCTTACTTTCGGGTCCAGACTTAGCCTTCCAATGGTTCACGTAAACATAAAGAGGTTTGCCTTCAATGATAATCTTTGCTTCTAAGATATTTCGCGTACCTCGTGAACGAGAGATATAAATTTCTTGCTTACGAAGGGGGTATTTTGAAAGGATAGCATTTCTTACTGAGGTTTGTTTTTTATTAGCGATGGCTCTGTATCTATAATATAAGCCCTGTCTTGAAAGTTCTTTTTGTAAGTCTTTTAAGGCTATGTCCGATTCTATCTCTGTAAGACCGATGATATCAGGATTGATATCAACAATAACCTTAGCAACATTTTTAAGCTTTGCTCTGTAGGTTTTTTTATTCCATTTCCAAATAGTATTGGGAATGTATTCTTTATATTCAGTGCCATTATATTTAAGGTCGAAAAGATTTTCTACATTATAAGTGGATATTTTCACCGTAGTCCCTCCCAATAGTGTTAGTGTTAGTACTAGGAGAAACCAGAAGGTTCTCACGCAGAAATGCCATTAAGTCGAAGTAAGCCAGTTGTATCAAGCTCTCTTCCCATAAACTTTTCAAAAAGTACAGACATACTTTCACTTCCCCCACGTCCAAGAACTACATCTCTATAAGCTGCTGAAATTTTCTCATTAAAGATACCATTATCAACAAAATGGAAAAAAGCGTCAGCAGAAAGAACCTCCGCCCATTTGTATGAGTAGTAACCCGCGGCGTATCCACCCGCAAAGATATGGGCAAAGCCATTTTGGAACTTATTATAACTTGGAGGCTTAAGAAGGCTAAACTCATCTCTTATCTCATTTAAAAGGCCTTGTATCTCGTCTCCTGTATGTAACTTCATATGAAGTCTAAAGTCAAAGAGTGAAAATTCTAACTGTCTTAACATTCCCATAGCCGATTGAAAGTTTCTAGCCTTATCAAGCTTAACAATCATCTCATCAGGAATAACCTCACCACTTTTATAATGAGAAGCAAAAAGACGAAGCACTTCGGGTTCATAAGCAAAGTTTTCTAAGAACTGCGAAGGAAATTCAACCGCGTCCCATTCCACTCCATTTACCCCTGAAACAGAGTTTTCATTTACATCAGACATCATATGATGAAGGGCGTGACCCATTTCATGAAAGAGTGTTACTACATCATCATGACGAAGTAAAGAAGGACTTGTGTCTGATGAAGAAGGGAAATTACACACGATATAAGCAGAAGAAAGAAGAGTTTCTCCTTTTTCATCCTTACAATGACTTTGCCAGTTGCTCATCCATGCACCACCACGCTTAGACGTACGTGCTTCAAGGTCAAGGTATAAACGTGAACGAAGTTTCCCCTCAAAGTATACGTCATAAGCAGAAGCTTTTTCATCCCAAAGTTTTACATCTGTAGCTCTAAACTCAATACCAAGAAGTTTATTCAAGAAGCTAAATAAACCTTGAACCACAGACTTCTGCTCAAAATAAGGACGGTAAGCTTCTTCATCTATCTCGTACTTTTCTTTTTTAAGTATCTCTGAGTAATAGGCTGTATCAAAACTAGAAAGTGTATCTTGACCTTCTTTTTTAGCTAAGGCTTGAAGTTCTGCTAGTTCTTCTTTTGCCTGAGTTTGAGAAGAATGCGCCAGTTTTTCTAAAAACTCTATCACCTTATCAGTGCTGGTTGCCATCTTAGGCGCAATAGAAAGCTCAGAGAAGTTATCAAAACCAAGAAGTTTTGACATCTCTTGACGAAGGCTCATAAGCTCATCTATGATATTTGCATTTTCAGGCGCTCTTGTTGTATAAGCCTTATATAGTTCTTCTCTTAGCTTTGGATTTTTCCCATAAGTCATATAGGCAATGTAAGAAGGCATTTGAAGAGTGAACTTATAAGTACCATCTTCTTGTTTTGCGGTATCGATATCTGAACTTGGAATCCCCTCAACATCTTTTTCATCTTTAATGATAAGTTCATAAGCATTTGTAGCATCTAAAAGGTTTTGAGAAAAGTCATTGGTTAGGGTGCTTTTTCTAAGGTTTATCTCTTTTAGACGGTCTTTTTTATCTTGAGATAAATGGGCACCGCTAAGTTCAAAGTCACGTATATTATGCTCAAGGACTTGATTTTGTTCTTGATTTAGAGAGCTTCCTTCTGTTTCTTTTATATTTTTAAATACCTTGTAAATTTCTTCATTTTGAGAGATTTCAGTTCCATACTCTGTTAAGATTGGAAGCGCCTCGGCATATATTTTTTGGGTCTTGTCTGAGTTGTTTACTGAATTTAAGTGCGAAATAGGGGTAAAGAACCATTCTAATCTTTCATCTATCATCTCAAAAGGTTTTACAAAATTTGCATAGTTTTTATCTTTAATAAGAAGTAAGTCATCTATCTCTTTTTTACTTTTTTCTAAAAGCGTGCTAAGTTCACTAATGGCGGTATCAAGGTTCACATCGAAGTCTAAAAACATTTTTAATCCTATAAATTGTATTAATTTATGACATTGTAAAGTAATTATTCTAAATATTGTGTTTAGTTAACATTTAGATATAATCTTAAAGTAAAAAACAAGTGATATAATATTAGTATAAATTATAAAATAACAAGGAAATTGTATGCATAAGTTAATGGCTCTTATCTCTTTGTTTGTCTTATCAAGCTCGCTAATGGCGGCTGATTGTGTTATTGACAGTTTTTCAGTTAATTGGACAGCCTTTAAGACACCTACTAAAATTGGGGTATCCGGAACCTTTGCTAAACCAAACTTAGAAACACGTCAGACAAAAGACCTCTGCTTTTTTTCTTTTCTTCCTACCACAACGGTGCATATAGACACCTCCTCGGTAAAAACAGATAATGAAACACGAGATAGGGCTATTGTGAATGCTTTTTTTAAAAATATGATTGAGGGTAAATATATTGACGCTATTATTAAGCGTGTTGACCTTGAACGAAAAGAATTAAGTGTAGAAATCACCATGAATGATGTTACTCAAACAATTTATATGCCATACATCCATGATGACAAAATGTTTAGAGCAAGGGGAAAGATAGATATTCTTAATTTCTCAGCTTCAAAAGCATTAAATGCCTTAAATGAAGTCTGTTTTGAAAAACATAAGGGCAAGACCTGGTCTGAGGTTGAACTTTCTTTTGTTATTGTGATGAAAAATTCTTGTAAGTAGTTTTAATATTACTTCTTGTTGAAATTCTTCATAAAGTTTTCTATCTCATTTGCTGGCATAGGCCTAGCATAAAAATACCCTTGAATATTGTGACATCCTTTTTTAATTAAAAAGTCATGTTGAGAAAGGGTTTCAACGCCTTCGGCAATAACCTCAAAGTCCATTGCCTTTGCCATAGAAATTATTGATTCTACAATAGCAATATCATGAGGGTTTGTTGGAAGTTCTCTAACAAAGGCTTGGTCGATTTTCAGCTTACTAATAGGTAGTTTTTTAAGATAAGACAAGGATGAATATCCTGTACCAAAGTCATCCATAGCAAGTTTAATACCTAAGGCTTTGATGCGCTCTAGCATTTTAATAGCTTCTTCTGGGTTCTTCATAGTGTAACCCTCTGTTATTTCTAACTCTAACCAGGCGGGATCACATTCTAATCTTGTTAAAGTTTCTTGAATCCGCTCAATAAAGTTTTCTTGGTGAAGTTCAATAGGCGAAAGATTAATGGATATATGTCCTGGCTCATATCCTTGTTTATACCATTTTACAATTTGAGAACTGGCCTCTTCAAAAACATAATGACCAATCTTATCAATGAGTCCACAGTCTTCAGCCACGGGGATAAAATGCGCGGGTGAGACAAAACCATTATCAGGGCTATTCCAACGAACAAGGGCTTCCATCCCAATAAGCTTATGAGAGTATCCATCTATTTGGGGCTGATAATATACGAGAAACTCTTTATTATCAAGGGCTTGGCGAATATTTTTTGTCATTAGCAAATGGGTAAAACTTTCCATTGTCATTTCTTTGGTATAAAAATGATAGGTGTTTCTTCCATCATCTTTAGCTCTGTACATAGCTGTATCTGCGTTACGAATAAGTATCTCCGCACTGTCTCCATCATCAGGATATATACTAACACCCGCACTTAGTGTAAGGTATAAACTATGGTCTTCAATTATAAAAGGTAGCTCCATTGCCCTCATAAGTTTATGTAAAATATCATTAAGATTGTTTAGGTTCGTTAAATTTTCAACCAAAAGAATAAACTCATCTCCACCAAAGCGAGCAATGGTATCAACCTTTCTAAGTTGATCAGATAAACGCTCTCCTAAGAGTTTGACAACCTTATCTCCCGTGTCATGTCCAAGGGTGTCATTAATCTCTTTAAAGCGATCCAAGTCAATAAAAATAACACCTACCTTATTCTTTGTCCGTGAGGCTTGTTTAATGGCTTGGTGTAGTCTGTCAAAGTACAAGGTACGATTAGGAAGCCCTGTTAAAATATCATGTTCAGCTTGATACCCTAGATCGTCCTTAGCCTTTTGCATTGCTAGCATAGTTTCTTTTTGTTTTGTGATATCTATATATGTACCTAAGATGCCTATAATCTCATTATTTGAATCAAGTAGAGGTGTTTTAGAAGTTGTTACCCAAATGGTAGTCCCATCTTCATGTGTTTGAGATTCTTCATAAGAAATCTTTTCTTTAGCAGAGTTCATTACTTCTTTATCGTCATCAATATACCCTTTTGCCTGGTCTTTCCAAACAAGGTCAAAGTCACTTTTACCAATAATGTCATTTTGAGAATTAACACCTGCGTCGCTTGCAAAAAGTTTGTTACAACCTAAATACTTTGAATCTTTGTTTTTCCAAAAGATACGAACAGGTACGGTGTCAATAATACGACGAAGAAGTTCTTGAGACTCTGCTAAGTTTTGTCGAGTGGTACTTGCAAGCTGGGCTACTTTTTYYGCATTATTGATGTTTATTGCAGTTGAGAGTATACACTGGGATAAGTTTTGTAAATTAGGTGGTTTTTGTATAAATTTATAAATGCCTATTTCTATAAGTTCAAGTAAATATTTTGAATCTTCATGGGCTGACATCACAATGATAGCCTGGTCTGGATTAATCTTATGAATTTGCTTTGACATCTCTTTGCCATCCATTATAGGCATCATAATATCGGTGATAACCATATCAAAGTCTTGAGTTCTGTACTTATCTAAACCTTCTTGTCCATCATAAGCAAGGGAAATAGATTTAAAAAAAGAGGTTAATGTTTTATGTGTTGCCTCAGATAAAGCCTTATCGTCTTCTACATATAAAAGGCTTAAATCTTTGCATTGGTTTTGAACTTGTTTTAGTAAGGAAACATCAGGCATGACTCTTCTTTATGGGAATGAAAATAGTATTTTCAGGGGACTTGTAAGGCTCTATTTTAGGGATATAACGCTTTATTACAATAATTTTACTCATATACAATCCCAATCCTGTTTTGTGCTTTTAGTTTTGTTGAAATATAAGATAAGATAAGAATATCAAGTAGCTCCTTATCAACTCCTTTAGTATTGTTTCCAGTTTTTTTTACACAATACTATTTAATTTTATATAAGTAATTTGAATATTATATTTTTGAATTTATCCAAGATGCAAGGGCATTAGCATCTAAGGCCCCTGAAACCCTATCGATTTCTTTTCCTTTTTTAAAAAGAACGAGAGTAGGGATAGAACGTATATTAAAATGCCCACCTAAGGACTGTTGATCTTCAGTATTAACCTTAGCAAAGCGAACCTTGGTCTTAAAGTCTCTAGAAGTTTGCTCAAAATTTGGTCCCATTATCTTACAAGGTCCACACCAAGGTGCCCAAAAGTCTATCATTACAGGTATATCATTTTTTTCTAAGTGTTGAGAAATGTTTTCTGTTGTAAGCTCTATGGGTTTTGTGTCAAAAATAAGCTTCTTGCAGCGTCCGCATTTTGCATCTTCGTTTATTTTAGTACTAGGAAGTCTGTTTGTTCCATTACAATGGGGACAGACTATATGTGTAAATTCACTCATGTTAATTCCTTTTATTAATTGACAATTCACTCTATGCTTAGTGCCTAAGGTCAGTTATTAAGTATCTTCTCTTTTTATAATCGTTGCACCATATTTCTCAATCAAGATATCATCATACATATCTGCCTTTGAAAAAAGACGTCCGAGTGCAATGGCACCATTTTTTTCTTCTAAAGAAGAATCTACAATGATATAAGACAGTAAGATAGCATTATCATTAATAGCAAATTGTAGGTAGTCCATCTTTGTATTTTCTTCAAGCATATAATGGTATATCTTTTCAATATTTTCATGAGGTAGTCGACAAAGAGAAGCATCGGCGACAATGATACCATTATCATAATACGCAATTTCAACACGGGAAGTTCCTATGTCAATTTGCCACATTCTTTGACCTCTTCGAGCCAGAGCCACATCTTTTCCCATATCTTTTAAAATAGATTCTATCGTTTGTATGGTACCTACGGGAACATATCCCTCTCTACGTTTTTTTGCCACATCAATTTTAACACCACACTCAGGGCAATAATCATCTTTAATCATACCTTCTTTAACAAGGTTCAAGCAAGATGAACAACGGATGATATCATCTTCTTTTATGGCTTCAAAGGCCTCTAATGCTTCTAAAATATAATGAAAGGGAAGGGCAAATCCAAGGTTGTTTGAATTTTGAATAATAAAGGTATTTACCCCAATGACCTCGCCTTGWTTATTTAAAAGAGGCCCCCCACTGTTTCCCGGATTAATGGCGGCGTCAATTTGAATATATTCTAATTCGCCTTGAAGCCTGTCTGCCTTAGAAACGATTCCCTCAGTAGCGGTGTAGTTAAGACCATAAGGGTGACCAATGGCCACGACCTTATCTCCATCATGTACCTTTTCATTAGATAATAGAAGAGGCGTTTTAACCTGTAAGGCATCTGTTCTAATAAAGGCAAGGTCATACTTAGGGTCATCATAAACAACCGTTGCCTCACAGCGCTTTAAGTCCTTAGACGAGATAACCACCTTTTTTAATCCCGTTACTACATGGGAATTGGTAAGAATAAGCTTATGCTTTTCAAGATAAAAACCTGTACCTGAGGCTAAAGGCGTTTCGATTTGGATAATACTTTCTGAATAAATATCTAAAATTTCTTGTGTATTCATAGGCCGCTCCTATAGCTCGCTAAAATTAAGGCTTTTAATGCCATTAAAATAAGAATGATGAAACTTTTCTAAGGACTCATAATTAAGGCCCTCGCTAAAATTATGTAAATGAGGATAAAGCTTATTATAAGAGCTAATGATTGTTTTAATCTCTTTATTTATTTTAGAACTATCCAACTTGTCTTCACTCTTGTATAAACTTTGTATGCCTAATGCTGAATGAAAATCGGTGTTATGTAGTCTCACATTAAGTTGGACTAATTCTCTTAAACAGTCATTCATTCCAAAGTTGTAAAGCATATAAAGAGCAAGGTATTCATAAATAGTTAAGATGACTTCTTCATACTTATGCTCTTTATACCAGATGATTTTGGTAAGCGTCTCATCAATAAAAGAACGAATTTCATCAAGGTTATTAATAGTAAAAATATCAAAGGTCTGTTGCACAGGGTATAAACTTTTAGAAAGTTTTTGTGAATCAAGTTCTTTAAGTTTCAAAGTGGCTTTTTGAAGGGCATCATTTTTTTCTTCTATAAGCTTATTATCATCAATGTAATATTCTTGTATTGCCTCATAAATCTCGAAACCTAGCTTACCTCTTGGGGTTACAAAGTAATCAATACGAAGTAAAAGGCCTAACCAAACAAAGGCAATTGCCCCTGACTGTTCTTGGGTTGGTAAGAGGGCTACCTTTTGTTCCGTCTTATCTATCCATTCTCTGAAAAATCGTAATTTTGTGTCTTTTAAGTGAGGATCCATAGCAACGATGTGGTCAAGTTCAATAGGTTCTAAGTCATTAAATTCATCTAAAAGAAGCTCTTTTTCTTTATCTGTATTGATGGCGATTTCACGAAGTGGAAAATATACTTTTTGAGGGGAAAGTGAAGCATTATCGAAATAGATTTTTGAACGAAGTGTTTCGGCTTCTAAAAAAAATGAACTATAGGTATACATATAGTTTTTCTCTAATAAGCGGCGCATTACAGCCATATTATCTTTGACTGTATGTGCGATGTTTACTGAGGCTTTAAGACGTCTTTGTGTTATATTTCCCTTGATAATGGCTGAGCCTTGAATAAGTTTAAACTCCAAGCTGTCTTTATCCCTTGAGAAGCTTATATTTCCATGGTTGTTTCCATCCTTGTCTTCAAAACGGAGGTATTTGAAATAATTTTCATATCCTTCTAAATAACGTTGCTGGGAAAAGGCTTTTTTTGATAATTGGTAAAAATCTTGCTGTTCGGATGTTTTTTTATAAGAGATAAAACGACCAAAGTTATAGTTGGGTATGGGGATAGATAGTGAAAAAAGATTAAATAACCAAGAAAACATAAACTACCTTATGATAAGTAAATATAGTTATTCTAACCTAATTTAGGAGTTATAGTAAATAAAACTTACAACATTTGTAAGAAGTGAGATGAAAAAACCAATTTTGTAAAAAAGAAGGGGCTCTCTTTCTATAAAAGAAGCATCTTTGAGATAATAAGGCTTTACCTTTTCAGGGGACTTTAGTTCATAGAAAAATTCAGAATAATGGGCATATCTATCTTCAGATTCGGGGGCAATTGCGCGCATAACTATAGACTCTAGCCAATGAGGAATGTTCTTATTATAATACGAGGCGAGTTTAGCTTGTTTAAAAGTAGGGGTTTGAAAAGGCTCTATCTCTCCATAAGGAAACTTACCTGTTAAGGCCCAATAAAGAGTAACCCCAATTGAAAAGATTTCAGTAGATTCATTTA
Organism: Arcobacter sp.; assembly: GCA_002733885.1. Classification (GTDB taxonomy): domain Bacteria; phylum Campylobacterota; class Campylobacteria; order Campylobacterales; family Sulfurimonadaceae. Next base: position 49,169 of record NVXJ01000010.1, on the reverse strand, counting down.
TGGCATTTCCACTAAAGCGTTCAGGTGCAAGATAAGAAGGTGTTCCTGCCCGTGAATTGACTTCAAAAACTTCAACAACAGAGCCAAAGTCAACCATTTTAAAATCAACGCCAACCTCTCCTTCTTTATTATAAACAATGATATTTTCAGGTTTTATGTCTCCATGAACTAAGCCTAAGTGCAGTAAATGGGCCTCGGCCTTATGTAAAAACTTTGCAAGGGCTATGGCAGAGTCAATGGTAATAGGGCGATTTTTAAGGTACTCAACAAGGTTTATACCTTCAATAAGCTCCATTAAATAATAACGGGCACAGCGTTTTTCAGGAACCCATGCATCTCCAAAGGCCTTATGGGTGACTTGTTTCGCGTACCAGGCTTCTTTTACAAACTCTTCAAGGGCAATGGGATCATCTATTGCGCTTGCCATAGGAAACTTCATCACAAAGGTCTTCTTATTTTTTTCAACCTTCCAAATACGACCATGTTCCATCATCGAAGAAACAAGGGTATATCCATCAAAACTATCACCAATTTTCAGGCTTTGAGGAATTTCAAGAGGAAGATTTTTAATGGCATGTATCTCATCAAGTTCTTCAATCCTAAAAATTTGCATACAAATATCATCTCTGTCATGGTCCTTATGTCCCTTAGCCGCTGTTTGAACAATAAGCTTGGAACCCAGACCCTTAAGTACTTCTTCTTCGATACTTTCATCAGACATTAAAGCCGTTAATCCATCACTACATAGTAGGAGGGTATCGCCTTTTTCTATGCTCGTTGAGGTGATAAGGGGTTCTACATGATCGCTTAAACCACAGGCCTGAGTTAGTACATGCGAAAGGTTGTCTTCATCCATAGTGTGATCAACTGAGAGCTGTTTCATCTTTTTATTTTTATCTATAAGATAAATACGAGAATCCCCAAGATTCATAGTATAAAGGGTATCGCCTTCAATAACAGCGACACATAAAGTAGTAAGAAGTTCTATTTGTTCATACTGAGTCATAGACTCTTTAAATAAAAGACGGTTTATATGTTGGGTAAAGAGGGTAAGACTTTGGGTGATATCCCAGTTTTTAGGGCGGGTTTTAAAATGGTCTATAAAAAACTTAACACTTTGTCTAGCAGCAGCTCCTCCTTTTCGGGCCGAGCCAACACCATCACAAAGAACCGCCACAAGAAGGGTCTTGTCTAAGATAGCAAAATCACAGGCATCATCGCCTCGAATGTCCTTTGCCTTGGGAAGGATGAACTGAGAAGATTGAACTTTTAACATGAACCACCTTTAGAAAGTATTTATACGATTTTACCTAGTTTATATACGACCACCTGAAGTTGCGCCCCAGGTAGTTCTCCAACGTGTCTTAACAAGAGAGATACCACCAATAGCGATAAGGGTTACGCCTGCAAAGATTAAAAAGCCTGCTGAATAACCATCAAAGGTGTCTTTTGACCACCCAAGGGTCTTAATAAGAGCGGTTCCACCAAGACCACCAGCTGCACCAATGATACCCACCATAACACCAATGTCTTTGGCAAAACGTTGAGGTACAAGTTGAAAAACCGCTCCGTTTGCCATACCTAAGTTAGCCATAGTGATAAAAAACACTAAGATTGCTATACCAAAAGGAAGGGTAAGCACGGCGTTAATCACGGTCATTACAACTACCACACTAAAGAAAATATAAAGTGACTTAACCCCACCCATCTTGTCGGCAATAGCCCCACCAATAGGACGAAGAACCGTTCCTCCAAAGATACATAAAGCGCCAAAGTATCCAGCAACCACCTTGATATTTTCTTCAGCTAACCAAGACAAGCCAACTTCTGCCATCTCTTTAGGATAGGTATCCATAAGATAAAGCTTTAAAAATACACCAAAGCCAACAAAGCCACCAAAAGAGATGGCATAAAATAAGTTAAACCACCAAGTGTCTTTGTCTTTTAAAAGCTTTACATAGTCTTTTAACTTTTTCGGATTTGCCTTATACACACTAGCAGGTGCATCTTTTGCTAAAACTAAGTAGGTAATAAAAAGTATAGAAGCAAGACCCGCACCTAATAAAAATACAGTCTGCCATCCATAAAGTTCAGCTATTTTTGGAGCAAATAAAAAGCCCATAACCACACCAACATTAGCTGCACCAGCGATTCCTAAGACAAGGCCTTGAAGCTTAGGCGGATACCATTGACCCGCTTGAGGAAGAGCAACTGCAAATGATGCTCCTGCAAAACCAAGAAAAACGGCAACAACAAGAAGCATATCATAGGTGATTGAACTACCTTGTAAGTAAGTAAATAAAAGAGCACAAATGACAATAAATTGCGAGCTAAGGGCTGTTTTTTTAGCACCAAACTTATCCACACCAAAACCAAGAACAATACGAAGTAAGGCACCTGAAAGAATAGGAAGAGAAAGAAGGGTTGCCTTTTGGCCTGAGCTCATAATAAAACCACTTGCAGCAAATGATTCGACGATTTCAGTTGATAATGGCCCTAAAATAGTCCAAATCATAAAGCTCATATCAAAATAGAAAAAAGCAGCCAGAAGGGTAGGCCAGTGACCTTCTTCTTTTAATGCTTGTAATCGTGCCATAAATACTCTCCAAAAATATAATTACAAGATTATAGACTAATATTTATTATAAGGAAGAATATGAGTGATTAAAAAACAGGCATAAAGCCTATTTTTATATGGAGTATAAGAATTTTTAGTTTTAAATCTTACCGCCAGCAGCAGCTCCCCATGTTGTTCTCCATCTTGTTTTTACAAGAGAGATACCAATGATAGCCACTAGTACAACACCTGCAAAGATTAAAAACCCAGCTGAGTAACCACCAAAGGCACCCTGACTCCACCCAAGGGTCTTAWTAAGAGCGGTTCCACCAAGGCCACCTGCCGCGCCAATAATACCTGTCATAACACCAATGTCTTTTCCAAAACGTTGAGGTACGAGCTGAAACACTGCTCCATTAGCCATACCAAGGTTAGCCATGATAAGAAAAAGAACTAAGATTGCTAGAGCAAAAGGAAGTTCTATTAGGGCGTTTATAATTGAAAGTACTGCTACGGCTCCATAAAAGAAATAAAGTGACTTGATACCACCTTTTTTATCCGCAATGGCTCCACCAATAGGACGAAGAACTGCGCCTGCAAAGATACAAAGTGCTCCAAAATAACCCGCCATTACCTTTACATTGTCTTCAGCTAACCAAGACATACCAAGCTCACCCATTTCTACTGAATAAGTGTTCATAAGATAAACCTTCATATACCCAGCAAAGCCAACAAAGCCACCAAAGCTAATGGCATAAAATAAGTTGAACCACCAAGTATCTTTGTCTTTAAGAAGCTTCCAATAATCTTTTAATGTTTTTGGATTTTGCTTATAAACGTCTGATGGTGCATCTTTTGCCATAAACAAATAAGTTACAAAGATAATGGCTGAAAGTACCGCACCGACAAGGAAAACTGCCTGCCATCCAAAGTGCTCTGCAATCTTTGGTGCAAACAAAAAGTCAACCACCACACCAATATTACCCGCACCTGCAATTCCAAGAACAACACCTTGAAGCTTTGGCGGATACCATTGACCTGTTTGAGGAAGAGCAACTGCAAATGAAGCACCTGCAAAACCAAGACCAAGTGCCACGATCAAGAGTTGGTTGTAAGTGATAGCCTCACCTTGAAAGTAAGCAAATAGTAAGGCTACAATAACAATAGCCTGTGAAACAAGTGCCGTTTTCTTAGGACCAAATTTATCAACGCCAAAACCAAGAACAATTCTTAAAAGGGCTCCTGAAAGAATAGGAAGTGAAAGCAGGGTTGCTTTTTGGGAGGCAGACATTATAAAACCGCTCAGTGCTAATGATTCTGCTATCTCTGTGGATAAGGGCCCCAACATTGTCCACACCATAAAAGAAAAATCGAAATATAAAAAAGCCGCTAATAATGTTGGCCAATGTCCTTCACCCTTTAATGCTTTAAATCCTGCCATATCTTCTCCTATTTAATTTGATATTGAGAGTATAGGACAAAAAATAGGCTAAAAATACATTTTAATGATTAAAAATTAATCATTAGATAAGCTCAAGATACAAAGAGTAAGTTCCTATATATAAGAACTTAATAGAAAAATAAACAAATATAGATTAGTGTAGATAATTAAAATGATAAGTAAAACATATATATTAGCCTTGTAATAAAAAATAAATGATTAAATAATAAGCATACTTCTTTTTTATCTTTAAAGGCTTTGCGATACAATTGTACTAATTTAGTTTAAAGAGTAGGGAACAAAATGGACAGCTCAACACCACTAGAAGATTTTATAAATTATAAGGCCGATACAGGGATGCAGTGTGGAAACTACAGCATTGACCTACCTGAACTTCAAGATGATGAGAATTATAGATTTCATTTTGACGCGACTGCCTGTGTAGGATGTCGTTGTTGTGAGGTTGCGTGTAATGAACAAAACAATAACCCTGCCGATATCAAATGGAGACGTGTAGGTGAGAGTGAAGGGGGGATTTTTCCTGAGGTTACACAACTATTTAACTCTATGTCGTGTAATCATTGTATAGACCCTGCTTGTTTAATTGGCTGTCCGACAAACTCATATATAAAGATAGAAGAAACAGGTATCGTAATTCATGACGATCCTTCTTGTATAGGCTGTCAGTACTGTACATGGAACTGTCCTTATGGGGTTCCTACCTTTCATGAAGAACGCTCTATTGTAACTAAGTGTCATATGTGTCATGAACGTCTTGATGTGGGTCAAAGTCCTGCCTGTGTTCAAGCTTGTCCTTCTGGCGCTATTGAAATTGAAGTCTTTAAGCCCAAAGAGTGGTTAGAAGGAGAGATAGATGAAAAAGGAAATATGCCTGACTTAGTGGACGCAAGAGTAACGAACTCTACCACGCGTTATACCCTTCCTGAAAATATGCCTGAATTAAAAGCCGCGGATGAACATCATCTAAAACCTTCACATTCAGAAATGCCTCTTGTTTTTATGACAGTGCTTACTCAAATATCTTTAGGAGCGTTTTTAGGCTTGTTCTTAGGAGACTTATTAAGTATTAGTGGAAAGACTTCACCTTCTTGGATAATGGCACTTATCGTAATGCTTCCAGCGGCCCTTGGTCTTCCTCTTTCTGCGCTTCATCTAGGTCGTCCCTTAAAAGCCTTATCGGCTATGAAGAACATTAAGACCTCATGGTTAAGCCGAGAAGCCTTAGCTCTTGGTCTATTTACAGGACTTATGTCAGTGAATGTCGCTTTTTACTTTTTTGAGGTTTCGCCTTATTTAAGAGTCTTTTTTGAAGCCCTTACCCTTGGTATTGGGATATATGGTATTTACGCTCAGGGTATGATTTATCAGATAGTAGCTAGGCCTGCATGGAACAGAAAATCTACCTTATTTAAGTTCTTTGGTGTTTCATATATAGGCTTATTTTTACTTGCCTTTGCTCTGTTAGTTCAAGGTGAAAACGAAGCGGCTTCTCCTTTAATGACACTTGCCCTTCTTGTGGCTCTTGCGCATGGATTTTTCACGTATGAAGACAAACGTTCATTAAGTGCAAAAAGTGAATATGAATCTGAATTAACAAAAACACAAAGAATTTATAATGAATTTTTCTCACTTCATCAAAATATTCGTTTAGGAAGTTTCATTGTAGGTGCAATCCTTTTACCACTACTTGTGACAGTAATGGTAGGGAGTTCAGTGGCTCCTATCTTACTTGGTTTAGCAATAATATTTATGAGTATTTCTGAATTTACAGATAGATTTTTATTTTACGCAACGGTGGTTCCTCTGAATATGGCAGGTGGATTTTTCGTTGGAAAACAAAGATGAATATGAAATATTTAGCTGAAGTTTCTTCAGTAAACAAAGACACTTAAGGATATATGATGATACAAAAAATTAAAGATTTTCTTGGTGTGGATATCAAAGAAGAAAAATATAAACTTTCAGATGATCCTATGTTTGGTCGTATTGCAGATGCAAAGAAACCAGACAAATGGGTGCTTTCTACCTGTGGTTATTGTGGTGTTGGTTGTGGTTTATATATTGGTGTTAAAGATGGTAAGGCTGTCTACACTAAGGGAAATCCTAAGCATGATGTGAATATGGGAACACTTTGTCCTAAGGGCTTGAGTGAACATCAAATGATAAATGCTGATAATCGTATCCTTTCGCCTTTAATGAAGAAAAATGGTAAGCATGAGAATGTATCTTGGGATGATGCTTACAGAGAAGTAAGTAATAAGTTTAAAGAAATCACCCGTAAACATGGGGCAAAGGCTATTGGTGTTATCTCCACAGGACAACTTTTAACAGAAGAGTTTTACGCCTTAGGTAAGTTTGTTCAACTAGGTCTTCGTACCAATAATTATGATGGAAATACAACCCTTTGTATGGCCTCAGCGGTTGTGGGTTATAAGCAGTCCTTAGGTTCAGATGGTCCTGTAGGATGTTATGAAGACTTTGAAGAAGCCGATGTAATTACACTCATTGGTGCAAATATTTCTGATAATCATCCTATCTTGAAACTGCATTTGGCTAAAAATAAAAACAAGCCAAAAATCATTGTTATTGACCCTCGTTTTTCAAAAACAGCGCAGATGGCAGACCTTTTTGTTCCCCTTAAGGCAAGAACCGACTTGGCTCTTATTAATGGTCTTTGTTACATTATCTTAGAGCAGGGCTGGGAAAACACAGAATATATAACTAAAAATACAAATGGTTTCGGCAAACTTAAAAAGCATCTTCAAGACTATCCCCCTCAAGAAGTGGCAAATATCACAGGAATAGATGTAAAAGTTCTTTATGAAATTGCCCGCTCAATCGCAGGAGCAAAGGCCGCACTTACGGCATGGACTATGGGTGTAAACCAGTCTTATATGGGAACAGATACGGTTTCTGCTATCAATAACCTGCACTTAATTACCGGTCAAATCGGACGTCCAGGTGCTGCTCCTTTTTCTATTACGGGTCAGTGTAACGCAATGGGAACAAGAGAAACAGGTTTTACTTCTTCTCTTCCAGGATATAGAAACTTTGGAGATGAGGTAGCGGCTAAAGAGTATGCAGATATCGTAAAAATTCCTCAAGAGTGGGTGCCTAAGGAACGTGGTTATAAGTATGCAGAAATAATTGACGCTATTGAAAGAGGCGAGATTAAAGCCTTATGGATAGTGGCAACTAATCCTTTAGTCAGCTTTGTTAATCAAAAGAAACTAAGAAAAGCTCTTGAAAAGTTAGAACTCTTAGTGGTTCAAGATGCTTTTTATTCTGAAACGGCGGAGATAGCAGACGTTGTTTTTGCCGCAGGAACATGGGGAGAAAAAGAGGGTGTGTATACAAACTCTGAGCGCCGATGTAATAAGGCTAATAAGGCAGTAGAACCCGCGGGTGACTCTAAAAGCGATTTTGATATCATCTTAGAACTTTCGGGATATTTTCAAAATATAAGAGAAAACCTTTTTCCTAAATGGACTAAGCCAGAAGATGCCTTTATTGAGTGGAAAAAAGTATCTAAGGGTCAGCTTTGTGATTATTCAGGTATTACTTATGAGATGTTAGAAGAAAAGGGTGGAGTGCAGTGGCCTTGTAATGAAGAAAATCCTGAGGGAAGTCCTAGACTTTATACAGAAAATATCCCTTTTAGAACCAAGGATAAAAAGGCAAACTTACTTGCCCTTGAATGGATTCCTATACAAGAACCCTTAACTAAAGACTTCCCTGTTATCTTAAATACAGGAAGAACAGTTGAACAATGGCATACCCGTACAAAAACGAAAACCATTGATATCTTAAACGACTTAGCACCTGAGGCATGGGTGGACTTAAACCCTGAAGATGCGGCGAGGTTAGAAGTTCATTCTGGGGATAGAATTGCCCTGTCTTCTGCTCGTGGTCGTATAGAAGATGTGGTGGTTCGTGTCACGCAAACTGTAGCGGTAGGAAATGTTTTTGTTCCTTTTCATTTTAATGAACAATTGATTAACACCTTGACCTCTTCAACTTTTTGTCCAAAGTCAGGTGAGCCAAATTATAAACAAACAGCCATACAACTACACTCACAAAAGGTTCCTGCTGGTTTAAAGCTTAGTGAACAAGAAATTACGGGACTACTAGAATATCAAAAAGTGGAACAAGACTTTTATCTAAGAGCGGTTAAGGAAAAGACGACTTCTTAACTTTTCTCATAAAATAAATACAAAAGCCATTTTAAAGCATCTTATTGCTAAAATCACGAAAATATAAAAATGATGAAAAAATCATCATAAATGAGGAATAAACAATGGCAATAACTGAAAATCAAATTGTATCTATCGAGTATGAAGTAAAAAGTGGTAGTGAAGTAGTAGACTCAAACGTAGGTAAAGACCCTTTAATCTTTATGATTGGTAAACAACAAATCATTCCTGGTCTTGAAGAATATGTATGTACTTTAGGTGCTGGCGATAAGGGTGATGTTCTTGTTCCTGCTGCTAAGGCTTATGGTGAGTATAATGATGACGCACTTCAAGAAGTTCCAAAAGAGCAATTTGCTGGAATTGAACTTACTGAAGGTATGAGTCTTTATGGTCAAAGTGAAGATGGTGGAACTGTTCAAGTTATCGTTAAAGAGATCTTAGACGAAAACATCAAAATTGATTATAATCACCCTCTTGCAGGTAAAGACCTTATGTTTACAGTAAGTGTTGCAAGTGTACGTGAAGCAACTGCTGAAGAAATTACTACAGGTATCCCTGCTGAAAATGCTCAACCAGCTGAATCTGGTGGTTCTTGTGGTACAGGATGTGGTTGTCACTAATTTCATATCTGTATCTAGTGCCTCTCTTGAGGCATTAAAAACAGCAAACCTCCTTAAAGGTTTGCCTATCAACGCCTTCATTTTTGGTCAAAATGGGACAGGGAAAAAGAGCTTAGCTAAGTATATTCTACCTGATGCTCCTATTGTTGATGCAAGTTTACATGATGAACTTGAAGGTGCTTTAAATTCACATAAAAATGTCATTATTACTAACTTTGACAAAATCCCAAACTACGATAACTTTCAAATACTCTTAGATAAATACGAGGTTCGTATTATGGCCTTGGCTAGCTCTGTGTTTAATACAGAACTTATTGAAAAGTTTTTTGGTATTAAGGTTTGTCTTCCCCCCTTAAGTGAAAGAGTGGAAGATGTGAAACCCTTATGTGATTACTTTTTAGATGAGGCAAAAGAAGCCCTTAGTGTAGACAGTACTGTAAAAATTGATATGAAAAATATAGACCTAAGCCAAAATGCCCATTCTATTCGTCGTCATGTATATATGCAAGTTCAACTACAAGATATAAATGAAAACGAGTTAATGAGTATTATGCAAAGTTTTTTATTAGAACGTTTAGGCGGTAACAATGATTATAGAAACTTTTTATATCTTTTTGAAGCCCCTTTAATCAAGGCAGGACTTCAAAAGTTTAAGACACAGTTACAACTTTCAGATAAGTTGGGACTCAATAGAAACACCTTACGAAAAAAAATAGCTGAAAACAAGGAATATTTAAAAGATGATTAATAAAAAAGTAGCATTCATTTTTCCAGGACAGGGAAGTCAAACAATAGGTATGGGCAAGAGCTTTGTAGAAGGCTCAGACATTGCGAAAGATATGATGGATAAGGCTTCAACTGCCTTAGGTATAAACTTTGAAAAGCTTCTTTTTGAAGAAAATGAAGATATTAACAAGACGGAAAATACCCAGCCTGCAATCTTACTTGTTTCATTAATGGCCCATGCTATTTTTACTTCAAAGTCAGATATTAAACCGGCTCTTCTTTTAGGTCATTCTCTTGGTGAATTCTCAGCAGTATCTGCTGCGGGCGCACTTGACCCTATTGAAGCGGTTAAACTTGTAAATGCTCGTGGTAAGCTTATGCAAGGTGCTTGTGATGAGATAGATGCTTCTATGATGGTTATTCTTGGCCTTAAAGATGATCAGGTAGAAGAGATTTGTAAGACTGCTCAAAATGAGGGTAAAAAAGTATGGCCAGCGAATTATAATCAAGATGGTCAAATTGTTGTTGCAGGTATGAAGTCAGACCTAGCTTCCATGGAAGCTGTATTTAAAGAAGCTGGCGCAAAACGTGCAATGCTTTTAAACATGTCAGTAGCTTCACATTGTCCAATACTTGAGCCTGCTCAAGCTCCCTTAAGAGAAAAGATGGACGCGGTTTTAACAGATACTTTTATAGCGCCAATCGTTTCTAATGTAAGTACTGAAAAATATTCAACTAAGGCGCAGGCACTTACTCTTTTAACAGACCAATTGACTAAGCCTGTTAGATACAAACAAAGTATCTTAGCGATCGCGGATGACGTTGATATTGCTATTGAATTTGGAAATGGTAAGGTGCTTGCTGGAATGAATAAGCGTATTAATAAAGAGATGAAAACCTATAATATTTTTGATATGGGTTCTTTAGAAGCTGTACTTGCAGAGTTAAACGCCTAGTCATGAAAGTAGCTTTAGCTCAGGTATCGCCTAAACTTAACAGATCTAATGTGGATATGCACTTGCAAGAGATTAAATCTTGCGAGGCAGATGTTATTGTTTTTCCTGAGCTGTCATTAAGTGGATACATGCTCCAAGATAAGGTATATGAAGATGCTTTTTCTTTAGAAGAACTTGACTCGTTTGTTCAAGCGAGTCACAGTATAGACATTGTTCTTGGTTGTGCGCTTCAAGAAGGCCATCGTATTTTTAATGCAGGTCTTTATTTTTCAAAGGGCGAAATAAAACATATTCATCATAAGGTACACTTACCAAATTATGGGATGTTTGAAGAGGCAAGATATTATTTCAAGGGTGAAAAAATAGAGTTTTTTGAAACCCATTATGGAAATACAGCCCTTGTGGTTTGTGAAGATTTATGGAGAGGCGAAAGTATTGCAGAACTTAGCTCACAAAAGCCAGAAATTATTTATGTTATTGCAAACTCTCCTGCAAGAGACTTTCAAGAAGAGGGGCTTTTAATCAAAGATCAATGGACTTCTATCTTAAAAACAACCGCTTTATTATGTGGTGCGTATGTGATTTTTGTCAATCGTGTTGGTTTTGAAGATGGTATTGGCTTTTGGGGTTCATCAATGATAATTACTCCCTCGGGTGAGATAGAAGCTGAACTCAAGGCCTATGAAGTTGAAACAAAGACTTTTACCTTAAACAAGCAATTACACTTTGCTCAGAAACAAATTATAAAATCAGATATTTAGTAAATAAGGAAAGAAATGAATATAGCAATTATGGGTGCAATGCCAGAAGAGATAGCCCCACTACTAGAACGTGTTGGTGAATATAAACTTACTGAATTTGCGGGAAATAAATATTATGAAGCGACTTACGCGGGGCATAATCTTGTGATTGCGTATTCAAAGATTGGTAAAGTTTTTTCTACATTAACGGCGACTACTATGCTTCAGCACTTTGGAGCAGAGCTTCTTCTTTTTTCAGGTGTTGCAGGTGCTATTAACTCTAAGCTAAAAATCGGTAATCTGATTGCGGCTACAAAGCTTTGCCAACATGACTTAGATATAACAGCCTTTGGTCATCCTCATGGTTTTGTTCCTGAGGGTTCTGTCTTTATTGAAGCGGATAAGGCATTAGTTGCTAAGGCTATGCTTGTTGCTAAGGATATGGATTTAGAACTTATGGAAGGTACTATTGCTACGGGGGATCAGTTCATTGCGGACCCGGTTAAAAATAAGTGGATAGGGGAAACCTTTAAGGCTGACGCGCTTGAAATGGAAGGTGCCTCAGTTGCCTGTGTTTGTAATGCGATGAATGTGCCTTTCTTCATACTTAGAGCTATCTCAGATGCGGCAGATATGGACGCAAGTTTTTCTTTTGATGAGTTCTTAGAAAGCTCAGCTATTGAGTCTGCAAACTTTATTATTAAGATGGTTGAGAGCATTGAGTAAACAAAAATCACTTTGTCCTTCTAAGAAGATTATGTCACAGTTGGGTAAGACCAATGCTAAGTTTAATCTGATAGAAGAGGGTGATAAAATCCTTGTTGGATTGTCCGGTGGTAAAGACTCTTTAACCATGATACACGCGATGAGAGAGCAACAAAGACGCGCGCCGTTTTCTTTTGAATTTATAGCGGTTACTGTTTCTTATGGAATGGGTGAAAACTTTGACTATCTTGCAAAGCATTGTGAAGAATATGGTATAAAGTTTATGGTTAAAGATACTAAGATATATGAAGTTGCCCAAGAAAAAATTAGAAAAAACTCCTCATTTTGTTCTTTTTTCTCACGAATGAGACGGGGGTCTTTATACTCAGTAGCTGAAGAACTTGGATGTAATAAACTGGCCTTAGGTCATCATTTAGATGATGCTGCTGAGAGTTATTTTATGAATATGATTTATAATGGACAGATGCGAGCACTTTCTCCTATATATAAGGCAGGAAATGGTCTTATTATTATCCGTCCCCTTATTCAGATGCGTGAACGTCAACTTCTAGCCTTTGTACAAGATAATGATTTAGAAGCCATTGGTGATGAGGCCTGTCCTGCCATGCGTTTTGATGTTAAGATGCCCCACGCAAGAGCCGCTATGAAAGAGATGTTAAAAGGCATGGAAGAAAAATATCCAAGTATATTTGTATCAATCAATTCAGCCTTTGGAAATATTTCAGACGAGAGCTTTTTCGACCCTGAAAGATTTTCTCTTTAGTCCTACTTCTTATTCTTCTTAGTAGTTTATTTATTATAGTTTCCCTTTAGTTTGTTTAGATATTATTTAACCACTAGGGGATAGTAGTGCTAAGTAAAATAAAACATATGACTAAAGAATCAAATTTGGCTTCATGTTATCAAGATTTGATTCACCTTTTTATTTCAGTAAGTCATAAGTCTAGCGTGGCTTATTTTACCTGCTTGATAATATTTACTTGGTTTTTAAAAGATTATATCCCTCTTTGGATCTTAAGCCCATGGGCTCTTATTCATATACTTTATCAGGTACTTCGTTTTTATTTTGCTGCAAAATATAAGGACAAAGTGTTTTCTTCACAAGATAAGATTAGCTTTCAAAAAATTCATATTGTTCTTAGTTTTGTTGGTGGACTAACCTGGGGAATTGGGAGCTTTTTATGTATTATTTATGCACCTAGTCCTTATGAGTATCTTGTTTTAACGCTAATTGTTGGTATGGCAGCGGGAGCTATATCCACCTTGAGCCCTTTATATAGAATTTATTTAGCCTATAACATACCAATGCTTGTTTTATTAACGGCCTCATTCTTTTATCAAGGAGACAGTCTTCATATTTCGATTGCTTCTATTTTAATTATTTTTACGGTTATTGTATTGTCTGCTTCTTGGGATGTTCATAAAAACTTGAAACACTCCGTAGAATTAAAAGACTTGTATGTTCAAGCCCAAGAAGAACTTGAAGAAATTAATGCTTCCTTAGAGCAAAGAGTAAGTCAAGCGGTTGATGAAAATCGTCAAAAAGACAAGCAGATGTTAGAACAATCGCGTTTAGCACAGATGGGAGAGATGATATCTATGATTGCACATCAATGGAGGCAACCTCTGTCTGCTATTACGGCTACGACAGGTTCTATGAGTCTTCATATGCTCTTAGAAAAAAAATGTGATACAGCTTATATTGAAGAGGGCATACAAAAAGTCAATAACTATACCCAATACTTATCCACCACGATTACAGACTTTCGAAATTTTTTTAAACCTGATAAAGAAAAAACATTAACTTCTTTAAATGATATTGTCTTAGGTTCATTAAAAATCATAGGAACCTCTTTAGAAGCTCAGGGTGTTCAAATCGAAACATTTTTAGAATCAAAAGAAGAATTTTTGTCTTTTCCAAATGAACTCAAACAAGTTCTTTTAAATATATTGAAAAATGCTCAAGATGCCTTTATTGAAAATAAGACAGAGTCTCCCCGTATCTTATTAAAAACGGTTAGTTTTGACGATAGCGTACAGTTGCTTATTTATGATAATGCGGGTGGCATTAGTGAGGATAAAAAAGCTTATATTTTTGATCCTTACTTTACAACAAAAGAGAAGCGTGATGGCACAGGTTTAGGTTTATATATGTCAAAAATGATTGTAGAAGATCATTGTGATGGACGTGTAACAGTAGAAAATGAAGATGATGGTGCCTGCTTTATTTTAAGCCTTCCCTTAAAGTAAAACCTTCTTTCAGCCATAAATCACAATGCTTTATATAGTTTTGGTATAATTTCATACTATTATTAAAATAAAGGAACATTATGAATGTTTATCCAGATATAGAAATGTTAGAAAACTCAGATATGAAGGTAGTGGATATCCGTACTCCCATGGAGTGGCAAGAGACAGGTGTTGTTCCGGGTTCTACTATGGTGACCTTTTTTGATCAAATGGGAAACTATGATGCTGAAAGTTTTTTAAAAGCTATGGATGAACTTGGTGGAAAAGATGTTGAAATAGGTTTAATATGTCGTACGGGAAACAGAACTGCTCAGGTTGCCGGATTTATGGCTCAGCAAGGCTATAATGTAAAAAACCTTGATGGTGGGGTGACTAAACTTATAAATGAGGGTTACGACTTAGACGTATATAAACCTTAGTCTTTTTATAAGAGACTTAATGTGTCTGAATATACCCTTGTTCACTTGAACTAGGGTTTGTTTGATTACTCTCTTTATAAGGCTGGGCTTCTTGTGAACAGCCACCTAAACATAATATTAATAAACTTGCTAAATATACTTTTTTCATGAAACTTCTTTTGTGTATTGAACCTTGAGTTGATGTAAAAACTCAAGCATTCTTAATTGATATGAAGAGGTATCTTCATCTATACTACATTCTACTAAAGGTCTTAAGGCCTCAATATCAATCTTAGAAGCGTAGCGAGGAAGTTGCTGCAGCTCTTTTTGAATGTCTTCAACTAAGTCATCAATATAAAGTCCATTTTTTTGATGTACTTTTTGAACATACTCTTTTGTTGTAAGAAGCAACATATTAACACGCTCCTCATCCTTGTACACTTGCATCCCTGCCTCATGTACAAGAGCATATTCGCAGTCTTGAGGATTTTCATTAGCCGAAATGATAAGCGCAAAAACCTTGGCTCTAAATTCTAAGGAGTTATGATGATAAACAAGTACTTCACGTAAACCTGTATAAAGATAATGTTTCAGTTTAAAGAAAAATTTTATTTTTGCCATGAAAGTAGTATATCACTTTAAGTCTAATGCCTTTCTTTTCTTAGATCTATAGCTGCCCTTATTGTCAAAGTATTTTTTAAATAGAAAAAATAAAAAGTTTTTTAAGCTTAAGCTATATTAAAAAAAGTTATTTTATATATATGAAGTCCCTATTTTTACTTTTGCTATGCTTGTGTATTACACATGCAGTAGACAATAATAATTTTAATGAAGAATTTTCTTTAATTGATGAAACACATGCTGATTTTAGTGCATATATTAAGTCATGGGGTGCAAGAATTGATGATATGGTCTTGGGCGTATATGACTATTTTGAAGATGAAAATGACACAGTTTTTTTTAAAACTTATATGAGCAATCATAAAGATGCAAACCTTTCTTGGTTTCTTCCTGTACGTATAGATCTTGAAAACAATACCTCTTATCTTGTACTAAGACCTGTACTTGAAAATAATGAAAGTAAAATAAGTGTAGACAAGAACTTATCTAAGTCAATAAATCTTTTTCCTACAAGTCCAAGTCAAGAAAAAAGATTAAGTGTAAGAGAGGCTGAAGGCTCTTTTTTTATGTATCAGACTATGGAATTTGATGAAAATAGTAGCTCCACGATAATACTAAATAATTCTGCTTCAAAGGATAATAATACAAGCTATGAAGATATACTTCTTCCTGCAATTAGTGAGAGTGAAAAGTATAAGAAGGAAGAACACTCAATTGACGAATTTTTCTTAACTCGAAAGTTACTAGAAGAACGAGACAGGTCATATATACGTGTGAGTTTCTTACAAGCTTTTAATTCTTTAGGGCCTAATGAATTTAGATTTAATATAAAAGCGAGGGTTCACCTTACCAGAAGTCGTAAACGCTTAAAACTCTTTATTGAAAACTTTAATGATGATAGTGCTAAAAATATTGGTAAAACAGGTGATGAGGACAATCCTTCTATTGGTTTAGAACAAGAATCAAAGACTTTTCTAGGGATTAGACCAAGGTACTCTGTTGGGTTTAGAGGTATTGATCCCTTTGTCCGAGCAAGATATACCTTTGAGACAGACTTTGGCCGATGGAATTTTAAACCTGTACAGACCTTTCAATATTCTATAAAAGATGAATTCTCAGAAATCACAGAATTATTTTTAGATACACCTACAAGTGATAATACACTTTTACGTTTTGTTATAGACCGGGGGAGTAATAGTAATGACCCTGGTATGCATTATGATGGTTTTATACAGTGGTTTTATCACCCTAGAAAAAAGGCRGGTCTGAGTTTTAATTTTGGTGCAAATGGAAATACTAAATATTTAAACACCATAAGAGAAGAACCCCCTCTACTACAAAAAGAGAACAGGGTTTATAACTATCTTTTTTNAGTGCGTTGGAGGGAAAATATATGGAAGAAGTGGCTTTTTTATGAGATTGGACCAGGGATTAATTATCATGAGCAGTATGATTATAGGCCTAATTATAATATCTTCTTTGGGATAGATATGTTTTTTGGACATATATAATTAGTTTTTAGTTTTTAAGTAGAGTTCTAGGGCCTTATGGTCTGCGGTAGATAGGGCAAGAGTTTTTATTTCTTTAAGACTAAACCATTCACAATCTTCAATATAATTATGATGTATATAGACCTTGGCTTGAAGTTTAAAATGAGAATAAGTATGTGAAATATCTCCTAAAAGGGAAGAAAAAGTGATGTCTTCATGATGCTCATGTTCATTAAAGCTCCACAAACCATTTAGAAATCGTGTTTGCCTTTGTTTTAGGGCAAGCTTGTTTTTATGGCTATGAATAATAATATGTTTTTGCCTTATAGGAATTTTCTTTTTAATCTTTTTTGTGGGATAGAGTAAGGGTGTTTCTTTCCCCTTACATTGAGTCTCAAAAGGACAGCTAAGACAGACAGGTGCCTTAGAAGTACATATACTAGAGCCTAAGTCCATCATGGCTTGATTGAAGTCATAAGGCCTTGTCTCGTCAAAAAAGGCATAGGCCATTTCCCATAATTCTTTTTCATTTGCCTTTAGTACGGCAAAGATTCTATAGAGTATTCGTTTAACATTTGCGTCCATAATAGGAACGGGTGTTTTATAAGCAAAAGAAGCGACCGCGTGGGCTGTACTTTTTCCAATACCAGGTAAGGCTATGAGTTCTGTAACAGTAAGAGGTAAAGAAGTCTTAGAAAGTAGGGCTGTCTTATGTAGATTTCTAGCTCTTGTGTAATAGCCTAAACCCTCCCACTTTTTTAGTACTTCATCTTCACTCGCGCAGGCTAAATCAGCAAGACTAGGAAAGGCTTCTATAAAAGGAAAATAAAACCTCTCCAGTACGGTTTTAACCTGAGTTTGTTGGAGCATAATCTCTGAAACCCATATCTTATAAGCATCATCAATATTGCGCCAAGGAAGATTATGGCGACCATTAGTCTGATACCAAAGATAAAGTAAATCATGGGCTTTTTTATACATGTGAAAGTGTAACCATTAATTAGTTACACTTTCATTATGAAAACTAGCCGTGGCGGTTTTACGAAGTAAAAAGTTTCTTTAGAAAACTAGCCGTGGCGGTTTTGTTTACAAAAAGTTTCAGGCAAAGCCGCAGTAATAGAATAAAGAATTAAATAATGAACTATGTGAAATCTCATACTATTGAAACCTTAGAAGTAAAACAATCTAAGTTTATTGCTCATCTTTTACCTTATGATATTTATGATGAGGTTTTGAAAAGTCTAAAACAAGAACATCCAAAGGCCAGACATTTTGTTGTGGCAAGTCGATACATAAATGAATTTGATCAGATTGTAGAACATTGTTCTGATGATGGAGAACCTAAGGGGACTTCAGGCAAACCAACACTCTGCGTATTAGCAGGAAATGGGCTCATTAATTCTGCTGTGATTATAGTTAGGTACTTTGGTGGTACGAAGTTAGGTACGGGTGGTTTAGTAAGAGCCTATTCAGATGCTTGCAATGGGGTGATTCAAAAGAGTACTCTCCTTTCTTATCTAAAATTAGAAGAATATACCTTTAGTGTAAAATATACAGATATTAGTCTCATTGAGTATAGGCTTAAAGAAGATAAGATACAAATTAAGGAAAAAAGCTTTGATGAAAAGGGCGCAATTTTTATAATTATGGCAGAAAAAAAACTTTGGGAAAAGTTTAGAAAGACTAAGGAACGAAGTGTAAAAGTCTTATAAATTAAGCTTCTTTAGTAGGTCTAGTTGTTATTTATAGAGGTAAAAGAAAGACTATGTCTTAGCCTTTACTAATTTTTAAGTAAAACTTAACTATAATTGCGAACTTAAAAAAAATAGAAGGAACTTGATATGAAACGAACTTATCAACCTCATAATACCCCTCGTAAACGTACTCACGGATTTCGTGCACGTATGGCTACAAAAAATGGTCGCCGTATTATTAATAGACGTCGTGCTAAAGGGCGTAAGAGCTTAACTGTATAAACCGTTTTGAAAGATTGAAACTCCCCAAAGAGTTTCAGCTGGTTTATAAAAGAGGAAAGGCAGCTCATGCTAAATCCTCGGTACTGTTTTACCTTAAAGGTAAAGAGTATAAAAATGGCTTTACTGCCAGCAAAAAAGTCGGCAACGCGGTTTTTAGAAATCGTGCTAAGCGCAGACTTCGTGCATTATTTCTTGAATTTTCTCCCCAAATGACTACCGGTACTTATATCTTTGTAGCAAAAGAATCTATTCGTGATATTTCTCATGATAATCTTAAACTTGATATGCAACGTGCTTTAAAAAAAGTAGGTGCACTAAAATGATTCGTAAGTCTCTACTAGGTTTACTTAGCGTTTATCAGAAGTTCTTGACGCTTTTTACAGGATATGGTTCTTGTAGGTATTATCCCTCATGTTCTGAATATGCAAGGTGGCAGTTTGAAAAAAATTCTTTGCATAAGGCTTTTTTCTTCTCATTTATGCGTATTTTACGCTGTAATCAACTTTTTTCGGGTGGAATTGACTATCCTGTGATAAATAAACTAAGTTATAAGATAAAAAAAGATAAAATAACGGCTATAAAATACTGGTATGTTCCTAAGGGAAATGGAAAATACTATTTAATAAAAAACTTTTCTAAAGGCTTATCGTGTTAGACAAAATGAGTTCAAATCAAAGACTGATATTAGCATTAGCAATATCATTCGCATTTTTCATGGGTTACACAACTATCTTTCCACCAGAACAAATAAGTTCAGAACTGAACACTACTATTGAAACAAATATAGAAAACAGTTCAGCACCTACTACTTCTAGAAGTTCAGGTTCTGTTGACTTAGGTCATGATACCTCTTCAACATCATCTGTTAATTCGGATAATATTATTTTAGCTAGGCTAAATGGCGAAAATTATATATTAACGATTGATACACTTGGTCGTATTTCTCAAAAAGAGATGTTAGAAGAAAAGTTTGCTGATGAAGAAACAGGACATGCTAAGCTTGTTGCAGATGTAGGGGCTAAGCCTTTATACATTCGTTTTGCAGATAAGGCACTTAACAAAGAAGCAATGACAACGCCTTATACGTCAAATGTAAAAGCAGCGAATCTTGTGGATGGTCATGTGTCTGTTATTCTAACACAAAAACTTTCGTCTTTAACCGTTACTAAAAACCTTACTTTTTATGCAGATGGACATTACGACATTAATATTAAGCTAAGTGAAGACAAGCGTTATTATGTTTATCTTGGAATGCACCCAACCTTTTCTGATAAGCAGATGATGTCGGTTGAAGGGGTTATGGTTGATACAGGTTCTGATCACCTCATTAACATTGTTGAAGATGGTGACGCTTCAAATATGACATCATATAATGATGTAAATCTAGTGTCTTCATTCTCTCAATATTTTGCGTCAATTTTCTATTCTTTAGATAAAGACACAACGGTTAAGGTAGATAGAGACAGAGATGATAATCCAGTTGCCTTTGTTGAAGGTTTACAAGATTTTACATTTAATGGTTATATTGGGCCAAAAGATTATTTAATTCTTGAAGGTATTAACCCTGAGTTAGTCAATGCTATTGAATACGGATGGTTCACTTTTGCAGCCGCGCCACTATTTCAACTCTTAATGTTTTTACATGATTATGTCGGAAACTGGGGTTGGTCAATTGTTTTACTTACTTTAATTATTCGTTTAGTGCTTTTCCCATTAACCTTTAAAGGGATGGTCTCTATGCAAAAGCTAAAAGAGGTGTCACCTAAGGTAAAAGAACTTCAGGCCAAGTTTAAGGGTGATCCACAACGTATGAATGCGGCAGTTATGGCTCTTTATAAGAAAGAGGGTGCTAACCCACTTGGCGGTTGTTTACCACTTTTAATGCAAATTCCTGTCTTTTTTGCGATTTATAGGGTATTATTAAATGCTGTAGAATTAAAAGGTGCAGAATGGATACTTTGGATTAACGATTTGGCACATATGGATCCGTACTTTGTATTACCGATTTTAATGGGTGCATCAATGTATTACCAACAAAGAATTACACCAAGTAACTTTACTGATCCAATGCAAGAAAAAATATTTAGATTTTTACCAATTATATTCACATTTTTCTTTGTGACTTTCCCAGCTGGACTTGTTCTATACTGGTTAATGAATAATATTTTCTCAATCGCTCAACAATTCGTAGTAAATAATAAATTTAAAGCCATGAAAAAGGCTAAAGAGGTATAAATTATGGTCAAAATAGAAGCGGAGACATTAGAGAATGCCTACTCTGCGGCTGCTGACAAACTGTCATGTTCAATTACACAATTAAATATAGAAGTTATTCAAGCACCTTCAAAAGGGTTCTTGGGACTATTTAAAAAGCAAGCAATTATTGTCGCAAGTTGTAAAAATGAGATGCAAAAGCCTAGTGAAAACAAGGTAGAAGCTCCTACACCTAAGGTTGCAAAAGTCAAAGAGAACCCTGTTTCTGAAGTGAAAAAAGAGAAACAAGTTCAAGAAAAACCTCTTTCTCAGGTAAAAAAACAAGCACCTGTAAAACCTAAGCAAAAGAAAAGAGTTCAACTTGAAAAACGACCATCACATAATGACTTTATCTTGCCTGCGTCTTTTGTGACAGACCAAGAAGATGATTATGATGGCTCTGAACTTTATAGTGATGAAGATGAAGAAGT
Source organism: Arcobacter sp. (assembly GCA_002733885.1). Classification (GTDB taxonomy): domain Bacteria; phylum Campylobacterota; class Campylobacteria; order Campylobacterales; family Sulfurimonadaceae. Next base: position 27,770 of record NVXJ01000010.1, on the reverse strand, counting down.
ATATATTGGGGAAGAAACTGAAATCTGCGATAAGTCTCATGATGAGATTCATGAACAATTAGCCGGTGGAACAGCTCCGACAACCAGTAAAAAGATAGTAGATGAGTTTTTTCAAAACAATACTTTTTCGAAAAGTTGTAAACCTTCAGAGGTTGCAAGTGAGATAAAAGAAAAGATTGATGCTTTATTTCAACATGCTTGTTTCGAAATAGATGAAATAAAAGTGTGCGAACATGATGATAAAACAATCTTAGTAGAGTTTTCAGGAAAAGATGCAGCCTTGCTTATAGGTAAGGAAGGTTACCGTTATAAGGCACTTTCATATATGCTTTATAATTGGATCAATGCTGTTTACCAACTGCAACTTCGTCTTGAAATTGCAGAATTTTTGAAAAATCAAGAAGAGATGATTCGAAAATACCTTGAAGGTGTGTATACAAATATAGACCGTGATGGTAAGGCACAAACAAAGATTCTTGATGGGGTCTTAGTTCAGATTGCCCTTAGAGAATTACGTGGGGCTTATCCTGATAAATATGTAGCAATTCGTTCAACGCGTGATGGTGCTAAGTTTATCATTATTAACTCTTTTAACAACGATAATAACAATAACTACTAATTATGATAGAAGATACAATAGCGGCTGTGGCTACAGCCCATGGCATAGGTTCTATCTCCATTATTCGTCTTAGTGGAGAAAATTCTTTAGTTATCTCTAAAAAACTTTCTAAAAAAAATGACTTTAAAGTACGACACGCAACCTTAACTCCCTTGTATAACTCCCAAGATGAACTCATTGATGAGGCTATTGTTATTTATTTTAAAGGGCCTCACTCTTTTACAGCAGAAGATATTATTGAGTTTCAATGTCATGGGGGAAAGATAGTTGCACAGCAGGTCTTAAATGCAGTCTTAGACCTGGGTGCAAGAATTGCTGAGCCGGGTGAGTTTTCTAAGCGAGCCTTTCTTAATGGGCGTATTGATTTAACTGAGGCTGAGGCTATTGCTCAACTTATAGAAGCAAAAAGTGAAGATGCAGCTAAGATTTTAGCTAAGCAAATGAAGGGTGAGTTAAAAGGATATGTAGAGGGGGTTAGGGATGAGCTCTTAAATATATTGGCTTATTCTGAGGTGACGATAGATTACGCAGAAGAAGACCTTCCTCAAGACCTAATAGAACAAATCTTAGAACGCCTTGCTACACTTAATCTTCAACTTAGTGATACTCTTTTTGCCTCTCAAAGTAGAGCAGGCCTGATGCAAGGTTTTAAGGTGGCTATTATTGGAAAGCCAAATGTAGGTAAAAGCTCCTTACTTAATGTCTTACTTAATTATAAGCGTGCCATTGTTTCTGAAATAGCAGGTACTACTAGAGATACTATTGAAGAAGAAGTAAAGATAGGGACACATCTAATTCGTATGGTAGATACAGCAGGTATTAGAGAGGCTAATGACGAGATTGAACGTATAGGGATAGAACGTAGTATAGAAGCTATAGAAGCCAGTGATATAGTGATAGCCTTATTTGACAACTCAAGAGTCTTTGATACTGAAGATGAAGAAATACTTAGGTTAATAAAAGAGCATAAGGATGAAAAATATTTTATTACCTTGCTTAATAAAACAGACTTAGAGACAAAATTTGATCTTAGGAAAATTAGTCATTATGAACCTATAAAACTTTCTTGCAAAGAAAATGCAAGAGAATTAATATCTTCTCTTGAAGAGATTATGGATACTAAGAATGTCTCAGATGAGATAATGCTAATTTCCGCTCGTCAAATTAATGCAGTAAAAAATGCCTTAAATGAGATAGAAGAAGCTAAAGAGCCCTTACAAGAACAAGAGCTTGAGATATTTTCTTTTCATATGAATATGGCTATTAATGAGATATCTTCTATCACACGCCCTTTTGAGCATTCTGAGATGCTTGATAAGATGTTTGGCAACTTTTGTCTAGGAAAGTAAGAAAAATATGAAGATAATTGCTATTGACCTAGGTTTGAAACGCATTGGACTTGCTTATAGTGCTGATATAAATTTTGTTACCCCTTTAAATGCAGTTGAGCGTCGTAATAGAAATCAAGCCTCTGCTGAAGTAAAGGCCTTACTTATTGAATGGGGCGCGGAGGCTGTGGTTATTGGGATTCCTATGGGTGGAAATTCTGAGGATGAAATGCGCCGTCGTGTTGAACATTTTATGAAACTTGTAGACTTTGATGGTCCTGTGTATCATCAAGACGAATCTCATTCTTCATTAGAAGCTCAAGACTCAATGAAGGGTAAGATGAAGCAAAAAAAAGATGGGCGTATTGACTCTTTAGCGGCTAAGATAATCTTAGAAAGATGGATAGTTAAAAATAATAAAATATTATAAGTATAGTTTTTTTAATATTAAAAAAAGTTATACAATAACACAACTGGTTTATATAAAATAATTTCTTTCTTTTTTTCCACACTCTCAGAATAAAGCAATTATATTACTATTAAAAAGTAAAATAAATATAAGAAAATACTATACTTTTTTCACTTGGGGATAGAGGGGAAGAAGATGGAAAACTTAATAGTAGAAAATATTCATGAAATACGAAACTATGATTTATTAGAAGATGTATATCATAATATACTTGTTCCGTGTTTTCCAGATCCACAAGACCACCTTTCCTGGAGAAAGATGTAATATATGGTCAGAAATGGGATTGAAAATCCTAATGAAATGGTCGTGTCTTAATTACAGTGTCAAATGAAACAAAAGAAGATGGAAGCACAACACCTATCTCTTTTGTAGTTGGTATATTTTATAAAAAAAGCTAAACAGGCTTAATCTCTTAAAATTTTAGAATCTTCAGCAAACCATACCCGGTAAGAACCTTCAAATTCTAAGTCCTTAAGCTGTGTTCCTATTGCTAAAGTAAGTAAAGGAATGATAATAGCAATATACCAACGAAGTTTTATAATAGCGTCAACAAATTTTGTCATCTATTTTCCTATATTTAAGTGAAAATTTTATTAGAGATAAGCTTTCCAATAGGAAGGCTTTGTGGATTAAAGTCTACTTTTTTAAACCTTTGGGTAAAGTAAATAAGACCTGTTTTTCCTTCTTTAGCTCTAAAAACAACACACATTTCATAAGGCATACGTCCGGCGGTATTTGTTAAGGGAAGATGTAGCTCTTCTTTTGCATCTTGTAAATTTAGGTCTTTAGCAAAAGAAGCCCAATTAGTAATGAGTCCCATTTTACAAAACATGCCTTCAAAGGTCTTAGGTAAAGGCTTACTTAGCCCTTGATAAGAAGAAGGGTTTATAAGGCTATGGCGTATGCTAGAAGGACTTTTATAATGTCTTTTATCATATAAGATAGCTCCCTCATAATTTCCAGCATCCTTGTTATCAAGTCCCTTAATCTTATTTCTAAAGTTTATAGCCATTGCACATAAACGCGCTCCAGTAAAGGTAGAAAAGCTTGAGGTTAGAATATCATTTGTCGAGATATAGGCTTGTTCTTCTTTTTTCTTTGCCTTAAGTTCAGATATCTTATTTTCGTCTAGATAAAAAGCATAAACTTTTGCTTTTTTCCCACATATCATCCCTCTAAAAACATTAAAAACATGAGAAAAACTTGTTAAATAGGCGAACTCTTTTTTACCTAAGGTTTTAATTGCCTTAGCATATATTTCTTCTTTTCTTTGTACAGTTAAGGCCTCAATTTTTGCGTCTTTACTCAGCATATTTAAAAGTGAATAGTAGGTATGACCATCTCCTACACTGTGAGATAAGGAAAAGATTAATGAAAATTTATTTTGAGGGTCTTTTGTATCTTCTACTAGGGTGAGTTTTGTAATGTATTCTTCTTTATTTATAATGCGTGTGGGTCTTTGAACGATAAGAGAAGAACAGGCTTTTCCTAGTTGAGAATAGGGCATATCTGAGTGTATTTTGACATCAGGTGGATTGACCTTAAAGAGTAGTTCTACTTGAATATTTGTTGATGGGGTATTTGAATAAAGTAGTTGTAAGTTTTTACTTTGTTTCGTTTTAACAAGCTTGCCCGCTATCCAAGGGTTGGCTTCTAAGAGTAAAGAAAAACGTTCTTTAAGACTCTTAGCCGCTAGGTGTATATCTCCCTTATAAAAGGTGATGGTACTTATCCCTGAAATATGTTGGGAAAGTGACTTTGACTCTATTTCAAGTAAATCAATGGCTAAGAGCATATAGTCAAGGGTTTAGGGCATGGTATTAACAAGCTAGTTCTTCATCTTGTATAGTGCTCTCATCCTCACAGTTAATGCATTGTGGGTCTGTTAATTTGCAAGAACACTCAATCTTATAGGAGCCATTTACCCTAGTGTCGTGGATAGCATGTTTGATATTTTCTGCAATACATTTACTTTGTTTCGTGCTTGTGTTTTTTAGCATTATAATAAAAGACATATCACTCCATCTTGCAATTAAGTCATCAGTACGGAGTGAGTTTTTAAGTATTTGGGCAACACGAAGGATAAGCTTATTTTTAAGTTCTTCTTTGTGTTCACCCAGTATATCGAAAATTATTAGGCTTGAATGAGTATCTATCTTACGTTGATAGTGCTCAATTGAGTCAATTTGTTGTAAAAAATGTCCACGTGTATATACTTTGCTTAGTGGGTCAATACTTCTGTCTTTATTGAAATTTTTTAAGTGACGTTCTTGGATGGATCTTTTCATTCTATGATTGTCTGAGATAATAAAACCTTCAACCACACCAAAAAGGCCATCATTTACACTAAAGTCAAAATAACGAACCGCACCTTCTTCGTAAAGCTCAATATATTGCTTAAAAAGAGTAGGTACAACTGTCCCTAAGTCCTTAAGATAACGTTTTAAAATAACGAAGCCATCCTTATAATTTAGGTGATTAAAGAGTGAATTAAATTCAAGCTTGTCTTCTTGGCTAATAATATAAGGATATTTTGCTGTCATCATTTTCGAAGAACATGAAAAATGATGAGAATAAAAATAAACTAAGGCAGCCACCGCTTTTTTTGGTGTGTCAGCATTAATAGTCACAACACCATAAGTATATTGAATATGAGGATGATGGGCTAAATAAACAGTAACCGCCTGCCATAGACTATCAAAGGCACGAGAACCCCAGTACTGAGGTTGTACGAAGCTACGTCCAAGTTCAACGGAATTATTACAATAGTCTTTAAATTGTTCACTAAACTTGCAAAGATTAGAGGTGTACAAACCTTCTTGTCCTTTAAGCTTTATAATATTTTTACACTCGCCTATTCGGTAGGCCCCCACTATTTCTAAATCTTTATCATCCCACAATACTAAGTGCTTATAATAATTGTCAAAGAGGTCATTATCTCTAGCTGTTCCTGTTCCTCCTCCGATAGCTCTAAAAGAGATTTCTCTAAGGCGACCTAGTTCAGATACAAGAAAAGGAGACTCATCTGCATCTGCAAGGATAATCCGTTTTCCATCACTTGAATAACCTAAGAACTTAGCCTTATAAATTTCTTCTTTTAATTTTTTTGTACTTTCGGTATTTCCAATAGTAATTTCTGTTTCTAAAATATCATTTTGCTTAGTATTGATATTATAAATATGAGCATAAAACATGTCCACATACTCATTGATACTAATCTTAGTATCTGAAAATGAAGCAAAGGGGATAACCTTACCAATATTGATATGAATAGGCTTTCGTTTTCCAGCAACAGCAAATTCATGAACTAAGAAAAGCGCGGAAAGACTTTTTGGTAAAAGCATGGACAGTAGATAAAATAAGATACTGTTGCTTCCCTTGATTCTTAGAGGAAGGATAGGTGTTTGTGTACGTTTTGCAATTTTTAGAAAGCTAGCCTTCCAAGTACTATCCATAAGACCTTTAAGAGAGAACCTATTTACAGCTCCCGCAGGAAAAAAGATAAGGGCTTCATCCTTTGCTAAGGCTTCATTTATAATCTTAAGACTGTGCTTAGTAATAGCTCCATTTATGTTATCTACAGGAATAAGAAGTGAAGATATTTGTTTAATACTCATCACCATACCATTAGCAACAATTTTAACTTTTTTATCTTCTCTTGCATTAGCAATCGTTTCAATTAAGACCATAGTGTCAACGGCTCCTGTAGGATGGTTAGCAATAACAATAAGCTTACCCGTTGAAGGGATGTTTTGAAGTTCATTAGGTCTGATTGTGCATGAGATATGTAGATTTTTCAACATGTTCTCAACAAAGGGTAAAGCACTTAGATGTTTATTATCATCATAAAGTTTAAAAAACATTTTTTCATGAAAGATTACTTTTAATGCTTTAATAAAAAGTTTCAGTAGTGGTGTTGGCAGTCTTTTAACAAGCTTTGGTGCGTACTTATAGACTGATGCAGTAATATTTAACAATTTTTCCCCTTATTTCCCTAAAACTGTCTTTATTATATAAGAAGAAGGTGATTATTTGAGAATACTTAAAAATAAAAACTTATTTTAGGAGTAGGTGTTACCATAAGTAGTTCTTATCTTAGAACAAAGAACTTTGATCTTTTCCATCGTAACGATATAAAATGGCAGGTAACATAATTAAATCAACAGCAACGGCAATAACAAGGGCTATAGCGGTTACTATCCCAAAATTAACATTTGGAATAAATTGAGAAAAGCTAAAAATAGTAAAGGCGATACTTAAGATTATGGTCGTAAAAACAATGGCAGAGCCTGCGTATTGCATAACATAGGTGAGGGAAGCTTCGAAGTTATAGCCTTTTTTTCTTGCTTCTTTATATTTAACTAAAAAATGAATAGTGTCATCTACGGCGACTCCAATAATTATGGCCCCCGATATTGCTACCCCTATATCTATAGCCATACCTAACCATCCCATAACACCAACAACTAAGACTATAGGTAAAACATTAGGAATAATAAACAAGGGAACCATTCGAATACTCTTAAAAATAAAAAACATTAAAAGAGAAACCACACTAATGGCTAAGACAATGGACTGAATGAGGGTGTCTGTAACATCATGTTGCATGTGTGCAAACATAACAGTTTGTCCATTAATAGTAGCACTATAGGGTGTTTTGTCCCACCAATCCTTGGCCCACTTTATCATTTCTAAGTCTAAGGAAGTATTAACGACATTCACAGAGGCAGTAAGTCTAAAGAACTGCTCATCCACGTCTATCCTATCATTTATTTCCATTCCTTGAGGAAGGGATAATGTATATAAAAGAAGGTACTGCGCAACTAAATTTTGATTATCGGGTATGACTTTTTCACCTGTCATAACCTCACTAAACTTCTTTATAACATCAAGTAAGGAGGATAGGTGTCTGATATCAGGGTAGCGCGTTTGATACTGAGTGGAAAAGTCTTCAATTGCATGTAAGAATTCAGGTGATTTAACCCCATCTTTTGTCTTAGAATCAACAACAATTTCATAGGCCATTGGCCCTGTTAGTTCGGCTTCTAAGAAGCTAACCGTTTTTCTAAAGCTGACGTCTTCTCTAAAATAACGCACCGTATTTGAATCGACTTCAATCTTAAATAAGCCTAGGGCCATACTGCCAAAGACAAGACAAGAAAAGATTAAAATTTTAACATTATGCTTAATAATGAATTTTGAATATTTTAAGGCAAAGGGACTTTTTTTCCCTGCGTGTTTTTTTAATTCTTTTTCTTTTATCTTTGGATTAATAATGGCTAAGGCTGCAGGTACAAAGAAAATGGTAAGCACAAAGGCCAATAAGGCCGCATTAGCGGTGGCAATACCCAAGGTCTTGATAGGAATAATGGCAGAAATGCTTAAAGAAGCAAAACCAACAGCGGTGGTTACAGAGGTTAAAAAGATGGGTAAAAAGTTTTTTTCAACACTATAATGTATGGCTTTATGGTTATCTAAGCCCTTTCTTCTTCCTAAAAGGTAAATCCAATATAAATGCATGGCGTCAGCAATACCAATGGCAATAACAAAAACGGGCATATTAGCGGTAAAGTTGTTGAGTTTAAAACCTAATAAGACTTGAATGGACAAGACAATAAAAAAAGTAAAAACAACAATAGAAATACTTAAAAGCATACCCGAGGCCCGTTTAAGTACAAGCCATAATAAAAGCATAATAATTAAAACAATAATGGGGGTAAAGACAAGCATATCGTGCTGAGCTAAGGTAGCAAAGGCAGTACTTAAAACAGGACCTCCTGATAAATAAAATTTATAACCCGTTCTTTGGGCCTCTTCTTCAACATATCCTTCTATAATAGCATTAAGAACCTGCTTAGAACCAACTGTGTCTCCGATTTTTGGGGTTAACCTTCCCACAATCATGGTAGTTTTACCATCTTTACTGATGATTTTATTAACTAGCATATCTTCTTCTAAGGCAATGGCTAACTTCTCTTTGAGCTGCGAGGGACTTAAAGAATCTATATCTTCAATAAAGTTTTCTATTAAAATGTCATCAGGGTCTTGCTTGCTTGCATGTACATATTGATAGTTAGTTAAAGAATCAACCCTTGCAATATATTTGGTTTCCCAAAGCTTGTTGGTTAACCTATCAATAAGTTTTAAGGCCTTGGGATTCATAACCCCATTTTCATCTTTAAAGATAATACTTACAGCATCATCATTACCGAAAACTGCTCTAAAACTATCATAATTGATAATGGCCTCTGAATCCTGCGCAAACCATATGCGGTAAGAACCATCAAATTGTATGTTTTTAAGTTGAGTGGCAAGGCTTAGTGTAAGTAAGGGAATAATGATGGCAATAAACCATCTAAAACGGATAATAAATTGAACATATTTATACATCTAGAAGTAATACCCCGCTTTTAAACTAAGACGCTGGTGTTTTCCCATTAGATTGTAAGCGGTTAGAGTGTCATCAGAAGGATTAATATAATAATAATCAAACTTTAGTTTAAAACTTTCATAAATACGAGATTCATATACGAAAGAATAAACCTCTTCATCATAATCTAAATCATAAATAACACCGGCGATAATACTGGCATCATTTCCTTGATTAAAGCTATATCTTGCTCCTATAAAAAGGTCATTTTGAAAGACTTGAAAAAGGTCAAGGTCTGTAAAAACATCTCCATCTTCTAAGGTACCATACTTGTAGTATTCTGCAATAAGTCCTAGGTCAGATCCCTCATAAACCTGTGTAAGGGTATGTTCTAGGCCCAAACCCAAGTGGTAATAGTCAGAAAGATCTTTTTTCTTACCTGTTGCAAGTAAGATATCATCAGTGCTGATAATATCCGTATAAACACCCTCAAATTTTAATAAGGTTGAACCAAGAACAAGAGTATTATAGGTCATTAGCTTATTGACTGCATAGGCATTTTGTTGTACAGAAATGGATGTTGGACTGGTGGATGAATTAGGTGTGTAAGTATAATATCTTTGGGAATCATACCCATTTTCAAAGATTATAGCGTAGTCTAGGGCGTATTGTGAGTCGGTTGAACCTGTGTACTTGATGTAAAAGCTAGGTCTTTGTGCAAGTTCAAGTTCAAGCTTATCATCATAAGAAAGAGGGAGGGTTCCTCCCTGAGTATCAGGAAGTTGTGCAGGAAAGAAGTAGTAAACATAAGGCAGACCCGCCATCTTAATATCAGGTTCATGTAGTTTGATAATAATAGAAAGCTCACCTGTTTCTGTATAGTGGGTGTATGACCCATTCCAAACCCCTAGTTTTTGAGAATTAAAAATATCAGAACGCATGTCATCAGGATTAAATACATCGGTGATATTTCGTGCTTCTAAAGAACCCCAAAACTGTATGCTCTTTCCCAGTTGAATTTGGTCATCTTCAAAGTCTTGCTTAATATACAGTTCATCTAGACGAAGAAAACTTCGATGATTTTTATCGGAGCTTCCTTGCATATCATAGCTATCTCCTTGGGCATAAACCTTAGCTACAAAGGATACATCATCTTTGGTGTAGCTAAACTCTACTTCACCTGAACCTGTAAGGTTGTATTTATGCTTGTCATCTGGACGAGAAGGATAGGTCTGAGTGGTAAGATTTAAATTTCCTTGAATACTGATATCTTCATTTGTTAATAAAGATTGGATCCAATTTGGACTCTGCTGAAGAAGTTCTTCTTCAGCTTCTAAGTCTTGAGCTTCTTCTTGTGTATCTTCAATATCTTTCTCTTTAAAAGATTTTTTTTCTTGAGTAAGGATAGTTTTTGCTTCAATGAAACGAGATTTATAGGTTCTAACAAGAATAGAACCATGATACTTTTTTCTTCTTTGTTTTAAGGAATTTTGGGCCTCTTTTTTATCCTCAAAACATCCACAACGAATTGCCTTTAAGTTGGCTAAAGAGATAAGCTTACACTCACTTGGATAATCTTCAATCTTGAGGTAAATACTGTTCTTATTATAGATACTGGCTAATTGAACAGAATAACAAGTGCTTGTATCTTTTGCTCCCAAAAGAGAAGAGGCTAAGCTAAGTAATAAAAGGGAAAAAAGTGACTTGTGAAAGTACTTAGCAGCCTTACTCATTTCTTAAGAACACGCTTATGAAAGTTTTTTTCTTTTAGGCCATTTTTAATGCTTTCATTTTTCCATTCTAAAATGGTTTGTTTGTCATTTTGATGGTTTATCATCACCATCTTACCCACGCGCCAAACACCTGAAATCTTTTTATAGTCATGAAAGTAAGCTGTTTTAAGAAGTTCATGTTTACGGTCATAATATTCGAGTTTTAAGGTTAAAAAAGTTTTTGCATCTACCCAAGATACCTGTTTTGTGTATCCTGAGTTTTTTGTTACAGGTGTTCTTTCTCCTGTATATGACTTCTTGCCTTTTAAGCTAACTAGCTTTGCCTCACCCTTATAAGTGTATTTGTCAACGTCAAAAGAGCTTAAGTCTTCATAAGAAAACTCAGAACCCATAAAGGCACCTGACTTGTTCTTAGAAGCAATACGCTTAATACGTTTTAATGCAGGAAGATAAAGCCATTGGTCATCATCTTTTTTGATATGAGAATATGATAAGAACTTGGTGCCTTTAACATCAGCAGGAGAAATAAAGGTCATTAATGATTTATCGCCACCCTTTTTTTCAAGTACAATTATTTTCATTTTTCGTTTGCGTTCTTGCCCATTTGCGTTAATAAGTGTCATTAGCATATCTGACTTTGAATCTTTGAAGTCACGTATAACTAAGTCTGACTTCAAGGCAACATCATAATTGCTCATAGCAAATAAACTAGCAGATAAAAAACTGATCAGTAAAAATTTTAGCATATTAGTTTTCCTATTAATTTTTTTTATATTATCATTTTAAGTTAAGGAAAATACTTAAGACTTTAAAAATAACTAAAAACAATTTATAGCTGTAACAATTTAAGATAGTTTTATTATAATTAATAAAATTTTTTATATGGGAAAGGTTTTTCAATGGGTATATTAGATGGAATTAAGAGACAGTTACGCTCGGTCATACAGTGGGACAACCCTGGAGCAGATGAACTCTTTTATCGTTATTCAGATAATGGTGATGAAATTAAAAATGCTTCTAAGCTTATTGTGGGACCGGGGCAGGGTTGTATCTTTGTGTATGAAGGAAAGGTAGTTAGCCTTATTGAAGAAGAAGGGATGACTTCTTTATTAACAGATAATATCCCTTTTTGGACAACAGTAACAAAGTTTATGCAAGCCTTTGAAAGTGAACATAAGGTAGGCCTATACTTTTACAAGCGTACACGTATCTTAGACCAGAAGTGGGGTACTACATCCCCTATTAAATATGATGATCCTAAGTATAAGTTCCCTGTTTCCTTAGTAGCCTATGGAAATTATAGTTTTAAAATACAAGACGCTAAGTCATTTTTTGTCAATGTAATGGGAGAAAAAGACTTTTATAGGGTGAGCGACTTTAGACAAATGATGATTGCGCGTGTTAACCAACCCATAGCAGATTATTTAGCCACGGCTCAGTTTTCTTATGCACAAGTTGACTCTCAAAGAGAAGAAATATCTTCTGCCTTAGGAGAAAAACTTGAGGCTGACTTTTTAAAACTAGGCTTTGCTCTTACTGACTTTCGTATAGAAGGTACAGACTTTGATGAAGCTACACAAACACGTATTAATACCATAGCCGATATTGCAGCTCAAAAGTACGGTGCAGACGCGGCAGGTGTAAGCTTCAGTGAACTTCAACGTCTTGAGGCAATGAAGGACGCAGCTAACAATCAAGTAGGCGCGGCGGGTTTTATGATGGGAATGGGCGTAGCTGGTGGTTTGGCAGGTTCTATGATGGGCCAAGAAAGTGCAAAAACTGAGGCACCTAAAAATCTAAAAGAGCGTTTATCACAATTAAAAGAACTTTTTGATGGGGACTTAATCAGTGAAGAAGAATACAGCACTAAAAAAACCAGCATCTTGAAGGATTTATAAAAGAATTATGGCAAAATGTAAACATTGCTCCGCGCCACTACCTTCGAAAAGTATTATTTGTGAGTATTGTGGTGTTAGAAATGATATTGAGTTAAAGAGAAAGTCTCTTGGAATGCGTCTTCCTAGGTCTAAGAGAAGCTGTCCTGATTGTTTGATCTTTCTTGATAGTATAGATATTGGTAAAAATAAGAGATTTATTATAGAAAAATGTGAAAGATGTTTTGGTTTGTTTTTTGATAATTATGAACTACAAAGGCTTTTAGAAGAGCGTTTAGAAAAGTCATACTGGTTAGACAAACATAAGCTTCACTCTTTATTGCAACATCCCTTGCACAAAGACAGGATAATTTATAGACGCTGTCCTGAATGTAATAAGTTAATGCAAAGAAAGAACTATCTTAACCGCTCTGGGGTGATTATGGATGTGTGTGTTGAACATGGTTTATGGTTAGACGCAGGTGAGTTGAAACAGATTCAAGAATGGACGGCCTTAGGGGGAAAACAAAATGCTAAAAAAGATTCCCTTAATGAAAAACATGTTCATAAAAGAGCCCAAACAAAGCATCGTAGAAATGCTCATAAAAGAAAAAAACATTATGACTCAAGTCCTATGGAAACTTCAGATGCCTTAGCTGATGTTATGGATATGGTTTCGGGTGTTTTTAGCCTTGGCTCGCGTTTTAGATTTTAATAAATAAGGATACTTAAAATGAAAAAAATTATAATTCAATGTTTAGTCATAATAGGCTTAGGTTCAGCACTACTGGCAGATGGCCTTAGTTTAAGTAGTACGGATTTAAAGGGTCAACTGTCTATAGATGAGGTCTTTAATGGTTTTGGCTGCAGGGGAAAGAATATTTCTCCAGAACTTTCATGGTCACATGCACCAAAGGGAACAAAAAGTTTCGCCTTAACTGTTTATGACCCTGACGCACCTACGGGAAGTGGATGGTGGCATTGGCTTGTGTTTAATATAGACACTCAGACGATGGGCTTTGAAAAAGGTGTTGATTTAAGTAAGTCTTTGGCAGTACAAAGTATGACAGACTTTGGAAAAGTTGGTTTTGGTGGAGCCTGTCCTCCTGAGGGGGATAAGGACCATCAATATATTTTTACTATCCATGCCTTAGACATTGAAAAGATTGATCTTAAGTCTAGTGCAAACCCAGCTCTTGTAGGTTATTACATTAATGCACATACGCTTTCTAAGGCCTCCTTAATATCTTATTATGGACGTTGATAAGAGGTCTTATAGGCATTAAGCCATATATAAAAACTGAATGGTTATAATTAGTTAATGCGATATTTAATAATTTTAATTTTATTTTGTTTATCTGTTTTTGCTGATGAAAAGATTGTCTTGGAACTTAAATGGGAACACCAATTCCAGTTTGCTGGCTATTATGCAGCCAAAGAGCAAGGCTACTACAAAGAGTATGGTCTAAATGTAGAAATAAAAGGACAAGATCTAAACAATATACTAAGGGCAAGTAAGGAAGTTTCTGAAAACAGAGCTCAGTATGGGGTGGGCTCTTCTTCTTTGTTGTCTGATATTTCTCAGGGTCAACCTTTAATGCTTTTAGCAGCTATTTTTGAACATTCTCCCTTGGTTCTTATATGTAATAAAAATTCGGATATAAGGCATGCAAAAGACTTAAATGGCAAAAAGATTATGCTTGCTGAGGATGAAGGAAACTCTCTTTTATTTTCTCGAATGTTAGAAATGGAAGGGATTGCGTATATCTCTGTTGATTTAGACTGGGAGGGATTTAAAAAAGGAGAGGCCGACGCTATTTCGGGGTACTTAGGTAATGAACCTTATATCCTTAACCAAGAAGCCTTTGCCTATACTATAATAGATCCTGCAAATTATGGTTTAGATGCCTATTCTGATATCTTGTTTACCTCTCAAAAGGAATATCTTAATCATCCAAAACGCGTACATGACTTCCTTAAGGCCTCGTTAAAAGGTTGGAAGTATGCGATGGGGCATCAAGAAGAAATATCTCATCTTATTATGAAAAAATATAATCCAAATAAAAGCCTAGATGCCCTTCTTTTTGAGGCCTCTATGATAGCGCGTTATTCTCTAATTGATTTGGACAAGATAGGTAATATAGACTTAAATAAACTTTTGCACATGCTCTTAATGATGCGAGAAGTCAATCTAATTAAAAATGATGTTGATATTTACAAGCATTTGTATCCAGGACAATTTTCACAAATTAAGTTAAGTGAAAAGGAATCAAACTGGATAGCAGAACATCCTAGTCTCAGGTATTCTAGTATTCATTGGCTTCCTAAAGAAAATAGGCATCAGTCAAAAGAATTGACACAAAAATATATAGATCTTATTTCACTCAAGAGCGGACTGAGCTTTTCTTATAAGCAAAAAGAACCAGCAACCTACGCCCTTGCCGAACTTGAAAGAGGAAAAATTGATCTTTTTATAGGTACACAAGAGAGTAAAAATTCTCTAAAAACAGATGTCATTCGTAAATATCCTCTTGTTATTGTGACTAAAAATGATGTTGATTATATTTCTCATGTTCAAAGTTTAAAGATGAAAACAATAGCCTTATTAAAAGGAAGTAGCTCAGCAAAATATATAGAAAATAATTACCCTGATATACAAAAAATATATGTTGATACCATTGAAGAAGGACTTAAACTGGTTTCTTCTTCTGCTGTTTTTGCAACAGTAGAAGCCCTTCCCTTAGTAAGTTTACATATTAAAGAGTTTCATATGCCAGATGTGAAAATATCAGGTGAATTTCCCCATCCTTATGATTTGAAAATTAATGTGAGAAGTGATTATCCTGAACTTATATCTATTTTAAATAAGTCTATAAAGTCTATTTCTATAGATGAACATAATATGATAAATGATCATTGGGAAAGTGTTGAATTTGTTCAAGAAAAAGATATTAGAGGCTTTGTTGTAGGCTTGTTCTTTTCAGTCATACTTATTTTAATCTTGGTGTATTCAAACTGGCGTCTACGATTTGAAGTTCAGAAAAGACAAACAACAGAAAAAGAGTTACAACGCATGCTTGATGTGGTCAATCAAAATATTTATATGTCAATGACAGATACCAAAGGAAATATATCCTATGTAAGTGATGCCTTTTGTCGTTTAACAGGATATTCTAAAAATGAATTAATAGGCAAAAATCATCGTATCTTAAAGTCACCTCAGACCAAAGATAGTTTTTATACTAAAATGTGGGATGAAATTTCTAAGGGAAACATCTGGACAGGTGAGCTAGAAAATATTAATAAGAAAGGCGAGCCTTATTGGGTTGATGCAAGTATCACGCCCTTATATGATGATGATGGAAATATTTTTTCGTATATGGCTATACGTAAAAATATCACAATTCGTAAGCAGATGGAAACCTTAGCCATTACGGATGGTCTTAGTGATCTTTATAACCGTAGATATTTTAATATGGTCTTTGACAAAGAGATAAAACGATTAGGCCGTGAACATGGGACAATGAGCTTTTTGATGTTGGATATAGACCATTTTAAACTTTATAATGACACGTATGGACATCTAAAAGGAGATGAAGTCCTGATGGCAATATCGGCATGTTTAAAAGAGGTGTGTAAACGTGCAACAGATCAAGTTTTTCGCTTAGGCGGAGAAGAATTTGGTGTCGTACTTCTAGGTATGAATGAAGAACAAACACATGATTTTTCAAAAAAACTTATTAAGGCTATAGAAAATCTTAATATCAAGCATGAAGAAAACGACCCTTATTCTTGGGTAACAGCTTCCTTAGGGGCCGTGATATGTAGGTTTGATGAGAATACGCATTTAGATGCTAAAGATATTTATCAAATAGCAGATGACGCTATGTACACGGCAAAACAAACAGGACGGAATAGAGTCTTTATTTCACAAGCTTAAAGTATTCTACAGCCTCAATCTGGTCTTCATCTAAATAATCATAAGTATAATCAGGATCATTGCTAAGCTTGCCCTTAATAATACCCTGACAAAATTCATAAAATATTTTTTGAGTTTCCAAAATATCATCAAAGAAAGCCATATAACTAAACTCATAAGGCTCGTTTTTTTGTTTACAAAGTAGGGTGATTTTTGTATGTTCTTCTAAAAAGGCAAAAATTTCTTTATAAGATACATCGAAGTCTATAATCATCCAAGCCATATCTTCCATTTTTTCATCTCTGAACTCAGTTACTTCTTTGAGTGAAGTCGTGTTGTTGTAATCACAATGGTCTAGGTTATAAGTAAGTATATCTGGCCAAGCATCTTCTGCCTTAATCAAAAAGTGGTCTTTTTCTTCTACAAGGGCATAGTTTGAACCTAAGAAGTCTTGTTTGTTTTGAGCTGAGCTTTGGTAGATAAAAATGTCTTGGGATTGAAATGGAGGGTATTTGATACTTCCATTAATACTAATACCAAAGGCCTTTTGAGAGATAAAGGCTTGAGATAGTTGTTTTGAGTTTACAGGGATAGTTTCTTTTAATAAATTAATTTTTATCATATTCTACGGGCCTTATTGTTTTTGTGAAAAACCTTCGCAATTGTAACGAATTTAATCATTAAGTGTATTTTGTGCTTTAAAAGAAAAATTGCCATAAAAATTTAAAATAAAATATACAAAACAGTGTTATAATCTTCATCTAATTTTATACAAGGTTTTATAATAATGATTAACGAAGCAATCTTACGACAACTAGACTATATTCCTAATGAGGCTTTAACAGAGCAAATGGCTAGAATTATAAATAACACAAGTTCTTTTGAAAAAATTGAAAAGCATATTATGGAATTACATAAACAACTAAAAGTGGATGGCTCTTATATCGCTATGTCTAACTCAGAAGATTATTTTAAAATTAAAATTGACGCGCCAAGCTCTGAATTAACGGATGAAGCGCATTCGAAAATTAAGCATTGGTGTGAAAAGTACAAGGTAGATACGGCTAAGGTTGATGATAAAGATACCTATTATATAAAAGGTTTTGTTCACTAATCATTATGAATAGTATAGAACCTGAACTTCCTAAAGAAGAAGCCAAGAGTTTGGCTTTTTTAGATGTGGAACCAAAGTTGACGTGCATTTATGCACCAACGACGGAGTAAATGTGAACATAGAACCTACAACCCAAATGGGCTTTGATAAGCTTACTGAAGAATTTAAATATCTTAAAGACGTGCTAAAGCCTCAGGTTAATGTTGAAAAACAAGAAGCAGCAGCMCAGGGTGACAGAAGTGAAAATGCTGAATATCATGCAGCTAAAGAAAAACTTCGCCATATTGATAAGCGTCTTTTCTTCCTAAACAATCATATTCAAAAATCAAAAATAATTGACCCTTCCATACTCTCAAATGATAAGGTCCATTTTGGCTCCACCGTGACCTTATTAAATTTAGATACAGATACGAATGAGGTATATACAATTTGTGGTGTTTTAGAATCAGAACCCGAGATAGGCTTGATTTCAATTCATGCACCCCTTGCTAGATYAATGTTAGGAAGGGGTCTTGAAGATGAGTTTTATATAAATCTAGCCCATGGAAAAAAAGAATACGAGATACAAAAGATAGAATATATTCCTATTTTTGAACTAAAGCAAAGTATTAAAAYCATTGCTGATTATGGTTTTTTGTAAAAACTACNCTTACTTTGTAGATGTACTTAAAGTAGCTTCTTGATGACTTTTCATTAAAGAAGGGTCAAGCATACTTAGTGTTGTTGTTGTAAGCATTTCCACAAGAGCAATCTTTGGAAGGGTATAGGCATCATGAAGTGAACAAGGATTATCCATATTACATTCACTTTCCCCTAAGGCACAATTACTACAGTCGTTTTCGCCTATGGCGTCAAGAATTTCAACTAAATAAATCTCTTCTGTTCCTTTATTCAATAAAAAACCACCGTTTCTTCCACGTGTTGCTTTTAAAATATTTGCCTTGGCTAGTTTTGTTAATAACATGGTGAGATATTTATAAGGTATTTTAGTTTCTTCATGAATATGTGTTGCTGAGAACAGTGCATCGGCACTTTTTGACATAAAAATTAGAATTCTAAAGGTGTATTGAGCTGTTTTACTAAACATTGGAAACCTCTGTAGGAAATATTTAATTCCCTTATTTTTTAGGGATTTTACCCAAAATAGTGTTAGTTCTTTCTGTAAAACAAAACACTAGCTTCTTAATCACAGTTTAGATAAAGGTTCTTCTAAAGCTATTTTTAGCACATTATGAGTATAATCGCGTCTTAGACTTTTTAGCAAATTTTATAAAATATAAAATTTCCTAAAAAGTCATCACAAAAATATCCAAGGAAACCTCTTGTACAAAATTGAAAACATAGAAGAAGCTTGTAAAGAACATAAAATTTCTCCCGAAGAATATCAAAATATTTTAGGTATTTTAGGACGCGAACCAAACATGGTTGAACTTGGAATTTTTTCTGCAATGTGGTCTGAACACTGTTCATATAAGTCTTCAAAGGTGCACTTAAGTGGTTTTCCAACGAAGGCTCCATGGGTTATTCAAGGACCTGGTGAAAATGCTGGTGTTATTGACATCGGTGGTGGATATGCGGCTGTTTTTAAAATGGAATCACATAACCACCCTTCATTCATTGAACCTTACCAAGGCGCGGCAACGGGTGTTGGTGGAATTATGCGTGATGTGTTTACTATGGGCGCTCGTCCTGTAGCCTCTCTTAACTCTTTACGTTTTGGAAATGTAATGAATGACGATAAGGTTTCTGCCCACCAACGTTTCTTAGTACGTGGTGTAACAGAGGGAATTGGTGGTTATGGAAACTGTATGGGTGTTCCAACCATTGGTGGTGAAGTAAGTTTTGATGAGTGTTATAATGGAAATATCCTTGTAAATGCTTTTAATCTTGGTATCTGTAAATCAGATGAGATTTTTCTAGGTGTTGCTGAAGGTGTTGGAAATCCTGTAATGTATGTTGGTTCTAAAACAGGTAGAGATGGTCTTGGTGGCGCAGTTATGTCTTCAGACTCATTTACAGAAGAGTCAAAATCACTTCGTCCTACTGTTCAAGTAGGTGATCCTTTTACAGAAAAACTTCTTTTAGAAGCCTGTATGGAACTTTTCAAAACAGACCATGTTATTGGTATCCAAGATATGGGTGCGGCTGGTCTTACTTCTTCTTCATTTGAGATGGCAGGACGATCAGGCTCTGGAATGATTATGCATCTTGATAAGGTTCCAGCTCGTGAAGAAAATATGACACCTTATGACTTTATGCTTTCTGAGTCTCAAGAACGTATGCTTATTTGTGCTAAAAAAGGCTCAGAACAAGCTATTATTGATATCTTTGAAAAATGGGACCTGGCGGTTGCGGTTATTGGTGAAGTAACAGCTACAGGAACGATGGAACTTTTCTGGCATGGTGAGAAATGTGGAGAAGTTCCTGTWGATCCAGTTTCAGAAGAAGCACCTGTTTTAAATCGTCCTATGACTAAACCTGCTTACCTTGAGGGTCTTGATAAGGTTGAGATTACAGATTTTGACGCGGTACCTAATCAAGAAGCATTTATTAAGTTAATGACATCAATGGAAGTGGTTGAYAAGGCTTGGATTTATGAACAATATGACTCAATGGTTCAAACAAATACCATTAAAAARGGTGGSTCCTTAGACGCCTCTGTTATTCGTGTAAAAGAAAATGGTAAGGCTCTAGCTATGAGTGCTGACTGTAATGTTCGTCATTGTTACATAGACCCTAAGGGTGGAGCAGCGGCAGCTGTTATTGAATCAGGACGAAATGTAGCAATGACAGGGGCACAGCCTCTAGCTATTACAGACTGTCTTAACTATGGCAATCCTGAAAACCCAGAAGTTATGTGGCAGTTTGCTCAAGGATGTTTAGGAATTAAAGAAGCATGTTCAGAGTTAACGACACCAGTAATTGGGGGAAATGTTTCTCTTTATAATGAAACCAATGGTATCTCCGTTTTTCCAACACCTTCAATTGCAACCGTTGGTCTAAATGATGATGAGAACAAGGTTCTATTTAATTCTTTCCAAAAAGAGGGAAACACCCTTTACTTACTTGGGGACACAAAATCTGAGTTTGGTGGTTCTTTATATATGAAAGAACTTCATGGGAAGGTAGCGGGAGTACTTCCTGAAATTGACTATGAAAAAGAGTTGAATCTTTGGAATACGGTTATCAATGCTAATAAAAAAGGTCTTTTAGCTTCGGCAAAAGATTGTTCATCAGGTGGTCTCGCGGTAGTGATTGGAAAAATGTCAGCGGTATCTAATATGGGCGCAAATGTTTCAGTAAGCCTTGAAAATGAAATTGATATCTTTTCAGAAACATTTTCAAGAGCCGTTATTGAAGTAAGTCCTGAAAATGCTCAGGCCTTTGAATCTATGGTAGAAGGCTTGGCTTGTCAAAAGATTGGAACAGTAGGTGGTGCTAAGGTTCTTATAAATGATATTTCTATGGATATGGCTGAGCTTAAGGGTCTGTACTTTGATACCTTCAAAAAAGTTATAGAACAAGATATCTAAATTCTAAAATAGCTAAGAGTTCTTGGACTCTTAGCCTCTTTTTTTATATAATTTAATGCAATTAGGCTTTTATAGATGAATATGCCAAAACTTTCTCCTCTTCCCATTCAAATCAAAGAAAAATCAACCTTAGCACGTATCTGGTATTGGCAAGGATTTATTAGACAATGGGAACTTCTTGAAGACTGGCACTTCCAACTCCCCTATGATGAAGTAAAGATTGTACTACCTAAGGGGTTTACCTTTGATGGGGTCAGTATACCTAGGCCCTTGCATTGGTTTCTTTCTCCTACGGGTGTCCTCTTTATTCCGGGGATGGTACATGACTTTGCTTATAGATATGATTATCTTTGGGCGATAGATGAAGATGATGGGTTTTATCAGTATAAAAAGGACTCTGGCAGATACCATTGGGACAGTATGTTTCGCTATCTTGGCCTGAGTCTTAATGGGATGAAGGGTCTAAATAGATTCGCTCGAATTGTTTTATTTGTATTTGGAGGTTTTTCTTGGAAAAAAAATCGTAAAAATCAGGTAGAAGAAATAAGACCAGAGTCAAAAAATAGCTAAAATTGGACAAAAAACAGCTTTGAACTGAAAAGCACAAGTGCTGAAACAGCTTATATCCCCCTATTTGATGGAAATTATCTAAGATATAATGAAATTCTTTTGAAATATATCTTTTTTTATAGTAAAACATGAAAAAAGCTGTTATAATGTGTGCGATGAAAGATGAGGATAGAGTTCATCTTTGGGTATGTTACGAGTAATCTCTGCTATATAGACCGAAGACTCACTGATTTTGATTCCACGACCCTCGGGCGTGAATTTTATACTAAGAGGTATTAATATGGCTGAATTGCTAAGCGGAACTGTAAAATGGTTCAATGATGAAAAAGGTTACGGATTTATCCAACAAAATGATGGCGGAGCTGATGTATTCGTACATTTTCGTCAAGTAAACAACCCTAATGGTGGTCGTGTTTCTTTAGCTGATGGTCAAGCGGTTACTTATGAAGTAGGCGAAGGTCAAAAAGGTCCTCAAGCTGAGAACGTAACACCGGTATAATCTTTTATACTACTAATACAGGTCTTTGACCTGTGTTTCTTTTTTAACTCCCCCCCCAAACACTTTCTTTTTTAAATTTATAAATAAAATATTTTATTATAAAAACATGTATAATTAATTGAACTATCAATTATCTATGATATTGGAAAGAATCAGTATCGTAAATTATATCCTTAATGAATTAGATAAGTTAGATGCATGAAAAATAATACTGACTCAAGATTATTCTAATCCTAGCTTGATAAATCTGTTTTTTGAACATTTAGATGATTTTTTAGAAATAAGGGAAAGATACAAAGATGTTTAAAAAAATATTACTCTCATTAAGCTGTCTAAGCACAGTCTTATTATCACAAGACGGAGTAGATAGTGCCTTAGAATATAAAGGATGGACACTCTCGGGTGATCTACGTCTAGCCTATGTATCTTATGACTTTAAAAATGAACCTGGAAGAAATGAAGATAATAGCAAACATTTTGGGAGCACAGACTCTAGGGGCTTTTATACAGCGCCAAAAGTATCTTTAATCTCACCTTCTTACCAGGGCTTTAGTCTTAAGCTCACAGGGGCAGGTGTAACAGACTTTGGGATAAATGAGCATAAGTATGARASRKKAACNCMTTGSNCTTTNNTTAKWRRSWRMATANAATSWWWTGCTATTTTGCAAGAGGCTTATCTTAAGTATGAGAATAAAGACCATAAATTTCTAATTGGTAGAGAAGAAATTAATACGCCTATGGTAAGTAATGATGATTATTATATCTTAGCAGATTCTTTTGAAGTAATTCATTATACCAATACCTCCTTAGACAATATAAGTCTGTCTCTTGGTTATTTTTACAAGATGTCTGGTGTTTGGGATAGTGGGGCTAATGGAACGCAGTTTCATTCTATGTCTGATGCCTCTTTTGTAGATGAGAGAGATAAAAAGAATGCAGATGACTCGGGTATCTCATATCTGGCCCTTGATTTTGATAATGAAATACACCATTTCCAAGTATGGAATTATTATGCTTATGAGCTTTATAATACTTTTTTTAGTCAATATGATTATAGTCATAGTTTGGATTTATTTTCTTATATAGCCTCTTTACAGTTTATAAATTTTAATGAAGTAGGGGACTTGAAAAGTAATAACTTTAGCAAAATTGACTATAGTATATACTCGGTAAATTTTAATGGAGTCTTTGATAATGGCTTTGACTTTACAGTAGCTGTGAGCAAGTTTAGTGATGGTGAAGGAACAGGGGCGACTCTTGGTGCCTGGGGAGGCTATCCATACTTTGCTACAGGAATGATTGTTACTTGGTTTAACGCTGGAAGCTTTCAAAATTCGACTAATTACAAGTTGGCAGGGGGATATGACTTTTCAAATGAACTAAGGCTTGATCTTCAATATTTATTTGTTGATCTTGATTCGAAGTATTCAAAAAATGCTAATGCAAAGGGCGAAGACTACCAAAAATCTTATGGTATGAGCGTATCTTATAACCATGATAATGGAGCTTACGCTTCTATGACTTATGAATATACAGATATTGAACATGAACCTAGAATCAATGCCTTATATCTTTTTATAGGATATACTTTTTAATCTTATTTATTTAAAAGGCACTTTCCTAATTCTAGAAGGTTTTCATCAATTTCATACTTTTTAGCAT
Organism: Arcobacter sp.; assembly: GCA_002733885.1. Lineage (GTDB taxonomy): Bacteria > Campylobacterota > Campylobacteria > Campylobacterales > Sulfurimonadaceae. Next base: position 4,080 of record NVXJ01000010.1, on the reverse strand, counting down.
TTACTTCATCTATGTTTTTAAAGTCAAAGGCCCCATTATTATAACAAATAACAGCATTTGTCTTTCCTTCGCTTAGTGCATCTATAGCGTAGGTTGCAAATTGATAGGCCATAAGGCGTTCTCTTACCGTAGGATTTCCTCCTCGTTGTATATGACCTAGTGTAGTTACCCTTGATTCAAAGCCTATCTCTTTTTCAAACCATAAGGCAATCTCTTTAGCATTATCTAAACCTTCGGCTACAATAGCTATAAAATAATTTCTACCTTGGTCAATCTCTTTTAAATAACGTTTTTTAAGTGCCTCTAAGTCATAAGGTATTTCAGGAATTAAACACATTTCAGCACCAGATGTTAGGGCTGAGACTAAGGCTAAATACCCACAACCTTTTCCCATGACTTCAATGACAAAGGCCCGTTTAAAAGAAGCAGCAGTATCTCGAATATTATCTGTGGCTACCTTTATAACATTAAGGGCTGTATCCACACCTAAGCAGTATTGGGTTCCATTAATATCATTATCTATAGTAGCAGGGATACCACAAAACGAGATCTTATGTTCTTGAAAAAAAATGTCTATACCACGAAAAGAGCCGTCTCCACCTAAAACAACAAGCTTAGTTATGCCCAAGTTTTTTAAATTCTTTGCAGCTATGTCTCTGTACTTTTTTTCTTTAAATCTCTTTGACCTCGAGGAATATATCTTCGTTCCACCTCTGTGGATAATCCCTGTAACATCAGCGTAAGTGGCTTCTTGTATTTTATTATCAATAAGGCCTTCATATCCACCATATACAAAGTAGGGTTGGAGGTTTTTACTAAAGCTGTATTCAACAAAGCGTTTAATGGCAGGATTCATCCCGCAACTGTCTCCCCCTGAACATAAAATGGCAATCTTATCCATAATGATCCTTTTATATATTATACAAAAAATTATAAGGTGTGTGTCATTGTATTTAGTTTATCTATGTATAAGGTTTTTAGAGATGCCCTATAGATAAACTAAATGCTTTTGAAGATTAGAGGTACTTATGTAAATTAGTGAAAATAGATAATATCTGTTTGTATAGCTTGAAGCTTTTTATTTTCATAAAATTTAGCTTCTTTTATATCCAGGAGTGTGTATCCTGAGCCATCTTTAAGTAGTTGACAACTAGGATGCTTATGAGTAGGCGCGTCTTTAACAATCACCTTATGCTCTTTTGCCGGTACCATATTAACAGAGGTGGCTTTTAATTGCTGTATTTTAAAATTTAAAGGGACTTCAGAAGCCCCTCCAAAACCACGTCCTTCCTTATCATCTAAAAAGGCCTTTGATACCTTTCCTTCAATGAGGGAAATGGATTTATCCACCTCGATTTTTTGAAAAATTTCAGCCTCGCTCTTTGCCTCAAAAATCTCTTGCGTAATGAGTATAGTGTTTGTTTGTTCGGGTCTTTGAGACAGTTTTAAAGTACCATTGCTTGCTCCCCCAAAGTAACGGTTTAGACGACAATCACTAGGGATAAGATACACATATCCCTTATTTATTAGAAGTTGCTGTAAATATTTTTTTTCTAAGCCTTCTAAGTTTTTTGTATCTGAACTATTGGATACAAAAATGAGCTCTGTTGCACTAAGTGAAAGAACACTTAGTAAAAGTGAAAAAGTTAGTTTCATTGGAATACATCTTTGTCAGATAACCATAAGATCCATGATCTCTCTTTAATATTACTTACATCAAGAAAACCATCATTTTTAAGCTTGTAATATTCATATATAACAGAGATTTTTCCCTCTTTAGCAGCCTGTATATAAGGCTGTGGAATGATAATCTTATAAGACTGAGTACCTGGTCCTACACCATCTTGGTCCGCTCTGTCTAAGGCTAAAACACCATAAAGCTCTTTTTCTAAGCTAGGTACCTTAACTTTAACATGTTTAGCTCCATGGTGAAGAGCATTTTTATATCCCTTAATGAGGTCTTTATCTCCCATTTCTAAAGAGTTATAACGTGTTGAACTTTGAAAAGGAGATTCAAATTCACCTTGAAGTGTAAAAAAATCATTTACACCAGTGATAATAATTTCAGGGTTTTGTATTTTACCTGAAGAGATCTCTTTATTATAAGTTGTTGTAGAACATCCTGTAAGAAAGAGAAATATAGAAAAAAGTAAGAGTGAACGCAATTGATATCCTTTATCTTTGTTAGTTGAATAATAAGGTAATTATAGCTTGAGTTTATTGTGCTTTACTGAATCGTAAAATAAGTATTATGATAGAATATAAACAATACTAAGAGCACGAAAGATTTGGAATGAATAATGAGGTTACACCAAAAAACTGGCATAACATAAACTTAGATGAAGTCTTATCTTTACTTAAAAGTTCATCTGATGGCTTAGATGAAAAAGAGTCAAAATATAGATTAGATTATTATGGTCCAAACAAACTTCCTGAGAAGAAGAGTGTGAGTCCTATAATACGTTTTTTGTATCAATTTCATAATATCTTAATTTATGTTTTAMTTTTAGCTAGCATAATCACGGTMAGTTTAGGRCACTTTGTGGATGCRGGGGTTATCTTTGCAGTAGTACTTCTTAACGCTGTGATAGGCTTTGTTCAAGAAGGTAAGGCGGAARATGCTTTAAAAGCTATAAGTAGGATGCTCTCATCAASTGCTATGGTAATACGTGGAGCAAAACAGCTAAAAGTACAAGCACAGGACTTAGTCATAGGTGATATTGTTTTACTTCAATCTGGAGATAAGGTTCCTGCAGACTTACGTATTATTCATGTGAAAGGRCTTCAAATTCAAGAATCTGCCTTAACCGGCGAATCTATCGCTGTTGAAAAGGTSATTGAACCAGTATCTAAGCAGAGTGTTCTTGGTGATAGAAAATGTATGGCCTTTTCAGGTACGATTGTTACACATGGACAGGGAAAAGGTGTGGTTACAAGTACAGGTGCACAAACAGAGATAGGGCGTATTAGTGTTATGGTTTCACAGGTAGAAACGCTAACCACCCCTTTATTGGCGCAAATGGCTCAATTTGGACGTTGGTTGACAGTGGTGATATTAGGTATTGCTCTTATTACTTTTATTTTTGGATTTTACCTTCGTTCTTATGATGCAGATACTATGTTCCTTGCTGCGGTAAGCTTAGCAGTYGCTGCCATTCCCGAAGGTTTACCTGCCATTATGACAATAATTTTAGCCATTGGCGTTCAGCGCATGGCAAAACGAAATGCGATTATTCGTAAACTTCCTGCCGTTGAGACCTTAGGCTCGGTAAATGTTATATGCTCAGATAAAACAGGTACCTTGACACGAAATGAGATGACAGTACGCAGTCTTGCCACAAGTGATAACCGAACGCGAATATGCTAGCATGGTCGTATCGTTGGATATCGCGATTGGCCGGGTTTTTCTGGCGCTTAAAGCCAGTGGACAGGACAAGGAAACCATGGTGATTTTTATGAGTGACCATGGCGGTGATCCAAAATATGGTGGTAATAATGCGCCCTTCAGAGACGGTAAATTTTCATTATATGAAGGCGGCATCCATGTGCCTGCCATGATAAGCTGGCCTGGGCAAATTAAGCCTGGAACGGTTTCGGAGCAGATGATGTCAGCGCTTGATCTGTTTCCAACCCTGTGCCAGATCGCCGGTTGCAAGCCGGACATTACCCGGTTTGACGGCATTGATATCGGCCCACATTTGTTTGAGGGCCAGAGCCTTGGCCGCGATCTGTTTTGGCAACAACAAGCGGCAGGTAATGATCCAAAATGGGGCCTATGGCACCGCGAGACCATCAGCGCTTATCGCCATAAAAACTGGAAATACATGCATACGAGGGACGCCGGCGATGTGCTGTTCAATCTTGAAATTGATCCAGCTGAAACGCAAAATCTTGCAGCAGACTATCCGGAAATACTGGCCGACCTCAAAGCGAAGCATCAGAAAATTCTCACGACATTTCCAAAGCGTAAAGATGTGCAATAGAGCGATGGCAACGAGATAGCTTAAAGACGCTTGCGGTTTTGATCCGCCTGGTCGGTAATTTCCTTGTGGAAGTCCTCATCCAATCGATACCCCCATA
>NVXJ01000040.1 GCA_002733885.1 Arcobacter sp. | reverse complement strand
TGATATAATGAATACAAATAAATGTTTATTATAGGAAAGTTCTATGCTGACATCTCAATTGATTTATGATTCTACCAATACTTGGAAAAAAGTATCAGGTAGTGATATAGAAGAACCTCAGCTTGTGCTGGTCTTTGGAAGGGGTTCGTATTTTGTCAATCAAAGCTATGGTGATCTACACGAAAAGTTTCCTAAAAGTGATATTGTAGGGTGTTCTACCGCGGGTACAATATCAGGACAGACTGTTGATGACATTACCGTTGCAACATTAATATATTTTGAAAAAGGATATGTCAAGCTTATCTCTAAGGATTTTGACACACCTGAAGAGTCCGAGCTTCTTGGTAAAAACCTTACTCTCTCCCTTCCAAAAGAAAAACTCAAGCATATTTTTATTTTAAGTGATGGCTTAAATATTAATGGAAGTGAACTAACAGAAGGACTAAATAGTTCTTTACCCGAAGGGGTTCAAATCACAGGGGGTTTGGCGGGGGATGGACTTGACTTTGAAAAGACTTATGTCATTGCTAATGATAATGCTAAAGAAAAAAGAGTGGYAGCCCTTGGCTTTTATGGAGACTCGCTAGAGATTAGCAGTGGTTGTCTTGCAGGTTGGGATGAGTTTGGAGCTGAAAGATTTATCACGCGGTCTAAAGGAAATATATTATATGAGATTGATGGTAAACCAGCATTACAACTCTATAAATCTTATTTGGCGGATGAAGCAGCTGAACTTCCAGGAAGTGGTCTCAAGTTTCCTATAAGTATACGTAAACACAAGTCTGATAAACCTCTAGTACGAACTCTTTTAGCCATTAATGAAGAGGATCAGAGTATTACCTTTGCAGGAGATGTTCCAGAAGGTTATCATTGCCGTTTAATGAAATCAAATATTGACAAGCTAATTGATCATGCTGGCCTTGCCGCAGAACAGGCTCTTAAGAAGCAGAAGAATGCTGATCTTTGTATCGCAATAAGTTGTGTAGGAAGACGTATTGTTTTATCTCAACTCGTTGAAGAAGAACTTGATGCAATTGAGGATGTAATTGGAAGAGAAACATTGTTAGCTGGGTTTTATTCTTATGGGGAAATTGCACCCCTAAAAGGTCTTATAAAGTGCGCTTTACATAATCAGACTATGACACTTACCCTTTTTCACGAGACAGTTTAGTTTATTATGCACCGTCTACTTAAAAGACAAATAAAAAAGGTTTTAGGCATAGAATCTTTTGACGATACAAGGCTTCTTCCTTTTTTTAAATTGATTAGTGACTATTATGATGAAAAAGACAAGGAGCGTAAACTTCTTGAAAATGCTTTGGATGTTAATTCTTTAGAACTCAATGAAGCTAACTCTCAATTGAAAAAGATGGCTTTTTACGATACTCTCACAGGACTTACCAATCGAAAACTTTTTGAAGAAGAGCTAAAGCTTACACTTAAACAGGTTAAGCGACATAAACGAAATATTGCTCTACTTTTTTTTGATTTGGATGATTTTAAAATAGTGAATGACACTTTAGGACACGATATAGGAGATGAGCTACTTATTAAAGTAGGTAAGATTATAGAAGGGTGCATACGTAGTTGTGATACCCTTGCTCGTTGGGGAGGAGATGAATTTGTACTGCTTTTAGATGACTTGACTCACTCAGGAGATTGTACTGTCGTCATTAATGATATACAAAGAGCATTTGAACAACCTATTCATTTAGATGAACACCAATTGCAAGTTTCTTTTAGCATAGGTATTAACATTTATGAAGAGGGTCAAGATGCAGCCGAAATGATAAAAAATGCTGATATGGCTATGTACCTCGCTAAAGAAGGCGGTAAAAATAATTACGCTTTTTACACATCCAAAATAGGTAGACAGGTACTTTTGAATGCTAAACTTGATATGTCTTTGAGGAAGGCCATAGAAAATAAGGAATTTTTTGTACTTTATCAACCGCAAATTAATATTTCTACAGGATGTATTGTTGGGGCGGAAGCTCTTCTAAGGTGGGATAATCCGAATGAGGGAGTGGTTTCTCCCCTTGATTTTATTCCTATTGCCGAGGAAAAAGGCCATATCATAGATATTGGTAAGTATGTACTTGAAGAGGCCTGTAAAGACATGAAAAGTTGGTTAGATAAAGGATATCCTTTAAATAATATTTCTGTTAATCTTTCTGTTAAAGAAATCCGTCAAGAATCATTTATCCAAGGTGTTAAAGATATTTTAAAGAGCACAGGCCTTGATGCTTCTTATTTAGAGTTTGAAGTTACTGAGACTATAATTATGAAAGAAGCAGAGTATGCTTTTAAAACCTTAAATAAACTTCGTACACTAGGAATTACCTTATCCATTGATGATTTTGGAACCGGATATTCATCTTTGGCTTATTTAAAAAAGTTACCTATCAATAAAATAAAAATTGATAAATCCTTTATAGATGATATTGCTAGAAATGAAAGCGATGTTGAAATAACGAAGGCAATCATAGCAATGAGTCATAGTTTAAGATTAAATGTTTTAGCTGAAGGAGTGGAAACAGCTGCTCAACTTCAGGTTTTAAAAGAATTAAACTGCGAAAAGTATCAGGGTTATTACTTTAGTAAACCAATATCAGCAGACCAATTTCAAGTTCTATTAGAAAAGAGTAAGGTCTAAGAAACTATTTACCTCTGGATTTAACCTAGTCATTATTTATAATTTATTTTCTAGTTTTTGACACCCTAGTTGTATTCACTTTGAACTTATACCTTTTTAACTTTTCAACAATAACAAAAGAAAGCTCATGTATCTCACTCACCTTACACTTGCCCTCTCTCTCAAATGCCTTTCTATTGTTTTCAAAAGATCCCATTAATTCTAAAAAATCAATTTCTTTTAAAAATGGGTATAAGTTGGTCGATTTTTCTTCTCCTAATATCCATTCGGCCAAGACACAAATAACCAATAGTTCAGGTAAGGAAGCAGGCTCTTCCTTATAATAAGACCTTACTTTTTTGGCCATAATATCGTAATAAGATATTAAAGATTCTTCTTTTTTAGCTAAGACTTTTAATGCAGGATATTTTTTTGCATTTTGAATTAAGTTTATTAAATAGTCCACATTCACAACGCTTTCTTGAAGGTGCATCAAAAGTTTTTTGAGGGTATCGTAGGTATAACGGGTTTCTTCATTTGTCGAAAGTTTTAATTCAATACTACTTTCATCTACTTGTGCAAAATACCTTTCAAGAGCTGTTCGTGCAAAAACCAATAAGGCCTCCGTTTTAACATCTCGAAGCAGGCTTGGCTTTATTCTATTGGTACAATTATCACTAATAAGATACGTCTTTGGAATCATAGTCATCTTAGTTCCTTGTTGTAAGGTTATTGTCTTTAATTTTTTTAATCATGTTGCTAAGAAATGATATTTTCTTTTGTTCTTCTTCTAATGAAGACTTAGCCGATAAATTAAAGACATCCATCTTAGTATCTAAAAACCCTGTGTTAAACCTACCACTTTTAAAGTCTTCATCTCTAACTATCTCTCTATGAAGGGCGATATTTGTCTTAAGTCCATCAATGTTATATTCATCCAGCGCGCGTCTTGCCTTTTTAACCGCACCTTCCCAGTCAAGGGCATGAACAATGAGTTTTCCAATCATAGAATCATAATTAGGAGGGATAGCATATCCTTCATACAAAGAAGAGTCGAGTCTCACCCCTGGGCCACCTGGAGTAAGGTAGTTTTTAATGGTGCCACATGAGGGCATAAAGTTATTTTGAGGGTCTTCAGAGTTGATTCTAAACTCTATGGCAAAGCCTCTTAGGTTAACCTCTTCTTGTAAAAACTGAAGCTTATCCCCTTCCGCAATTTGTATCATTCTTTGAATAATATCAACACCCGAAATAACCTCTGTTACCGTATGTTCTACTTGAACCCGGGTGTTCATCTCTATAAAATAAATATTATCATCCGCGTCCACTAAAAACTCTACCGTTCCAACACTTTCATATCCTAACTTGAACATAGCCTTAGTTGAGACTCTGTAAAGTTCTCTTCTTACCTCTTCATTCAATAAAGGAGAAGGCGCGATTTCAATTACTTTTTGGTGCCTTCTTTGTATGGAACAATCTCTTTCTCCTAAATGAACCACATTTCCATAGCTATCGGCAATAATTTGCACTTCTATATGTCTTGGGTTTTCAAGGTACTTTTCTATAAAGACTTCTCCTTTTCCAAAGTACTTCACCGCTTCATTAGTAGCAGACTCAAACATGCTTGAAAATTCTTTTGCCTTTTTAACAATACGCATTCCACGACCACCACCGCCAAAGGCAGCTTTTATAATCACGGGAAAGCCTATCTCTATAGCAATTTCTTCCCCTTCTTTTTTGTCAAGAACAGGTGTGTCAGTTCCTTCAAGCACAGGAACCCCTATCTTTTTCATTGCCACCTTTGAGGCCATCTTATCGCCAAAAAGTTCTATATGCTCAGGCTTAGGTCCAATAAAAATTAGTCCATTATCCCCACATGCCTTTGCAAAATCTGCATCTTCGGATAAGAAACCATATCCCGGATGTATCGCGTCACAATCTGATTTTTTTGCTATAGAAATAATACGCTCATAATTTAAATACGCTTCTACGGGGTTTCCCATAATCGGGTAACACTCATCTGCTTTTCTTACCCATATACCATCAACATCAACCTCAGAAAAGATAACAACACTAGTGATTTCAAGCTCTTTACAGGCTCGAATAATTCTTAGGGCTATTTCCCCTCTGTTTGCAATTAATACCTTTGATATTTTCTTCATGAGATTCTCCAGTTATTTAGTTAGCAATATTTTAGTACTTTTAAAAATATATCTCTTCACATGTTTAGCAGTATAAGTTATCTATTATTGTTCTGAATTATTACTACTGATGTCATATTTATCATCTTTTTTTGTTATACTTTAAGTAATAAGCCCAAAATAACGAAAGATACTAATATGAAAAGAGATACACTTAATAAAAAAATTAAAATATCAAACGATATATTATTTTATATTTACACGAATATTGAGGTAGATATCAACATGGATGAACTTGCTCAAAGCTATAGGCTGAGCAAGTCCTATATGCATAAAATTTTTAAAGAGATTTTTGGAAGAAACATATATGAAAGTATCAAGTCTATACGGTTACAAAAGGCATCATCCCTTCTACTTACGAACAAGTACTCAACCATCACCCAAATAGCTTCCTTATGTGGATACAGTTCTCAAACATCTTTTATAAGAGTTTTTAAAGAACGGTTTTTGGTCACACCAACCGCATGGAGAAAGGGTGGGTATAAACAATACTCAAAAACCATTTTAGAAGAATCTATCAAGGCAAAAGAATCAAATGCYGACTTTTCTAAGATAGAACCAAGTATCGTTAAAATGCCAGCTATACAAGCGTACTACATAAGGCATAATGGATATGACGATGCCATTAAACAAACATGGCAAAAAATTCAAACATGGACCTATACTAACAATATAAACAGCTACCGACACATTGCCCTCTTTCATGATAACCCGGTAGTGACGCACTTAGATGAGTGTCAGTATGTTGCTTGCATAGAAGTAAAAGAAGACATAAAGGATGACCATAGACTGCCAAGATTTAATATATCTGAGGGTACTTACGCTAAGTTTGATATACAAGGTAGAGATGGTGACTTTTTAAAGTTCATGCATTGGCTTTATAATGAATGGTTGCCCCATAGTGAATATGAAACCACAACCAAACCTCCTTACGCAATTTATAAAAAAAACAAGTACCTTTCAGAGGATAAGACCTTTGAATTGAGCTTTTATTTATCTATAAAGTTTTGAATTTAGTTACAATGAATTAAAAAAGGCGAAATACTTATGTCCGTAAAAATGCGACTTATGCATAATGTCTTAGATATACTTAAAGAAGATAAGCAAAATATTTTTTATCTTTTATATTATTCGGCAATTAAGTCTATCTTAGTTTTGTCTATCCCCCTTGCCTCTTCTTTTATCATTAACAGTGTGCTTTCTCATGCTTCTATTTCTGTTTTTGTCTTAGGTTTTGTTGTGATTAGTATTTATATATTTATCACTTTTTTAAGAGTGGTCCAAGAATACATTGTTGAAAAATTTCAGCAAAAAATCTTTGTTCAAGCAGGTATTAAAATCTCACAAATGGCCGTGGAGCAAGAAAATAGAACAGCCCAAGATAAGAAAATTATCAAAAAGCACATGAACTACTTTTTTGATGTCACTTCTATACAAAAACTTGTTCCTATTGTTTTACTTGATGGGGCAGGATTACTGATGAAAATTTTTGTTAGCTTGATATTATTACTGGTTTTTGATCCCCTTCTTTTTATCTCCGCTATCGTTTTATTTACCCTTTATTGGATACTTTTATTGGCCTTAGGTAAAAATGGTATAAAGTACGCCATTGAACGTTCAGATGCCAAGCATAAGAGCATCTATTTTCTACAAAACATACCCAACATTAAGGCAAGCAAAGAAGAGATCTTAAAAGACTATGATAGGCACTTAAACAACTATGTTCAGGCTCGACAAAAGAGCTTTAGCGTTATTATCAAGCAATTAGCCTTAACTTTATTAATGGAAGGTATTGTCTTAAGTGGTTTTCTCATCTTAGGAGGGTATCTTGTCATTGAAGGAAGCCTTCCTATTGGTGAATTTGTTGCGGCTGAGATTATCATTGTTTCTATTATTTATTCTCTAAAAGTATTTGTAAAACAGATTGATTATATGTATGAGATGGTAGAAGGCTTTAATAAACTCGATAAACTCTCATCTTCTTTAGGCGAAGCACACCATGTATAACTTTACTTCCTTGGACAAGGTTGTCTTGCATCCTTTTTTTAAAAAATTTAAGCGCATTAGTCTTCTTGTATTTTTTATATTTTCATGCTTTTTATTCTTACCTTGGCAACAAACGATTAAGGGAGTAGGTTCCCTCATTGCGCTTGATCCCACCCAAAGAGCTTATTCTATTCTTGCCACTATTGATGGTTTTATTGACGAGTTTCATGTTCAAGAAAATCAGTTTGTTAAAAAAGGCGAGCTTCTTTTTACTATGGTTGACTTAGACAAAGAATATGCCTCTAAGTTAAACTCTATACAAGAAAATATGGACTTGCAGAAAAATAATATTAAAAATCAAATTTTAATTTCTAAAGAAAAAAGAGACAATACTAAAGAATACCTAAGCCTTGGACTTAATGTATATGTTCAAAAATTTGATCAAATCAAAAATATCTTAAAAAGCTTAGAAATCAAGAAAATTGCCTTTGWAAAAAATTATGAAATAGAAAGGTCCAACTTTGAAAGAGTTGAACTTTTATACAAAGATGGTATTGAATCAAGACGAAGATATGAGCAACTGMATAACATCTATATAAAGGCAAAGGCACAACGCGATAAGCTTAGTRTTGATGTAGACATTGAAAAAAACAATATAAGCATATTAGAAAAAGAAAAGAAAAAGTTTTTAAAAGAAACAGAAAATAAGATCAAAACCCTTGAGGGTATAATCTTAGGCTCACAAAATGAGCTGAATTCACTCCAACAAAAGATGCATAAACAGTCCATGACCATCTCTAGATATGAAAGCTCAAAAGTCTATGCCAAAAAAGATGGATATGTTGTTCGCTTGCAACAAAATGATAAAAATAAACTTATTCACAGAGGCGATAAGGTCTTATATTTTGCTCCCGTCGTCACAAAGAAATCTATTTTAATTAAGTTTTCTGATTTTAATATGCCCCTTGTTCAAGAAGGTCTTCCTGCGCGTATTGTTTTTTATGGATGGCCTGCAATGCAAGTATCAGGTTGGCCTTTAATTGAAAGAGGAACCTTTGCTGGAATTATTGAAAGAACCGATGCTATTGCGTATGAGAAGGGCTTTTATTATGCTTATGTTGTTGAAGACCCTTCTGAACCATGGCCTCAGGGAGACATATTAAAGATTGGAACCCAGGCTACGGTTTGGGTACGTCTTGAGAGTGTAGCTATTTGGTATCAACTGTGGAGAACCATGAATGCCTTACCACCACGACTGATAAAAACAGACAAAAAACAAAACAAATGAAACAAATGAAAATCTCTTATATTTTAATCTTATTATGCCTAAGCATGAGTATAAATGCTAAAGAAGTCTTTAGTAAAGAACATATTCTAAACTATTTAAACCTTAATAATCCCTTCGTGTATACGGCTCTTGGACAAGAATATATTTATAAAGAAAAAGAAAAATATCAAGAAGGTAATTTTGACACCAGTATTTCTATTGATTATGAAAAAAAAGATTACCCCCTAAGTGATTCTGAATATATCCGTACAGGTATCAGTAAGCCCATTGAAAATGGTATGGAATTTAGCTTAGATTACCGTAGGGCAGAAGGCACACAAGAATATAATAACATTACAACAAGCGATCAAGGGGAGATGCTTGTGGGTGTAAAAATCCCTGTTTTCGCGGTGGCTAATAATATCAATGAAGCGAAGGCAAACCTATACAGTGCCCGCTTAGACACAAATGAAATGCAGTTAAAATCTCAAGAYAATCTGCGCTTATTATATTTTAAAATTGTAGCAAGTTATTACACCCTCRTCCACCATAAACAAAGCAATGACTTAGTTCTTGAACTCTTAAATAATGCTAAAAAAAGAGTTTCTATCATTCGTAAGCGTGTGGACGCTGGCTCCATAGCGAGACTCTCCTTACTCGAAGTAAGGCAACAAGTTATCAACCGAAAACAAAGACTTTTAAGTAAGCAAAATGCCTATCAAAATGCCTTAGAAATATTTGTACAATACTTAGGCATTAGCCCAGAACAATTTACTGAAAACTTTACACTTTCCTCACTTCAAAGCATTCAAGACCAAGACCAGAGCCAAGAACTTTCTTTAAAAATCGCCTTAGAAAACAGACCTGATATAAAAGCCTTTTCTACCAAGATTAAAAAACTAAACCTTCAAAATGAATTAAGTTCTATCCAACAATATCCTGATTTTGACATAGGCATATATGGGGTGCATGATTTTGAATATCAAAATGGCTTTAAGGTCACCCTAGGTATGAATTTTCCTTTACAAAGACGTAAATATACAAGTAAAATTTTAGAAATCAAAAAAAGCATCCAAAATACTAATAAAGAAAAAGAACAAAAAGTGTTGCGTATTCAAACAAGTTTAAAAATCATTCATAATTCTATTAATACCCTTAAACAAAACATTGAAAATTCTCAACTTGAAGTAAGTTTATTAGAACAAATAGAAGGGGCAGAATATAAAAAATATGTGCTTGGTTTGAGTAATTTATTTATGTTAAATCAAAGAGAGATATATACCTTGCAGGTTAAAAAGAAGCTCTTGAAATACAAGCTAGACTATCTTTTACTGCTACAAAGCCTTAATAAAGAAATGGGATATGTTCCTGAGTTTTCAAGCCTTCTTTAAAAAGAAAGCTTGTTTATACTTTTTAGTCTGCTAAAATTTTAATATCTTTTGAAACGATAAACAAAGGGGCATTGTTAACGTGTAACATAGCGCTACCACGTCCTACTGCAAAACCATATAAGCCATTTTCTTTAATAAGCGTTAGACCACTCATCATGTCCATATACGGAAGAGCGCTGTCTACTAAGATTTTTGAATTTTCGACATTTGTAAAATCAATCATAACATTGTTAAGATCTTCACCATCATCATCTTGTATAGCAATGGTTAGTATATATGAAGTTTCCGAAGTTTTTTCGATTTTGCGTAATATATCACCTTTAAAGCTATTATACTTTTCTAATAAAGCAGTAATTTGTTCCATAATTTTCCTTTGCGAAATAATATCGACATCTTAGCCAAAAAGGCTTAAGTGCTATTGCMTAAATAAGTCCTGCCTTATAATTTTAATAAGCCRTTAAATATAATAGCCATCTCWCAAAAAANCTAAAAAACACAACTTTCCTACAAGAATTAGATATACTACAAGTCATTACACTTATATATTTTAAAAAAGGATTTATTTATGCAAATTTATTATGGACCATATATTATCAAAACACATGAGCTTGATCAAAAACTTTCTGTTCAGGTTACGTCTGCACTTGGAGACGTAAGTATGAGTGAGGAAGCTCATCATCCTCATGGCTTCCCTAATGGCATCTGTTTTAACCTTTCAGGAACAAAAAACAAGCCAGAGGCTAAGGGTTTAAAAAAATATGCCTTTGGTGAATATACTTTTATCTTAGGTATCAATAATATCGGTGAGTTATCACTTTTTCATAGTGTAAGACTTGTTGTTGGAAAAAAAGTTATTGACGGTAAAGACACCTTAACACTTGCCTTTTTAAAAGACCCTAAGTCCCACTAGTTTCGTCTAGCCATACAAAACTACATATATCAATCCACTTTAAATGACCTTAATACCTTTGAATAAATCGTTTATAGTCTACCTTAGAGGGGCTTTTAACAAGAAAGACATCAGACTTTTTAAGAACTTCCAGCTGTATGTCTTTGTTGTCATTTTCCACTAAGAAGCCATCCTTTTCAAGTAAACTTCCATTCACCTTCATTTTTCCAGCTAAAAGATAATATGAATACGTAAAGTCTTTATCATGACTTTCCTCATACATACCTACTTTATAACTTATTTTTGTGATTTCAATACCCATAGTTTCACAATAAATAGAAGAATTATTTCCTATATAAAAGGTACTTTTCTTCCCCTTATGCGTCTGTGTTTCAAAAGTACTTTCGGGATAGTCCTTGTACCTCGCATCTTTTAACATTGACTTAGAAAAATCAGGATCAAACCATATCTGAAAAAGTTCTGTACCCTTAGTAATACGCTCAGCGTGTTTCACACCTGAGCCTGTTTGAATCACTTGCATACCACCCTTATCTAAAGCAGTCCATACCTTCGTTGCTGTATCAAAATGCTCTAATGAACCCTTAAAAATAAAGGTCATAATCTCAAATCCCTCATGGGGATGAAGGGGAAATTCTGCTGTTTCTTTAGCTTCTAAATGAGCCCAATAAAAAAGATTTGAATACGCCGTAGTACCCTTAGAATTAGGAAAGGGGATGGGCTTATTTTCTATAAAGGCCCCATTAAACAAAGGCATTAGCTCTTGGTCTTGCTTTTTTAAGTGTATAAGCCTACTCATGCTATTAGGCCTTAAAAATCTCTGCGTAACGCTCTTTATGATTTACAATGATACTTATCAAAGCTATCAGTATAAAGGCTGCACCGGCTATGCCTGCTGGGTCTAAAAACAAATGTGCTAAAAAAGCATTTACCATTACAGGTGTCACAAATAAGACCATTAATGAAACATATTTATTCATAATAAAGGAAATCCCAGAAAGAATCTCTATCACTGCTATAAGTGGAAATAAAAAACCTATTTCCCCTAAAGCACCTAAATAAGCACCCATTTCAGGTGCTGGTGCTGCCATAGTAATAAAATGTAGAAACTTATTCAGTCCAAAGACCACCAACATTACCCCTGCAAGTACTTGCACCCCTAATAAAACTTTTTTCATGATATACCCTTTCCTATACTTTCCATATATAAAATTTACTTATACGTAAAGTATATCACATATTTTAGTATACTTCTAACCTTAATAAGGCAAAGGAAGTAGATGACAAAAGAAAGAGAAGGGGAACTGTTCATGTTAGGGGTCTCAGTTTTTGAAAGCTGGTTCCCTATTTTATCAATCATCTCTTTATCTGCTATAGGGGCCTTGCATACCTATGCCTTAGCTCTGCTCACTTCTTTGGTTTTTTTCTTTTTTATTATTGTTAAAAAGAAGCTTTTCAAGGAGCTGAAAAACAAAGAAGCCTATCAACCTTTAATCTTAACAAGCTTTTGGATAACGGTTCTTTTTATCTTGATTTTTTTAGGCATGAGATATACCACCGCGGGTAATGTTTCCGTTATTATCTTCTTACAACTCTTTTTCTCTTATGTATATTTCCATATTTTAGGAAAAGAAAAAATAGACTTTTTACATGCGCTAGGTGCTTTTATTATGGGAATAGGAGCTATCATTGTACTTTTTCCTGATACCTTAGAATTTAATAAAGGGGACTGGCTTATTCTAATAGCTGCAGCTATTGCACCCATAGCCAATCTCTACTCCCAAAGAGCAAGAAGGTTTTGTTCATCAGAACTTATCTTAGGATTTAGAACCTTATTCGCTCTTCCAATCATCTCTTTTCTTGCCTGGTATTTTGAGCCTGAATTAAGCATAAACAAGCTTAAAATAGCCCTACCCTATATCCTCATCATTGGACTTTTTATCTTTGGTTTATCAAAAATATTTTGGATGGAAGCCTTACACAGAATTTCCATCACTAAGGTCAGTGCTATGGTAGCCTTAGTTCCTGTTCTTACCTTATGCTTTGCCTATTTATACCTAGGTGAAGTACCAGAATTCAGACAAATGATAGGTGTTTTTCCTATTTTAATTGGGGGCTATCTTTTAACTAAGCCTCTTAAAAAAAAGAGTTAATGGTTCCCTAGAAACCTTAGTGATATATCTGTCTAAGGGAAAAAAGGATAATATAATCTTTAGTTTTTACAGGGGGTAAGTACATGCGCACTATATTTTTCTTAATCTTTTGCTTTTTTTCTACGTATGCCTTAGCCCAATCTGATGAAGAAGCTAGTGCTAAGACACTTGAAAGTAAGCAGCAAGYARAAGGAGAMCTTCTTTCTYCAACAGAAAATAATACTAGTGAATTTAAAAATCAAAAYYTRGAWGAARATGATTTTGAAGAAGATGAWTTTGAYGATTTYGARGAAGAGTTCGAAGAACAAGATGCMCAAAGGGATGAAGTCTTTGATCCCCTCATTGGATATAACCGTTGGATGACAGATGTRAATGATGATCTYATGATYTATATTGTMGAGCCTGTRTCARATGGRTATGGCTACGTAGTCCCTWCRSRRGGCCGACAAAGTGTMAACAATTTTTTTAGAAATCTTTATTWTCCWGTGAGTCTTRTTAATAATRTMTTACAACTTGARRTAAAAGAYAGTGGAACAGAAACCCTGCGTTTTTTAATCAATTCTACCTTAGGTCTCTTGGGTCTTTTTGATCCCGCCAAAGCATGGTTTGATATTGAACCTCAKGTTGAAGACTTTGGACAAACACTTGGGTTTTATGGTGTGGGGAGTGGTCTTCCTATTGTTTTACCCTTCTTTGGTCAACGAAATTTACGTGATTTAAGCGGTTCTTTTGCGGATGCCTTTATTGACCCTATTTATCATGTTGATAATCGTTTTTACAATACCGCTGAAGAGAATTGGCAATCAGTTGTAATCAAGGGATATGATGACTTCAATGAATATTCATTAACCCCAGGAGCCTATCCAGCCTTAACAGAAGATGCCATTGACCTTTATCCATTTTTACGAGATGCTTATGAACAGCACCGAAACCAACTCATTAAGGAATAATAATGAAAAATATTATAATAAGCCTCTTACTTTTAACCCTAGGCACATCTCTCAATGCCCAGCAAACACAAGAAGCCAAAATCAAAGAAATAATGATTCAAAAAACAGAAGTATTTTTTGCTATTTTACAAGATMARAAYAATACTAAGCAAACTCGTGARRCAAAGGTCTTAGCCGAAATAGAACCTCTTTTTGACTTTAAACTCATGGCACGTTTTTCACTYAAAAARGCSCAATGGAAGTCCCTCTCTAAGGCTCAAAAATCAGAATTTTCWGAGGTTTTTATTTCGCGTATTAAAAAATCTTAYCTTARTAAGCTAGATGTTTTTGCCGATACAAAGGTTGAAATCACTGAGTCYACACGTGTRAAGAAAAAGCGTATCGAAGTTACCGCKGCCTTACACACAAAGGCRGATACCAAAAAGCTWGTTTATAAGTTTTATCAAACAAAGAAAAAGAACTGGYTKATTTATGATATYTCTATWGTTGGTGTGAGYTTTTTACAAAGCTATCGTGCCCAATACTCTAGCTATCTCAAAGAWCATAGYTTCGAAGAACTCCTTGARACGCTTAAACGTACCAAWRYAGAAGCTAAKMTCTAAATGTTAAAAAACTTTTACACAAAGATTATTTTTATTTACCCAAGRTCTATTCTYTTTGCACTCTTTGTAATGGTAAGYTTTCTAGGATACCAYGCCTTTAGCCTTAARGTTGATGCTTCYCCAGAAACACTTCTWCTTGAAAATGACAAAGACCTTGCCTACTCACGTYTGGTTTCCAAGCGTTACAGAAGTCCTGATTTTTTAGTYATCGCATATAGTCCACAYCAAGACTTACTAAGCSWRCAAACCCTTAAAAATATAAAARYACTTTCCCAAGAACTACTTGCTCTTCCTTTAGTAASTTCYATCACCTCTTTACTCAATGTTCCTCTTYTACAAAGTCCCCCTCGTCCMGTGTCTGAACTTATTGATARCATYCCTACTATTGAGGCCGGTGATGTAAATCTTAGCCTTGCTCRWAAAGAGCTATTRAATAATCCCTTATATACTAAAAATATCGTTAGTACCGACTTTAAAACRAGCTCMATTATTATTAACCTTAAGTATGATGAAAAATACTATACGCTTTTAGATAAMCGWAATGCCTTACGTACCCGTACCCATGAAGATAATGTTTCYAAGCAAGARKTACAAGCCTATAAAAAAAGTGAAATTGATTTTTTACATTATCGTGAAAGTAYCCGAGAAGCACARCATCAAAACATTATAGACATACGCTCAATAATGAARCAACACCAAGATGAAGCCGAGATGTTCTTAGGTGGAATCAATATGATTTCAGATGATCTTATTACCTTTGTCAAAAATGACCTAAAAACCTACGGAGTTATTGTTCTCTTTCTTCTAATGCTTGTCTTATGGATACTATTTAGACGATTAAGATGGGTATTCCTGCCCTTAATCACTCTATTTGCCTCCATAACAGCCTCCATTGGATTTTTAGGTCTGTTTGGATTTGAAATCACAGTAATCTCTTCAAATTACATCTCTTTACAGCTAATTTTAACCACCTCAATTATCATTCATCTTATTGTTAGGTACCGAGAACTCGCTGCTAAGTTCCCCTCTCAAAAGCAAAATTCCTTAGTTTTGCACGCCGTTATTTCCATGTCTAAACCGACATTTTTTGCTGTTATTACAACCATTGCTGGCTTTTCTTCACTCATTCTTTCAGGTATCTTACCTGTGATTAATTTAGGATGGATGATGAGTGCAGGTCTAATTATCTCCTTTTTCATCTCTTATACTCTTTTTCCTGCCGCCCTTATCTTAATGCAGCCAAGTATTGAAAAACCAAAGAAGTCTAGTACTTTTTCTTTTACTGCTTTCTTAGCTAATGTAGTCCGACATAAGGCAGGAGTTATTTACCTAATCACCTTTATTATGATTTTATTTAGTCTATACGGAACTACGAAGTTACGCGTTGAAAATAGCTTTATTTCTTACTTTAAATCCTCCACAGAAATTTACCAAGGAATGGAAGTCATTGACAGACAGCTCGGAGGAACTACCCCTTTAGATATCACCATTGACTTTCCTCAAACCCAAGAGCTTCTTGTTGCTTCAACACAAGAAGAAGATGATGAGTTTTTTGATGAATTCGAAGAAGAGTTTGAAGAAGAAGAACATGCCAATCAATACTGGTTTACCTCAGATAAGATGGAGCGTATTCAAGCCGTACATGATTATCTTAAAAGCATTCCCGAACTAGGAAAAGTCATCTCCTTTGGTACCATGCTTGAGGTAGGAAGAACCCTTAATGAGGGAAAAGACCTTGATAATTTTGAACTAGCGCTACTGTATACTGAACTTCCCGAAGAGTTTGCTAAACTTATTATTAAACCTTACCTGAGTATCGACAATAATCAGGCACGATTTTATGCTCGAATTGTTGATTCAGATCCTAGCTTACGCCGCGATGATCTGCTTAAAAAAATACGTCTTGACCTCAGTGAAAAAGTAGGGATTGCACCTGAAAATGTACATCTTTCAGGTGTTATGGTCTTATATAATAATATGCTTCAAAGTCTTTTTGAGTCCCAAATTTTGACCCTTGGGGCCATGGTGGCACTTCTGCTTGCTATGTTTAGCTTTCTTTTTTCTTCCCTTAAAACGGGTCTTGTCGCTATGGTCGCAAATCTTGTTCCTATCTCCGTTGTTTTTGGTCTGATGGGATGGCTCAA
>NVXJ01000009.1 GCA_002733885.1 Arcobacter sp. | reverse complement strand
GCCGTTGTTGGTTTTTATCAGACCTTTGGTATTGATGAACCATCGGGTTGTTATGATGATATTGAACTTACAGATACCATAGTGGCTTGGGGTTCAAACATGGCAGAAATGCACCCAATTCTTTGGTCTCGTGTAACAGATAGAAAGTTATCAGATCCAGATCGTGTAAAGGTTATATCTATCCAAACTTACACACACCGTACTTCAGATCTTGCAGATTTTGAGATTTTATTTACACCAAACACAGATACTGCGCTTTGGAACTATATTGCAAGAGAGATTGTTTTTAATCATCCTGAGGCAATTGAGTGGGAGTTTATTCGTAAGCATATTATCTTTGCAACGGGTCCTGTAAATCTTGGTTATGGTATGAGAAACTCAAATGATAAGTCTATCAAAGAGGGTAAATATACTGAACTAGAAATGGAAACAATCTCTAAAGAGATGGAAAAAGTACTAGCAAAAGATGAGGGTAAAGCACTTGAACCTTATGGTTACAAAGAGGGCGATACTATGGTTAACCAGGGTGGAACATTAGGCCACTGGGAAATCTCTTTTGAAGAATACAAACGTTCACTAGAACCATACACACTTAACTACACAGCTAAGTTATGTAAGGGTAATCCTGATGAAGATATGAGAGGCTTTAAGAAGAAGTTAAAAGCACTTGCAGATCTTTATATTGAAAAAGGTCGTAAGGTAGTATCTTTTTGGACTATGGGTATGAATCAACATACACGTGGTACTTGGGACAATACTTTGGCGTATAACGTTCACTTCTTATTAGACAAGCAAGCGCGTCCAGGTTCAGGAGCATTTTCACTAACAGGTCAACCATCTGCTTGTGGWACWGCWCGTGAAGTAGGAACCTTTACCCACCGTCTGCCTGCAGATATGATGGTTAAAAATCCTAAGCACAGAGCAATTGCTGAAAAYAAATGGAAGATTCCTGCKGGAACGCTAAATGGTGTTGGTAAACAACATATTATGCAAATYCACMGWGAYATYGAAGATGGTYTWGTGAAGTTTGCATGGGTAAATGTWTGTAATCCTTACCAAGATTCAGCYTCTGCAACCCATTGGATTAAGGCAGCTAGACAGATGGATAACTTYATTGTTACCTCTGATGGTTACCCKGGYATCTCAGCTAAGGTTTCTGACCTTATTTTACCATCAGCAATGATATATGAAAARTGGGGTGCTTATGGAAATGCRGAACGCCGTACTCAGCRTTGGAGACAACAAGTTATTCCAGTAGGTGATTCAATGTCAGATACATGGCAGTGGATGGAGTTTGCAAAACGCTTTACAGTAGATGATTTATGGGGTGGATATGCACCTTCAGGCCCACGTAAAACACCTCTTAAAGATGTAAGAGCCGAAGCTAGAGATATGGGTTATAAGGGTGACACTACGATGTTTGATATTCTTTTCAACAACGAAGATGCACGCTCTTATAAGCTTGATCAAAATGATCCTATTCAAAAAGGATATGACAACTCTGAAGGTTATGGCGATAGTCGTAATGTTATTGGTTCAGATGGTAAGGTATTTAAGGGATATGGTTTCCATGTTCATAAATACTTATTTGAAGAATACGCAGCCTTTGGTCGTGGTCATGGGCATGATTTAGCACCATTTGATGTTTATCATAAGGTACGTGGACTTAAGTGGCCAGTGGTTGATGGAAAAGAAACACAATGGCGTTTTAATTCAAAATACGATCCGTATGCTGCAAMACAAACAGTTGAAAGTGGAAATCCCTTTGCCTTTTATGGAACCATTGCGAAAGCACTTCAAACAGGTACGCTTGAGGGTAAGAATGCAGATTCTCCAAAAGTTTCTTTAAAGAACAAGGCGAAAATTTTTGCTAGACCATATATGGATGCGCCAGARCTTCCMGATAAAGTGTACGACACCTGGTTATGTACAGGACGTGTACTTGAACACTGGCACTCAGGAACAATGACAATGCGTGTGCCTGAATTATACAGAGCCGTGCCAGAAGCACTTTGTTATATGCATCCTCAAGACGCAAAAGACAAGGGTCTTAAGCAAGGTGGTCTATGTTGGATTGAGTCTCGCCGTGGTAAGGTAAAAGCCCGTGTTGAAACACGTGGACGTAACCGACCTGCAAGAGGACTTGTGTTTGTGCCTTGGTTTGATGAAAAAGTATTTATCAATAAGGTTTGTTTAGATGCGACATGTCCAATGTCAAAGCAAACTGATTATAAAAAATGTGCTGTTAAGATTTACAGCGCCTAAAGAGTAGATTATGAGCAAAAGCAATATGAGTGATCGTAGAAAGTTTATTTTGGGAGCTGCAAGAGCTGTTGGTCTTGCTGGTATAGGGGCTCTTATTTGGAGTTCTGTCCTAGAAGAATCGGTTCACGCATCACTTTTATTGCGTCCTCCGGGAGCTCTTGAAGAAGAAGACTTTTTAAAAACTTGTATTAAATGTGGTTTGTGTGTATCAGCCTGTCCTTTTGACACCTTGATGCTGGCAGCTCCTGGAGATAAAAAACCTCTTGGAACTCCATTTTTTAATGCAAGAGAGATACCGTGTTATATGTGTGAAGATATTCCTTGTGTACCTGTTTGTCCTACGGGGGCCTTAAATGAGGCTTCTGTAAGTACAGGAGATATATTAGAAATAGCAAAAGCACGTATGGGTGTTGCGGTGGTTGACCCTTACGCTTGTATCGCCTTTTGGGGGATACAGTGTGATGCCTGTTATAGAGCATGTCCTCTTTTAGATGTGGCCATCGTTTTAGAATATGCAAAAAATGAACGTACAGGAAAACACGCCTTTTTAAAACCTGTAGTGGTTCAAGATAAGTGTACAGGATGTGGTATGTGTGAACATGCATGTATCACAGAAAAAGCATCTATCTTTGTTCTTCCTTTAAATGTAGGTATGGGAAGAGCAGGGAACCATTATGTTAAAGGCTGGGACGAAAAAGATCAGCTTAGAGTTAAAGACGCACATGGTGGAATTACTCAAACTGAAATTTCTAAGAGGTCAGTGCTTGATAGTCTAAATGATGACTCGGGGTTATTTGAATGAGATATTTAATAGCGCGTAGAGTTTCTCAAGTAGGTATTATGGCATTGTACATCGCCGCTCATGTATGGGGTCTGAAGATATTAGAAGGAAACCTTTCTTCTTCGCTTCTTCTAGGCACTGTTCCTTTGAGTGATCCTTTTGCAGTATTGCAAATGTTTGTAGCAGGGTCTATGATCACTATGGATATTTTCATTGGGGCTCTTATCATTACCATTTTTTATGGGGTGATTGGTGGACGAATGTTTTGTTCATGGGTCTGTCCTATTAACATAGTAACAGACGCGGCAAACCTTTTAAGACGTAAACTGGGTATATCTCATATTCAAAAGCGTGTGTATATGAGTAGAAATATCCGTTTTTGGGTATTAGGTCTATCCTTAGTTCTTTCATTTTTGATGGGATTAACGGCCTTTGAATTAGTGAGTCCAATTTCTATCTTACATAGAGGTTTGATTTTTGGAATGGGATTTGGGTTAGCAGCTGTTTTGGTAATCTTTTTCTTTGACCTTTTGGTTCATGAAAATGGATGGTGTGGTTATGTTTGCCCCTTAGGTGGGTTTTATTCACTTATAGGGAAGTTTTCTCTTTTAAGAGTAAGACATAATGTGGACAACTGTACAGAGTGTATGCTTTGTAAAGAAGTTTGTCCTGAAAAAGAAGTTTTGTTTATGGTAACAAAATTTTCTGAGACAGTGAAAATGGGTGCGTGTACAAATTGTGCGCGCTGTATAGAAGTGTGTGAAGATGACGCACTGGGCTTCAGCATTAGAAGTTATATTAATAAAAACTAGGAGTTACTATGAAAATGATAAGCAAAATGACGCTAGGGTTGTTAACGGCAACATTACTTATGACAGGATGTGGTGGCGACGCTAAACCTGAAACAGTTCAATCTGAGGAGAAGGCAGTGGCCTCTGTTTCTGAAGAATCTTTGGGTCTTAGAAAGACAGATATTTATCAAGAAGATGATACCACGGCTGCAAAAACAGAATACAGAATGGCGCAAGCAGGCTCAAGTACAAAGATTAAAAGAGCCTACCAAGATGCACCACCAATGATTCCTCATGATGTATCTGACTTTTTGCCAATTACAAGAGAAAATAACATGTGTGTAAGTTGTCATGCACCAGATATTGCACCAGCAATGGGAGCAACGCCAATTCCTCCTTCTCATTTCTTAGATATGAGACCAAGACACATTTGTGATGGTGTAAAGTTCAAAAAGAGAATTGACAACATGAAAAATGAAACAAGTGTTAAGCGTTTGACTCACCTTTCTCAAGCACGTTATAACTGTTCTCAATGTCACGCGCCTCAATCTCAAGGGAATCTTTCGGTTGAAAACTTGTTTGAAGCAAATTTCACGAAAAAAGGTGGCGAATATAAGTCAAGCTGGGATGAGGTTGTTTTAGATGACCTTGATACAGTTGGTAAAGATTCAAGAATAACTTCAGATGATATGGATAATTCAGATTCAGCTGCGGGACACCTTGATGGAGGAAGTCACTAAAGATGGATAGACGAGAACTCTTTGGTTCTTTGACTCATGGTTTTAGAGGAAACTCTGAGACCGAGTCTGAACTTATACTAAGACCCCCATATAATAATGATGAATCTCTTTTTCACAATGAGTGTAGCAAGTGCGAAGGTTTATGCGCCACTGTTTGTGAAGTAGAAATTATTAAAATAGCCGAAGATAAAACCCCTTATTTAAACTTTGATAAAAGTGGTTGTACCTTTTGTGATGACTGCGTTAGTGCTTGTGACTTTGGTGTGCTTACTTTAGAAGCTAAGTCTGATGTTCAGGCCAAGATTAATATCTCGGTAAGCTCATGTTTAGCCTGGAATGATGTGATGTGTATGTCATGTAAGGACCCTTGTTTAGATAATGCTATTATTTTTCAAGGTCTTTTCAAACCTATTATAGATGAGTCTAAATGTACAGCCTGTGGTTTTTGCATCTCTCGCTGTCCTGCCTTTGCCATAGAAGTTGAAGGCCCTTCATGAAAAGTATCATCCTCATTTTGATTTTTTTAAGTTCTCTTTTTTCTTCAAGTCTAAACCAGCCTGCTTTACAATATAAGGCAAGTGGCTCTGTAACTGATATGACTATTAATAAAGGAAAATTATATGTTGCTACGAATGCAAGTTCTGTGGATATCTTTGACTTAAAAACTGCCAAAAAATTAGAAAGTATTTTGGTACCTCGTATTAAGGACTTTATGGGAGATATTATAGATTCGAAGGTATATTCTGTGGATGTGCAAGGGGATAAGATTGCTATTTTATCTCAGGCAAATAAGGGCTTTAGACGTATTCATATATATCAAAGAGGCAAATTAGACCTGTTAATCTCAAATAAAGATGAATTATATACTTCTAAGTTGCGATTTTTGAATGAAAACACTTTAATTCTTGGCTTACTAGGGAACGAGATTATTTCGTATGACATTTCTAAAAGAAAGATTAATTGGACTGTGCAGGTTTCTCATTCTAAATTCTCTGATTTTGTATTAAATGAAAACAAAGATGAAATAGTTGTGGCTGATGAAAGTGGTGACCTAAAGATACTAAGTACAAACAAGGGTAGCTTAATAGATACTCTAAGTGATCAAAACCTTGATAATGTTTTTCAAGTGGATTATAAAAATGGCATTATAGCTACGGCGGGACAAGATAGACGAGTGGTTGTATATGATATTCATCAGCCTGAACGAGGTACGAGTAAAGAAAACTTTTCAGCGTATTATAAAAAAGCACCTTTTTTGATTTACAGTGTAGGCCTGTCTCCTAGTGGAAATAAGGTCGCTTACGCAAGTGATGAAGACAATAATGTAAGGGTGTTTAACACAAAAACAAAAGAAACCTTAGGTGATTTTACAGGTAATAAAATGACCTTAAGTAAGATTTTGTTTTTAGATGAAGAAAGGTTTTTAGTTGCAAGTGACGATAAAGTGATAAACTTGTTTCAGGTCAAGTGATTTTTTTGTGAAAAAAAGTATAATGAAACTAGATAAAAATACCTCAAACCAAAGTGAGTTAATCTCACCTTAGTATGAGTAAAATAATATATAGGGAGTTCAAATGAATATTTCAAGCATAGTTGTTCAAACAGTACCAAAGTTTTTAGAAGAGGTTGTTCAAAGTCTTAAGGACTGTGAAGCCTGTGATTATCATATGCATGATGAAAAGGGTCGTATTATTATTACTATTGAGGGTGAAGGCGTATCTGAAGAACTTAAAAAGCTACATGTTATTGAAGCTATTCCTCATGTGATTGCAGCGGATATGCAGATGGCATATAGTGAAGATGAGTTAGATGCTAATATGGAAATTTTAAATAATGCAGATGTGGTTCCAAAGATGTTAAATGACGACAATATAGCCGCAGGTGATATCGTGTATAACGGTGACCTTAGAAAAAAAGACTTGGATGCCTTTGCGGATGATAAAAACAGGGGATTATAATGAGTGTTATTTTTACATCAACGATTAAAATGAAAGATAAAGATACCTGGTTTATTGAGCTAAAAGACATGGTTGATAATAGAGTAGAACTTTGTTATGACATGAAAGAGTATTCGGAAAAGGTGGAAGACCTTGGCTCTGATTATGGTGGAAATATAGACAGCGTGAATTGGTACAAAGATGACAATGTACCTCCTCATGTTATGGACTTAATCCGTCAAGAAATGGCTTCACAAAAATCAGAAATAGAAGAAAAACTAGGAGAAAGCTTAATCAAAGAGTAGCCTTTGTAGGCCTCTCTATGAGTTCTTTAGTAAGAGCTGATAGAGGTGCCATGAAGTTACTTGGTCCTTTATTTAAAAACTATCTATGGTTAATATTTAATCACTATATGATTAATAAATATACATATAGTGGTTATACTAACACTGATATTTAAACTAGGAGAAGAAATGAAAAATATAATCAAAATGTCTTTAGCAACAGCTATTATGGTGAGTGTAGGGACTCTAAATGCTCAAGCAGCAGAAGATGGGATCTCTATTTTCGATAATATTAAAGTAAAGGGTGAAATCCGTCCGCGTTATGAGATGGTAGATGAAAGTAATCCAAAACCAAATGCAAATGCCTTAACTAATCGTTTAATGCTTGGTGTAAATGCAGACTTATTTGGGACTGACTGGCTATCAACTTATGTTGAAATGACAGATGTTCATTCTTTAAATAATAATTATAATGGATTAGATGGAAAAGGTCAGGCAAACTCTATTGTTGCAGATCCTGAGCAAACACGTCTTACTCAGTCTTATTTAGATTTAAAATATAAAAAGACACTTTTAAGAGCTGGTCGCCAAATGGTAAACCTTGATAATCAAAGATTTATTGGTGCGGTAGGTTGGAGACAAATGCCTCAAACATTTGACGCAGTGGCTATTGTCGATAACTCAATAGAAAATTTAAATTTTATGGCTGCATATGTTACTCAAGTGAATACAATTTTTGCAGATGGTGGTCCTAAAACAAATAGTGCTTCAACAGAAACAGTATTGTTAAATGCAAAATATAAGGTAATGGATGCACTAAGTGTGACAGGTTACGGATATTTAGTAGAAGATTTTGGTGATACATATGGCTTAGCCTTAACAGGTAGTCCGAAAATATCTGATGGATTAACACTAAATTATCGTGCTGAATATGCAATGTTAGGTGATGCTTCATTTGAAACAAGTGGGACTAATACAGACAATGATGCTGATTATATGAATGTAGAACTAGGTGTTAATATGTCAGGTATTCTTGCTGAGGTAGGATATGAAGTTCAAAGTGGAACATCAGCAGGTTCTACGTCAAATGATACATTTTCTACGCCTTTAGGGACAAATCATGGACATAATGGTTGGGCAGACTTGTTTTTAGCAACGCCAACTGAAGGTCTTGTAGATATGGATATCATGGTTGGTTACAAGAGTAAAGATTTAGGTCTTGTAAAAGCTATTTATCATGACTTTACATCTGATGTTGAAAGTATTGATTATGGTACGGAACTGGATCTTTTATACAAAAGAGCAATTCCTGGGGTTAATGGTCTAACGGGCATGCTAAAGTATGCTGATTATTCAGCAGATGACTTCGGTGTTGATACACAAAAATTTTGGGCAATGCTAGACTACAAATTCTCTAACTAATATACAATATCTTACAATCTTAGAAGCCTCTTACGGCTTCTAAATCCCCCCTTATTTACTAAACTTCCTTTAACGATTAAAAATCCTCATATTAGTATTTATCAATAGTTTTTTATGTGCTTTATTGTAAAGTATATATTTTAATCATTTAATGGTTATTATTTAATCATAAAATGGTTAAAAAATATAATTCTGCTTGTATAATAAGACTATATAAATAAGGAGAGTAAATGATTAAGTTTCCAATTGCAAAACAAGTATTAAAAATTGGTTTAGGTTTATCTATTATCACAAGTGCTTTGATGGCAGACTTAGAGAAAAAAGAATTGACCATTGGTTTTATTGCCTTAACAGACTGTGCGCCTTTAGTTATTG
Organism: Arcobacter sp.; assembly: GCA_002733885.1. GTDB lineage: Bacteria > Campylobacterota > Campylobacteria > Campylobacterales > Sulfurimonadaceae. Next base: position 76,119 of record NVXJ01000009.1, on the reverse strand, counting down.
CTAAAGAAAAAGGTTTTTTTAAGAAGTATGGCTTAGATGTTCATGTGGTTAAAGAAGGGGGCGGTTGGCCAGGGATTCAACAAAAGGTGATTAATGGTCAGTATGACTTTTCTCACGCTTTAGCTGGGATGCCTATTGCTGCGACATTAGGGATTAATGGAAAGGCGAACCTACAAGCCTTAATGAGTTTAGATTTTAATGGAAACGGGATTACCTTTGGAAATAAAATCATTAAAAATATGGAAAAATATGGGATGGATAAGACTCAAAGACCTTTAGGTTCTGAGTCTTTGAAAAAATATATAGATGCTAAACATGAGGCTGAAGGTGATAAGTATAGACCCTTAAGTTTTGGTATGGTTCACCCTGTATCTACTCATAATTATGAGCTTCGCTACTGGATGGCAACCTCAGGAATTGAGCCTGATAGAGACGCGACAATCAAGCCTTTCCCACCACCAACAATGCCTGCAAACTTAATTGCTGGAAATATCGAAGGATATTGTGTTGGAGAGCCTTGGAACGAACGGGTTGTTTTAAAGAAAAAAGGATCAACCCTTGTAACTAATTATGATATTTGGAACAACAACCCTGAAAAGGTTTTACAAGCAAGAGCAGACTTTATAAAGAAAAATCCTGAAACAACTAAGGCGGTTATGAAGGCTGTTTTAGAAGCACAAATGTGGCTTGATGCTTCATGGGATAACCGTAGAGAAGCGGCGAAGATACTGTCTAAGCCAAATTATGTAAAAGCACCTGTTTCTGTTTTAGAAAAATCAATGACAGGAACGTTTCAGTACTTAAAAGGTCAAGAGTCTGAACCAAACCCTCAGTTTAATGTGTTTGCAAACTATTACGCTGCATATCCATTTTACAGCCATGGTATGTGGTTTATCACGCAAATGTATAGATGGGGTCAACTGGATAAGCCTGTAAATATGAAAGAAGTGATTGAAAAAACTTACAGACCAGATTTATTTGAAATTGCAGCTAAAGAAGTGGGATACAGCCTTCCTCCAAGCGCATGGAAAAAAGATGGGGTAGATGAGTTCAATATGTTTATGGATAAAAAAGTGTGGGATCCAAACAAGGCAGTAGATTATATCTTTGATTTCAAAGTGACCAATCCAAAGGTTAGTAGAGAAGACCTTGCCGCAGTAAACAAATGGAAGGTTACAACCGCGCAACCTTCTTATGTGTGTCCTTATGGTGAAGCAGGGTGTGCTGATCCAAAATATGTAACGAAAAAGAAATAAGAGTTGTCAGCTTCGGCTGACGTACAAATAAAAAAACATAGTGGTGTCTTTTTATTTGTATGGAGAATGCAAGAATTAAGGAGAATAGATGAATTTTGAGAAGATTCGTAAGATAGTATTACCATTTTTGGTATTGATAGTGTTTATCCCTGCTTGGACATGGTTATCAAGTAGTGTGGAGGACTTTCCAAGTCCTAATGATACCTATGTCGCTGCTTTTGGAGGTATTAATGTTGATGGGGATGAAGTTGTTGGGTCATTAAGTGATCCTTTTTATATTGAAAATGAAGATGACAAGGGTGTGTTTTGGCAGGTGTTAAACTCACTTGAAAGAGTGTTTGGTGGCTTTGCATTAGCGATTGCCTTTGGTATTCCCATAGGGTTAATTATAGGTATGAGTAAAAGTTTTAGCCTTGCGCTAAATCCTTATATCCAGATTTTAAAACCTGTGTCGCCTTTAGCTTGGTTGCCCTTGTTATTGCTTGTTTTTCAAGACATTAATGCAACCGCCATTGCAACCATTTTTGTGACTTCTATTTGGCCTATTATTATTAATACGGCCCTTGGGGTTAAAAGTGTTAATGAAGATTATTTAAATGTAGCCAAGGTGCTTAGGTTTACTCCATTGGAAAAGGTAATGCAAATTATTTTACCCGTAGCGGTTCCTTATATTTTTACGGGAATGCGTTTAAGTCTTGGTATTGCGTGGTTAGTTATTGTAGCGGCTGAAATGTTAACGGGTGGAATTGGAATTGGTTTTTGGATTTGGGATGAGTATAACAATCTTAATTATCCTAACATTGTTGTGGGTATCTTTATCGTTGGAATCGTGGGATATATCCTTGATTTAATTATGAGTTACGCGGCAGATTATTTTGATTATACAAAAAGAAGAGGGGTTTAAGATGGGTAAGTTTTTAGAGTTTAAAGATGTAAGAAAAGCCTTTCCTCTGGGTAAGGGAAAAGAGTATGTTGCGGTAACGGGCATAAATTTAGAGATAAAAGAAAATGAAATCATCTCTATAATTGGCCACTCAGGATGTGGAAAGTCAACCTTGTTAAACATGATAGCAGGGCTTGACATGGCAACAGGGGGGAAGATTTCTCTTGAAGAAGAAGTCATAAGCGGCCCGGGTCCCGATAGAGCAGTGGTTTTTCAAAATCATTCGCTTTTACCATGGTTATCGGTATATGACAATATTGAAATGGCGGTTAAAAAGGTTATGCCTGAGTTAAGTTCAAAAGAGTTAAGAGAGCGTGTAGAGAAGTTTGTTTCTATGGTTAATTTAGATGCAGCAAAAGACAAGTACCCTTCTGAAATAAGTGGAGGAATGAAACAGCGTGTTGGAATTGCAAGAGCACTTTCAATCAAGCCAAAAGTACTTTTAATGGATGAACCCTTTGGGGCTTTGGACTCCTTAACGAGGGCCAATTTACAAGAACACCTTATGCGTATTCAAGGAAGTGTGAAAAACACTGTTATTCTTATTACTCATGATATAGATGAAGCCGTTTTGCTAAGTGATAGAGTCATTATGATGACAAATGGACCTGAAGCGACCATAGGAGAGATTTTAGAAGTAAACTTGCAGCGCCCAAGAGATAGGGTATCTTTACAACATGACCCTGAATATATCCGTTGTAGAGAAGCAATATTAAGCTTCTTATATGAAAAGTTTGCCAAAGATGATGAGTAAAAGATAAGGAAGATACCGGGCGCTACAGGATGTAGGTAAGTCCCATGTTACCCACATATCTTCCTGCAATAGTTCTCCTGTCCGCAAAGCGGCAACTATAAATCTTCGGGTAACATACACTATCTACACCTTGAAGCAGTGTAGATAGTGGTGACTAATATTTGTCTTTTTTCAGGTACATGCGGGTGTCTTTGAAAAAATGCAAAAGGAATAAAATGCAAGATCTAGTTAAAATTTATAATGACAATACTCACTTGATAGAGAAGTTTCTTATCTCGACACTCAAAAGGCTTCATATTCAAAAAGTGTCTGAGGAATCCTATGAAGAGCTACATAAAACTTTTTCAAGTCTTGAGCTTATGTATGAATGTAATGATGATTTAGTTCAAGCTTCTGCTAACTTTGGCAAGAATATTGAAGACTTAGAGCATATTGGAAAAAATAGAGATTATCTGATTAATATAAATGATATAAAAGATTCATATTATGTAAGTGAACCTTATATTTCAAGTACTACGGGAAGTTTGTGTATAACGGTTGTTCATAAATATGAAAGTGGCTATATATTTTTAGACTTTAGACTTCGGGTTTTATTAGAACGGTTTTATCTTATTGAGTCCAAAACACTTTTTAAAGAGTTCACAAGGATTTCATATGCTTGTATAGGTGGAGGTTTATTAATACTTGGAATATTTATCGCTTTTTATGGTTTTGGATCTTTTGCTCTTTATCTTTCTTCCCAAGAAGATATGAATTTAGAAGTGGTATTTAAACCTGTTATTGCACTCACCTTGGGTTTAGCTGTTTTTGATTTGGGAAAAACAATATTTGAGCAAGAAGTATTACCTCGTACATTAAATATTTCAGAATCTTTTAATCCAAAAAGTTTAGTGACCTTTATGTCTTCTATTGTGATAGCCCTACTTATTGAGGCTCTTTTAATTGTGTTTAAAATCTCTATTAATGATTATCATGACTTACCTTATGCGGCTATGTTAATTGTGTCTATCTCGATTTTACTTTTTGTGTTTAGTCGTTTTATGCCGATGCAATCTTCAAAGAAAGAGGCTTAAATGTTAAAAGCTTATTTAGTATTTATAGTATTGGTTTCTTCCTCTTGGTCGTATTCTTTTTTTGACAGTGAAAAATCAATTGACAAACGTCATTTAGACTTAATTCACAAAATTAAAGATGTAGTGATTAATACGCAAAAAACACGAGGTTTAACGAATAACTATATGAACGGAAATGTGGTTGCCCAACTGCTTGTTTATGGGCAAAGAAAAGAGATGATAAAAAACTTTGCAGATATAAATAAAGGATTTAAAAGACTAGAACTTGAAGAAATTTTTTATAAAAAATCCTCAAGTTTAATACAAAATTCAAAATCTTTAAACCAAATAGCTTTTAAGACAAATTCAGCTGAAGTTTTTACGCAGTATTCAGACTTAATTGAAAAGTGGATGGAACTTAATGAAAACATAATAGTGCAAAGATTTAAAACAAATGAAAAGGTGTACTCTCAACTTATTTTACTAAATAATGTCTTACTTTCTTTAACTGAAAATATTGGAAAGATGCGAGGTATGGGCTCAGGTATAGTTGCAAGAGGTTTTTGCAAAGAAAATGAAACACTTCAAATGAAAGGCTTTGCCAATGAAGTTCAACGTTATAAGATGCTTTTACAATATCACATGGTTGGAAAAGAGTATAAAGGACTAAGTAAAAATGATATGATTAAAATTGAAATAAGCTTAGAAGCATATGCTAGTTTGACTCTAGAAAAAGTGATATCCAAAAAAGATATTTCTTTAAACACAAATGAATATTTCAACCAAGGCACACGCGCTATTTCAGATGTACTTCGTGTATATATGGCAGTTGCAGCTAGTTTGAACTAGCGACAATTAGTAAGATAAAAAGTACAAATGAGATTGCCTTCCATACTATAACTGGGTTCCGTTCTACAAAGGGTGCCCTGTGTTTGTTTACAAAGCTTTCATTTGGATGGCGTAAGTCATAGATAAACTTAGAAAGTTCACTATAACGATGGCGTGGATCTACCTCTAATGCTTTTTTTAAGGTTTCATCTATCCATAAAGGGTAAGTGTTTTCATCTGAATCTAAACTTTTGTATTTTAATTTATTTTGTGATGCCTTACTGTTACATCGCGCAACTTCAACACCATAGGGAAGCTGTGATGAGAGCATTTGATAAATAATTACTCCTAAAGAAAAGAGGTCTGATTGTGTGGTTCCTATGTTTCCTAAAAAGTATTCTGGCGCTGAATATAAGGCTGTACCTAAAAGCTTGTCTTCTTGGATAGTGGTATTTATATCCATAATACCTTCGACCCGTGTGGAACCAAAGTCGATGATTTTAATGGTGCCTGTGGTATCAATGAGTATATTCTCAGGTCTGAGATCTTGGTGTATCATCTCTTGACGATGAAAGGCAAGTAAGCCACGTGCAATTTGTTCTGCTATATCTCGTACACTTTCCAAGCTTGGTTTTGGATTGTCAGTCATCCATTGCCTAAGGGTTTGACCTTGAATATATTCAGTAGTGGTATAAAGAAAATTTCGTTGACGTGTGTGAAGATATGATTTAGCAACATAAGGACTATTGATACGAATAGCAATCCATTCTTCCATCATAAAACGTTCCAAATAGGCCTTGTCTTCTCTTAAATCAATAGAAGGTATTTTAATAACAACTAAGGCCTTTGTTTTATCATCTTGAGCAAGGTAAACATGACTTCGACTGCTAGAACTTAAAATACGAATAATGCTATACCCATCAAAAGATGAACGTGCCTCAAGTATGGGGGGAAAAGGTTTGTTTCTTAGGACATTATGTGTTTCATTAATATCTTTATCACAAAGGGCATTAATACGAATGACTTGAGTAGTAAGATTATCTGTACTCCCTTGTTTATAAGCCTTATCAGAAATTGTTTTTGCAACAGACCCAAAGTTTTTTTCATTATTTTGCAGGGTGTGTACAATAAAATCTGAACTGACACATTCATAAACACCATCTGTCATTAAGATAAAGATATCATTTACTTGAACCTGCACCCTTTCGTAATCCACAGTAACGTGTGAATCCATACCCAAGGCACGAGAAAGATAACTTTTATCATTAGATACCCAGAGTCTATGGTCTTTACTTAATTGTTGTAGTTTAGTATCTCTCATTCGATAAATTCTGGTATCGCCTGCAAAAAATAGATGCGCGGTATGTGAACGAATAATCATGCCAGAAAAGGTACATACATAGCCTCTGTCTTTATCATAATGATATTGGCCTTGCTTACTTTGAGAATATAACCAAGAATTTATCGAGGCTAAAACACGCTCGGCTGACTTTTTAGCAGACCAAGTCTCTGGTGTAGAAAAGTAATCCATTAAAAATGAGGTTACACAGACCTTACTGGCAATTTGGCTGACATCACTACTACTGATACCATCTGCCATAGCAATAGCAATACCTTTGTTACTTAATTGCGGTTCTTTAGGAATACGAAGGTCATGGAAGTCTTGGTTTATTTCTTTGCGACCCTTGTTCGAATATTGTGAAATGGATACTTTTAATTGGTTTGGCATAGGGGCATCCTTGTTCCAGTACTTAATATTTAAATTACCATGATTTATAAGGTAAAAACTTTCCATTCATGGTGATAAGAACTCTATCTCCCGCTGGGTTTTCTTCCTTATCAATGTGCATCGAAAAATCTATAGCACTCATAATACCATCACCAAACTTTTCACCTATAATTTCTTTTATACTTTCACCATATACCCCAATGGCCTCATAAAATCTATAAATAAGAGGGTCTGTTGGGATGATTTTGTCCCATGTTTTCTTTGGATACTCTTGCAAAGAAAGGGAAACCTCTTTAGGTAAGTTAAGAACTTCACAAAGTTTATCTGCAGGTTCTTTTTTAAGGCTGTTCATTCCTAAACATGCTGAGGTGATGAAAACAGATCCAAGAGATGTTTTTTCTGCAATCTCTTCCCAAGTTAAACCACTCATCTTTTTTGCAGCCAATATCTCTTCAGTCATTTCAATTTTTTTCATAATTTTCCTTAGTTTTTTAGTATGTGAAATCTCTTTAAATATTTTTAATAAAGTATTTGAAGAAGGTTCTTGGTAGTAAAAGCATATAGGTATTAAGCCTATACGCTTTATACCTTTAGTCTAAAATTCTTTTTGGACTTTCTTTTACGTGTGTAAAATAAAGTGTTAAACCAGTAAATAGTAATCCACCTGCTAAGTTACCTAAAGCAACTGGAAGCTCATTCCATAAAAGGTAATCAGTTATAGTGAAATCACCACCCATAATTAAAGAAAACGGGAATAAAAACATATTTACAATTGAGTGCTCAAACCCCATAAAGAAGAACAGCATAATCGGCATCCACATTGCAATTGCTTTACCACTTACTGTTGTTGAAACCATTGCCCCAACAACACCCATAGCAACCATCCAGTTACAAAGCATACCACGAAAAAATACTGTTATCCATCCTAAAATACCGTGGGCTTGGTAACCTAATGTACGTGCTTCACCAATACCTGCTACCTTAGTAGCAATTTTGCCACCAAACCCAGCAATATTAGGGTCAAATGTGCCATAGGTGAAAATAAAAGCCATCATAAAAGCAACAGTTAAGGCACCCCCTAAGTTTCCTAATGCAACAAGACCCCAGTTACGTAAAATCTGAGGAACTGTAACCCCCGGCCTTTTGTCAATCCAAGCTAATGGAACCAACATAAAAACACCCGTTAATAGGTCAAATTTCATTAAGTACAACATAATAAATCCAACAGGGAATAGTGCTGAAGCTAATATAAATGAACCAGATTTCATTGCTACAGTAATTGCAAATACCGCTGCCAGTGCTAAAATTGCTCCCGCCATAAAAGCACGAATTAATGTGTCCTTAGTGGACATATATACCTTGGACTCACCCGAATCGACCATTTTGGTAACAAACTCTGTAGGAACTAAATACGACATGTTTTTCTCCTTTTGTTAATAAACATTCTAAACTCCTTTATCAAGCATATTTAAATATACTGTAAGATTATAGTCCTAATATGAATAATTAATATACAATTTTTGATTAAAAAATAATCACATATCTTTTTTGCTTAGTTTTTTCTAAGAGAATATCCTTTTTAAAACTACTAATATAAATCAAAACAAATAATAGATATAATAAGACTAAATTACTCTTTTATTGACCTTTCTCAAGAGAAAGTTTTATAAAAAAGTATAAAATAGACTTTTAAAATGTCTAAGATAGGAAATAATATGTTAGTTGATAGTTATGGAAGAACAGTAGATTACCTACGCGTTTCTGTTACAGAAAGATGTAATTTTAGATGTCAGTATTGTATGCCGGAGAAGCCTTTTTCATGGGTTCCAAAAGAAAACTTGCTCAATTTTGAAGAGCTATTTTTATTTATGAAAGTGGCCATTGATGAGGGGATTAAAAAAATCCGTATCACAGGGGGAGAACCCTTACTTCGTGCCGACTTAGATAAGTTCATTAAAATGATTTATGATTACTGTCCTGAGATTGATTTAGCCATGACAACGAATGCTTATTTACTTAAGGGTTCAGCTCAAAAACTAAAAGATGCAGGTTTAAAACGTATTAATATCTCTGTAGATAGCCTTATTCCTGATGTGGCTGAAAAGATTGCTAAAAAAGATGTACTTAAAAAAGTACTTCAAGGTCTTGATGAGGCCTTAAAGGTCGGTTTAAAAGTTAAGGTAAACATGGTTCCAATGATAGGGATGAATGAAAATGAAATCCTTGATGTGATGGAGTACTGTAAAGAACGTGACATAACCGTACGTTACATTGAGTACATGGAAAATATTCATGCAGAAGTAGATATCAAGGGTATGAAAAGTGAACAACTTTTAGCACTTATTGGTGAAAAGTATAAGTATGAAGATGAAGGCTTTGATGCTACCTCTCCTTCACATTATTATAGATGTGAAGATGGTTACCGTTTTGGAATTATTGAGCCATATAAAGATGACTTTTGTGCCAAATGTAACCGTATACGCTTAACAGCTGAGGGAAATTTAATCCCTTGTTTGTATTTTGATGAGGCTATGAGCATTCATGACGCAGTAAAACGCGGAGATATCCAAGAAGCAGCCCTTGTTTTAAAAGAAGTAATACGAACTAAACCTGAAAAAAACCGTTGGTCAGAAGCTGATGGTGAAGCATCTACCCGCGCTTTTTACGAAACTGGCGGCTGATAACTTATGCCAGCGTGATTACACGGATTACGTTGATTAAAAGAGAATATAAAATTTTGTTGCTCTTTATCCGTGAAATCTGCGTAATCATGCTGGTGATTCGCTCTTAAAAAAGGAAAGCATTGATTTATCTTGTGGAACACTTTTACTCTATTCAGGGTGAAGGAAAGTATCTAGGTACACCATCTCTATTTTTTCGTTTTGGTGGGTGTAATATGAAATGTGAAGGTTTTGGTTGTTCTGAAACCTCACCTAATGGTGTCCAAATAGTAGGCTGTGATACGGTTTATGCGGTAGATAAAAAACACTTTGGTTCTACTTGGTTAGGTTTAGAATCCCTAGATGAACTTATAAAAATTTACAATTCTTACACTTTACCCATAAAAGCAGATATCGTTATGACAGGGGGAGAACCTCTTATCTATGCAAATGATGAACTTTTTGTTTCCTTTGTAGAGTTTCTTCAAGGTAAAGGACACCGCGTTACCTTTGAAACTAATGGGGCCATAAATGTAGATTTTGAAAAGTTTCGTGCTTATCAATCCTGTGTTTTCGCACTTTCTGTAAAATTAAGTAACAGTGGCGAGCCAAAGTCAAAACGTATTAATCCTGAAGCGATACAAAATATAGCCACATATTCAAAAGATGCCTTCTTTAAGTTCACAGTCGATAAAGAGTCTATTCAAAGAGATGTGGATGAAGAGATAAACGAGATTATTAAATATGCGCCGTCTATCTCAGTGTGTTGCATGCCTAAGGGCGGAAGCAAAGAAGAGTTAGAGTATCATAGTGAAGCAGTAATTGATTATTGTAAGACCAAAGGGTATGTGTATAGTGATAGACTTCACATAAGACTTTGGGATATGAATAAGGGTGTATAGATGTTAATTCGAAAACAAGCCGAGGCGGTCGCAAAGCGATGTTTCAGACAGAATCCTAAGGGAATATAATGTTGATTCGAAAACTTTTTAAATTTGAAAATGCCCACATAGTCCGTGGTTGTTCAACACAAAAATGCCGTTCTTCAATACATGGACATTCTTATGAGATTGAGGTACTTTTTGAATCAAACTTTTTAGACCACGGACAAATGATTTTTGATTTTGGTTTGATGAAGCGCTCTATTAAAGACTTAATTGAGTCTTTTGATCATGCTATCGCCCTTTGGGACTCAGATGATAAAGACTATATTGAAGATATGAAAAAACATTCAGACAGATGGGTGCAACTTCCTGTATCACCATCTGCAGAACAGTTTTCAAGAATTCTTTTCGTAATGGTAGACAAGATGCTTTCTTGTATTCAAATGGTAAATGGAGAAAAAGAAGTAAGCTTACACTCTATCATCGTGCATGAAACAAAAACAGGCTACGCCCAAGGTTTTAGAGCCGATGCATATAATGAAAATATGGGTTTAATAGACCCATCAAAGATACTGTTTTCACAGGCAGTAAAAGAAGATTGGTCAGATAGTGACTTATGGAATAAAGTACTTGCAGGGGAAGTGTTTATAAATCCTGATACTGTTTAAAATTTTGTCCACAGATTAAAGGGATTAAATTGATTTCTAATCTGTTTAATCGGCTTAATCTGTGGATGGTTTTTTACTCTTAGTTATTATCTCTGACTTTTCTTTAGTACACATCTGCCATCTTGTAGGGATAAGTAAGATTGTCTCACCTTCTTTGATACTTTCTACCTTATCATCTGTAATCATAAAGGCATTTGACTGAGCAAGTGGCGAAACCATACCAGGGCTACGTTTTTCCACAGGACTGAAAAATTCCCCATCATAATATCCCGGGACTACCGTATATTTACCCACTCTTTGAGAGAAGTCTTCTTTCATCTTCGCCTTAAAAGACCCTATATAAGGAAGTCTTGCATTATGAAGTTTTAAGATGATACTTTGGGCAAATATCTCAAAGTTTACAGCAGCGGCAAGAGGATTTCCAGGGAGGTTTAGAACATAGGTTCTTCCAATACGCCCAAAGGTTGTTGGCTTACCGGGTTTGATATCTATCTTAGAAAAGTACTTTTCATACTCAAAAGACTCAAAGGCCTCTTTGGTAAAGTCTGCATCTCCTACACTTACCCCACCCGAAGTAATAATAAGGTCTGTACCTTCTAGAGCTGAAGATATATGTGCTTTGATATCTGTAAGTGTGTCTTCTGCGGTTCCGATAAAAACAACCTCACATCCTAACTCCTGTGCTCTTGCTAAAAAGGTGGGGGTGTTGGTATTATGTATCTGATGGTCTTGTACGGTTTCAAAATGCATTTTCAACTCTTTGCCTGAGGCAAAAACTGCAACACGAGGGCGCTTTGTTACATATACATGAGAAATTCCTTGAGAGGCTAACATAGTAATATGATGAGCATAAAGCTTATGTCCCGCTTTTAAAAGTAAGTCACCTGCTTTTATGTCCTCCCCTGCGTAACGAATATGCTGTTCTGCTCTAATGGATGAAGGAAGTAAGATAACATTATCAGATACCTGCTCAATATCTTCAATGGGAACGACAGCCTGCGCACCTAAAGGGATACGAGCACCTGTCATGATTTTAAGGGTACAGCCTTTTTCAACGATAGCATCTGAGTTGTCTCCCGCGAAAATTGTTTCGCCTACAATAACTTCTTTGCCCTCATCATTATGTTTAATTGCGTAACCATCCATGGCTGAATTGTTAAAGGCAGGTAGATTATAAACGGCAACAATATCATTATAAAGTATACGTCCAAGGGATGCTTCAAGTGAAACAATCTCTGAGTGAAGGGGTTCTACCCATTCATCAATTTGCTTGAGTGCGTCTTCTATTAGTATTGCCATTTTTCTACCCCTTTGATATTAGGGATATTATAAGAAAACTAGGGTAAAATTTAACTTTCAAGGGGTTAAGAATGAATGAAATGTATGAAATGAGTCAAAGTCTTCACATTTATAGTGTGATAGCCTTAATTTTTGTCTTGGTAATAATGATCTTGGTGCATAAATTTAGCGCCGATTTTAAGGCCTTTACTAAACGCATACAGATTTTGATGATATTTCATATCTCTTTTGCCTCAGCAGTAGTGCTGACAGGAACTATTATGATGGCGGTTAAACACCTAAGCCTAACACCTGCAAATTTAATTATGATACTTTCTATATTTGCCATTGCTACCTTAGAAATAAAAAGAAACAAGGCCTTAACGAGGGTAACAAAGTTTCAGTTAATGTCAAAAATGAATTATATAAAACTAGGATATAAGTATCAAAGTATAGAATTGGCCATTCTTATTGCCGTTGGTGCTTTTTCAAGGATGGCAAGTGCTCTTTCTTTTTAGTACTGATGCGGGAAAGGAAAGCTTAAAACTTAAGGGTGAAGATTATAAGTATCTTTTTAAGGTACGTCGTCATAACGTAGATGATATTTTATATTTTAGAAGTAAACTAAAAAGTGAAACCTTGTATCAATATAAGGTACAAACCCTAGATGGTCGCTCAGCGACCTTAGCCCTGATAAGTTCTGAGCAAAAAGAGATTAAAGCAGATAAAGACTTACATATTGCCTGGTGTGTGATAGACCCAAAATCAGTAGAAAAAGTACTTCCTAGTTTAAATGAGATAGGTGTTAGTAAGATATCTTTTATTTATTGTGCAAGGTCACAAAAAAACTTCAAAATTGACATTGCTAGATATGAAAGAATATTAGAAACCTCGTCTCAACAATGTGGGAGAAGTAAACAAATGATTTTTGAAATCTTTAAAACACTTGATTCTTTTTTAAAAGAAAATCCTGAAACTATAGTACTTGATTTTTGTGATGAGGTCTTAGCTTGTGAAGATGAAGTAAATACAGTACTTATAGGTTGTGAAGGTGGATTTTCTGAAGATGAACGAAGGCAGGTAGAAAAGTTAAAACGTTTTCGTTTAGACACACCAATGATACTTAGATCAGAATCAGCGGCTATGGCAATTTCTTCTAAGGTCTTGATATAAAAGAATTATATGGAGTAGGGCTATTAATTGCTTATTTCGTAAAATGGCCCTTATTTCTTGGACTTCCTATCTTAGTGTATAAGGGTTTAGAAAACAATATTGCCTTGAGTGTGATTTGGACACTTTGTTTATTACTTATAGCACGCGATATTTATTCACTTATACGTAAAAAAGTACTAAAAAAGAAAGACAAGACTTAAAAAACAATAGTCATATTGAAATATAAGATAAACTTTGCTATAATTCGCGTATTATAAATCCGCACCCGTACGGATTTTAAAAAAAATATACCGTGATTACGTACATAGCGTGACACACAAGGAAACTTAGATGAAAAAAGATCTTCACCCAGWACTACATAACTGTAATGTATCATGTGCATGTGGTAACGCATTTGAAACAAAAAGTATTAAAAAAGAAATTCGTGTTGAAATTTGTAATGAATGTCACCCATTCTTCACAGGTTCTGAGCGTATGGTAGATACTGCTGGTAGAATTGAGAAATTCAACAAGCGTTACGCAAAAAGCTAAGACTTACTTTATTAAGTATGTTCTTTCCTTGGCATCTTTTAAGATGTCAAGACCCACTTTAAACAAGGTCTTAACTTGTTAACATTAGTCCCCACCCCTATTGGAAATATTGCTGATATCTCATTACGAGCTATGGATATGCTTTCTCATGCTGATATTTTATTATGTGAAGATACGAGAGTCACTAAAAAACTTCTACATATTTTATCTGAGCGCTATAATTTAGAGCGTAAAGAACAAGAATTTATTTCCCTTCACTCTCATAATGAAAAAGCCTTTATTGAAAAAACTTCGAAAGACTTTTTTGATGTAAATGTTGTTTATGTATCAGATGCGGGGATGCCGGGTATTTCTGACCCCGGTCAACTTCTTGTTCGATATTGCCAAGATAATGGAGTTGAATATGATATCTTACCCGGGGCAAATGCTCTTTTAACGGCCTTTGTAGCCAGTGGTTTTGTAAATACTCAGATGCTATTTTTTGGCTTTTTACCCCATAAGGGAAAAGACAGAGCGCAAGCCTTACAAGGTGCCTTGCATAATGGTTTTACAACTATTGTTTATGAGGCGCCTCATCGTTTAGACAAACTTATTAAAGAACTTGCGTCTGAAGTACCTGATCGTCGTGTCTTTTTTGCTAAAGAACTAACTAAAAAATACCAAAACTTTTTTCATGGCTCTGCAAAAGAGATGATAAAACAAATCCCCAAAGAAAGTATAAAAGGGGAATGGGTTGTTGTTATTGAAGCGGGTGCTGCTAGACAAAGTACATTGAGCGAAAAAGATATATTGTCTTTAGATATGTCTAAAAAAACAGCTTCGAAGTTGATTTCAAAGATAACAGGTGAAAATATAAAAGCGTGTTATGAAAGATTACTTGATATAGAATAACAAATTATAACGTCTATAAACTTCAATAATCTTAACTATAATAAAAAACTATACCATAGGTAACATTCTCCTTAATATCTTATCTTCTTTAATTTCTGTTTACTGAATTATTACCATTATGTCATATACTTAAGAGAATTTTAGATAAACTCCTTACTATGATTATATATGGAAAACAACCGGTTTATTACCTAATTGAAAAACATCCGAACAAAGTTAAGACAGTATTTGTCTCAAAAGAACTTGATAAAAAAGAATATTCGCGCTTAATGCGTATGGACTTTGAACTCAAAAGAATTCCTGATAATGCTGCTCAGTCAATGAGCAAGACAGGAAACCACCAAGGCTTTTTAGCGGAGGTGGATGATCTTGAGTTATATGACTTAAAAGACTTGTCAAAACCTGAGTTTGTTCTAGTTTTAGCAGGAATTACCGATATGGGTAATATGGGCGCGATTATTCGCTCAGCTTATGCGCTAGGTATTGACGCTGTTGTTGTAACAGGTATCAAACATTTTCAAGCCGAAAATGTGGTGCGTAGTTCAGCGGGAGCTGCGTATGATATGCCTATAGTACATGAGCATAATTTGTATGATATTATGAATGAGTTAAAGCTTGATGGCTTCACACTTTATGGGGCAACCATGGATGGTGAAGATATTCGTCAGGTTGGGTGCAAGGGAAAACGAGCACTTATTATGGGGAATGAAGCACAAGGAATTCCTACTCGAGCTGAAAAGAAATTAGATGTTAAGGTCTCTATTGAGATGGCTAATAACTTTGATTCTTTAAATGTGAGTGTAGCAAGTGCTATTTTAATGGATAGGATGAGGTAAAAAAATAATGACAGGTTTAGAGAAACTTCAAAGTATTGGCGCACATAAGATTTTTGAGACAACGCATATAGCGAAAAAGTTTGTTGAGGATATCTTAAATAAACGATTTTCATCAATGAGTAAGATCCAATTTATGGGTTTTATTTCAATCTTAGAACGTGAATACAGCATTGACTTACATGAACTTCAAGAAGAATACTTTAAAAGTTCAGGTACTGAAGATGTTAAAGGTAAAGAACCTTTTGTTGTTTCAAAACAAGATGAAACAGATGAAAAATCTGTTAATAAAAATGCTTATATTTTTGTTGGTGTCTTAATTTTAGCTGCCTTGTTTATGTTATTTAAACCAGAATCTACCCCAGAGGAAGAACCTAAAGCTGAAATAGTCTTAGAGCTAAAAGCAAGTCTAATTGAAAATGAGTTGAATAACTCAACAATAGAAAAAGCCAAACTAAACTTAAACTCTTTAGGGGGGGATAAGCTTCTTGTTGTTAAAGAAGAGATTGTTGTTGAACCTGTTCATACAAGTAAGTTTGAAATAGCTCCTAGAAGTAACTTATGGATAGGAATTGTTGACTTAGACACCTTTAAACGTACTCAAAAAATGAGTTCAAAATCTTTTGAACTTGACCCAGATAAAGAGTGGCTTTTAGTGATGGGACATGGCTTTGTGAATTTTGAAGTAAATGGTGAAGAAAAAAAATATAAAGATGAAAGAAAGGTTTGGTTTGCTTATGAAAATGGAAGTTTATCTAAGCTGACTCGTTCTGAGTACAAAGAGAAAAATAGAGGTAAAGCTTGGTAAAAAGTCTTTTTTTTATACTGCTTTTAAGTGTGTCTTCTTTATATTCACAGACCTATACCTTAGAACCAAGTGAAGCTCAAGAAATTGAGCAAAGTGATCAAGAAAAAGTAGCTCACAAGATTAAGTCTCTTTTAGGTGAAAACACTTATGCAAGACATGTTAAATTTATAAGAATTATTTTTGCAGATACCCCCGAATATATTATTAATGAGCGTGTGGATGTAGCTAAGGTTATTCAAACATTAAAAGATAATGGACTTTTAGACCTCTTCTTCAATAAACCTCAAGAGATGCACCTCACCTTTCAATCAAGTGGATATCCCTTGCTTTTTGTGAAAATTATGTCTGACACCCTCCAGTCTATGGGATATTATAGATTTATAACAGACAGAGCTAAACAAGATGAAAGTGGCTTTTTTTGGACGATTCGCTTAACAAGTGAGTACGCTATTGACCCTGTTTTACTTAAAAAAGCCTTGCAAAAAAGGGGCTGTGATATTGTTGATATTGACCGTGAATCACAAACGAAATGGTCGTATCACATAGATGTGAAAAATGCCTATCTAATGCTCAAAGAATTACGTCCTTATACAGAACGAGTACTGAAGAAGTCACTTTATGAACATTGGCTGAATGTAAAATCTACAAAATCTCTTGTTCTATGGTCTTTGAAAGGAAATAATTGGTATCCTTATGTCTCATTTTATGACAAAGAATTGCATCTTTTAAAAGTGTATAAACGCGATAAAAGAACCAAAAAAATCACTCTGGAATTACCGGAAGATACTAAATATGTAAAAATTGCAGATCTTTATAGTCTAAAAAATATTAAACAGGGTCTACGCGTTCAAGCTAAAGGAACAAGGTAGACACCTGAATCTAAGGCATAAAAATGTTCGACGAGATACAGTTTGGTCGCATAGACCGACTTCCTAAGTATGTGTTTGCAGAAGTAAATGAATTAAAAATGAAAGAACGACGCGCTGGTGCGGACGTGATTGACTTTTCTATGGGTAACCCTGATGGGGATACTCCAGAACACATTAGAGAAAAACTTGTTGAATCAGCCCAAAAAACTAAGACCCATGGTTATTCAACCTCTAAGGGTATTCCTAAACTTCTTCTTGCTATTTCTGACTGGTATAAGCGCCGTTATGATTGTGATATTGATCCCGAAACTGAAGCCGTTGCAACTATGGGTTCAAAAGAAGGCTACGCGCACCTTACTTACGCCATTACTAACCCGGGTGACTTAGCGGTAGTGCCTGATCCAACGTATCCTATTCATGAATATTCTTTTATCTTAGCAGGGGGGTCTGTTGTTAAGTTTGGTATTGAGTTTGATGAAGATTATAAGTTAGATGAAGATAAATTCTTTAAAGACTTAGAAAGAATGTTTCTTGAAAATTCACCTAAGCCTAAGTATGTGCTTGTGAACTTTCCTCATAACCCTTCAACAGCTACCGTAACGCAAGACTTTTATGTAAGACTTGTGGCTATGGCAAAAGAGAAACGTTTTTACGTTATTTCAGATATCGCCTATGGTGATATCACCTTTGATGGTTATGTTACGCCTTCTATAATGTCCGTACCAGGTGCAAAAGATGTGGCGGTTGAATCATTTACGCTTTCTAAGTCATACAATATGGCAGGATGGAGAGTTGGTTTCTTCGTAGGAAATAAAAAACTTATTGGTGCTCTTCAAAAAATAAAGTCATGGTTAGATTATGGAATGTTTACACCTATCCAAGT
This sequence comes from Arcobacter sp., assembly GCA_002733885.1. Taxonomy (GTDB): domain Bacteria; phylum Campylobacterota; class Campylobacteria; order Campylobacterales; family Sulfurimonadaceae. Next base: position 58,079 of record NVXJ01000009.1, on the reverse strand, counting down.
AGCAGCTACGGTTGCTCTTAATGGGGATCAACAATGTGTTAAAGATATAACAGACAAGTATAACCACAGACAAGAAGTGCTTATTGAAGCCTTTGATAGAGCGGGATGGCATATTCGTAAAAATCAAGCAACAATGTTTTCATGGGCAAAGATTCCTGAATGTGCGGCGCACTTAGGCTCTTTAGAATTTTCTAAACGTCTTCTTGTTGAAGCAGGTGTAGCTGTTGCCCCAGGTATTGGTTTTGGTGCTTATGGTGAAGGTTATGTTCGTATAGCCCTTATAGAAAATGACAATAGAATTCGTCAAGCCGCTAGAAATATAAAAGAATTTTTAAAACAATTTGAAGAAGTGAAAAAGGAAGACAATGCTTAAAGTTGGTATTATTGGAGTAGGTACGGTTGGTACTTCTGTTGTAAATATTTTAAAAGATAATGCAGAAATTATTACAGCTCGTGCAGGTAAAGAAATTTTTGTTAAATCAGGTGTTGTTCAAAACTTAGACAAAGACCGTGGTGTTGATATTAAGCTTTCAAAAGATCCAATGGACATCATTAATGATCCAGAGATTGATATTGTTGTTGAACTTATGGGTGGAATTGAAGGTCCTTTTGATGTTGTAAAGGCTGCACTTGCTAAGGGCAAGGCGGTTGTTACTGCAAACAAGGCACTTCTTGCTTATCATAGATACGAGCTTCAAGAGCTTGCAGGTGATCTTCCTTTTGAATATGAGGCGGCAGTAGCGGGTGGAATTCCTATTATTAACGCACTAAGAGATGGTTTAACGGCCAATCACATCGAGTCTATTCAAGGGATTATGAACGGTACGTGTAATTATATGATGACAAAGATGATGAATGAGGGTGTTGATTATCAACCTATTTTAGATGAGGCCCAAGCTCTTGGTTACGCGGAAGCTGATCCTAGCTTTGATGTTGGTGGGTTTGACGCGGCGCATAAGCTTTTGATTTTAGCTTCTATTGCTTATGGTATTGATGCTAAGCCTGAAGATATTTTAATTGAGGGTATTGATAATATTACTCAAGAAGATATTGCCTTTGCTAAAGAATTTGGTTATGTTATCAAGCTTCTTACTATCGCTAAAAAGTCTGGAAATGAAGTAGAGCTTCGAACCCATGCAGCCCTTGTTCCTCAAGATAAGATGATTGCAAAGGTAGATGGCGTGATGAATGCAGTTTCTGTAATAGGCGATAAGGTTGGTGAAACATTGTTTTACGGACCGGGGGCTGGCGGAGACGCTACAGCTTCTGCGGTTGTTGCTAATATCATAGATATTGCAAGACGTGGGAAGGGTTCTCCTATGTTAGGTTTTCATACTCCTTTAGAAAAAGGTCTTACGCTTAAGTCAAAAGATGAGATTGTTTCTAAATATTATTTACGTATGGGTGTTGAAGATAAGCCAGGTGTTTTATCTTCAGTGACTAAGATGTTTGCAGACCATGATATTTCCATAGAAACTGTACTTCAAAGACCTATTGATAATGGCTCAGCAAATCTACTTTTTGCTACACATGAAGCCGTTGAGAAAAATATCCAGTCTATTATGAAAGAACTTTCTCAGGCTTCTTTTGTGAACACTGTTCCTTCAATGATTCGTATAGAAGCTTAATACTAGTATGCCTTACACCAAAGATATTAGTATAAGTGAGGTTATGAAGCAATCTAGGGATGTTATGTTTATAGCCGATGATAGACAGTTTATAGATGCTAATGATGCTGCATTAAAGATGTTTGGTGTATCTTCAAAAGAAGCCTTCTTAAAGATGCACCCCGCTGCTTTTTCTCCTGAATTTCAACATGATGGGACTTCCTCTTTTTTAAAAGCAAATAAGATGATAGATATTGCTTTAAAAGAAGGTTTTCATCGTTTTGAATGGTTACATAAAAACTTAAAAGAAGAGCCTTTTGATGTTGAAGTGACGCTAATAATCTTTGAAGATGGAGATAAAAGTTTAAGCTTTGTACAAATCAGAGAACTTTCTTCTTTTATAAGGCTCTAAGAGGTATTTCAAAGAATTGAGCCAAGTGTTTCGATTTAATTTTATTCTTTAAACTTATTCTTTAAACTTATTTCTTATAATTACTTATCTTTGAATATATAATTAGGTGTTTATATGGAAACTAATCTTGACCTTGATGAAGTAGAAGAAAGATTTTCTAGAAGAGATGAAGGAATATTGGTTTTAAAAGAGAACTACTTTATTGATGCCAATGAAGTAGCTTTAAAACTAATTGGTGTTTCTTCTCTTGCTATTTTTAAGTCTTTGCACCCCGCTATGATTTCTCCTGAATTTCAGCCAGATGGAGAATCTTCTAAATCTAAGACAGATAGAATTTTTGCTCAACTACAAGAAAGTAAGGTAGGACGCTTTAAGTGGCAACATATTAAACTTAATGGCACACCCTTTGATGTGGAAGTTACTTTAAGATTAAACGAAGAGACAGAAGCGTATGTAATTAATGTTCATTGGCGTTCTCTCTCCTGAGTTGTCTTAACTCTACTTAATTATAGAAGTTAACAAATTTTTAACAATTCTTAGTTACACTTTTTCATGAGAATATTATTAGTAGAAGATAACCTTGAATTGTCAAAGCTTTTATCAGCTTACCTAGAATGTCATTTTATAGTTGATACAGTCTCAAAATTCAAAGATGCTTGTGATTATATTGACCTGTTCACTTATAATGTCGTTTTATTAGATCGTAATTTAGATGATGAAGACATTGGTATGAACCTTATTGTAAAAATTAAAACAAAAGATTATATGACAGGTGTTATTGTTATTAGTGCTTTTGACTCCACTGCTGATAAGGTGCTTGGCTTAGATATGGGCGCAGATGATTACCTAGAAAAACCTTTTGATAATGATGAGTTAAGAGCACGGGTATGTGCCTTAGGAAGACGTCATCAAACCTTGCCTCGTATTGAAATTAATAATTTAGTTTGTGACACCTTGTCTAAAAGAATATCCTTCCAAGACAAAGAAGTATTACTCAGTAAAAAAGAAACAGATTTATTTTTTTATCTTTTAGAACATAGGGGAAAAATTGTTCCTAAAGATGAACTACTTAATGCCTTGTATATTAACCCTCAAAATATTTCTTCAAATACAATAGATGTAACACTTGCGCATGTACGTAAAAAGCTACCTATTGCTCTAATTAAAACAGTAAAAACTCGTGGTTATATAATAGACTAGTTATAATAATTATATATAGTTCTCCTCCTTTCAGAAATTTTTATCACATCTATATCACAGTGGATACTAAATTTCATATTTATTAATAAAACTAATACATATATTTAATTTTTCATGATTTTTTCATATTGAAACTATATAGTTGTCTTAATATTGTTAATGGGAGTTAATTATGAATATATTGAGTTGTAAAAATGTTAGAGGAGTTATCCTTGGGGTAGCAGCTTCAAGTGTATTACTTTTTTCAGGTTGTGGTAGTTCTAGCACAGATGAAGTAGGGGTATTTCAGGACTCTGCTGTAGATGGATTGTCTTATAAGGTAGCTAATCGTTCAGGTGTAACATCTAAAGGGGGCCAGTTTAATTATAGAAGTGGTGAAGATATCTCTTTTTACATTGGTGATCTTTTCTTAGGTTCGGCAAGTGCTAAGAAAAACATGACACCCTTGGATATTGTAGCTGGAGCGAATGGACAGTTAACACCTGAGGTTACAAATGTCTTGCGTTTATTACAAACACTTGATACAGATGGTGATACAAGCAATGGGATAAGCTTGCCAGCTTCTATTCGTTCTTTGAAACCATCAGATATTGACTTTAGTGATGAAGCAGCTGTTATTGCCTTATTAGCACAAATTGATTCGGGTTTAACACTTATTAGTGCAGAAGATGCTCTTACGCATTTTAAGGAAACACTTGCCACAATAGGGGAAAGTATTGATTATATAGATTATCTAGGTAATACACGTACGGCGGCTGCAACTGCTGGCGCAGCTGAGTATCATACAGGTAAGGGATATGGAAATACTCTTTTTGGTAGTGCCGACAATAAATGTCAAAATTGTCATAATGAACTTTATGATACTTGGAAAAGCTCTATGCATGGTAAATCGTGGACGGATCCAATCTTTCAATCAAAGATGCAAGATTTTTTAAGAACACATATTAATAAAATTGGCGAAAATCCAACAGGTAGTAAAGAATATACAGAAGCGATGATTCCAAAAGTGGCTCAAACATGTATTAAATGTCATGCTCCAGGTGCCTTTTATGCGGGTGACTTTAAAGCAACATTAACAACATTAAAAGCGGGTGCGACAACAGATGACTTGCTTGCTGCAAAAATTAATGATCAATATAACCTTGCGTCAACGACAACAATCTTTGATACAACAAAAGAAACAGCAGTTGTTGCTGTTTCTCATACCAATGGAAACTTGTATAAGCTTACCTATCAAATTGGTCATAAAGCAAATCAAGAAGGTATTAACTGTGCATTTTGTCATAGTATTGAAACACCGAGGTTGATGAAAGGTGGGGATTCATATACGCTTAAGGCTGATATGAGATCTGGAGCACATGGACCTATCATTAGAAATGCAGGTGATATGCTTGTCCAAAATGATGATGCGACTAGTCAAGATATGAATAACTTCTTTAGATTATGGGGGCCTGAAAAACCAGTTGACTATGCAAGTACAAACAAGGATGCTGATGATGTAACTAAAAGAATCAGTGATGGTCGTTATACGATGCACAGTATTGATTTAAATGGAACAAATGGAAAAGTACACTTTACTGGTGGACCATTTTACGGACCATTTGGTGTAACGGGTAAGACAAATGAGAATGCAAGTGACGAGTCAAATCGTACGGCTAATATTAATCCTCATTATGACAAAGACAATAACAATCACTTCGGCGAAAGTGGAAAAGGTTTATGTCTGTCTTGTCACCAACGTTCTGCAGGTGCTAAAACAGCTCCAGGCATGTTTATGGAACTATGTTCAACACAGATGGCAGTAACAACAGGTTCAGATACAGCTTCAAACGATTCACTTAGTTCTCCTAAGTGTCAGAAATGTCATATGGAAAGAATTGAAGGTACACTTTTACACCGTTGGGCTGATCCACAAACCTTATGGACAACAGCGGTTAATCCAGGTTTAACAGCGCACTTTGATCCTGCAGACCCAGATGGTCTTGGAGATGAGAACCCTGTAGTAGGTGAGTGGTATAACTCTCATGCCTTCTTAGGTGCAAGTAAAACAGGACATAAAACATCCGTTACAGCTAAGATAAAAAGTGGTTTTTCTGCAAGTCTAAGTCAAAGTGTTGTAGGTGATACCTTAACAGTTGATACAACATTTATGAATAAAACAGCGCATATGTTCCCCGGAGCACATCCAATGCGTCGTGCTTTAACACGTGTTATTGTTAAGGATCAAGATGGTGCAACTATAGCAGTGACTACAAGTACGGGTAATTCAAGCTTTTCTGATATTGCTAACACTGTAACCCCTCTAAGTGGAAAAGTTTTAGATGCAAGTCAGCCAGCAACAGTGACAGTAGCTGATGGCGGAAGTGCAGCACTTACCTTCTCTGGAAAAGTGGCGGATCTTGATGGCTCAGCGATTAGTAGTCAAAAGTTTGATGGAACAGCTGTTACAATTCCAGGAACAGATAATACGATAACAAACCAGACAGTAACTTCTGGTTTAACTGAAGGAACGGTAAGTAATGCAGCAATTGTTGACAGTTCAGATACTGCAAACTTTACACGTATTTATGGACATGAGACGGGTAAGAAGTATGATTTAGACAATGATGCTTTAACGCCAGATGTATTTGTTGTACGTCCAGGTTTTGATTCAAATACAGTTGCAAGTGATACACGTTTAAGTCCTAATGAGACAGAAACGTATACCTTAACGTATGACATTACAAATGCAACATCTGTAACCATCGAGTACAGAGTCTATTATATGCAAAAAGGTGCAAATGGTAAATTTATTGTTGACCCAGCAACTGGCTTTTTAGACCAAGCTGCTAGTGATGCAAAAAAATTACTTGTAACTCAAGTTGAGAGTTTAAGTGAAGTAATCTCTCATTAAATAATTCACAGACTAGTCCTTCGTATGAAGGACTAATTTACTAGAACTAACAGGTTCTGGTATATTTTATTTCCCCCCTTCTTAGATACACTTTAATCATTTTTCATCCCCTATAAATTGCTCTATATTTAAGAGAAAAAAGATACTATGTCACAATTAAATTTTCAAGAGTATTTCTATACTCGTAAGGTGTTTTTGTGGAAGTTATTGATAGTGTTTGTGCATACTGTGGTGTTGGCTGTGATATTGCTGCTCATGTAGAAGATAACAAGATAAAAAAGATTTTTGCACATCCAGATGGGGCTACTTCTGAAGGTCAGCTTTGTATTAAGGGTAAATATGGATTTGACTTTGTTGACTCTACTGAAAGAGTCAGAGTACCTAGGATTCGTAAAAGTTTCTTAGAAAAAAATCCACATATTAAAGAAAAAATAGCGGATACCTTAGTCGATCTAGATGAGACATGGTATGAGTCTGATTTAGAAGCTGTTACGACAGCTGGAGCTATGAAGCTTAAAGATATTCAAGCTAAGTATGGTCGTAAGTCAGTATGTTCACTTGGTGGTGCTAGAAGTTCTTGTGAGTCTGCATACTACTTCCAAAAATTTACACGCGAAACCTTAGACTCTCCACATGTTGATAACTGTGCACGTGTGTGTCACTCTCCATCTCTTAAGGGTATGAGACTTACTATTGGTGAAGGGGCTGCTTCAAATCCTTTTGATGATATTTATAAAACAGAATTTATGATTGTTATGGGTTCAAACACTACTGAAGCTCATCCAATTGTTGCTAATCGTATGATTAAAGCGGCACAAAAGGGCATCGGTATTGCTACCTTTGATGTACGTGAGATTAAGCTTCATAAATTTTCAAAATATAAAGCTATTACACCTCATGAATCAAACTTACTTGTGTTAAATATGATAGCATATACCATTATCACAGAAGAACTATATTGTAAAGATTTTATCAAAAATAGAACTAAAAACTGGGAGCATTTTAAAGAAAATATTTTAAAAGACCCTTATGCTAATCCAGAATATTTCAGAGGTGTAGAAGGATATGAATATCTAGCGGATATGCTTCCTGAAATTGCAAGAGAATACGCAAGTAAAAAGTCTTTAATTCTTTGGGGACTTGGAATTACTGAGCATGTAGATGGCTCATACGCAGTTATGGCTATTGTTCACCTTGCTTTAATGACGGGTAACATTGGTAAAGATGGTGCGGGGATTATGCCTCTTCGTGGGCAAACAAATGTTCAAGGTGTATGTGATATGGGTATGCTTCCTTATTACGCGCCTGATTATCAAGCACCAAAAGAGGTTGGTCTTATGACGCCTCAGCTTGTTGATGGGATGTTAGACGGTACTATTCGTGGTGTCCTTAACATTGGTGAAGATTTAACCCATATTCACCCCAATCTTAACAAACTCATTAAAGCCTTTGAAAACCTAGAGCTTATTTTTGTTCAAGAGTTGTTTATGACAGATATTGCTAAACGTGCGGATATTGTTGTTGGGGTAAAATCTATCTATGAAAAAACAGGTACTTATATAAATGCTATGAGAAAGGTACATCTTTCAACACCTTTAGTGACATCTGACTTACCTGATGACTGGGAAGTTATTAAACTTCTTGATGAGAAAATGGGTGGAGGCTTTGGCTTTAATTCATCAGAAGATATCTGGGAAGATGTAAGAAAAGAGGCTCCAAATAGGTTTAAGGGTGCTTCATATAAGGTTCTTAGAGATAATGAAAAAGTAGGTATTTCTTGGCCAATTCTAGAAGATGGAACTGGTACTCCAGTGCTTCATAGAGAAGACTTTAGAACACAAGATGGAATTGGTGCTTTTAGATATCATGGTTATACCCTTTCAGGTATGGTAGAAGAGATAACGACTAACAAGCTTAAAGGCTACCACCTAACAACAGGTAGAATTATGGCGCATTATAATAACTCTGCACAAACAAAGTACACTGAAAAACTGATGAAGAAACATACAGAAGACACACTCTTAGCACATCCAGACGATGCAGCTGATTTTACTTCCGAAAAAGTTATCTTAAGAACGCCATTTGGACAGAGTAGTCCATTAACCGTTAAGTTCACAGATAAAGTACAACCAAAAACACTTTATACAACGTTTCACCATGCTAACTCAAAACTAAACCATATATTTGGTGACAAAAGTGATGAGCTTATCATGACAGCAGCATTTAAATCTATTCAAGTTGAGATTATCTGTACATAAATAAAGTTTATTAGAGCTGCCCTAAAGGTATAAAAAGCTGATGGAAGGTACAAGAAGCAGATATCATCAGTTAAAGAAAATGTTAATGAAGAGAATAAGGTACTTAAATGTTTTCTTATTCACTATTTACTTTGCACTGGAGTTTTAAATGAGTAGAGCACTTGGTGACATTGCAGAAGAAAAAGCCTGCTTATATATCCAAACCTTAGGCTTTCAAATCATAGAGCGAAACTACACCCTTCGTGGTGGTGAGATAGATATCATCGCCATAAAAGATGAGGTACTGCATTTCATAGAAGTGAAATCAGGAACGACCTATGACCCCCTTTACAACATCACTCCCAAAAAACTTCAACATGTTATCAACACAGCCCACAGATTTATGCAAAAAAAGAACCTTGATTTATGCTTTCAAATTGACGCGATATCGGTGCAAAATGATGTCTGTAAATTGATAGAGAATATCAGTATCTGAAAATATATATATTATTTATTAACAAATAATATTATTTTAAATTATTTTTACTATAATTCCTTATATAAATACTATGAGGTTAAGATGGCAAAAAGATTTATAATCGTAGAAAACGGGGTAATTAAGTGTTCACATGGAGGACAAGCAGTTTTAGTCTCAAGTGTTCCTGTTCATGTGATAGGTGGGAAAAAGCCTCTTTATGATATAGATTTCTTAGGTGCCGTTATCAAAGACTGTCCTAACCCTAGTGCTAATGGTGGACCTTGTACTGAGGTAGTCGTTATCACTTCTGTGATTACAGAATCGAATGTCGCAAATAAGGGCAAAAATTATTTTTTAGGTGTTGATGGATGCCAAACAGATAAGGGCGTCCCCCTTATTCTTGAAGACCCAGGACAAAACAGTTCCTCTATAAGTGTAAAAAGCGGCGGCAGTGCTAGCGATATTACGACAAAAGCTCTCGTATCAGCGAAGTTAGAAACAAAAGAAAATATTTCCAAAGAAATATACCGTGCCTATCCGATACGAAAAAGTAATGATTGTATACGCGGGCTTAGAGGGGCACGGTATTTTGACTTACGAAAAGATTATTACCACCTCGATGATAATAGCTACCAGCATAATAAGGTGATTACAGCAACTGATGCTTATTTATATGTTACCTTTGATAATAAAACAACAGAATATGAGGTTATAAACAGAGGTGATACACTTAATCCTGTTATGCAAAAGGTTCAATACAAGGATACAAAAACAAAGACCATCCGAAAATACATCCCTTTTTATAAAGAAAAAGGGAAAGCAAGTTTTGTTTATTCAAACATAAGGCTTGAAACTGATAAGCTAAGTCTATTTACGCCTAGTATATTGACCTTAGGTGATACAAATGCAGACTATCTTAAGCATTATAAAGACCTATCTAAAAGTGTAAAGCATACTGAAAAAGACTTTTCCAAAAAAGTAACCACACTTAAAAACCTTCAAGACTCAAATACAAACTATAAATCTGTACTGATTGAGATAAAAGACCCCATAGGTGAGGTTGAAGACTTATACAACGAATATGAGTTTTCTTATCATAGACATTATGGAATGAACAAATCACTAATAGACGACATAAGGGCAAAAAACCAGTACCCTTACGCAGTTGCAGATATGTTGGAATATATGCATGTTGCTAAAGATGAAGAAGATAAATTAAAAGAGCGTGTTCGTAAACTTCAAGAACAGTTTCAAAATATGATAGATATCATACAGTCGAAAAAGTTTTCTGTTACTTTGAATAAGAAATATAAAGGTTTCAATACAAATCTTTCTAAGATTATAGATTTTGATCTCGCTAAAGATTATCTTGATGAGGTTAAGTTTATGTCAAAGTCTTTTTTTGAAAAGACAAAACCCTTAGAAATGAATATAGATAATAAACAGTATTATTATCTTGACTGGTTACCTGCTCGTTACACTGTAAATGGATCTAGAGATAGGTTAAGACTCAATGGGCAAAAGTATACAAAGATACGAAAGAATCATCACGATGTTACCGCCTTAGTTGTGTTTAGTTTATGCTATTCAAAGAAGTATGAAAGTGAGCTAAATGACTTTACAGAACTGGTTGAAGCAAGAGAAAAGTTTTATTATTTACTTAAGACAGCACACCCTCTTCCTCAAATTAATGATAAGGCTATAAAAGAGATTCAAACTGAACTGTTACGGCAAACAGAGCTTAATGATATTTTCCAAGCAAAGAAGCCTGAACATAAGCTTTTTGAAGAGTTTGAATCATTAGAAGCCTTACATAAAGAGTTGTCTTTTGATACAAGCCTTGCAAAAACAAAAAACAAAAATGATTACCTTGGTTTTAAGGCCTTATTTACAGGTAAGACAAAGGCTATGTTTTTTGAGGATAGCTCTATTTCTAGTCCCCATCTTATTGCGAAAAAGATAGCTTCTAAGTTAAAAAGTTCTGACCTGTCTGACGCGATTGATGTCTTCATGCAGTTAAATGATATAAAAGAAAAAGACTTGCGTGTAAATTATTATAASCTTGGTCTTAACCTTGTTTATATGCTAAGTGCTCCCCGCGCAACCACTGACTCTGAAAGTGATCTTCTTTCTCCGTTTAATAAGGGGTTTGAAAAGACAAAAGAACTTATAAATCATTTAACAAAGGGTATGAACAAAATAAAGGATGAAAAAGAGGCCTTAGAACTTCATAATTACCCTATAAAAGAGCATTATCTTAATGCCTTGTTTACTCAAATAGGACATGCCCTTGTAGATGATGATGTAGGAAGAAAAAATTCTGCAAAAGATCTTCTTGCGGGTATGCCTATAAAAACAAAAGAACAAGAAGCAAAGTTTAATGAGATTAATGGCTATAGCTACGATAAAGATCTTAAGGTCAAATCTGAGATAGATGAAAGATATGAACAACTTAAAAATCTTAATGGGATTAGTTCTAAGCTTCCTGATTTTGATGAAAAGTATAAGGCTTCAGTGCCATCTGATAGCAAAGAAAATACTCCAGGTAAGAAAAGAAAGAAAAAAGGTTTAGCATATGACTGGCTTGAAAACAAAAGTAGACAATCATATAAGGGACTTCTAACAACAACAAAAGGTTTAGCCTTTTTTATGACAGTAGGAAGTATAGCTGAGTATATGCATAAGGGAAAGGCGGATAAGTTAAAACTGCATAATGTGGTTGGTTTAGTTAATGACTTATTGACAGTTTCATCAGTGGTTGCTGAACAAGGTGTCAAAAGACTAGGTGATGGCTCAGTAAAGTCTGTAAGTAAGGTTGTTGACAAGTTAATGACAGTGGATAAAAACTCTTTAAAACTTATCGCTAAACTGGGCGCTATTGGTGTGATCGTGAGTACGATAAACACTTATAGTAATCTAAATGAAAATGACACCGATGCTAAGATAGCCGTTACTACTAAAAATGCTTTGGTTATTGCCCTTCTTTTTACACCGGGATGGGCAGCTGTTGTTGGGATAATGGCCGTTGAACTTGCGTGGATATTTTTAAAAGATCATTTTATAGATTCAGCTATGGAAATTTATCTTAGAAAAAATCTGTATTTTAATAATAGGCAGGTAAACACATCTATAGGTAATTCTTTAAGTCTGTCTTGGAGTCTCTTTACTAATGCAGACATAGATAGAAGGTATCTTTCACCGATACTCTTAGATACGCTTAAAACGACCTCTACAGACTATACTTATTTAAGTAGCACAATGAAGGGCTCAGAGCTACAAGGCTTTAGTTCTATAAAAGAGCTAAGAACCTTTGTGGCAGAAAATTATCAAAATAACCCCCTTGCCTTTGAAACAGCAATGAGTAATGAACTTAACATCATCAAACAGGTCTTATATGGCTTGAAAATTGAGGCCGATAAAGAAGCAAGTTCAAGAGTGCTAAAATACCAAGCAACACGAAATAATGTTTTTTATCTAACAAGTATTAGACTACCTGATGATATCATGAAAAATAATGAGAACCTAATCATAAGAGATAAAGAAGATTATAAGCTTATAGATAAAGAAAATGAAATAGTATCATCATCAACAAGCTATAGCTTATATGACACCTTAAGAGATGTACAGCTAAACAGTAGAGAAGCTTACTTAGATATCAAAGATACCTTAGAAAAATCTCTTATCATTGTTAATTCAGACATCATTTTAAAATATACTATCTCTTATGAGGTTAAAACAGCGTATTTAATGGGAACTAAGATAGCAAATAGCTTAGAAATTAATGAGCTAAAACAAACAGCCTTAGATACTAAAGATTATGAATATATCAAATCACTTGTAAAGAAAGAAGAAATAACCAATGTTTAAAAAACTACTACTTATAGGACTATTAACAATAGCCACTCTTCAAGGAATGGATGAAAGGTTATTTAAATATCCTGATGCTAAAAATGATTATGTAAAAGCGACTCAGGATAAAGACCAGTCGGCTGCCTTTGATTTGGCATTGTTTTATAAGACGACATTACATGATAATGAAAAAGCTATTGAATGGTATAAAAAATCGTATGAGTATGGTTCTAGTAGAGCAGCTCTTAATATTGGTAATATTTATAAACATTTTGATAAAACTAAAGAAGCAATTGAGTGGTATAAAAAAGCTTATGATAGAGGAGATATTAAGTCTGCTTTAGCTCTTGGCATTATCTATGAGCAGACACTACACAATTATAAAGTTGCTATTAAATGGTATGAAAAAGCCTACAAAATAGGAAATATGACAGGAGCTAATAACTTAGGATACCTTTATAAAGTTGAACTTAATGATATTAATTCTGGAATTAAATGGTATAAAAGAGCGGCAGCAGGTGGCCATGCAAATGCAATTAATAATTTAGGTAGAACATATCATGATTTAAAAGATGAGGTTGTAAGTTCATCATATATTCTAGCAATGGTAAATTATGGATATACAAAAAAACAAGTTTTAGATTTTTTAAAAAATGAACGAAAAATAGATAGAGGTACTTTAGAAAAAGCATACAAATTACAATTAACCTTAGACATACCAAAGCATTACACAGGCGGGATTGACTAAAAATAATGATGAGAAAACTACTACTAACCTCACTATTAGTTATAGGAACCGTTCAAGGTTCAGTGGATTTAGGGAATAGTTACCTTAGTAGATGGTGACTGTTTTGACTTAGAGTTGTTAAATTTTAAATGTTAAGAAAGGGTTGAATAATATTTCTATTCCATCAATGTACAAAATTATATAAAAAGAAAATAGAAATTTATACTTTTAATTGATGCCATATCAGTGCAAAATGATGTCTTCAAATTGATAGAGAATATCAGTATCTAGGGCTTTTGTCTAAATAAGACAAAAATACTCCTATTTATAAAACACCTAAGAGTTTTTAAAGAATATCATTGCTATAATGCTTATAATTAATTTAAAACAAGGAACTACGTATGGCAAAATACATCGAAGTTACATCAGCAAACTTAGAAGAAACAATTAAAGAGGGCGTATGCCTAGTAGACTTTTGGGCACCATGGTGTGGCCCATGTCGCATGATCGCTCCAGTTATCGAAGAACTAGCAGAAGATTTTGACGGTAAAGCAAAAATCTGTAAGGTAAACACAGACGAAGAACAAGATATCGCTATCAAGTATGGTATTCGTTCAATCCCAACTATCATCCTTTTCAAAGATGGTGAAGTTGTTGAGCAAATGGTTGGAGCTGCTTCTAAGCAAGCTTTCGAAGAAAAACTTAACGCTCTACTAGCATAATTTATGGCAAGACGCGGTAGCGGACTGTTTTCAGTCGGTACCATTCTAGCCTCTTTTTTTGGCGCAGGCATGATTGCGATTGCCTTCGCTTACTTCAACTACAAATTCCAAGAATACAAATTTGTTAACTTTGACGAATGGCTTGTTTATAAAAAAGCCGATGTTTTCAATCCCAGTGAAGAAAAATATCTTGTTGTATTTTATAGTTCTAAAAAAGCAGGAACTGTAGAAAACCTTAATAAACTCCGCCCAAAATATAAAATCTTAGCAATTGACTATTATCAACAAAATTTTCCTTCTAATGAGCATGTTACTTATGTACGCGCTGGCACAGATACTATATTAAAAATAATTCAACGTTTTAATATATATAAAACCCCTTCTGTGTTTATTATAAAGAAAGTTAAAGAGGGTCTTTATAAACAAGATAGTATCATTGCAGAACTAGATACAATTAATGAGATACCTACAGATTTATAAAATTTAATTAAGGTTTTAAGATGTTAGATTTAGCAATTATTGGTGGTGGACCTGCTGGGCTTACAGCAGGTTTATATGCAACACGCGGTGGACTAAATAATGTAACAATGTTTGAAATGGGAATGCCTGGTGGTCAAATTACAGGATCTTCAGAGATAGAAAACTACCCAGGTGTAACAGGTGAAATTACAGGCATGGATTTAATGATACCCTGGCCTGAGCAATGTCAACGTTTTGGACTTAAGCATGGGATGGTTGAAGTAAAAAGAATTGAGCTTAAAGCCGATGGTAACTTCACTATACATAAGGGTGATGGAACAAGCGAAGACGCAATGTCTGTTATTGTGTGTACGGGTTCTACACCTAAACGCGCTGGTTTTAAAGGTGAAGATGAACTTTTTGGAAAGGGTGTATCCACCTGTGCAACCTGTGATGGTTTCTTTTATAAAAATAAAGAAGTAGCGGTTATTGGTGGGGGTGATACAGCTCTTGAAGAAGCATTCTACCTTTCAAATATTTGTGCAAAGGTTTATCTTGTGCACAGACGTGACACCTTTCGTTCCGCGCCTAATACAATCAAACGTTTAAAAGAAACAGCAAATATAGAGCTTGTTTTAAACACGACCATTGTTGAAGCTTATGGCGACGCTATGGGTGTTAATGGTCTCAAGGTTATGACCCCTGAGGGAGAGAGAGATTTACAAGTTCCTGGTATCTTTACCTTTGTAGGAATGAATGTAAATAATGGCATCTTAATGGATGAAGAGGGCAAGTCGATTTGTGCCTTAAATGATTCAGGTAATGTTATTGTTGATTTAAAGATGCAAACCAATATACCGGGTCTTTTTGCAGCAGGTGATTTACGTATTGACGCACCTAAACAAGTTGTTTCTGCCGCAGGCGATGGTGCGGTTGCAGGGGTGAATGTTATTACATATATAGATGATAAGTTGAATGGATAGAGATGATTAAAGTTGGCGTATATGGTGGAACGGGTAGAGTTGGGAAGTTACTTCTTCAAGACTTAAAAACAGAAGATACATTAGTACTATCTGCAGTTTATGTAAGAAATTCTTTGGACTTTGCTATTGATCCTTCTGCCTTAGTAACAAATGATTTAGATGTGTTTTTCAAGGCTTGTGATGTGGTTATTGATTTTTCTCTACCTGACGCAACCCAAGCTCTTTTAGAAAAGGCGATGCAAAATCCAAAGCCTCTTGTTATAGCAACAACAGGTTTAGAACTTCACCAAGCTAACTTATTAAAAGATGCATCTGAACTTATGCCTATTCTTTATGCAACTAATATGTCCTTAGGCGTAGCCGTTTTATCTAAACTTGTTGAACAAGCATCTAAGGTTTTAGAAGGCTTTGATATAGAAGTAGTAGAGATGCACCACAAGCATAAGAAAGACGCACCTTCGGGCACAGCACTAACCCTCGCAGAATCTGCAGCTAAGGGACGTGGCTTAGACCTTGATAAGGTTAGAGTTAGTGGACGTAATGGTAATATTGGTGAACGTACAAAAGACGAGATAGCCGTGATGGCACTTCGTGGTGGTGATATTGTAGGTCGTCATACGGTAGGCTTTTATAATGATGGTGAATTTATTGAAATGAACCATACGGCTACCTCAAGACATACCTTCTCTAAAGGAGCTTTAAGAGCTTCAAAATGGCTAGTTTCTCAAGAAGCTGGTTTATATAATATATCTGATTGTTTAGGACTAGACTAATATGGAAAGACAACTTAACGAAAAATGTGCCGTAGTTGGGATTTTTAATCACCCAGAAGCTTCTAAATTAGCCTACTTCTCACTTCATTCTTTGCAACATCGTGGACAAGAAGCCTGTGGTATCTCTTCTTCAGATGGAAAAAAACTTCATACGATTAAGGACAGAGGTCTTGTATCTCAGGTTTTTAATGATGAAAAATTAAAAACACTTAGCGGAACTTCTGCTATTGGGCATAACCGTTACTCGACTGCTGGTGATGACTCAATTCTTGATGCTCAACCCGTCTTTGCATGTTATGACCTTGGTGAAATGGCCATTGTTCATAATGGAAACCTAACCAATGCTCAAGAAGTTAGACAAAAGCTGATTAAAAAAGGTGCGATTTTTCAAACCTTTATGGATACAGAAAACCTTATCCACTTAATCGCAAAGTCTGAAGAAGATAAGCTTTTAGACAGAATTATTGACGCGGTTAAGAAAATTGAAGGGGCTTACTCTTTAGTCTTCTTATCTCGTAAAAAAATGTTTGCAATGCGTGACCCTCATGGTTTACGTCCTCTTAGTATAGGTAAGATTGGTGATGGTTATATTGTTGCTTCTGAAACCTGTGCCTTTGACCTTGTAGGTGCTACTTATGTGCGTGATGTTCAACCTGGTGAGCTTATCATTTTTGAAAAGGGTAAAAAACTTCAGTCTATTCAAGTATATGAGCCAACACCTAAGCATTGTATATTTGAGTATGTATATTTTGCACGACCAGATTCAGATGTATTTGGTAAAAATGTTTATCAAATGCGTAAAAATATGGGTGTTGAACTTTCAAAAATTGAACCCATTGAAGCCGATATGATTGTGCCTGTGCCTGATGGTGGAATTCCTGCGGCGCTTGGATATTCTCAAGCAAGTGGTATCCCTTTTGAGATGGGTATTATGCGTAATCACTATATTGGTCGTACCTTTATAGAACCAACCCAAGAGATGCGAGACTTAAAGGTAAAGATGAAACTTTCACCTCTTAATTCTTTAATCGAGGGTAAGAAGCTTATTGTCGTTGATGACTCTATTGTTAGAGGAACCACCTCAAAACGAATTGTAAGAATGTTAAAAGAAGCAGGAGCGTCTGAAGTGCATATGCGTGTTTCTTCACCTCCTACAACAGACCCTTGTTATTACGGGATTGATACGCCTGATAAAGAAAACTTATTAGCGGCAAATATGAGTAATGCTGAGATGTGTGAGTATATTGGGGCTGATTCTTTAGCCTACCTAACCCATGATTCACTGTTAAAATCAGTAGACTCACAAAATGATGAATACTGTACCGCCTGTTTTACAGGTAAATATTTATTTTAGAGTTCAAAAGAACTCTCTAATACGGAAATGAGCATAAGCTCATCTTCCTACGCTAACGCTGAGTTTACCTCGGCGGTATGCCCGCGCACCTTAGTGCTTACTTCTTCAAAGCTAGTTTTGTGAGAAGTTTAATATAAAGAGTAAATAAAGATGAATAAGATTATGTCAAAACAAGTTTATACCTTTGGGGGATACCTCAAAAATAAGTTCGGTGAAAAAGTTTATAAGGCGCCTATTTCTATTTCAGGTTTTACCTGTCCAAATATTGATGGAACCGTGGCAAGAGGTGGATGTACCTTTTGTGAAAATGATTCTTTTTCTCCTAGTATTGATGGGGTTCAAGAGTTAAAGGGTTTTCACTTAAATCTTGATTCTAAAGAAAACCCTCATTTAGATCTGCAACTTCTTCAACTTGAAAAACAGTTTGAAGTGATTGTGTCTAAGTCAAAAAGAGAATACGGTGCGAAGAAGTTCTTAGTATATTTCCAATCTTTTACAAACACTTATGCACCCTTTGATACACTTAAAGCATTATATGACAGAGCCTTGTCCTTAGATGATGTTGTAGGTCTAAGTATAGGTACAAGGTCTGATTCTGTTACAGATGAGACCTTAGAGTACCTAGCAGAGCTTAATAAGACTAAAGAGATATGGATTGAGTTTGGTATCCAGTCAATTTATGATGAAACACTTGAACGCATTAATCGTGGCCATGACGCAGATAATGTTAAGCAACTTATCATAAAGTCAAAGGCCCTAGGCTTAAACGTTTGTGGCCACCTTATCTTTGGTCTTCCTGGTGAAGATAAACATATGATGTTAGAAACAGCTAAGAAGGCCTATGAATGGGGAATTGACTCAGTTAAGTATCATCCTCTTTATGTAACTAAGCGTACTGCCTTGGCAAATGAATATAATCGTGGAGATTTTACACCCATATCCGAAGAGTTATATCTTGAGGTTCTTTTAGAGTCTATACAGATGAAGCCTGAAAATGTTTCGGTTCAACGTATCACTGCGGGGATTGATGATGATTCTTTAATTGCGCCAGATTGGTGTAGAGATAGAAATGCTCAAGTACGTCATATTAACAAAGCTTTAAAAACTATAGGACTTAAGTACTAGTCTTATAGTTTTTCAGAGTGTCGCGTGCTGTTTATATTCAATAAAATTTTCACATTAATTCTCTTACTTTAAATTTTCTTTTTCTTTGTATCTTATGTTTATACTCTTTTCCTGACTTTTTAGATGATTTAAATTTTTTGTCTTATTTAGCTATAAAATATTTTTTAACATAAGTAAAACCTTTAATAATAGTTTAATGATAAATTAATAGCTTTAAGATATACTTCTGAAAAATTTATAATGGAAATTTGATGCAAAAACAAGTAATGTTTAGCTTGATGATAGTCTTGGCTTTTACAGCATGTAATAATGATAATGAAACAGTGAAAAATGCATCTACAACAGTTACTGTAGTAGACGGATATATCAAAGACTCTGTAGTCAAAGATACTGCAGGGCAAGTTGGAGTTTATAGCTCAAATGGGCAATATAGCTTTACTAATTCTTTAGTTTATCCTTTGAGTACAAGTGGGGGTATAATTGAAGCTACAGGTGCTACATTTGATATAATAATGTCAGCCCAAGAAGGTTCAATTATTATTTCACCCATTACAACGTTTTTAGAGAATGATTCTAATTTATTAGTAAAACTTGCAAACTTAGGCTTAGGATTTTCAACCTTTAGTGAGTTTGCTGTTGATTATGTAAAAGAAGATAATGAAGACTTAGCTAAACTTGCTCAGGTTCTTTACCTTGCTCAAAAAAACGCTTCTCTTTTAACAGAGTTTAAAACTAAACTAGCTCTTTCTAGTCCAGCAAGTTTAAATGACTTATATACACGTATACAAACAGATATAAATACAAAAATTGATGCTGCTAATATTTTTCAATATCAAGCTTTTTTAACTAAGGTAAAATCTTTAAATGGAAGTGTTTCAACATATGAATCAAGTCTAAAAAAAGAAAAATATGATCTGGGTATTGACTTTAGTAATGTGACTCATAAGGGAATAACTTATGAGACTGTAATCTCTCCTTACACAGGAAAAGTTTGGCTAGATAGAGATCTAGGTGCAAGTCAAGTTTGTATAACAGCCACTGATGCGAACTGTTATGGGGATTATTATCAATGGGGAAGAAGTGCTGACGGACATGAAAAGTTTAATAGCCTAACAACAAATGTTTTATATGGAAATCTTAGTGGAGGTGTTAACTTTGTTACAAACAGTAGCAGTCCATATGATTGGACGACGGCTGATATAAATGGAGGTATAAGGTCTGCTAATTGGTCTAAATTAGATGGTTCTTCTGTTTGTCCTGTTGGATTTAGAGTACCAAGTATAACAGAATTAAATGCTGAAACTAATAGTTTAAATACTGCCAATTTATCAGCCTTTGATTCTTTTTTGAAATTGGCTTATGCTGGATTTCGTCAAAGTAATAATGTATTATTATATCAAGGACAATCTAGCTTTCTTAGGACTATAAGTATTAATGGAATTTATACATCTATTACATCTGGTAGTAACACGGCGATTATGGGTGATTATTTTCTGAATGGCCAAACTCATCAGAATATTACAGGTATTAATATTCGTTGTATAAGGGATTAAGACTGTGAGGTCAGGCCCTCAAGGATAAAAAGATTGTACCTTTTTTGGAAAGCGAAAAAGGTACAGCTTCAATGATAAATGAAAAACTAGCTGTAGGACTTTTTACAAAGTAAATTTTTTTTCTACTAAAGAACAATAATTTGGATGAGAAAGTTTTAGCTAAGGGTAGAACTATCATAGTTTCTTTAGTGAGCAGAGATTGTTGTAAACTCTGAAACATGTTTAAAATAGGGTGGGAATGGCATTTCTACTCTAAAGTATTTTGCCTTGCCAGGTTCGATAAGTGTGGCAACGGTGTAGCTATGTTCTACTTTTTGAGGTTTATATGTCTTTGTTTTTTCACCAAATGAGGAAATAAAGTCAAAAAGACCACTTGGCTTGTAAAAACTTCCCCCTTTAACATTACCTGTAACATGACCCTTATTTACAAGTTTAACTGTTAGTACAATCTCTCCAATAGTATAATCACCCTTGTTTTTGACAAAGCCCGTGAAAACAATGGTCTCATTTCTAAGAATACGAGTGTTTTTAACACCATAAATGATAGCTTTTTTTGTGTACTTATCTATGGCCATAATTGAAAAGGCACCGGCTGTGATAATAACAAGAAAAGAAGAGAAAATCATAGAAAGTATATTTTTTTGATTTTTTTCTTTTAAAGAAATTAAGACTAAAAATAAAAAGATAAGGGAAAATGATGTTATCGCTACCCAATGCCAAAATGTAAAATATGTTGTCATATACAATCAACCTTAATTGAAATATTGTACTCATTTGAATAAGTAAAAGGTTCTAACAATAGTTTGAAATCAATACTATCATTAATGTCAATATGTTCTTCTTTTACTATCGACCTTTTTATAAAGGGCTTTAAGGGAAAAACTAATTCTTCTAAAAAATTACTTGCGCCCTTGTAAGCAGAAGATGAAATCGTACACTTTTTAAAACTTTCTTGTCCAAGGTTCGTAATAGTACCTTTGATAACAACTGCCTGTGAAAATTCAAGTCTTTTAATTTTTAGCTCGGTAATTTTCGTTTTATAGATACTTCCATGAATATACTTATACCCGGCAATTGGTCCAGCAATAAAAATTATAAAAGACAAAAGAACAAGCAACAAAGAAAGACCTACCTTATTACGAAGTAAGATAGCTAAGAAGAGTAAAACTAAAAAGAGGGCACCTGATACGCCAAAAAGAACATAATCATACATGTGTAAAGACTCTACAAAGGTTTGGAAAATTCCTTTTAGCTTATTCAAGGTTTATTTGTCTGTTCTAGCGTTTTTTTCAGAAATACCACTCATATCAAAACGACGGGCTAATTCTTGTTTAACCCTATCAGGAGAGATGTTTTTAAGAGCAAGGGCWACCATAGTATGATAAACCATATCCGCAGCCTCATAAACCATTTCTTCATGATCATCATCTTTAACAGCGAAGCAAAATTCACCGGCTTCTTCAACTACTTTTTTTAGGATAGTATTTTCACCCTTAGCAAAAAGTTTTGCTGTCCAAGAAGTCTCAGGATCTGCATTTTTACGCTCTAATAAGGTGTGATATAGTGTATCAATAACGCCATAAGTAGAAGCCATTTTAACTTCGACTTTAGCTACTGCCTCACCCGTTTCAATGTTTGTAAAGAAACAAGACTTACGTCCAGTATGACAGGCAACACCTTCTTGAACTACTTTGATAAGAAGGGTGTCATTATCGCAATCAAGCAAAAATTCTTGTATGGCTTGAGTATGACCAGAGCTTTCACCTTTTTTCCAAATACGTTGTTTAGAGCGTGAAAAGTAATGTGCTATCTTTGTAGTAAGAGAAAGCTCAAGGGCTTCTTTATTCATATAAGCCATCATTAGAATCTCGTTAGTCCCAACTTCTTGAACAATTACAGGAAGGAGTTCAGACTTGTCCCAATCGACTTTATTTAATGCATTTATCATAGATGGTATCTTTATAATTATGAGTTTTAAATCAAGCCTACCGAGGTTGAATTGATTTAAGACTCACTTGAGGATTTTGCCTCAAGTGTAAGTGTCTTAACGAGCCGTTGTACGTTGTTGCTTGTTATTCATATCAACCCAAATATTTGGAGTTGAGCCACCAGGTGTTAAGAAGATTTTTGCATCTTTGTTAACACGAAGTGCGTCATTAAACTTAGCTTGAACCTTGAGTTGTTCAAGTTGGATAAGCTTGGTTGTAAGTGAAGCCGAGATAAGCTTGTTTGCCTTAGCCGTTGCTTCTGCTTCAATACGAATGGCAGCTGCCTTACCTGAAGCTGCAATCTTAATTGCATTTGCCTTACCACGTTCAGTTTCTTCACGCTTAAATGCATCTTGTTTAGCTTTTTCAACTTCTTGTTGAGCTTGTTCTACTTGTTGTTTGGCTAACTGAACTCTTTCGATTTGTTCTTTAACTTTTACAGGAAGAATGATCTCTCTTAGTTGAACAGACTCAAGTTGAGCTGGTGAGTTTTCTAAGCCATCAATACTTTTAGAAATACCGATTTCAATAGCCGTTGCAATTTCATTACGTTTTGTTGGAAGACTTTCAGCGTCATAATTACCAATAACATTTCTCACGATATCGCGAACAACAGGATTAACAATTTTTTCTTCCCAAGAAAATCCCCAGTTAGAGATTGTTTGGGCTGCATTAGTCGCATTTAGTCTGTACTGAACTGTTAGTTCAATTCCAACAGGAAGACCACGCTTATCAAGAACGGTAATAGCTGGTTTAACTGTTAAGCCTTCTCCACTTACGGATGAACGTTCAATTCTATCAGCATAGTTAATGATACGAACCTTTGTATCAACTAAGTACACTTTTTGAATCATAGGAATGATAAWGTGAAGACCTGGAAGAAGTGCATTTGGATCATACTTACCATTAGTTGATAAGATACCACGTTGCCCCTCTTCTACAATCGTAAAAGGCTTTGCGAACATTAAAAGAACAACAAGACCGATGATAAAATATACAAAACCAGAACCCTTAAAGTTAAAGTCAAAGTTTGGAACCTTTGGTCCTTTTGGAGGAAAACCATTTCCGCCTCCGCCTGATCCGCCTTGTTTTTTCTTCTTGTTAAAGTAGTCGTTCATATCTGTTGCCATTTTGTAAATCTCCATTTTTAATTTCCTTTTAGTTTTGATCGATATACGTCAAATAATGTTCATATTTAGAATTTCTTCCAAATACAACATCAAAATAAGTACTTTGAATTTTTTCAGTGATAGGTCCACGAGAACCACAACCAATTACGCGAGCATCAATCTCACGAATAGGTGTAATCTCAGCAGCTGTCCCTGTTAAAAAAGCCTCATCTGCAATGTAAATCTCTTCTCTTGTGATACGTCTACGAATAACAGGCATTCCCATATCTTCAGCCAGTTCAATTACCATTTTTTGCGTAATTGATTCTAAAGAATTATCATTAGGTGGTGAGATTAACTGACCCTTATAGACCATAAAGAAACAAGCGCCACTGGCCTCTGCTACATAACCTTGATCATCTAGAAGTAGGGCCTCATCATAACCACAGTCAATGGCTTCGTATTTTGCCATTTGAGAGTTAAGATAATTTGCGGTTGCCTTTGCCTTACCCATGCTTGAGGTATTGGAAGGTCTTGTCATAGAAGCAACCTTTAAACGGATACCGTTTTTAAGTCCATCTTCTCCAAGATACGCTCCCCACTCCCAAGACGCGATAGCAGTTTCAACGGGAGCATCTTTATGATAAATTCCCATTTGACCATAACCTAGAAATGAAAAAGGACGAATATAAACATTATCGCCTTCAAATTTATTTGCCTTAACAAGTTCTATTTGAGCCTTGTTTAACTCTTTAACCGTATAAGGGATATCAATAAGTGTCATTTTTGCAGATTCAAGCAAACGTTCTGTATGGTCATTTAGTCTAAAAATTGCGTAACCCTTAGCTGTTTTATAAGCCTTAGTGCCTTCAATAACACCATTTCCATAATGTAAGGTGTGTGATAGTACGTGCGTTTGTGCTTCAGCCCAAGGCTTCATTTCACCATTCATCCAAATATATTTGGCTTCGTTCATTAAGTGTTCCTAAAAATGTTTATATATAAAAGTAAGTGATTTTATCCAAGAAAGGGTTAAAAAAGACTTTAGGTCTTTTTTATTGTTGTGTAGGTGTATTTACCATCCACTGAGAGAACACGTTTAAGTAGTTCCAGTATGACTGAATATTTTCATTTGAAACCTTTGGGCTCAAAGAAGGTAAAAGCATTGCGTAACACTCTAACCATCTTTGTCTAGCATATTCGTCAATTCTAAAAGGTGCATGACGTTTACCCATCATAGGGGCACCTCTACTTTCATTAAAATATTTAGGCCCTCCACAAATTTGTATCATAAAGTCTGCTGCGTGTTTTTTGGCGTCAGCAAATTCTTGTGGATCTTGCGTTGGAAATAACTGAGAAATATCACTGTCTTTTAATAGTTCGTAATGTTCAGAGATAAGTTCTCTAAAACCTTCTTCTGTTAGTTGTGTTAAAAAATCAGGGTTTGGTTTTGATACATCAGGTTTAGTTCCAAGAGTACCCGGTGTTGCTACAAGGTTTAGTGTTGAGAAATTCATTTTATTGCCTTTAAGTGTGAGAAACATTGCTTCGCAACCGCCACGGCTTGTTTTGATACATCAGGTTTTGTGCCAAGGTTACCCGGTGTTGTTATTAAGTTTAAGGTTGAAAAGTTCATTATTATCCAATATTTTTTAATGAGTACCGCTTTATAGGCAAGTATCTTTAGTTTATTTTTGAAATTTTAGACTATTTTTATACAAAACAAGGTAAATAAATTTGGTTAATTTTATTTATCAGTGTTCATACCACTTGCGTAACCAACTATCTATGGGATTAATTAGCTTATACATCACAGGAACAATTAACAGAGTTAAGAGCATTGAAGATAATAAACCGCCGATGATTGAAATAGCCATAGGTGACTTAATCTCACTTCCTGCTCCATCTCCTAAGGCGAGTGGTAACATAGCAAACACCATAGCCACCGTTGTCATTAATATAGGTCTTAAACGTTTTTCACCAGCTTCTAAAAGGGCTTCATCTACACTTTTTCCCTTAGCCATTGATGCATTTGCAAAGTCAACAAGTAAGACAGCATTTTTACCTACCATCCCCATTAAGAGCATAAATCCAATCATTACAAAAAGACTGAATTGTTGGCCACTTATATATAAAGAAAGCATTACTCCAATGATGCTTAGTGGAAGTGCCATCATTATAATGATAGGTTGAATCAATGATTCGTACAAGATAGCTAAGATGATAAACATTAAAATGACAGATAAGCCAAGGGCCACACCAAAGGCTTTGGCAGTTTTTTCCATCTCTTCTGCAAATCCTGTAAATCTGTATACAACGCTATCTGGTAAAAGTTGATCGATTTTTTCTCTTGTATACGCAAGTGAACCTCCTAGGTCCAAACCAAATAAATCAGAATAAATAGTCACCTGTCTTTGTCTGTCAAAATGATAAATGGAAGCCAATGCCTTGCTTTGCGTAAAGTGAACTAATCCATCAAGATAAACAAGCTCACCCTCTTGGCTTCTTAATTGAATCTTTTTAACATCATCAAGTGAGACTCTATTTTCATCATCAAAACGCAGRGTKATGTTGTACTGTTTCCCATGTTCTTCAAAATACGATATTTCTAGTTCGCTTGAAAAGGCTGTGGCAATGGCTTGGGCTATATCACTAGCCGAGATACCAAGACGGTTAGCACTTCCTCTCATGATGTTTATATCTATTTGAGGTTTTCCATCATCTAAGTTGGTGTCAATGTCTACAAAGCCTTCTTTTTTAGCTAGGTAATCCGTAAGGTTTTTTGTRCCAAGTTTAAGGTCTTCAAAGGAGTCAGACTTCAGTACGATTTGATAWGGRACAGAAACTCCTGCACCYTTAATAGCAGGAATGGCGGCGGCAGTTATAAAAAGATCATCAAACTTTCCTTTGATACGCAGTCTTAGATTTTGAATGATTTCTTCTTGTCCTAGTTCTCTTTGATCTTTTTCAAGAAGCTTCACATAAACAAGGGCTTTATTTTTTTCTTGAACACTGTTATATCCAACACTTAAGGTTGTATATAAGACGTCTTTATTTTCACGAATGAGCTCTTCTACAACTTCAGATCTTTTAATCATTTCATTGATAGATACATCCGCAGAGGCCTTTATCTTTACCTCAAATTCAGCCATGTCTTCTTTAGGTATAAAGTCCATACCTATACTAGGAAAGAGGCTTAATGAAGCAAAAAATAAAACAAAGACAAGGACTAGGGTTGTGCCTTTAAAACGAAGGACTATTTTTAATATCGTGTCATAAATCTTTTCTAAGGCCACAAAAAATGGCTCAGTAAGATTATAAAACTTACTTTCGCTTTTATTTAAAACTCTAGCACTAAGACTTGGGATAAAACTTAGAGCTACGGTGTAAGAGATGATAATGGCAAAGCCAACAGTCATAGCAAAAGACTCAAAGAACTTCCCCACAATACCACTCATAAATGACACGGGGATAAAAACGGCTAAGAGCATGGCGGAGATAGCAAGTATAGTAAAGGCCATCTCTTTTGTTCCCTCATAAGCTGCTTGATGCTTTTGCATTCCTTCTTCCATCTTCTTATAGATGTTTTCAATAACAACAATGGCGTCATCAATGATAATCCCAATGGCTAAGGTTAAACCAATAAGGGTCATCTTGTTTAAATCAAAGCCCATATAGTCCATAAGTGCAAAAGTACCGTAAATAGAAGCAGGTATGGACAGAGCCGAAACTAAGGTAATCGTAAGGTTTCGTAAAAAGAAAAAGACAATGATAATGGCAAGAAAGGCACCATATATAAGATCAAATTTCACATGCTCTAAAGAAACAATGATAAAGCCTGAGGTATCATTGAGTGTTTGTACTTCAAACTTATCACCTGCAAGAGCCTTTAATGAAGGTACTACTTCTTTTACTTTTTTAACAATATCAATGGTGTTTGTTCCTGAAATCTTTTGAACTTCAAGCATCACCCCTTCAACACCATTAAAAGAAGCATAAGTTTTTGCATCACTTAATGCGTCTGTCACTAAGGCAATGTCTTGCAGTTTGATATTGTCTTTAATCTTGATATTTTTTAATTCTTCAACACTAAGTGCATCGGCCTTGGTTTTTAAAATATACTCTTGTGTGTCAGAAATCAGCTTTCCACCATCAATTTTGATGTTTTCTTTTGAAATGATGTTATTGAGCTCTGTAACGGTTATCCCTAGTCTGTTCAGGCGTTTAGGGTCCGGAAAGATTTTGATTTCTCTGTCTTTATATCCTAAGATATTAATAGCTCCTACACCATTAATCTTTTCAAGTTTTGGCTTGACCTTTTCATCTGCAAACAGCATAAGCTCTTTGATATTGTCATGTTTGGCGGTTAAAAAGATATTGATAACAGAAGCACCTCCAATATCAAGCTTACTGACTAAGGGTGTTTGCGCATCTTTGGGGAGCCTAACTGCAGAAACCTTATCTCGAACATCGTTTGTAGCTTCATTAATATCTCTATTTAAAAAAAACTTAACGATAACAACACTAACCCCTTCACTACTAGTAGAGGTAATAGAATCAATTCCACCAATACGCGACACGGCTTCTTCAATTTTATCCGTAATTTGAGATTCTATCGTGCTAGACTCGGCACCTTGGTATATGGTTTTAATGGTGACCATAGGAAAGTCAACATTAGGAAAAAGTGCTGAAGGCATAGAGTTAAAGCTCATTAAGCCAAAGATAACAAGGGTGAGGACATACATTAAGGTGGAAATAGGTTTTTTAAGGGCTAATTTATACATATCTTTCTACCTACTTGTCATTAACGAGTATGTGCCCGTCACCAATAAGTCCAACGACAAACCCACTTACTTCAACCTCTGCTTGGATCTTTCTATTTTTTAAATTAGCAGAAGGGTAGAGTTTAGAAATTTTAGCCTTATGTATACGTGGATCACCATCTACACGATATTTATATTCTTGTCCTACTTTGACCTTTTTCCAGTACTTTTGATCAAAACTAATGATGAGTTTACGCTTAGTATTACTTTGAATCTTAAATACAGTTGTTAACATCAGGCCACTAACAACGTCACCTATCTCTATGTCTTTTTCAAAAATAACACCATCAAAAGGTGCCCTTAGTTTTGTCTTATCTAAAAGGGCTCTTTGATAGTCTAACTTCGCTTGTACTTGTTTAAGGGTCACTTCTGCCTTTTGTAAAGATAGTGCATACACGTCAAACCTTGCTTCATCAATTAAGTGTTTAACCTTAACTTGACGTGCATAGTCTCGTGTTGCAAAGTTTAAAACAATCTCAGCATTTTTGACTTCAGCCTTTGCCATGTTGACATTGGCTTTACCATCATCATTTTTAAGCTCAGCAAGTATCTCACCTTTTTTTACACCTTGAGAGATTTCTACATGCACGTGGCTTATTATCCCTCCCGCGTCAAAGGCTAAGTCCGCACTTTCATTAGCTTTGACAATAAAGGTTGTATATATTTCTTGGGCATTTAAACTTAATAATAAGGCCATTAAGGCAAGTAGTGTTTTCATAAATAATCTCCTATATTTTTTCCCGTGTAGTAATAATAAATAGCATAGGCTATTTCTAAGTCATTGAGTGAACCTTTATAAAGGGCCTGGGCTGAGGTTTGTAAACTAAGGGCATCAAGGTAAACAACATTATCAACAATGCCTGCATTATATTTTTCTTCTATAGTTTTGAAAGCACTTTTTGAGGATACTAAGGCACTTTGAGCACTTTGTATTTTTATTTTACTTGTTTGTATTCTTGAAAGAGATAGGTCAAACTGAATTTCTTGTTCTTCTTTTTGATATTGGATTTTMWMATTAWSWRAMWGAGATTTTAATAATACGGCTTGTTTTTCTTGTTGGACACTACCTGCATCAAAAAGTCTCATATTTACAGTAAGTAAAATTTTATTTTGTTGCTCAGGTCCTTCAGGATGTAAGACATCCGTTCTATCATATCCATATACGCTATAAGTGTCTTCAACACGTAGGTTTGGATAATAAATACTGTCTAGTGACTCAGCCCCACTGATAATGGCTTCTTCTTGCGCGATAAGTGATTTTGTACTGTCTACGAGTTCATACTCTTCATTTGATGGACGTTTAAAAATAGATGCATCAAGTGAACCTATCTTTTTTCCAACCTTTAACTGCAAAGAACGTTTCCTAGCAAGAATATCAAACTTGATAGATTCAATTTCAAAGATATTGGTATCAAAGGCTGCTTGCAGTCTATCAACATCATCAATGGTAGCGAGCTTAGCATCATAAAATTTCTTAATGCGGTTAAGTTGTGCTTGAAGTG
This sequence comes from Arcobacter sp., assembly GCA_002733885.1. GTDB lineage: Bacteria > Campylobacterota > Campylobacteria > Campylobacterales > Sulfurimonadaceae. The sequence goes on along the minus strand of NVXJ01000009.1, from coordinate 28,285 downwards.
ATTTTTTTGCATTTGTTCTAGAAGACAAGGATGCTTCTAAGGTCTTAATCGTATAAAAATCTTGAACAATTTGCAAGCTAATACTTGTCTTTAAGGCCTTTGTATCATAAGAACTTGCCTTATATTCACTTCTTTTTTGCTCCAGTAGGGCAGATTTTCTTCCCCCATCATAAATATCAAGGCCTATGGTTGCAGACACACCATAAGCATCTCCTGGTTGAAATGGGGATCTTTCATTTAAACTTTGAAAACTTGCTCCTGCGTCAAGAGTAGGGTAGTAAGCACTTTGTTTAGCAGCTACCTCTTCTTGTTTGGCTTCTTGAATAAGTGTTTTTGAAACAACAAGTCTATTATTATTTACAGCGTGATCTAAAAGTGATTTCAAAGAGCTTGCAAAGATGAAAAAGGGAAGGATTAATAGAAATAAAGATTTCATGATTTTATCTCTAAAAGGTCGAAAAGCGTATCAACATAAAAATGAATTTCTTTTTCTAAATTGCTAATGTTGTTTGTTGTACTGTAGTTTATATAAATGCCATCACCAAAATAATATAAGCCTCTTGCAAGATCTATAGATTCAGGAATGATTTCATTTTTTTCTACACCCTCTTTTATAATGCTCTCAAGCCAAGTAGAAAAGGTATTTATACATTCACTTTGAAAATTCACCATCTCTTCATTAGGAGTACCTAAGGTAATGGAAAGGTACTCTTTATAAATTTGTCGAAGTTCTTTATCTTCTTCATTAAAAAAGAAGTCAAAAAACATTTTTACCTTATCTCGGGTAGAATGAACACTGGCAATTTTTTCTTCTTTTATTTTACTATGGGCTTGAAGTAAAATGTTTAAAATCTCAAAGACAAGGGCATCTTTATTTTTGTAATAATCATAAAAAGTGCCTTTTCCTATATTCGCTTCTTTTGCTACTTGCGAAATACTAAGGTCTTTAATACCACCTTGTACAAAAAGTACTACACAAGAAAGAGCAATATCTTTTCGTTTTTTATCCTTATCAACTATGATTGCCATTGGCTTGCCTTTTTAAATGACTGACTGTCGGTCATTTATTTAAAATGATAATGTTTTTTTCCTTAACAATCATTTAAAAATAATTCTTGGCTATAAGATTATCAGATTAAAGGGTATAATTCTAAAAAAATTAATACAGATTATTCAGTGAGGAAGTTTTATGGAAGCTAAGATATTTTTTGGAAGTACTCCTGCCACAAAATCACAAATGAGTGAAAGACATTCCCCTTTTGATGGTAGACTTGTTTCTACTGCACCTATATGTGATTCAGAAGATACTATTAGAGCTTTGAAAATTGCGAAAACTGCAACAGTGGGAGCAAAGTCTTCAACACTTTCACAAAGATGTAACTGGCTTTTAGATGTGGCTAAAAAACTAAAAGAAAACCGTGAAGATATTGCTAGAACTATGACAGATGAGGTGGGTAAGCCTCTCATGTTTTCTCGTATAGAAGTAGATAGAGCGATTGAAACTGTGACCCTTTCCGCTGAAACAATGCGAACAATGCATGGGGAAACGATTAACACAGATGCAATGCCCTCAGGTAAAAAGACTATTGCTTACTTCTTTAGAGAACCTGTTGGGGTTATTTCAGCTATTACGCCTTTTAACTTTCCTTTAAACCTAGTAGCGCATAAGCTTGCACCGGCTCTTGTTGCTGGGAATTGTGTTGTTTTAAAGCCAACACCTGAAGCGCCACTTACGGCTTATAAGTTTGCTAAGCTTTTTATTGAGAGTGAATATGCGGTAAAAGACGCACTTTCAGTGGTATATGGAGATGTGGAAGTTGGGTCTACTCTTGTTCAAAGTGATATCCCTCGTGTTATCTCTTTTACAGGTTCTGTTCCTGTTGGAAATATTATTACTCGTTCAGCAGGGATTAAAAAGATTTCTTTAGAGCTTGGTGGAAACGCGGCGACCTTTATAGATAGCTCAGCAGACCTTGATGTTGCGGCAAATCGTTGTGCATTAGGAGCCTTTGTAAATTCGGGTCAGGTGTGTATCTCTCTTCAAAGAATTTATGTTCATGAAGACATATATGATGAGTTTGCAACTAAGATGGCAGAAGAAACTTCCAAGCTTGTGGTAGGTTCTCCTTATGATGAAAAGACTTTTATGGGACCTGTGATAGATGATGAAGCAGCTAGTCGAGCCATGGCTTGGGTTCAATCAGCCATAGATGAAGGTGCAAAATGTATCACAAGGGTAAAATGTGAGGATAGAATGTTTTATCCTTGCGTGATGGTAGACGTTAGAGATGATATGGCCATTGTTTGTGAGGAAGTTTTTGCGCCTATAGTCTCTCTTGTTAAGGTAAAAGACTTTGATGATGCGGCACCACGTATGAATAACTCTCCTTATGGCCTACAATCTTCAGTTTTTACTAATGATTTAAAACTAACACAAAGAGCTATTCATGAGTTAGATGCAGGGGGYATCATTATCAATGATATGCCAACACTTCGTTTTGATATTCAACCTTATGGTGGAGTAAAACTAAGTGGAGTAGGSAGAGAAGGCCCACGTTTCGCAATTGAAGAATTTACAGAAATAAAATCTGTTGTTATTGCCTAAGACAAATTTATTTTTCTTATAAGAGATCATTCGGATTTCTTATAATTTCTACTTTTAACTACATTATGCTACGATTACATTTTTTAATACCGGCTCTTTAAGTACAGATATCACATTATTTTGATAAAATTTCGTAAAAWTATAATACTGAAATATTTTAAAAGAAAATAATTATGTTAAAGGGTTTTATTTTGTATAAAATTGTCACATATTCGATTGCCAATGCTAGAAAAGTGATGTGGATATCAATCCTTATCTCCTTAGTCTTAGCTGTGGCAATTCCTGCTATGAAGATTGATGTTGATCCAGAAAACATGCTTTCGCCAAATGATCCCACCCGTATTTATCATAATAAGATGAAAAAAATGATGGATATTCATGACATGATTGCCATTGGKATATCCAATGATAAAGATAAGATGGGYGTGTTTAATCCKCARACCTTAAAACATATATATGAGTTATCAAACTTTGCACGTACACTTACATGGAAAGACCCTAAGGATGAAACGAAAGAGATAGGTGTGATTCCTGTTAGTATTTATGCCCCTTCTCAACTTGACGCGGTTGAAGCAGGTAAGGATGGAAGTATTGTTTTTGATAGACTCTTAAAACTGCCACCTACTACTCAAGCGGAGGCAGATACTGTTTTAGCGCGTTCTAAGGCAGACCCAATTCTAAGAAACTTTTTAGTCTCGCAAGATGGTAAGTCAATGAGTATTTACCTTCCTCTTAGTTCTAAGACGGTTTCGTATAAGGTGCATCACGCTCTTGAAGAAAAAATAGCAAGTTTTAAAGGAAATGAGGTTTATCATATTACAGGTTTACCTCTGGCTCAAGATACCTTTGGAATAGAGATGTTTATACAAATGGGAATTTCTGTTCCCTTTGTTATGCTTCTTATCTTTAGCCTTATATATTTGTTTTTCAGATCATCTCTTTTAGCCTTTTCAGCGGTTCTTTTATCCTTACTTACAACAATGATAACCGTAGGACTTTTTGTACTTACAGGACATACCGTTCATATCATGTCTTCTATGATTCCTATTTTTCTAGCTCCCATAGCAGTCTTAGACGCGGTGCATATTCTTTCGCACTTTTATGATGAGTATTGTAAGACAAATGATAGAGTAGCTGCAATTAATTCAGCCATGTCTTCTTTATGGAAGCCGATGCTCTTTACTTCTGTTACTTCAGCTGTTGGTTTTGCCTCTTTAGCCTTTGCACCTATTCCTCCTATACAAGCCTTTGGTATCTTTGTTGGTATAGGAATTCTTGTGGCTTGGTTCTTAAGTATGACGATGTTGCCTGCTTTTATTATGTTATTAAAAGAAGGATCTTTACATTCCTTGCAAGCACGTTCTTCAGATATGAAGTTTTCTAAGACTTTATCTGGCCTTGGAATGGGTTCATATAAACATTCACGCCTTATTGTTGTTATCAGTATAGGGCTTTTTCTGGCTGCCTTTTATGGAATGGGAAAACTTATAGTAAATGATAATCCTATGCACTGGTTAAATGAAAAGCACCCTGTACGCATGGCAGATAACTTTTTAAATGAGAATTTTACAGGTTCATATATGTTGTATCTAAACCTTTCTCAAAAGAAGCATACAGATGTTAAAGGTCTAAACGAAAAGGTCTTAGTAAAGATTAAGAAGCGTATAGAAGTCTTACCTGAGGGACTTGAAGCAAGGCTTATAGAGATTAGTGCTTCAAGTGAAGATACCATTATATACTTTCAAGAGGTTCGAGAATACCTTTCGGGTAAACAATATATCTCAACGACAACAAACTTTGATGAGGTAAATATAGAAGATGATGAAGATTCTATCTTTGGGAATATGGATACCTTTGAGGAAATGGACGAAAGATGGATGGTAGCGGCTAAAACAGTGGAAGAGTTTAGGCATGAGTCAGAGTTTTTTAAAGACCCTCGCACACTCAACTTCTTACTTAAGATGCAAAAAGAAATGTTAGACCAAGGTGTTGTTTCAGGGATTAACTCTATAGCAGACCTTATTACTAAGGTAAATATGGAGTTACATGAGGGAAAAGAAGAATTTAGGTCTATTCCTCCTACTGAGTCAGGTGTAGCAGAAGATATTATCTCTTTTGAAAGTTCACATTATCCTTGGCGTTTAAATAATCTTATCACGACAGATTACCAAAATGCAACGGTGTGGCTTCAGCTTAAAAGTGGGGATAACCAAGATGTAATGGCGGTTGTAAAGGCTGTCAATACTTACCTTGATAAACATGCACATGAGATTGAGGTGGAACATTCTTGGTATGGTCTTAGTTATATTAATGTTAAATGGCAAGAAAATATGGTTTCAGGAATGCGTTCGGCACTTTTAAGTTCCTTAGTCATGGTTGCCTTAATGATGATATTTTTATTTCGTTCAATCTTTTGGGGTATCGTTTCGGTGATCCCACTTATCATTACCCTTGCCTTTATTTACGGGATACTGGGCTTTATTGGTAAGGATTATGATATGCCAATTGCTGTTTTATCGGCGCTTTCCTTGGGTATGTCGGTTGACTTTGCTATACATTTTATCACCCAACTTCGAGAAGATTATGCTTATCATGGTTCATGGAAGATAGCTCTTGAAGAGGTGTTTCAAGAACCCGCCCGGGCCATTGCTAGAAATATCGTGATTATCTCCTTAGGTTTTTCACCTCTACTTTTTGCAGCACTTATTCCTTATCAAACGGTAGGAATAGTAATGATGGCGATTATGTTGATATCAGGAATTGCAACCCTAGTATTATTGCCAGCGATTGTCAATTTAAAAGAAAAAACATCAAAAAAGGAAGGCAAATGCAAAAGTTAATTTTATTACTTCTATTAGGAATTTCACTTTTTAGTGCATCTGAAAAAATTTCAGCAAGAGAGGTTATTCATAAGGGGATTATGGCTAACTATTATGCAGGAAAAGATCGAGTTTCTATAGGGTATATTCGTGTTGAAGATAAACAAGGAAATATTTTAAGAGAACGCCGTTATACACAGTTACGTTATGTGGAAGGAAATGGGGACGAAGAAAGAGATCAAAAACTTTATGTTTATTTCTCAGAACCAACCGATATGCGGGGTACTGCTTACCTTGTTCATAAGCATGTGGGTGGTGTTGATAACAGATGGCTTCGACTGGAAAAGTTAGACCTTATTAAACGTATAGCAGATACAGATAAACGTACTTCTTTTGCGGGTACAGATGTTTTTTATGAAGACCTTTCGGGGCGTCACTTAGATGATGACACACATGAACTTGTGGATGAAACAAAAAACTACTGGGTAATAAAAAGTACCCCTGTAAAAGACACAGGTTCAGACTTAGCCTCACATAAGGCGTGGATACATAAGAAGACTTTTTTAGTGGCTAAACGTTTATGTTATAACCATGAAGGAAAGGTGTACCGCCGTTTTAAAGCCCTAAAGGTTGCGAATATTAAATCTGAAGATGGGGTCAACTATCCAACGGTTTATGAGGCTATTGTTGAAGACTTACGCACGGGGACAAAAACCTTTATGAAGGGCGATAAGATTAAATATAATGTTGGTTTAAAGCCTGAACTTTTCACACAAAGAGCCTTAGAAATTCCTCCTATTGAAGTGATTCAAGGGTTTAATTAATAGTGAAAGCCTTTCGTTCTTTCGTCATTTCCTTTATGGTAATGATCTCGTCTTTATTTGCAGCTGATACTGACAGTTGCTACTCCCTCCAAGTTTCAAGCGTAAACAATAAACACCTAAGAGAATTTCATATTAAGTCTTATCCTGAGGTCTGTGAAATTGTGTATTTAACAAAGATGACAGCAGTTAGATGTGGGTGTTATGAAAGCTTTGAAGAAGCTCAGACTAAGTCTGAAGGTTTAATGACAAAATTCCCTAATGCCCTTATTGTGTCTTCTTATAAAAGACGTTTTAAAAATCCAAAAAATCCAAAAAATCAAATAAAAGTACCTGTTAAAGTAACTGAAGTAAAAGAAGAAGTCCAAGTTCCTAGCAAGCTAAAGATAGAAGATAATAAACTTCTTATGATAGATGAAGAAGAGGGCTTTTCAGAGTTAGAGTCTAAAGGGGAAGAAGGTTTTTCTGACACCGCAGGTATAGGAGAAAACTTTGATATGGCCTTTGATAATGATAGCTTGAGTATGTATGAAGATGAGCATGTTAAAGCTCAAGAAGAAAAGGGTTTGGATATACATGGTTTTGCTGAGTACCGCGTAGGGTCATTTACGCAAAGTCATTTTAAAGATTATTCTATCAATGAAGTTCGAGTTCAAGCTTCAACAAAATACATCATAGATGATAATAAGTTTTTTGCTTTTAAGGGTGATGTTTATCATGACGAAGTACTGAATGAAACAGATATAGAAATACGAGAAGCTTATCTATTTTTACGTCCGCATAATGACATAGATATAAAGCTTGGTAGACAGATTGTTTTATGGGGTACGGGAGATATGGTTTATGTGAGTGACTTTTCGCCAAAATCTTGGACCTCTGGTTTTATTGGGCGTGAAGATGAATATGGAAAACTTCCCTCAGATTCCCTTCGTGTTAATGGTTACTTTGGTGAACACCATTTTGACTTTGTAAGTAACCTAAGGTTTCGCCCCGATGAAACACCAACCTCTGACAGGTTCCTTGTGTATGACCCTTTAACTGGTGGTTTTATTGGAAATGGGAATGGTCCTGATAATGTGTATGATGATGGATGGTTTGAAGATATGACTTTTGCGCTTCGTTACGCCTATGAATATAATGGATATGAATTTAATGCTTATGTATATAATGGGTATTGGACGATACCGTCGCAGTACTTACTTCCCCCTTCTAATAATTATACCTACTCAGGTTTGAATGCTTATGGTGGAAGTGTTCAAGGAAACTTGGGAAAGGGTATAGCCAATGTAGAAGTGGCGTATTATGATTCAAAAGATGATCGCTCTGGAGACGACCCTTTGATAAATAATTCTTTACTCCGTACTTTAGTAGGGTATGAACAAGAAGTGACAACAAACTTTTCCGCAGGTGTTCAAGCCATGTATGATGTGATAGAAAAAGAGTCTAATTATCAACTTTATACCCTTCGCTTAACACGGTTTCTCTTACAACAAACTCTAAAACTTTCGTCTTTTACCTATTACTCTTCTACGGCTGATGATATGTTTTGGAAGCTAAATCTTGATTATCAGTACAGTGATGAATGGACAGTCTACACAGGGGCAAACTTCTTTTCTGGTAAAAATAATGACACCTTCTTTGGAGCTGTTCAAGATAATTCAAATGTTTTTGTTGGTCTAAGGTATAATTACTAAAACAATATGCCACGCACATAAAATTGATAAATAGGATTTGTTTCTTAATGAAGAGAAAAGTACTCATCTCAGCATGTTTATTAGGAGAATTCTGTCGATATGATGGAGCTACTAAAACAAACAATACCGTTCTTGAAAAGTTTAAAGATGATGAAATCATCCCTTTTTGTCCTGAAGCACCAGTTCTAGGAACACCAAGACAAAGAATCTCTGTTATCTTTAAGGATAAGACTTATAAGCTTATTACAGATGAGACGAATGAAGATGTGACCTCTGCTATAGAAGAACAGGTAGATATACTTTTAAGCGGGCATCCTGACTTAGATATGATAGTACTAAAGTCAAAGTCACCTTCTTGTGGTTTAGGAACAACACCTATACTCAATGAAGATAGAAAAGTGTTGATGTATGATGATGGCATAGCTGCTTTAAGGTTAAAAGAAAAATATCCAAATATTAAAATAGTAGATGAAAACTAGCCGTGGCGGTTTCACGAAGTGAAAAGTTTCAGGGGAAGCCGCATAAATATTATCAATATAAAATCAGCTGAATCTGCGGATAGATCTTGTTTGTCCACAGATTTAAGGGATTAAATTGATTATTAAAAATAAAGGAAATAATATGTTAGAAGTAGGTCAAAAGGCACCAGAATTCTGTTTGCCAAATCAAGATGATGTTGAGATATGTTCTCGCGATATAAAAGGCAAGTGGGTAGTTTTATATTTTTACCCTAGAGATAACACTCCAGGATGTACAACAGAGGCTTGTGAATTTACAAGCGCAGAACCTGCCTTTGACAACTTAGATGCGATAATACTTGGTGTGAGTGCAGATACAACTAAGAAGCACAGGAACTTCATTGAAAAACATAAGTTAGGTATCACTCTTCTTTCAGATGAAAGCACAGAGATGATGCAAGAATATGGTGTATGGAAGATGAAAAAGAATTATGGAAAAGAATATATGGGAATTGTTAGAACAACACTTATCATTGACCCTAAAGGATCTATTGCTGAAGTATGGAACAATGTTCGTGTTAAAGAACATGTTGCTAAGGTTCAAGCTAGATTAGCAGAACTTCAAGCTTAACACTTGTATGAAAGAACTAGATATTTGGCATCTTTGTTTTGATAAGTATAAGGTCCTTAGCGTTTCGGACTTATCTGCAATAGAAAAAGAAAAAGCTTCTAGTTTTAAATTTATAGAAGATAAAAACAATTACATAAAATCACATCTCTTTTTACGAGATGTACTCAGTCACTACTTTCCCAATCAATCTAAAGCCTCATGGAAATATAAGATAAATCCTTATGGAAAACCTTCTCTTACTAGTTCTTTTAACTTACACTTTAACCTTTCACATACTTCTTCTCATGCCTACATAATATGTTCTAAAGATGCCCAATGTGGTATAGATATAGAAGAATATACAGATATGCAATTAAGCAGTGAGTTACTTGATATGGTTCTGTGTAAAAAAGAACAAAAAGATATAAATAAGAAGCTGTTCTTTAAATACTGGACATTAAAAGAAGCTTATATAAAAGCACGGGGAAAGGGACTGTCGATAGAGCTAAATAAGATTGATTTTTCTTCTTGGATAAATGAAGAAAGCTTCATGAAAGATAAACAGCAGTATTGGTCTTATGATAAAAAAGAATATAGTTTGTCATTTTGTCTTCTAAGTAAAAACGAAAAGATTAAAAAGAATTTTTATACGCAAGATGATCTGTAAGTAGGAATTTGTGAGAGAGAAGAGATAATCTCGCTAAAGCGAGATTAATATCTTAGTAACGGTATCTTAGATAAACACGAATGTCTTGTGCTGTATCAACAGTAGTACCACTACGACCTGTTAGTGGATTACTGGCAATATCACTTATGCTTAGTGCAGAACCTGAGGTTGAACCAAAGAAGCCGTTTGAACCTGCATGACTATAGTCTAAGTAAGTATAACGAATCTGAAGGCTTAAGATATCATCARTTAATGGTTCAGTGAAATATACTTCATAAGCATCACCACGAACTGCNATTTTAGAACCAATTAAAGTATCTTCTGCGTAAGTAAATGATCTCCAGTATTGTGAACCATGATTAAACTCTAAACCAAAACGTCCTTCTTCAGAAACAAGAGATGGCATTTGAAGACCAACCCAGTATGAATAACCATTTTCCATGTCTGTTGAACCTAACATAGATTTAGTTTGACCAAAGGTATCTAAACCATCATCAGGATTAGTTCTTGACATTGCCCCTGATACGAAGAAGGTTGTATCATCTAAAAAGTCAGACAATTCATCACCAATACCATTTGTTATAAACCAAGCCGTACCAGAATATAGGTCTCCTTGGGATACGAAATCCGATCTAATTGTTCCTACAATAGCATTAACAGAATTTCCATAAGAATCATTAATTGTAACAGTTCCTCCATTACCTTCTCCTCTATTTGAGTCTAAACCAGGAAGATTAGTCGCTCCGTAAATTTGCGTACCAAACTGATATTGACCATCATCATAAGGTACAAATATTAAACCAGCAAGATGGGTGTCTTTAGCGGCTGAATTAGCGTTATTTGCAAAAGGAGTATTAGCATTTTTATCGCTTGCATTAGTGATACCTTGACCAAAACAGAACTTAAGGTACATACCTTCAACACCGGTGAGGTTTTCTAAACCAAATTTAGAGCTTATTCCATCAAATTCAACATTTATAGTATGACCTGAAGGTGAGGCTGCTACATCATCATCACGTAAGTTAATTAAATGACCATTAGTAGAAGGACGACGACCTATACTAAAGGTCCAAGGGATATCTGTGCCGAGGAAGGTGTCATTTCTATAAAACATATAAGCAGACTTTACACGAACCTCTCCACCATCACTTGGATTTTCATTTTGAAACCAGTCAAAGTCTTCAAATGCTCCCGTGGGACCAGCATCACCAAAGCGACCACCATAAAGTTTGTTATAAGCTAATTGCCCTGTAAAGCTAATATTTTCAGTAGCTGCCCAGTTCATATTTAACCAAAGACGGTTTGATAATAAATCATTATTATGATGTTCATCTCTTACGGTTTGAAGTCCTGCTGCATAGTCAGGGGCAACATATTGCCCAGTTGGTGACACAGGTGTAAAATTATATGCCTGATCTCCAACCATATCATATTTAACTGAATCATAAGTAGATCTAAAGTCAATAGAGAACTTAATATGATTTCCTGAAGTTGCCTTAGTTAAGTCAGTAATTGACTCTTGCATGTCTTCAAGGATTTCATTTATATCTTCTTCTTCATCCTCGTCATCTTCGTCTTCATCAGACTCTTCCCCATCTTCTGGCTCCTCATCTTCAGGTGCCTCTTCTTCTTCAGCCTTTGCCGCTTCTTCAGCTTCTGTTTGCTTTTGTCTTAGATCAGTAACTTCAGACTGAAGTCCTTGCATCTCTTTTTCCATTGCTTCAAAGCGCTCATATATTGTTGCTGCAGATGCATCGCTATATAGTATAGCGGCTAGTGCAAGTGATCCTAGTAAAGGTTTATTCATTTATTCTCCTAGTTTTAAAATTCTTTAGTCTCCCAACTAATATTAGAATTTCAAATAATTGTTCCTATACTATCGGATATTAGATGAATTGTTTTAATATATGCTTGAAAGAAGGAAAGAAGATGCCCTAAAAGAGAAGAAAAGAAACAGATTATTAAATAAAGCTGTTAATTATAGGTAGTTTTAATTACTAAGTATAAAAATTGTCCACAGATTAAGCGGATGTTACAGATGATTTTAATCAATTTAATCTGTGGATAAGTCCCTTCATTATACATCTTAAGCAAGTCTAAATGAAAATCTAACTATAATTACGCGCTTTATTACTAGTAATAGTAAATAACAAAGATGCAAGTGTCAATTCTTGAATTGGTTGCGACCATGATTTTTATTGTGACTCGTTAATGGACACTGAGGCTAAACCAAAAAATTTAAAATGTCAGCTTAAGCTAGGCACACAAGGAACTTACTATGGTAAGCATGAAAGATTTATTAGAATGTGGTGTACACTTTGGTCACCAAACACGTCGTTGGAATCCGAAAATGAAAAAGTATATTTTTGGTGTTCGTAAGAACATTTATATCATCGATTTACAAAAGACTTTACGTTTTTTCCGTGCAACGTACCAAATTGTTGTTGAAAAATCTGCTGAGGGTAAAACAATTATCTTCGTAGGTACTAAGAAACAAGCACGTAATGCAGTAAAAGAACAAGCACTTCGTTGTGGTATGCCTTATGTTGATACACGTTGGTTAGGTGGAATGTTAACAAACTTCCCAACTATGCAAAAATCAATCCGTAAACTTGACATCATTGAAGAGATGCAAGCTAATGGTCAAATGGAACTTCTTACTAAGAAGGAAGCACTTATGTTAGGTAGAGCTAAAATTAAGCTTGAGTCTTACCTTGGTGGTATCCGTACTATGAAGAAACTTCCAGACATGATGTTCGTTATCGATCCTGTTAAAGAACATATCGCTGTTAAAGAAGCTCGTAAACTTGGAATCGAAGTTATCGCGCCACTTGATACTAACTGTGATCCAGACTTAATTGATTATCCAATTCCAGGAAATGATGATGCGATTCGTTCAATTCAACTTTTCTGTAGAGAAATGGCTGAGGCGATTATTGAAGGTAAGGCACAAAACGAAGAGCAGGTTGAAGAACCAGCATCTGAAGAAGAAGTAGCTGAAGTAGTTGCGGAAGCGAAAGCAGACGTAGCTAAAGAGGACGCTTAATCATGGCAGTTACAGCAGCACAGGTTAAAGAACTTCGTCAGGCAACTGACGCGCCTATGATGGATTGTAAAAAAGCCTTGACTCAATGTGAAGGTAACATGGAAAAAGCTACTGAGTGGCTAAAAGAACGTGGTGTTGCTAAGACTGCTAAGAAAGCAGATCGTATTGCAGCTGAAGGTTCTATTGGTTTCAAAGTAGCTCAAGATTTCAAATCAGCTTCACTTGTTGAAGTTAATTCTGAAACTGACTTTGTTGCTCAAAATGATGGTTTCAAAGAGTTGGTTTCTAAAACTGTTAACCAAGTTTTTACAACAGGATGTGGCGAAGCCGCTGCTCTTAAAGAAACTGAACTTGATGGTGCTCACTTTTCTGCTTATTTCGATCAAGCAGTTGCTACTATCGGTGAAAAAATTGAATACCGTCGTCTTACTACATTAACAGCTGATGCTAATTCTGTAGTAAACGGTTATGTTCACTCTAACACTAGAATTGGTGTTATTGTTGTTATTGAATGTGATTCTCCAGCAACTGCAACAGCCTTAGCTCCCGTAGCTAAACAAGTTGCTATGCACGCATCTGCAATGAAGCCAACAACTCTTTCTTATAAAGATTTTGACGCTTCTTATGTTGCTGATGAAACTAAGGGACGTATTGAAGCTATTAAGAAAGATAACGAAGAACGTTCTCGTCTTAAAAAGCCTTTAATTAATGTTCCTGATTATATCTCTATGGTTCAACTTACTGATGAAGTAATGGCAGCTGCAGAAGAGAAAATCAAAGCAACACTTAAAGAACAGGGTAAACCTGAAAAAATCTGGGACAAGATTGTACCAGGTCAAATAGCTCGTTATATTTCTGATAACACGACTCTTGACAAGGAACAAGCACTTTTAGATCAAGACTATGTTCTTGATGATAAAATGTCTGTTGCTGAAGCTGTGAGCGCTGCTGGTAAAGCGGCAGGTGGAACCGCTTCAATCTCTGCATTCGTTCGCCTTGAAGTAGGTGAAGGTTTAGAGAAAAAAGTTGATAACTTTGCAGAAGAAGTTGCAGCGCAAATGGCATAATCCTTAGGGACTTAGCTTTTTTCTGTCCACAGATTAAACAGGTTTAACAGATTCAAATCTGTTTCATCTGCTAAATCTGTGGACGATCTCTTGAAACTTTGCTTTTTAAGCAAAATCCTCTTATAATTCCCCTACAAAACTTAAAATTAAGAATTCTAATGACATTACTAAATGCTACAAATATAGCACATGACTTTGAATACCCACTTTTTACGGATATAAACTTATCTCTTGATGCCCATGAATCTATGGCTATTATTGGGGCTTCTGGGTCTGGTAAATCAACACTTTTACATATTCTTTCTTCTTTACTTAAACCAAAAGAGGGGAAGGTAGAACTTTTTAATAAAGATATTTATGCGCTTAAGAAACAAGAACTTGTTGAAATGCGCCGAAATGACATAGGGATGGTTTTTCAATCACATTATCTCTTTAAGGGTTTTTCTGCTTATGAGAACTTAGAAGTTGCTGCTAAGCTTAGCAATACTGAAATTGATGAGAGTGTCTTAGATAGTTTAGGTATTAAAGAGGTTATTCATCAAAAGGTAACAGAACTTTCTGGTGGACAACAACAACGTGTGTCTATTGCAAGGGTCTTAATAAAAAAACCTCGTCTTATTTTTGCGGATGAGCCAACGGGGAACTTAGACAGTGAAACTGCCTTTGATGTAATGAAACTTTTTTCTGAGTATATACAGTCTCATGATGCAGCCATGGTCTTAGTAACACATGAAAAGTCTTTAGCCATGGAATGTGACCATGTGTATAAGCTTGTAGATATGAAGCTTGAAAAGGTTAAATAGTTTTAGGCTATTAAAAGGATGAACCCTTGGAAGTGATAGAGTTTCTAAGTCCCCAAAATGTGGTTGGATTTTTACTTCTTTTTATGCGTTTTGCAGGCTTGTTTATTATGGTGCCTTTTTTTTCACATACAAGTATCCCTGTTACGGTGAAGGCTGCCATTGCCTTTGTTTTTGCGGTTTTGTTTTTTTCAGTCATGCCTCCTTTGCAAATGCAAATAAATACAACAAATATCGTCTTAGCCATTATTGCTGAATTTCTTTTAGCTTTTACGGTGGGTCTTATGTTGCAACTTGTAATGAATATAATGACCTTTGCTGGTGTGCAAATATCTTTTATTATGGGTTTTTCTATGGCCTCAGTGGTTGATCCTCAATCAGGTATTTCTATGCCTATTATTTCTAATGTTCTTGCCTTGCTTTCTTTAATGGTTTTTCTTTCTTTAAATGGACATCATGCGGTTCTTTTGTTTGTGAATGATTCTTTGACAGAGGTTCCCTTGGGGGGATTTATGTTGAGTGAGAATGTTTTCAAATACCTGACGAAGGCCACCATGAATATGTTTATGGTGGGTTTTATGGTAGCCTTTCCTATCACTGCCTTATCCTTACTAGCAGATGTTATTTTTGGAATGTTGATGAAAACAATGCCTCAGTTTAACCTTCTAGTTATCGGTTTTCCTATTAAAATCATGGTTGCCTTTGTTGTGATTATCGCAACACTTGCTACCTTTATGAAAATATTTGCAAGAGAGATGTTTACTGCCTTAAACTCTTTATCTATTTTATTTTAGTACAAAGTTTAAGTAGCTCAGTAAAAATAGCCTTGCACGAATTTTCCTGAGCTATGACAAAAGAATGGTCTGTGATTAAAGAATGATGATTAAGACTTCCCGTAGATATATATAATAACTTATTATCTATACAGGTGTAAGAACCCTTTAATGACTTCTCTTTAGCCTTAGCAAGGGTATATAAATGGACACCTTTTAAGAGGTTAAGGTAAGATACCTTATTTGTTTGAACATATATATCTTTGGAAATAATATAGATTTGGACATCTTTTTTAGAAAGTTTTTTAAGGGCTTGGAGTACAGAATAGTCGTCTATGCTTTGCGAAAATACATACACTTCTTTTTGAGTTTGTAATAATGATTTTGTATAAGAATTTATAAAATAATCAGCCTCTTGAGGAAGGGTGAAAACTTCGTTTGAGAATAATAAAATAGGGAAAAGTAGAAAAGTTTTTAACAAGTTTTTCCTTTTTGATTGTATCTGAGTGTTTTTTGGTTAAAATATACTTTATAAGCATTTAAACCATTATATACCAAAAGGCTCTTTCAATGAAGATACTTCTCATAAATGATAATCCAGTTGTTGGAAAACTTGTTACCCTCAGCGCACAAAAGACAGGGGATGAGTTAATAACAGTTGGTTCAGCAATTGAAGCCACCCTTGATAGCTATGACCTAGTTATCGTTGATGATACATCCTATAATAAAGAAGATTTTGACGAGTTTGTTAGTCGAGTTAGCTTTGCTCAAAGTTGTTTTATCGGTTCAAGAAGTTCTGAAAAACCTGAGGGCTTTTCACGAGAACTTAATAAGCCTTTTCTCCCTACTGACCTCGTCGATATCTTTTCACAAATTTCATCTAAAGAAGAAATTGAATCTGTTGAGCTAGAAGAAGAATTAGTTAGCGGCTTAGAAGAGTTAGATAGTATTGATGAACTAGAAGCAAGTACAGATGAAGAAGTGTCTATAACTGAAGATTTAGATATCTTAGATGAATTGGGCGACTTAGAAGACTTAGATGAACTTGAGGAAGTAGAAGAACTCAAAGAACCTGAGGCAGATGATGTAAATGAGCTTGAAAATCTTGATGATGTATTGTCTGATGAGGACCTTGAAATTGATGATGTGATTGAAACAGGAAGTGAAGACCTTCTTGAAGGCGTCTTAGATGAAGAAGATGTAAAAGAGGTTCAAGAACTTTTAGACTCAACACAAGAAGATATATCAGAGCTAGTTGAAGAAGAAATAGAGATTGAGTTAGAAGCGAGTGCTTCTTCTTTGGCTGATGAAGCAACCTTAGATGAGATTAATGAAGCCTTGGAAGATATAGATGAAGACCTTAGTGATAAGGAAGAAGAAGTAGAAGAGGAAGATGAAGAGGTAATCTCTTTAGATGATGCGATAAATGAACTCAATGATGAGGTTGAAATACCTGAAGGCTTGTCCCTAGTAGGAGAAGAAGTTTCTGAGATTGAAGAAATATCTGATTTAGAAGAAAGTGTTGAAAAACCTGCAGTAGAAGAAACAGTTAGCGAAGATACAATTGAAGACTTAAGTGAAGAAAATTTAGAAGAGTTATTAGAATCAGATATTGAGGACTTAGATGAAACACTTCTCCAAGATAATGAAGAAGAACTTATATTAGATGAAGTTACATCCTTAGAAGAAGAAAGTGTTCAAGAATCAGTAGAATCAGAAGTTGAGGATATAGAAGAAGAATCAGCTGAGCTTGAAGAAGATAGTATAGATGAAATATTGGGTGAAGATGATTTAGAAGAAGACCTTGATGAAAAGGGTGTAGTAGATGAAGCCATTGCTGATGATGAAATTAATGAGCAAGAATTAGAAGAAAGCTCAGTTGAATCTTCAGAGCCTGTGGAAGAAGAAATAGATGAAGAAGAACTAATTGAAGACTTAGATGAAGAGCTTGAAGAAATGTCTGACTTGGAAGAAAGCAGTGCTGAACCTGGCTTAGATGAAGAAGTTCTAGAAGAAGAAACAAATGAGGATAAAGAAGAATTAACAGAGGATGGAACTTCTATTGATGAGAAAGTTTCTGAGGAAAGTGAAGATGAGACAGCTGAAGAAGTTGACTTAGACGCACTTAATGATGAGATAGAAGAAGCCTTAGAAGGCTTAGCTGAAGAGGACTTACAAAGTGAGATAAGTCTTGATGAACAAAATTCTGATTTAAATAAGGAACTTGATTCTTTAAATATGAATGACTTAAAGCGCGCCTTAGGTGAAGAGGTGGAACCTGAAAGTCTAGATGAAGAAACACAAGAAGATGAATTTCATGAAGAGATTGAAGCCTTAGCCGACAGCATTGGAGAAGGTGTAGATGAACCTGAACTTAGTGTTGGTCAAAGTGAGTATGCTTCTTTAAATGAAGAAGCCCTAATTGAGGCTATGGATGATGAGAATGACACAGACGAAGACCATCCAGAACTTGAAGAAGTTAATGCCTTTGTAGATGAGATTGCGGTTGAAAATGATGAAGCTGTAAGTACTCTCTCAAGAAATGAAAGTATACTTTCGTTAGAAGAGTTGATACAAACTCTAAAACAAGCAGATGTTAGAAAGTCCTTAGAGGGCTTCAAGATGAACATTAGTATAAAATTTACAAAGGAAGATTAGATTTGAACGGTGCAATTTTAGTTTTATCAGGACCAAGCGGAGCAGGAAAAAGCTCTTTAATTAAAAAAGTAGAAGACAAGATTGGTGCTTTTTACTTCTCTATTTCTACAACAACGCGTCCCATAAGAGAGGGTGAGATTGATGGTGTTCATTATCATTTTGTGAACCAAGAAGAATTCAAACAAGATATAAAAGATGAACACTTTTTAGAATATGCCTTGGTTCATGGAAATTATTACGGGACCTCTATTAAACCTGTAAAACAAGCCCTTAAAAAAGGCGAAATTGTTATCTTTGATATTGATGTTCAAGGGCATGACGCAGTACAAAACCGTCTTGGTGATATCACGACCTCCGTTTTTATAACGACGCCCTCATTAAAAGAATTAAAACACCGTTTAAGTTCAAGAGGAACAGATACTCAAGATGTCATTGATGCCCGCATTGAGATGGCAACACGTGAGGTTCAGCGTATATCTGAGTATGATTATCTAGTGATAAATGATGATTTAGATATAGCCGCCACACAACTCGTTTCAATAGCTCAGGCCTCTCGTTTAAAACTTCCTTCAATGGAAATATCTGAGTTTATATATGCCTGGGAGGCTGATGCTTAGATTCCGTTACGAAATTTAAACTTTTTAAGTTACAATTGTTCATACTCCGATAAAAAAAGGAATCTTATGATCAAAGTTCTTTTAGGTTTAAGCCTATGTCTAAGTGCTTCTCTTTACGCGAATAAACTCTCTTCAGCACTTCAAGAAAATACCCTTATTGTTTATAATGCAAATATGGGTTTAGTGCATGAAAAACGTGAACTGACCTTAGATAAGGGAAGGCAATCTATCATTTATCCTGATGTGGCCAGTACGGTTGTAACGGATTCTGTGAATGTTAGTTTTCCTAAAAATGTTACCTTGTTTTCTCAAAAATATAAATATGACAAGATTACTCTTTCTAAACTTTTACAAGCCCATATAGATAAAGAAGTTGAGGTAAAGATTTGGACCTCAAGAAAAGAATTTATTTATAAGAAAGCGATCTTACTGTCAAATGCTAATAGGGTGATACTACGTTTAAAAGATGGACAAATTATTCAAGCTTCTTCTTCTGATATTAGCTTTGGTGCTATTCCTAAAACACTTATTACTAAGCCTTCTTTATTATGGGACTTAAGATCAAAACACAAGGTCAAGGGTTCTCTTGAACTTGATTATATTATCAACAATATTTCTTGGAAAAGTGATTACGTTTTTAAGGTAGATATAAACACTGCAAGTTTAAGTGGATGGATTACCCTAGCCAATAACTCAGGAAAGGCCTTCGAAAATGTTACTCTGAAGGTATTAGCGGGTGATGTAGCTCGTCAAAAAACACCAAGAAAGTCTTATTCAAAACGACAAATTCCTGTGATGGCTATGATGGACGCGGTAAGAGAGGTTAAAGAAGTTTCACATGAGGGATACCATATTTATAGCATCCCTTTTAAGATAGACCTTGCAAATAATGAAAAAACGCAGATTGAATTTATCAAGGAATCAGGTATAAAAATTGCACGTCGTTATGATGTTCATTTAAGCTCGCCACAATGGCTAAGAGGTAAAAAGAAGCATAAGGTTAACCAGTATATCGAGTTTAAAAACTTATCTAAGGCCCTTCCMAAAGGGATAATTCGTWCTTAYTCKAGTCTTGAAGGRGGSACTGTACTTTTAGGGGTTAATCATATTTCWCATACACCTAAAAAAGAAAAGATATCCTTAGCCATAGGCAAAAATTTTGATCTTTTAGTTAAAGAAGTAAATGTGCAGTTAAATGAAACAAAGAAACATTATGAAGCAGATGTGAAATATAGTATTACAAATCGCTCAGCTGAGAGTAGAAAAATCGAGYTATATGTACCTTTTCAAAAGCATTCGGGCTTAGAGTCTATTGTCCAAACAAAGGTGAAATATGAGTATAAAAATGGAAGTATGCTGAAGTTTGTAGTGTATGTAAAAGCAGATTCAGTATATGACTTTAGTGTGAAGTATAGAAACAAACGTTAGATTTTACTTATAATAAGTCTCGTTACAGCAGATTTGAGATATAATCGCGTCAATTAGATTAAAAGGATATAACCATGGGTATGCCTAGTGGAATGGAACTATTATTAATTTTTGGAATTGTTGTACTACTTTTTGGTGCTAAAAAAATCCCTGACCTTGCAAAAGGAATTGGTAAAGGTATCAAAGATTTCAAAAAAGAGATGAAAGAAGATGAGCCTACAGAAGTAGCATCTGAAGAACCAAAAAAAGTTGAAAAAACAGAATCAACAGAAAAATCAGAAACACCTTCTGAAACTACAAAACAAGCTTAGTCTTGAAGCAGCGCGTTCTTGCACTGCTCTCAAGCAGTATCTCCCAAAACATTGTATTAGAAAAACCTAAAGATAAATCTTTCGGACATTTCGCAACACCTATCGCCTTTGCTATGGCTAAGGAACTTAGAAAATCACCTATGATTATCGCAACTGAGCTTGTTGACATGTTCAAAGATGAGTCTATGTTTGCTAATGTAGAAGCGGTTAAGGGTTACCTTAACTTTAAACTAAGTGAAAACTTTTTAGATGAGTATGCTACCTGGGCACTTGATAACCAAGAAGATTTTGGAAAAGGGCAGGGAAAAGAAAAGATTCTTTTAGAATTCGTTTCAGCTAATCCAACCGGTCCCTTACACATTGGTCATGCTAGAGGCGCGGTTTATGGTGATACCCTTCTTCGTTTAGGTAGACATGTAGGTCATACTATCACGGCTGAATATTATGTTAATGATGCGGGCAACCAGATTGCCTTATTAGGAACCTCTCTAATCTTAGAAGGTAAGGCTAATATCCTTAAAGAAAAGGTTGAATACCCTGAAACCTATTATCGTGGTGAGTATCTTACACAGTTAGCACAAATTGCAGCAGATACTTATGGTAATGATGTTTTTAATGACGAAGAAAAGATAAAAGAAGTAGCACTTTGGGCAAAAGACGAGGTTATGAAGATGATTTTATCTGACCTTAATGCCATTAACGTTCATTTTGATACCTTTGTTTCAGAATCCGGTTTATATGCTGATTGGGACAGAGTTATGGACAAGCTAGAAGCTGCTGGTGGGACAGAGCTTATTGACGGTAAAACATGGTTAAAGTCATCTGAAAGAGGTGATGAAAAAGACCGTGTTATTGTTAGAGAAGACGGACGTCCAACCTACCTAGCGGGTGATATAATTTATCATAACCAAAAGTTTGAACGAGACTATGACGAGTGTATTAATATCTGGGGCGCGGATCACCACGGATATATGGCAAGAGTAAGAGCATCACTTTCTTTCTTAGGTCATGATGAATCAAAACTAGACATTCAATTAGCCCAGATGGTATCACTTCTTAAAGATGGAAAACCTTTTAAGATGAGTAAACGTGCGGGTACAGTAGTGGGTCTAAATGATGTGGTTGAAGAAATAGGTGCTGATGCGCTTCGTTTTATGTTTGCTTCTAAAAAGTCAGATACTCCTTTAGAGTTTGACCTAGTTGACCTGCAAAAAACAGATAGCTCAAATCCTATCTTTTATATAAACTACGCACATGCAAGAATTCAGACACTTCTTAAAAAGTCAGAAAAAACCCGTGAAGAGATTATGTCTGTATCTTTAAAAGGTATGGGAGATGACGCAGATAACTTACTATTTGAAGCCATGCTTTTAAATGAAGTAGTAGAAGATGCCTTTAAGTCAAGACAGGTGCAAAAGCTTCCTGACTACTTAAAAGCCTTAGCAAGCTCTTACCACAAGTTCTATTACGACCATAAGGTAATAGGCGTAGATAATGAAGCAAAACTATTAAAACTTTTCTTAGTAGTAGCCCTATCAATTAAAACAGGCTTATCCCTCTTAGGAATAACCGCAAAAGATAGGATGTGAGTTCAGCATTAACAAAGCCCACTGCTGGGCTTTGTGCTGAACGAAACCGAAGGTGATGTCGCTCGCGACCACCGAAGGCTTAAGATAAAAAAAGCACGAAAGTACTATCCCCCATCAAAAACACTAGGCATTAAGATAAAATCTTGTATATTGGCATAAGTATTAAATAGAAAGTTTTTAAAATTACAAGCCGTTAAAGCAGCTCTTGTATCTGTAGGTGGAGAGATATATACCTATGCACAGGTTTGGCATGTTGTAATACAAGATCCTAGACAAAACCGTTTACATGTACAGGTGACAACTTCTAAGAAAGATACCCTTGTTACGAGCAGTGGTGATTATGAACGCTTTAAATACAGCCCTTTTTCAAATGAGCACAGAAGAAATTAAAGTGATGTGTATAAGGTACAAGATGAGTGCTTTTTTAGTTAGATAAGATTTAGAGTTTGAAAGTATTAATGAGATTGAAACAAGAGTAGAGGGTTTTAAAATACTCTAAGACCTAAGGTCTTAGAGTTCTTGGTTCTTTGCGCTCGCAACTTCGCCTAAAAATTCTTCCATATTATATCTAGTGCGGTATTCAGCTGTCATAATGTGAATTAAGATATCACCTAAGTCGGCTACTACCCATTCGTCACTAACGTCTGTTCCTAAAAAAGTTTCCTCAGGTTTAAGCTCGTTTTTTAAGTAGTTTAAAAGTGCTTCGGTATGTTTTGAGTTTAAAGAAGTTGCAATAACAACCTTATCTACAATATATCCCTTATCTGTTAGGTCGAAAACCTCAATTGACTCTGCCTTATTTTTATCTAAACAAGCAGAAATTCTTTCTATGCGTTTTTCCATGTGTAATCCTTAATTGTGTTATCGGTAAAAATCGATTATTTCTTGCGTAACATTTTTATCAAGATAAGCATCATTAATACTTTGTCTTAATTGTGTAGCGGAGATATCTTGGTTTACACTAAGAGTTAAAAACTCTTTAGGTATTTCAATATTATCTCTTGTGGCTACAACCCATGTCACCATCTTGTCTAAGTCTTCAAAATTCTTCCATAAAGAAAGCTTTTTTAAATTATCAGCACCAATGATGAAATACGTCTCATCCGCATCTTGAAAGTGTTTAACCGTTTCTATACTAGATATAGGTCTGTTTAAATCAATTTCAAAAGAAGACACTTCAACCTTGGGCAAATCCTTGGTCATTTCTTTAAGCCATTTTAGACGCAAATGTGCTGGCGCCTTGTAATGTGACTTAAATGGATTTAAAAAGGCAGGTACAATAAGTAGTTTATCTATATTAAGAGATATTATTGCTTGTTGTATCGTCTCCAAATGCCCATTATGAGGGGGGTCGAAGCTGCCACCAAAGATTGCTTTTCTCATCTTCACCAAATTTTATAAGAATTATAACTAAAATTTGGTATTATTTCATCAATATTCTCTACACCTTTGTAGCAGAGCTCAAATTAGGATAAATTATGGCATTAAAAATTGCAATTAATGGACTCGGTCGTATTGGTCGTTGTGTAGCACGAATTATCGCAGATAGAGATGATGTTGAACTTGTAGCAGTTAATGCAAGTGGTGAACATAATATGATTGCTTATAATTTAAAGTATGACTCGGTACATGGTACACGTTCTGATGTAAAAGTTGAAGATGGTTATTTATGTATAGGAAATGACCGCGCAAAAATCTTATCAGAACGTGATCCCGCAAAAATTGATTTTACAGCAGCAGGCGCAGATATGGTGCTTGAATGTACGGGGGCGTTTTTAACACAAGAAAGCGTGCAAGCTTATTTAGACAATGGCATTAAAAAAGTACTTTTTTCAGCTCCCGCTAAAGATGATACACCTACCTTTGTATTGGGTGCTAATGCAGATGAGTATAAGGGTGAGAAAATTGTTTCTAATGCCTCATGTACGACTAATGGATTAGCTCCCGTAGCGAAGGTCCTTGATGATGCCTTTGGTATTAAAAATGGTTTAATGACAACCATACACTCATACACATCATCACAGCCAATCTTAGATGGTAAGCATAAGAAAGACCCTAGAAAGGGGCGTTCGGGCGCAACTAACCTCGTTCCAACAACAACAGGAGCCGCGAAGGCTCTTGCTAAGGTACTTCCAAATCTTGCAGGAAAAATTAATGGTCAAGCCATTAGAGTTCCTACAGCAGATGTATCTATGGTTGACTTAACAGTAACGCTAAACAAAGATGTGACACTTGAAATGATACAAGCTGCCTTTAAAACAGCCAGTGAAGGCTCACATAAAGGGATTCTTGGAATAGATGAAGAATACCGCGTGTCTCAAGACTTTGTTGGTGAGAGTTTAAGTACCGTTGTTGTTATGGATACGATTCAAGTTATTGATAATAATCTTGTAAAAATATTATCATGGTATGACAATGAGTGGGGTTATTCTTCACGTTTAGTTGATATGGCACTACATATTTCAAAATAATTTAAATTATATTAACAAAGACAAGGGTGCATATTATGTATCACTCTTATTTCTAAATCTTAAGGAAAATAATGCAACTTCACTCAATCAAAGATCTTAAACTAGAAGGTAAAAGAGTTTTTATTCGTTGTGACTTTAATGTACCAATGGATGAGTATGGAAATATTACAGATGATAGACGTATACGTTCAGCAATCTCTACTATCAATTACTGTTTAGATCAAGATTGTGGCATTATATTAGCCTCACACCTAGGACGTCCTAATGGTGAATTTTCGGAGAAATATTCTTTAGCTCCTGTTCAAAGAAGATTACATCAGTTATTACAAAGAGAAATAACTTTAACAAAAGATGTTGTTGGGGAAGATGCTCTTGCTAAGGTTAAGGCAATGAAGTGTTGCGACATTCTTCTTTTAGAAAACCTTAGATTTGAAAAAGGTGAAACTAAAAATGATGAGGAGCTTTCAAAGGCCTTAGCCGATATGGCAGATATTTATATTAATGATGCCTTTGGGGTTAGCCACCGTGCGCACTCATCTGTTGAAGGTATTACAAAGCACTTTGATGAAAAAAGTAGAGCCGCTGGTTTCTTACTTCAAAAAGAGATTAAGTTCTTTWSTGCACTTATGAAACGTCCTGTTCGTCCTTTTATCTCCGTAGTAGGTGGCTCCAAGGTTTCAGGTAAGCTAGAAGCACTTTCTAACCTTCTTCCAAAGGTTGATAAGATGATTATTGGTGGGGGAATGGCCTTTACTTTTTTAAAGGCTCAAGGTTATGATGTTGGAAACTCTTTAGTAGAAGATGACTTAATTGATGATGCACTTCGTATTATGCAAGAGGCTAAAGAGCGTGGGGTTAAACTTTATTTACCCGTAGATGTTGTGGCAGCTCAGACTTTTTCAGCTGACTCTGCAACGAAGATTACAACGGCTCAAGAAATTCCTCAAGGTTGGATGGGTTTAGATATCGGGCCTGCAACCGTGAGACTTTTTAAAGAAGCACTTGCGGATGGACAGACTATTCTTTGGAATGGCCCTATGGGTGTTTATGAGATGGAAAAATTTGCGCGTGGTTCAAATAAGATAGCTCATTATATTGCTGATACTTACGCAACAACAGTTGTAGGTGGTGGTGATACGGCTGATCTTGTTCAGCGTATTGGTTTAGATGAAGAGATGACCTTTATTTCAACAGGTGGAGGTGCATCTCTTGAGCTTCTTGAAGGTAAGATACTTCCTGGGGTAGCACCACTAATTGTTGAGGAGCAGGATTAATGATAATAGCAGCAAACTTTAAAACAAACAAAACACGGGCTCAAACACGTGATTATATGGATGAGGTCAATGGCTTTATCAGGTCTGAAAATATTAAGTCTGAAATAATGGTTTTTCCTCCTTTAACAGCCTTTGATAACTTTGGTCAAGGTGCAACTCTTGGGGCTCAAAATGCTTACGCGGTTGAAAATGGTGCTTTTACCGGTGAAATAGGTCTTGACCAGCTCAAAGAGTTTGGCATTAAAACTATTTTATTGGGACATTCTGAGCGTAGACATATCTTAGGGGAGACACAAGAAGAAATTTCTTTTAAATTTGCTTATTTCCAATCCTTAGGGTATCAAATTGTTTATTGTATTGGTGAGCAACTTGAAACACGAAAGGCAGGTAAGACAGCCTTAATGCGATACATTGAAACACAACTTGTTGGTATTGACATGGAATATGAAAACCTTGTAGTTGCTTATGAGCCAGTTTGGGCTATTGGTACAGGTTTAGTTCCAAGCAATGAAGATATTAAATCTATTCATGCTGACTTAAGAGCTAAAACGTCTAGACCTCTTTTATACGGGGGTTCTGTAAAGGTTTCAAATATGAAAGAGATTGTTGAAATTGATAATGTAGACGGTGTCTTAGTTGGCGGAGCATCCTTATATGCAGGAAACTTTTGTGAGATGATAAAGATAGCTGAAGAAGCATAAGTTAGAACTTGTCCACAGATTACATTGATTTATCAGATTTTAAATATCTGTTTAATCAACTAAATCTGTGGATAAAACATAAAAATTAATAGAGGAAATATAATTATCATAATGAAGGGTATAAAAGGTGAAATCCGTTAAGTAAATGAGAACTGCTTCTCATTTATAGGATTGGAACCATAGGTGATGTCCAAAGGACCACCGACGGAGTCCACTTTTTTACAAGTTACTAAACACAAATAAATTATAAATTAAAAGAATATTTTAAAAGGAGAGAGAAATGATTATGAAGGGTAAAAAAGGTCTAATCGTTGGCCTAGCAAACAACAAGTCAATAGCTTATGGAATTGCAAAAGCATGTGCGGCTCAAGGCGCGGAGATGGGATTTACGTATCTTAATGATGCACTTAAAAAGAGGGTTGAACCAATTGCCGCTGAGTTTGGCTCAGATAAGGTTTATAAACTAGATGTTGGCGATGAGACTGACATGGACGCTATTTGTGGTTTAATTGAAAAAGACTTTGGCAAGATTGACTTTTTAGTTCATTCTGTTGCCTTTGCTCCAAAAGAAGCTTTAAGTAACCCTTTCATGAAGACGACTAAAGAAGCTTTCGCGGTTGCTATGGATGTGTCTGTTTACTCTCTTATAGATTTGACAAACCGTTTAACACCTGTACTTACAGATGATGCTTCTATCTTAACATTATCATACCTAGGTGGACCAAAGTACATTGTAAATTATAATGTAATGGGTGTTGCTAAGGCGGCTCTTGAAGCTACTGTGCGTTATATGGCAGTTGAGATGGGGGAGGTAGGACGCAGAGTTAATGCTATTTCAGCAGGACCTATTAGAACACTAGCTGCAGCAGGTATTGGTGACTTTAAACAAATTCTTAACTGGAATGAAGCTAATGCACCGCTAAAAAAGAATGTGACTATTGATCAAGTCGGTAATTCGGCTATGTATCTTTTATCTGATTTAGCCTCAGGCGTAACAGGTGAAGTTCATTATGTGGATTCAGGTTATAATGTAATGGGTATGGCTGCTGCACAAAAAGATGAAGATGGTAAGACTATTCTTTGTTGGGATGCTAGAAAGTAAGCTTCACTTTTTATCAGCGTGATTATAGGGATTACGCTGATACAAAAGAGCATAAAAACTTATTTCTCTTAATTCGTGTAATCTGCGTAATCATGCTGACGATTATTTTTTAATACTACTTCCCAATGACAGGAAGTTTATTCATTTTTTGGTAATTAGCTTCTGGCTTTTTCTTTCCTGACTTTTCCCATTTATCTTCTTCACTTTTTAAATACTTTTGTCTTTTATCCATATAATGTTGAAGGGTAAAGTGCTCTGAAGCATTTGCATCTTTTTTAGCTTGTTCGGTGTCTCCTTCAAAAACAGGATCCCATTCTTCTTTAGTCCATTTGTCTAAACTTTTTTGCATACTTCCTTCACCCTTATTGTGAACATCTCTCTTTGCAGTGGATGACCATGCTATATCTGCGGCAGGATTTTTCTTAGGTGTTTCTCTTTTTTCAAGGACAGGTTCAGAACTTATCTCTTCTTTGGCAGTAGTTTTCTCTTTTACAGGCTTTTCATTAAACCATTTATCCGCATAGTCTTGAAGAGTAATATTCTTTCCACTACATCCTGAAAGTAGGATAATTGTAATAATTGTGAATAATTTATGATTCATCTGTTACCTTTTGTAATTTTAATATGAAGTTATTATAGCAGTATTTCATTTAAACAAGACAAAATTTGTTTCTTTTCTTAAAACACCATAAATAGGTAGCTTAATAGCTTTTGTTATACTATTTTTTAATAGTACTATTAATAGGACCCTAGAGTATACGCTTACCAGGAACA
>NVXJ01000039.1 GCA_002733885.1 Arcobacter sp. | reverse complement strand
AATAACAAGCAAATACGCTTTATAAACGGAGCGCCAGATGAGAAGCTTGTCTCAACCTATAAACGACTGTATATGCTGTCTACAGACGCTCAACATAGAACCATAGTTAGAAAGCTTGTCTCTCAGTCATGAAACTCTCTTTGTCCTTAGCGAAAAAACTACTTATCTTAGTTCAAGATAAAAGTATCAACAACAGTGAATTTAAAAATGCTTCTAAACTACAAGAGCTTATTGAATTTGGTATTGTGGAGCTAAGAGTCAAGGGACAAAAAACAAAGATAGGGCTACTTTCTCAAGATAAATTACAAAAGTATTTAAAACATCACTTCGGCATTAATGACTTGCAATCCTATATAGATGAAGGTCTAAATCCAAATAGAAGCAGAGCCAGTATTGCATCTCAAAGTAATGATACGAAAAGTTTTAAAACACAGGTTCAAGGAGGGTTTTATATGTCATCTTATGAGCCCATAGAGATTTTAGTAAATGAAGAGAAAATCACTCTTTTAACACCAGATATGACAAGTATGTTTATACATAAGCGGGCCAAGATTAAAATTCCTAATGATGTTTTAATTGTTGGTGTAGAAAATTTTGAAAACCTAAATTCAATTTGCAAACAAAAGCACCTTTTCAAAGACCCACGAAAAAAAATGTTTATATATAGAAATAAATACTTAAATGATTTACTTTCTAAAAGTTTTAATGATTATTTACACTTTGGCGACTTTGACCTTGCGGGGATAAATATTTTTTTAAATGAGATTATTCCAAGACTTGCCCATGAAAGACATACGTTTTATATTCCTGAAAATATAGAAGAATTGTTAGGCTATGGAAATGCAGACGACTATTTTACGCAGAATAAAAAATATCCAAATTTAAAAACAAAACTAAAATATCTACAAGATTTAATAAACTTGATTCATAAAAAGAAACGTTCTTTACATCAAGAATATCTAATCAATATATAATAAAAAGGAAGGTGTATATTATGTATAATAAATATCTTCTTCCTCAAAAAACTGTAAGGTGACTTGCTCGATAGGGAATTTTCTATCATACTTTAAGAGTATGGCCTCGTGAATCTTTTCTTTTAATTCTTCAAGACTTGTAGCATGTACTTCTATTGTGTCACTCTTTGTTTTTGCCTTATAGTAGGTTCTTTTTAAATCATGTTTAACCAAGAAAATCTGTCTTTTATACACAGGCCAGTCTGCGTGCTGATAGATGAAATACCAATGAAGACCTGCACCTAGTATCACAAACACATGAAAGAAGTCATGGGCTTCTATAACTCCATCTATAAGAACAGGCCAACGTAAAAATTCCAGTACGGCGCCAAAGGTATAGGCAAGTCCACCAAGTACAAGGTACTTAGCTTCTTTAAAGCCATATTGCTTCATTACAAAGTATCCTGTGAGTAGTCCTATCCAACCTAAGCCAAGGTAGAAATTCAGACTAAGCCATTCGGGCATGGTCTTAAAAAAGACCGTAGTAAAGATGACACCTGCAATAGTAATGCTCCATACTAAGAGCAAGACTCCCCAACGTTTTGGCCCTCTAAACATAAGGGTGTGTATAGGGATAAAGGTGCCTGCAATAAGTATCCAAATAGCCGCGTGATCAAGTACTTGTAAAACATCTCTAGACTCACTATGGTAAGGAAGCAGATGAAAGCTAGCGCTCATACTAAAAAGAAAAACAAGGGAGATGGTATATAAGACAATGGAGATGACTCTCATCTTTGAGCCCCAGGCTTTTTTAACTAAGAAGTAACCCGCTATTAAGAAACCAAGAGTTGCTAAGAGATGAAGCCAAGAACTTACAGGGTCATAAAGACCTACGAAGGTAAAGCTTTCACGCATCTTAGTGTTTAATCTCTACTAAGATGGCTCCTCTAAGGTCATGCATTTTATAATCAACAGCCTTGTCTTGAGGATAATGCTCTTGCATAAAGCTTAAGAGCTCTTTGTTTTTAGAAATATCCCCGTGACATTTTAGACAGACTTCTTTTTTAATGACGAGGGGCTTATAATATTTGTAGCTAGAGTCTGTATTTTTAACAAGGAAGTTTGGAAGCTTGTTTTCTTTTAAAAGTGTTTGCATCTCTTTTAAGACTTTTATTTCATCTTCACTAGGAATGTTAGCGGGGTTTCTATATTTTAAAGAGATTCTTTTAACACTAACACCTTTAAGTTGGTGCAAGTTGACTTCTTCGGTTAATATATAAGCATTTTCATTACAAAAAACTGCTGCAGATATTAGACCATTGGTTTGCAACTCATGTTTAAGTTTAGAGCCCAATTGTTTTACTAATGATTTTGATACCTTGTTTCCTGTGTCTATAACATTTTGAGGTACTTCATTTGCGTAAAAAGCTGAGCTTAGAAGTAGGGTAAATAAATAAAATTTATACATTAGTCTTCCGTTTCATTTAGTGTTGAATCATCATAAGGATCAGGGTGAATCACCATATTCCAATGAAGGGTTTGATCTGTCATTTTAATCTTGTTTTCTATTGTATCACAAACGCGGTGGGCGTCCAACAATGAGGTTGAGATATTAAAAACAAGGTGTACTGACATAAAGGCATCTGAACCAGAAGCACGGGTAAGAAGTTGGTGGTAAGAGGTGATGTTTTTATCCTCTTGTATAATCTGCTTTATCTGCTCTACTACTTCATCAGACATGGCAACATCCATAAGCATTAAGACCCCATCTTTAATAAGACTATAAGAAGAATAGATGATATAAATAGCTATCAAGATACCAAGTATGGCGTCAATCATATAAAAGTTCGTAAAGTTAATGATGACCAAGGAGATTAAAATAGCAGCATTAGAAAAGAGGTCCGTTTTATAATGTAAGGCGTCTGAGCGTATGACCATGGAACCTGTCTTTTTAGCCACATAATTTAAAAAGATAACTAAGGCCACGGTAATCACTAAAGAAACTAGCATAACAATAATAGACTCTTGTAAATACTTAGGTTGATGTTCATTTAAAAGTTTTTCAATAGCAGTGTAAAAGATATATAAACCTGAAACACTAATAATAAGACCTTCAATAACCGCAGCTATCGCTTCAATCTTACCTCGTCCATAATTAAACTTTTCATCAGGTGCTTTTTCAGAGTTATGCACAGCAAAATAGTTAAAGATAGACACCGCGAGGTCTAAAACAGAATCAATAGCCGAGGCTAAAACCGCGACCGAACCACTTACAATACCAATGAAAAGTTTGATAGAAATAAGAAGTGTTGCAGTAGTACTAGAGATAAGGGTGGCTTTTTTTTCTAAACGCATAAGTGTCCTGATTCTTTATTGGAATTATTTTAGCAAAGAAAAGGTAAGATATAGCCATATGTTGCCATCCTAGAGCAAACTAGCGAATACCAGTAACACACAAAGGGGTGAGATGTGAAGTAGCTATTACGAAGGTTCTACGAGTAGAGTCGAGTGATAGATGCTTTGTAGATTGCCTCTTTGTGTGTTATCCGAAGGACGATTAGAAAAACATGCATTTGACTTCGTTAGAAATTCTTGAAGCTACTCATAGCTCCTGCGAACTTCTGCCTTGCAACTGCATACTTTCCTAATTGCTGTTATTCACTAGTTTGCTCTAGAATGGCAATAGAGCTACTACTTTGAAGGAATGTGTTTGAATTTAAAAGAAATTCGTCAAGAACGTGAAAAATGGATGACATGGAAGAATATTTCTCCCTTACGTGAAGCCCTTGATAAACTGTCTGAGATTAAGAGTGAGTGTATCTTTGGGGATACCATTACGCTTAAAAGCTTAGAAAGTTTGTCAGATGAGCAAAAAGACAGCTTAGAAGAAGTGGCAAAGCTTATGATGCCTTGGAGAAAGGGGCCCTTTGATGTTTTTGGACTTTTCATTGATACAGAGTGGCAAAGCTTTTTAAAATATAATCTATTAAAACCCTATTTTAATCTTAAGGGGAAGAAGGTAGCTGACATAGGCTGTAATAACGGTTATTATATGTTTAGAATGCTTGAACAAGAACCTAAGAAGATTGTTGGTTTTGACCCATCGGCCTTGTGTAAGTGTCAGTTTGACTTTATTAATCATTATGTTAAAAGTGATATTGAGTTTGAACTTTTAGGGGTAGAACATCTTCCCTTTTATGAAGAAAAGTTTGATACGGTGTTTTGTTTAGGGGTGCTGTATCATAGACCTGACCCTATTGGAACGCTTAAGGCCTTAGCTAAGGGGATGGAGTCTGGTGCAGAGCTTTTCTTAGATACCTTTATGATTGATGGGGAAGATGATATCTGTTTGACGCCTCAAAAGACCTATTCAAAGATACCAAATATTTATTTTGTACCAACGGTAAAAGCACTTACAAACTGGTGTGAACGTGCAGGTTTTATAGATGTTGAGGTTTTAGAAATTACTGTAACGACTGAAGATGAACAAAGATCTACCCCTTGGATACAGGGTCAAAGTTTGGGAAGTTTTTTAGACCCCCAAGACAGCTCTAAAACAGTAGAAGGTTATCCCGCGCCAAAGCGTGTATATATTAAAGCTAAAAGGAAATAAAGATGGCTAAAAAGAAAAAAAAAGATATATTAGAAGATGATGAACAGTTAGACCTTAATGCAGGGGTTGCCTTACGCACACATGACATGATTAATCATCGTTATAGTGGTGACTTAGATGAACTTAAAGAGGGATATGCAAAGGTCAGCTTAGTAACAAATGATGATATGCGTGTGGACTCTTATGGCTTAGTACATGGTGGTTTTATCTTTTGTGCGGGTGATTATGCGGCTATGGCAGCAGTTAATGATCCAAATGTAGTTTTAGCTTCTTCAACTTCTAGTTTTTTGTCACCTGTAAGAGTAGGGGATGAGGTAATTTTTGAAGCAACTGTACGTCATAAAGATGGGCGTAAACGTGAGGTTAAAGTGGTAGGAAGTGTTTTAGAGATTAAGGTCTTTGAAGCAACCTTAAAAACAGTGGTCTTAGAAAAACATATTTTAAAGCTTGACCTTATGAATGCAAGTAAGAACGTATAAAACCTACAGAGTATTAATCCAGTAGTCAACATTGGCTTGTTCCGCCTTTATACTTGTTGGTCCTCCGTGACCTGGGTAAATTGTTTTGTCATAATCTAGTTTTTTAAATCTTTGTAAAGAGTCCACCATATCAGCAGGTGAAGAAAAAGGGAAGTCACATCTTCCAATAGAACGCTCAAAGATAAAGTCTCCTGAAAACATAGCATCTTCAATCTCTATAGTAGAACATCCTGGACAATGACCTGGAAAGTGTCTGAATTTTATTTTGATACCTTCAAGTTCTAGTTCTGCGTCCCCTTCAAGTTCATAATCAGGTGTAGAAGGTGGCAGCCCTGGCATCATCTCAGAAGATTGCAATAAAAACACATCATCCTTAGGTGTGTATAAGGGGATGTTGTAAAATTCTTGAACTTCATCATTTGACCATACATGATCAAAGTGCCCGTGTGTATTTAAAATCGCGATGGGATTAGTTACATGTTCTTTTATCCACTTCAGCGCGTCCATACCTGGATCAATAATAATATCTTTGCCATCAATAGTAGCAATATAACAGTTAGTTTGGTAAGGCCCCATAGGCTGAACTTGAATTTTCATCTTTTAACTCTTTTTTATCAAATTTTATCATAAATAAGTAAGCATAAATAACTTCATAGTAAACAGTATTTAAAGGGTTTAGATTCAAGGCGAATTTTATGTGGCGATACGAGTATCGTTACGTGAAGTTCAACGAAGAAGATGAGCCCTTTAAATACTGCCCTACGGGTGCAAAGATAAGTCACAAGCTACTTCGGTAAAAGCTCTTGAAGCTATTAATAGCTCCTTCGTTCTTTTATCTCGTATCTTATATCTTCTTTTTACATTTACTGTGAAGTTATTTATGCTCCCTTACTTATAAGTGTGTAATCTTATTAGAGGTATAATTGCTTTATGGAATTTTTTACGCAATTAGAATATATTTTACAAATACAAAACCCTTCACAAAAGTGCGAGGCCTTTAAAAACTTTTACAAGGACTATACAAGTAAGGCCTTAGACTTTAATCATGAACATGTAGCAAAGGTCTTTAGTGAACCTTCTTATAAGGGGTTTTGCACCATAGTCTCTTCTACTACCTCTGTTAAAAGAAAAAAAATAACAAGCGACAGAGGTAAGATAATTTTCTTACATGCAATAGCGCATATTGAATACTCAGCCATAGACTTGGCCATTGACGCAGCCTATAGATTTAAGAAATTACCTCAGGCTTATTATGATGATTTTTTAAGTATAGCAAATGATGAGGTGAGACATTTTGAAATGTTAGAAGGGCTTTTAAAAGGTTTAGATTCTTTTTATGGGGACTTGAGTGTTCATGATGGACTCTTTGAAGCCTCTCGTATTACACCTGAACTAACAGAACGCATGGCCTTAGTACCTCGTTACTTGGAAGCAAATGGTTTGGATGTAACGCCAATGATGATAGAAAAGTTTTCGCAACTTAAAGATGATGAATATGCCTTGAAGATTATAAAGGCCTTAGAAATTATACTAGAAGAAGAGTGTGATCATGTATATAAGGGAGATGTGTGGTTTAAGTATGCCTGCGATTTAAAAAATCTTTCTTATGATGTTTATTTTGATATTATTGAAAAACATTATCCAGGAAGTTTTCCTAGAAAAAAAGATATAAATATTAAGGCAAGACAAGAGGCCGGCTTTTCTTGTAATGAATTAAGGCGTATGAAGACAGACATACAGTGTAAATAGAAAGTTTAAAGAAATTTCAATTTAATAGGGGTAATTCTCATACCTTTACTAATTTTAATTATCACATTTTTTTCAAAATCAACTAATAAAAACTCTTTTCTTACCTGTAAATCACCATTAGGTAAGCTAAGAGTAAGACCTAAATACTCGGTGGCATTAATATGCTTAACTCCCAATTGATAGGCTTTTTTTGAACCTTGTGTATTATAAAAAAGTGCTTGATTGTTTTCTTTTGCTAGGTGGATTTCATTTTCTAAGTTTTTCATGTCTAAGTATAACATCTAAAAGCTATCTAAAAAAAACAAATTAGTTTAATTGAGTGTACATTAATAAATAAAATTAGATATAATGAATTTACTTAAAGTGAATTTTAGGAATGAGATGAGTAAGTACGCACAGATTTCAAAATATCTGATTGCTTTTTTGAAAGACGAAGTTGAAAAAACAGGTTTAAAAAATGTTGTTATTGGTCTAAGCGGTGGTTTAGACTCGGCAGTTGTTGCTGTTTTAGCACATGAAGCCTTTGGTGATAGACTCTTAAATATTAAGATGCCTTCCCAGTTTTCTTCACAAAGTTCTTTAGATGATGCAGATGAATTATGTGCAAAGTTCTCCCTTATGAGCGAGACTAGGGATATATCTAAGCTTTTAAAGGCCTACGATATAGAAGATATGTCACCTCTAAGAATTGGAAACCTTTCTTCTCGTTTTCGTATGGTGAACCTTTTTGATGTTTCAGCTAGAGAGGGTGCTCTTGTCTTGGGAACAAGTAACAAAAGCGAACTTATGTTGGGATATGGAACATTATATGGAGATTTAGCCTCAGCGGTTAATCCTATTGGCGATTTGTATAAGACAGAGGTCTTTGAACTGGCAAGATATTTAGGTGTTCCTGATAGCATTGTTAATAAGGCACCTTCTGCAGACTTGTGGGAAGGTCAAAGTGATGAAACTGAGCTAGGTTATACCTACGCTAAGCTTGACGCAGTTCTAAGACGGTATGTTGAAGAACGCGCATCACAACAAGAACTTTTAGATGAAGGTTTTGAGAAGGAATTGGTAGATCTTATTATTAAAAAGATTTATCATAATCAATTTAAAAGACGTATGCCTCTTATTGCGAAATTAAGCTCTCGTAGTATAAATCACGATTTTAATTATCCAAGAGACATAGGCTTATAAGATAGTTTTACAAAATCTACCTGGGTGGATTTTTAGAGTTATCATTAGAAAAGAAAAGGGATTTAAATATGGCAAAAGTTATACCGTTTTACCGACCTAGTATTGACAACAAAGAAAAAGCACAACTAACGGAGGTTTTAAGTTCACAAACTAACAAGATTGAAGAACTTGAACAAGCCTTTGTTAAGTATACAGGCGCAAATTATGCAGTAGCAACATCTGATGGGACATCTGCCTTACATTTAGCAATGCTTGCTATTAACTTAAAACGGGGAGATAAGGTCTTATGTTCTGTAAATGCTTATCCTTCTGTTCCTGAAGTAGTTCGTCATTTTGACGCAGAACCTATCTTTGTTGATGCTCAAGAAACAAGTTATAACATTGACTTAGATAAGTTAGAAACCATTCTTTCAGACAACCAGTCTAAAAAACTTAAGGCCGTTATAGTAAGTCATATTGGTGGATATCCTATAGACTTAGAACGTCTTTATAATATAGCCAAGATTTATAATATTCGTATTATTGAAGATGCGAGTGAAGCTCTTGGTGGTGTATATAAGGGAAGTAAGATTGGTGCTACAGGCGCGGATATTACTACTTTTTCTTTTAATCCTCACCTAAAAGGAAATGTTTGTAATGGCGGGATGATGGTAACAGATGATGAAGACCTACTTGAGCGTGCTCAATTACTTCGTAATCATGCCATGGTCACACCTGATGAGAATTTACAATATGTTTATGATGTTGTTGATATTGGAAGCAAGTATGATATGAGTGAGCTTGATGCTGCGTATATCTTAGCTCAACTTTCAAAACAAGACATTGCCATTAAACGTCAACAATTAATTGCTTCTCGTTACGCTGAAAGACTTAAAGATGCGGCTCATATAAGCTTGCCTGAAATGGTAACAGATCATACTTTTTCTCTTTATATCATTAAGGTAAAGAAAAACCGTGATTCTTTTGCAAGAGAACTTTTAAGTAAGGGTATTACAACAGGACTTCATTATATTCCTTTACATTTATTGTCTTATTATAAGTCAAAGTATTCACTTCGTGTAAATGACTATCCAATGGCCTTACGTAATTTCCAGCAAGTTCTTTCTATCCCTATATACGCGGATATGAGTGATGCTGATGTAGATTATGTATGTGATACAATTATCAATATCACAAAACACTGGGTTTAAGCACAGACTTGAAAAAACAACTTGTTTTTTGGGGAGAAAAATATCTTTTTTTCCCAGGTGTCTTTGAAAAGCTTCTTTCTTTTTTATTACTTCCTTTTTCTCTTTTATATTGTTGTATTGTTTGGTTTAAATTTAAAACAGCCAAGATTAAAGACTATGGAATTCCTATTGTTAGCATAGGAAACCTTATTGTTGGAGGCAGTGGTAAAACGCCTTTAACCGTTGCATTAGCTTCTAGATACAAAAAGTCTGCTATTGTCCTTAGAGGATATGGTAGAGCGTCTAAGGGCTTATATCTTGTGTCTGATACTAAAAATATTTTGTATGATGTAAAGGTCAGTGGAGATGAGGCAATGCTTTATGCCACACTTCTTCCTCAATCCTTTGTTATTGTTTCTGAGGATAGGATTGAAGGCATTAAAAAGGCTAAAGAGATGGGTTGTGAAATAGTCTTTTTAGATGATGCTTATAGTAAGCATTTTATTAAAAAACTTGATCTGCTGATTTTAACGAAGCAAAGTAATAACTTTTGTCTTCCTTCGGGGCCTTATAGAGAACGTTTATGGAAGGGAAAAGAAGCTATGACAGTGCAAGAGGGAAGAGACTTTACCCGTAAGGTTAGTATCTCAAATGAACAAAAGAAGATGGTTCTTGTAACGGCGATTTCTAAGCCTCATAGACTTGACCCTTATTTGATAGGCAAGGTGATAGATAAGGTTTACTTCCCCGACCATTATAGTTTTAAGAAAAAAGAATTAGAAGAGATCCTTTTGGCCTTTAAGGCGGACTCCTTATTAGTGACGCATAAGGACGCCGTAAAGATGAAAGACTTCGATTTACCTCTGTCTTTTTTAGACCTTGAACTTGAGGTAAATAAAGAGATACATGATAAGGTTCAAGAATATGTTAGAATTTCATCCTCAAATAAATAATAAAAAGTTTTTTAATGCAAGCAAAAATTGATAAAGTAAAAACCCTCTTAGAAGCGCTTCCTTTTATTAAGGCCTTTAATAAAGAGATCGTCGTTATAAAATATGGTGGATCTGCGCAAACAGACCCTAAACTTATTGAGAGTTTCGCCCAAGATATACTTCTTTTGTACCTAGTAGGTATAAAACCTGTTATCGTTCATGGTGGTGGTAAAAAGATTACGGATATGTTAGACAGACTTAATATTGAAACTGAGTTTATAGATGGCCAGCGTGTTACAACACCTGAGGTTATGCGTATTGTTGAGATGATTTTAAGTGGTGAAATAAACAGTAGTATCGTTTCGCTTTTAAATGCTCATAGTGCGAAGGCCATAGGTGTGAGTGGTAAAGATGCACACTTCATCCTAGCCGAACCAAAAGAACATGCTAAATGGGGATTAACGGGTACGATTACTGAGGTAAAAGCCGAAGTGATTCATAACCTTATTAATGAGAAATTTGTTCCTGTTATTGCGCCTATTGCAGCAGGAAAAGAGATGGGTCATCCTGGTTATAATATAAATGCTGACCTTGCGGCCTCTCAAGTGGCTAAGGCTATTGGTGCAAACAAGATAATCTTTTTAACAGATACTCCAGGTGTTCTTGACGCAAATAAAAAGCTTTTATCTGCGCTCAATAAAAAAGAAGTTGAAGCCTTGAAAAAAGATGGCACCATAAATGGTGGAATGGTACCTAAGGTAGATGCTTGTTTAGAAGCTATTGAAGGGGGTGTTTCAAAGGCTCATATTATTGATGGCCGACTAGAACATTCTATGTTACTTGAACTCTTTACCTCTGAGGGTATTGGAACTCAGATAACCTTATAAATGAGAGCCTATAAATGTTAGTTGTTTCATGTACGGTGCCTAGTGTTGAAGTGGCTCAGGCCATATCTCGAGTTGTGGTTATGGAAGGTTTATGTGCCTGTGTAAACCAGATCCCAAATGTTGTATCTTATTATGTATATGAGGGTGAATTTTGTGAAGATGAGGAACTCTTGCTCTTAATGAAAACCTCTGAACAAAACTATCAGGCCTTAGAAGCTCGTTTAAAAGAACTTCATCCTTATGATGTACCAGAGATTATTGCTTCACCCATTACTGAGGGTTCACCTGAATACCTTTCTTGGATGAAGAGCACTTTAAAATAAAGCTCTCCCATTCAAGCTTCCTTATAGTAATCTAAGAGCGATTTTTTAAGAAAAATATATAGCTTTATTCTTCTAAAAAGAAAATTTAGAAGAAAATAAGGCATAATATATATTGATATTTGCTAAGTGTTAGTTTTTTTTGATTATCCTAAGAGAACTAAGAATGCATGAAAGAAGATAAATGAAAAAGATATACATACTAATAGCCTTAATGATACTTATTGTTGGGTGTGGGGATAAAGAAGTGAAACCTGTAGTAGACCCTGTTATTGAAGCGCCTGTTATAACCTTGTTTAAACAGTCTTTGCCAATTGAGCAAAAAGTCTTAGCTAAGGCTTACAAACGTATCAGTCCTAAGGTTGGTCTGTCTCATATGAGTGATTTGAAGGGGAAATCATTTAATAAAGAGTTTGTTTTTGAAGAGGGCTCACTTCCTTTTATTGAGTACCGTTTTGATAAGCCATATATTATTAAAAGTATTCATCTKAAGCRCAGTGGCTTTGTTGTAGATGGAAATGTAGATAGCTCAAATATTAAGAAGTTTGAAATTGTTTTCTTTGACRCAGAGAAATCTCCTGTATATACGGCAGAGTTAGATGATGATGATACGCAAATAGAAGGCTTTCATAATGTTCAAGCTGATGGATTTATTCTTAAAACCCATAGTGTTTATATACCAAGTGGTGAAAAAGTGGATGCAAATGACATTATCGCGGCCTTTGATGCTCGCATATCAGTAGAAGTGATTGACGTAAATCATGTATATGACATTATTGCMCCTGTTTTGACTACGCGTGCTTCTTCGACTTCAAATGAGGAGTTGCTTAAAACAATTGCTCTTTTAAATACTGAGCTTTTTAAAAGACTGAAGGCTAAACGTTCAGACTTTAATTTACCAAAAGATTCGGTACTTTATCTTCCTGATGATGCTGATATGAATTACGCTGTTGCACATACTCAAGAAATTTTCAGAACAGGAAAGTACAAAACAATTGATGGAACTTATAAAATTTATATTTTTAATGAAGACGCAGAGTTTGATTCAAGAGGCAATGTACGTGTTAAAAAGCACAAGATTCAAGTGAAAAAATCAACGCGGAACTTAAAAACAACAACACAACTACCTGCTCATGAAGAATTTATAGACTTTAGCGAAGGTTTATAATGAAGAGTATCCAACTGCCTAAGATGGGCTTTTATTTTATGATTTCGCTCATCATTGCTAAGTTGATTTATCTTGGTTTTGAGTCTTATTATAATGGTTTTGTTATTGATGTTGTAACATCAACACATGTTGATCAAGACTTGTTGCAAACCTTAGAAAGCTTTGGAAATAGAATTTCTTCTGTGGGAATTACGCTTTTACTTATCCCTTTTTATTACCTCATTGTTAAAAAATTCTTTGAATTTCATCAAGGTGTTATGATTATTGTTATAGTGATGTTGACGGTTTCTACGTACTTTGGTATACATAAGGGCTTAAATAAGGCTGTTTTTGAAATCGTTAAGCAAAACAAAGACAAACGATATGAGTCTTATTATATTGAACTTTTTAAGTATGGAATGTTAACAGGGAAGCTAGGGTATTCATCTTTTATACCTAAGGAAAACTTGGATAACCTGTCTATTTATGACAAGGTTATGATTTCTAACTTGTTCTTATTAACACAGATTGATAAGGACTTAATTAAGAAGTTTGTATCTCGTGGCAAGGAAAGCTTTTTTGATATTTATATTCATAAGTATTTTCAAGAAGATTATAATGAGGCACGTTACCGTTTTGAAGACATGGCCCTTCGTATTCAAGAAGATTGGGATCTTTATAGTGATGGCATTGCAAGCGTTAATAAGAAGTTTTCTAAGATTGACTCAAAAGAACAACTTAATATTAAATACAAAAAATTTACAAAAAATTTAAAACGCGAATATACAAAATACAGAATTAATGTACGTCAATATACAAATGTGTTAAATGCTAATCTTTCTCAAGCTTCTGAACTTAATAGAGACTTGATTGGGTACTTTGTTAAAGATGGCTCAATTATGGGCAAGCAAGAATATGAAAATATTATGACAAAATACTTTGGACATGATATAAATCCTAGGCGTTGGTGTGAGAGTAGTATCTGTCCAGCAACACGTATGGTAGCCAAGGTGATTGAAGAAGAAACCTTTGCTAAATGGAATAAAGACCATCAGAGTCTACCTTTAAACCTGTCTCAAAAGCAGTTTTTCAAACATCCTAGTGTACGCCGAAAAGTGGTTAAACAACTGCGTAATGTAGGGATTAATGTAAGGCAAAATTTTAATTATTCTAAAAAAGAGTATATAGCTGGATATATGAAGACCGTGGATACGCAGTTTCAAAAGCAAAAACGAAAACTTCAAAACGATTTTGCTGGGAAAACGGGGATAAAAAAAGTTAAACTTGGTTTGTCATTTGAGCAATTTGCTTATCAATACAAAAAAGAAATTATGCTTCAATATAAAGAAAAGAAGTATGGTAGAACGATGTATCAAATGATTTTAGAGGGTGACTTGACAGGCTTTTATGAAAGATTATATAAGCCAATGTTACGTGCTAAATATTATGACCAAGCCTTCCCTGAAGAAGCAGATTTTGATATAAAGCTTGCAGAATATGGTGATACAGCAATTAAGATGTTGTATATTCCTCCTTTTGCAATTTTCATGTCTTTGGTTGCAGGGCTTTTAAATATAGTGTCTGTTTTGGTCTTAATGATGTTCTTGTATTTTCATAAAGACAGTTCTTTAAAAATATTTTTTGCAAAACTAGGTGCGAAGCTTATTATCTTTACCTTATTGATTTATATACCTTACAGTATAGGAAAATCAAAAGATATTTTAGCCCCGTATCCCGTGCTTGATACCTTTAAGGGTTCTGCTTATGACCCTTATATGAAAACCTTAAATTGGCTCTTAATTGTTGAAGCCATTAATTATAATAGTTTTTATACCTTGTTAATGAATACAGGTGCTTTTAGTACGGTAGAAGATGATTATAAGGCTAAGCAACTTATGTATACGGTCACAAGAGAATTAACGGGACTGAACAAAAGTGCCAAAGAAAAATATCTAGAACGTTAGTCCTAGTTGCAGAGGGGTTAAACTCAGTTTAATCCCTCCCTTAATCCCTTTTATTTAATTAACTTACGCTATAATCCCAAAACTATAGCAAAAAATATTTTTATGGATACATATGAACTTTATTGAAACACGTGGTAATGACGGAATTCGTCCCTATAATGTGAGTTTTTCACAAGCAATTTTAAGCCCAATAGCATCTTTTGGAGGACTTTATGTTCCTTTGAAACTTCCTGACTTAGGACAGGTTTTTTTAGAAAAACATTTAGGTTCTTCGTATAAGACAATGGCTATGGATATGCTTCTTTGTTTTGGTATTGATATTGATAAGGATGTTTTATATGAAGCCTTA
Source organism: Arcobacter sp. (assembly GCA_002733885.1). Lineage (GTDB taxonomy): Bacteria > Campylobacterota > Campylobacteria > Campylobacterales > Sulfurimonadaceae. The sequence continues at coordinate 2,024 of NVXJ01000039.1, read as the reverse complement.
GACTTATATGATAAGTTTGATGATAAAAACAATCCTGTTCCTGTTGTCAAAGTAAAAGAAAATCTTTATGTAAGTGAACTTTATCATGGTCCGACACGTGCCTTTAAAGATATGGCCCTTCAACCCTTTGGCCTTGTTTTATCTTCTATCGCGCAAAAACAAAAGCAAAACTATTTGATTCTTGCTGCGACCAGTGGAGATACCGGTCCCGCAGCCCTTGAGACCTTTAAAAATCGTGAAAATGTTCAAGTAGCCTGTTTATATCCTGATGGGGGAACCTCAGATGTTCAGCGCCTTCAAATGGTGACTGAGGATGCGAGTAACTTAAAGGTTATTGGTATTAAGGGTGACTTTGATGATGCTCAAAATGCTCTTAAAAGTCTTTTAGATTCAGACACCTTCAAGGCTAAGTTAAAAGAAGATAATATTTCTTTATCAGCGGCTAACTCTGTAAACTTTGGGCGCATTATCTTTCAAATTATTTATCATATTCATTCCTACCTCGAACTTGTACGTCAGGGTGAGGCTAAGATGGGTGAAAAAGTATATTTAAATGTACCAAGTGGAAATTTTGGAAATGCTCTGGGTGGGTATTACGCAATGAAAATGGGACTTCCTGTTGAAAAAATTATTATCGCTTCTAATGAAAACAATGTTTTAACACGTTTGATTAATGATGGTAAGTATGATTTAAGAGATTCATCTGTGGTCTCAACGACATCACCGGCTATGGATATTTTAAAATCTTCTAATGTAGAACGTATCTTATTTGATATGTTTGGAGCGCAAAGAACAAAAGAGTTAATGACCCATTTACAAGAAAATAATTGCTATGCATTAAACTCAGAAGAGTTATATACACTTCAGTCTGTATTCTCAGCTGATTATTGTAATGGGGATGAAGGAAAGGTTTATATCAAAGAAGCCTTCGAAAATGGTTATCTTATGGACCCTCATACAGCTACCTGCTTTAAGGCGAATGATACTTGTGCGAAAAAAGGTATTAAAACGATTGCCTATTCAACAGCAGAATGGACAAAGTTTTCTCCAACCATTGCAAATGCCTTAACAGGAGAGGTTGATACACAAGATATTGATGCCTTACAATCAATTTCAAAAGAAGCAAATGTAGTTATTCCAGATATGATAAGTGCCTTATTCTCAAAAGAAGTGAGACAAAATATAATTATAGATAAAGAAGATATTGAAAAAGAAATACTCTCTTTCGTTTAAGAAGTAAAGACTCTACTTCCTATGCATTGGATGCTGATAGTCGTTACGCTCGCAGGCACTAAAGCCTAAACCCATTATAATTAAGATAAGTGCTAATCCTATTTTTTTCATCTTATTCCCTTCTGTTTTTTTATTCAAGGAAGCTTACAATAATCTTGCCATCCTAGACCAAACTAGTGAATAACAGCGATTAGAAAAGTATGCAGTTGCAAGGCAGAAGTTCGCAGGAGCTACGAGTAGCTTCAAGAATTTCTAACGAAGTCAAATGTGAATTTTTCTAATCGTCCTTCGGATAACACACAAAGAGGCAATCTGCAAAGCATCTATCACTCGACTCTACTCGTAGAACCTTCGTAATAGCTACTTCACATCTCACCCCTTTGTGTGTTACTGGTATTCGCTAGTTTGCTCTAGGATGGCAACATATGGCTATATCTTACCTTTTCTTTGCTAAAATAATTCCAATAAAGAATCAGGACACTTATGCGTTTAGAAAAAAAAGCCACCCTTATCTCTAGTACTACTGCAACACTTCTTATTTCTATCAAACTTTTCATTGGTATTGTAAGTGGTTCGGTCGCGGTTTTAGCCTCGGCTATTGATTCTGTTTTAGACCTCGCGGTGTCTATCTTTAACTATTTTGCTGTGCATAACTCTGAAAAAGCACCTGATGAACCTACCTATATCGAACTCGATTATATAAACGGCGATATTGTCGCATTAAATGGTGACAAACTGTCGCCGGCAGAAGTCCTCACCGCTTTAAATAAAATTGGTGGTGATAATGCCGT
>NVXJ01000008.1 GCA_002733885.1 Arcobacter sp. | reverse complement strand
TGACACAATTATGGCACTTTCTTCAAGTATAGGAAAAGATGAGGCTGAGATTGAAGAAAAGTTTGAACGTTTAGAAGTGGTGCAAACTGAGTTTGATGAGTTGACTAAGATGTATGAAAAAAAGCTTCAAGAACTAGAGGCTTAAGCCCATTTTTCTTTCCATTTCTTTTGAGCTTCTTTGTTTAGAAAAGTCCAAGCAACTATGCGTGTGAGTTTTTGACCTTGTTTCATTTCTATAGTTTTTACCTCTATCGCTTTGAACTGTTTTAAGACCTTATAAATAACGCTAAGGTTTTCTTTTTTGGAAACTAGGCTTGAAAACCATAAACAGTTTTTAGCCCTAGTAGCACTTTGTTTTATCATCTTTGTTATAAAGCTTATCTCTCCACCGGGGTACCAAAGTTCATTTGCCTCACCTCCAAAGTTTAAAAGCTTTTCATTTTTCTTACCTAGGTTTTTATTCTTTCTTATTGTTCCTGCACTGGCTTCTTTGTAGGATTTATGAAAGGGTGGATTACATATTGTAAGTTCAAAGTATTCATCTTTTTTTAAAACACCAAAAAGTACATTTTCTAAGTTGTCTTGTAAACGACAGGTGATGAGGTCTTTAAAGTTGGGGTTGTTATTTATAATATTTTGAGCTGATTTTAAAGACTTTTCTTCAGTATCAACGCCGACAAAAGACCAGCCATAGATACTTGCCCCAAGTAAGGGATAAATAAGATTAGCACCTGTTCCTATATCAAGAACTTTAACTTGTTTTCCTTGAGGAATTTTGCCTTCACCTGCTAAGACATCTGCCATATAATGAAGATAATCTGCGCGTCCAGGGATAGGAGGGCAAAGAGAACCCTTAGGGATATCATAGTTTTTTATCTTGTAAAAATGTGAGAGCAGGGCCTTGTTTAAAAGAAGTACAGCCTCGGGGTTTGAAAAGTCTATGGAGAGGTTCTGGTACTTATTAAGATTGACAAATAGTTTTAACTCTGGCTTTGCAAGAATGAGTTCTTCAAAGTCATAAGGGGCATTATGAGGGTTACGTTGGTGTAAGCCCTTGTCTGTTTTATTCATGACGTATTATACATAAAAGTAACAAAGTGTAGATTTAGATTTAATAAATCAGACTAAATGGTTTGTATGCTAAAAAATCAAGTATAATGTTCTATAATTAATTTTATAAAGGATACCTCATAAAAAAGTGAACAACTTCACATTTTTATGAGTAAAATAGATTAATAGGAATGACCACCATGAAAATAATAATGATATTACTAACTCTTTTTACTCTAGGCTTTTCAGCTCAGATAGATGAGTTTGCCTCTGAGGTTTCTTATGTAAGGGACTATAATAAGGCCCTGAAGATAGCCAAAGAGCAAAAGAAGGTACTGATGTTAGTGCTTGTTGGGGATTACTGCCCTTGGTGTAAGAAATTTGAGCGTAAAACCTTGAAGTCTAAAGAAGTAAGAGAGGCTGTTGCTAAGAACTTTATCGCGGTTGTGATTGATAAGTATAAGGATAAGGGAAAATACCCCGAAAAGTTTTATGCCCCTGTCATTCCAGCGGTTTATTTTATAGACCCTCGTACTGAAAAGTCTCTTGTGGAAACGGTGGCGTATATGAAAAAAGAAGAGTTTTTAGAAAATGCTGAAGATGCAATAGGACTATGTCCAAAGGGGCTTAAATAATGAAGAAATTTCTTTTAATACTTCTTTTTACCAGTCAGCTGTTTTCTGCTTCTATTTATACTCTAGACAATATTCATGATTTAAACCTTTATATAGATAACCAAACGGACTTTATGGACAAAAAAGAGATTAAAGACAGCCTAACACAAAAGCTCAAGAAGGCGGGCTTTGTTTTTGGTGAAATAGACGCGCTTATCTTAGTTATTAAAATAAAATCCCTTGAAATTGAAGATTCTATGGCGATTGTGGTCTCTATAGGCCTAGGTGAAGAGGTGATAACCAGACGTAAAGATAAGATAGAAACCTTTTCATATACCTATATAGAGTCAAAGTTTATAGAAGGATATGATCCTAAGGAAGATACTACTGAGGCTTTAGATACTCTTATTAACGACTTTATAGAAGCCTATGAAGATGATAATACTTAGGTTCGTTAGTGGCTTATAAGTTAAGAGATAAAGAATGAATTCTGCCAGCGCGATTAGAAAGATTAGACTGATTTTTTAAACCATCTGTTAAATCTACTTAATCATGCTGGCTATATTTTTTTCTATCTTTACTAAGATATAGAATCTAGATACTTAGCTACCGCATCTTCATCATTTGAATGCTCACTTATGATGCTAGCGTGTTCTTTTGCCTCATCTAGGGCGTTACTTACCGCGACAGAAACACCCGCTAACTTGAACATTCCAATATCATTTATGCTATCACCAAAGACCGTTATATCTTCTAAATCTTTATTAAGATACTCGCAAAGTTTACTAAGACCATGCGCCTTATCTGCAAGAGGGTCTAAGATGGTTAAGAAGTACCCCCCACTGTAGTTTTCAGGAGAGAGCTTAAACTCAAAGAATTTTCCATAGAGTGCTTTTAAGTGTGTGGTTAAGGGATTCATCTCTTCAAAAGAACCCATATAAACGACCTTAAAGGTCTTATCTGTGGCATATACATTTTTAAATTGTTTAAGCCGTGGGTCTTTTTTAAAGTTCACTAAAAGATGCTTTTGAACTTCAGTTAGCTCAGTGGGGAAGTCAAAACATTCATTTAAATGCTCATCTTTTAAGCCTATAACAAAGGGATAAAGGTTTGAAAACCTTATGGCTTCTAAGATAAGCTCATTGGCTATCTCTTTGTTTAAAAACTTAGCATCAATGATTTTTTTATCAGGAGATACAATGAAAGAGCCATCAAGAAGAATCATAGGGGCATTGATTTCAAAGCCTTGAAGCAGATGTGTAGCAGAGTAAAAACTTCTAGCTGTTGCAACAGAAACAAAAGAATTTTGGCTTTGTTGATTCCATCTTTGTTTTGTAAAATTACTTATACTAAGATCGGAGCGTAAAAAGGTATGGTCGAGGTCAGTTATATATATTTTATTCATAGTGTGAAATTATAGCAAGTTAGAAGGTTCACTTCCATTAGGAAGTGAAAAGAGTTTATATAGAAAACTCAGTTATCCAAAGATCATGTAAATTACAAACACTAAGAGCATAAAGTTTTGTATGTTTACCCTTGATTTCGTAAGTTGAGAGTGCTTTTTTATCAGATGGAAAAAATACATTTTCACCAAGTACCTCACCTTCTTCAGTAATGATAGAATGCTTAACAATGTAATGCTCATTAGCCATACCATGTTTAGTTTCTATAGTAATCTTTCCATCTATTTGAGTTATAACAGGAGCATGAGAGCCTGCCTTACCTTCCCAACGGCCTTGATTCGCAGTGGAGTAAGCAAAAATATTTTTAGGTGTATTTGGGCAAGCCATTGATGAACTTACAGCTGCCATAAGGCCTGCGGAGGCTACAAGTGATGTTTTCATAAAATTTCTACGGTTGTTCATTTATATTCCTTATTTTTTCTAGCATTAGTATAGCAACTTAGAGTTATTCCTTACTTAACTCAGCTTCATCGAGCATAGTATAAAAGCCAGAAATTTCTAAAAGTCCTTGCGTATCAAAAAAGACTTGTCCATTAAAGTCTAAAAAGTAGTGTCTTGGAACACCATATTGTTCAAACTTATCAGGAATTAAGTGCTGGTCTCTTGAAAGATATACCGGTATATAATCCTTAGTTAGTCTTTTCATAACTTCTTCATTAGATAAGGTTTGTTCTTTATACTTTGTACAAAAATTACAAATATTAGCCCCTATAAAAAGGTAAATGTCTTTGTTTTCTTTTTGTGCAAGCTTAATAGCCTCATCATAATTATCTAACCAGCTATAGTTACTGCCATAAAGATTTGTATTTAAAAGTGAAAAAAGTATGAGTGTTTTAAGTAGGTTTAGCATCTTGTCTCCATTAAAAGTGTATTCTACTTTATTGTAGCTAAGAGTATAGAAGATAATTGTGCAGGAATTGTATTAGAAAGGTTCTCCCACAAAAAATGTGAGAGTTAAGAGTTTAGGCAAGAACGAAAAATGTAAAACCAAAGGCAATAGCTGCCGCACCCATGAAAACAGAACCGTATAGGAATGAAGAAATAAGTTTTACCATAGGCTGAGAGGTCCATTTAACAAGTAAGATAACACCTGAGCCTATAATTGAAGGAAGAAAGGTAAAGGCCATAACTTCGGTTAGTCCAAATCCTTGAGGTATAAAAATCATATTTGCAATAATTAGATCCGCTATTAAAATAATAACAAAATAGATAGCCATATAACGAACGGTATTAAATTGCTCAAAACATTTTGATAGTTCAATCTCCTCTGTCACCATACACTTCATATCAGAAAAGTTAACATCTTTTAAAGATTTTTCTTCACAAATCCAAAATGTCATAAGAGCAAAAAAGAGCCCTCCACCTATTAGTAGCATCATTGTTCCCATATATAGTTCCTTAAGTTAAGGGCACTTATAAAAAGCTTCTAGATTCTTATAAGTGCCCTTGAAATTTGATTACAAATTATTATATCAGAAAAATATATTTTTATAAGTTTTTATTATTCTATAACTGTAAAGTATATTTATTTTTACCAAGATTTCTAGCTGAGTATTCCTATATAGGCATAAATGATTAGTTTTATAAATTTTGTATTTTTTAGGAAGAGAGTCTTGTTTAATATGATGGAAGTGTAAGTGTTTCTTACCTTGACAGTTCATCTTTAAGGGCATTTCTAAGCTTGTTTATTAGATAACAAACTTTATCTTCAGCATTTTAAGAGGGGCAAGGTGAATCTGTATAAGACTAGGTTAAAAGTCTTATTTAGAAATCATTACGTATAAGTTACTTTCTTCAAACTCTATACGCTGAACGAGGGCACTCACTATCCCATCAAACTTTGCTCGAAAGGCATCATCTAAGATAGTTTTTGGACTTGTGTAGTAAAAGAAGAAATGAAACAAGGCCTTTTTTGTACCTGAAAATGACCGTCTAAACTCTACCATAGCACTGACTATCTTTGTATCTTTATCTGTTGCTTGCTTTTCAAGGTCAAAGAAGGTTACATCTTCGTCCATTAAGTGGTTTAAAGCCAATAATTCAAGCTTGTTTAGATACTTTTTAGCCTTTTTGATATTATTATTATCATAAGCAACCATAACCTTGCCAGCATACTTTTCTAAGGCGCGGTGTTCTTTTTTCCATTTGTTAACGATTCTAGAGTTTTTTTCTAGATCGTTTGTTTTCCCCCAAAGAAACATATCAGTCCTTTGATATTTTATATAGTTAAATCATAACATATTTAAGTTAACCCACAGTTACAAAATAAGTTCATAAGTAAGTTTTTTAATGATATGTTAGAATGATTTATCATCATAAGGAATAGTCATGCTAGTAAAGATAGGTATATGTATTTGTATTATTATTGTCTTAAGTGGGTGTTCGCGAACATCAGCCGGTGTGCATATTAATGATAGTGGCAGGGGCGGAGGTTTTATAAGGGGAGATATTTTAAAGTTTTAAAAAGAGGATTAGTTGATTCTTCTCAAGGCCTTTTTTTGGAAAAGAAACCTTGTTTAATTCCACAGCTTACTTTATAATTAAGCTCAGAGCTTCTCTTTATCAATAGGTATATTATTTAATTCTAAGGCATAGATAATATCAATGAAATCTACCTTATCAAAGTTTTGGATGAGAAGCTTTTTTAAGTACTCTTTTGCGGAATGTTCAGCCTCTCTAAAAGAGGCTAAAAATCTTCCCTTTTTTYYNNKAWGMWSKTYGGTAWTGTMSYTATNNNMCATTTTAATGTCTTTTAAAATTTCTTTCATCTTTGTCTCAAATAAAACATCCAGCATAGAAAACATACCTGCGATGTATGCCTTGTCTTTTTGCTCTTTTTGCGCGGAGGCCTCCATCTTTTCTGCCCTATGAATAGCAATATTCATAATCGTTTCAGACACAGGATTATCAGAGGTTTCGGAATATAGATATAAGAGCAACCATCTTAAAATTCTGTCTCTTCCTAATAAGGTAAGGACTTGAGTAATTGATTCAACCTCGGTCTCAAAGTGTTCTTGGTTGTTCAAGAATCTTATTAATTTATAAGAAAGTTCTGTTCTTTGTTTGATAGCGTATTCGATCTGTGAAGTAGAAGCATTATTTTTAAGAAGTTTAATGACTTGCATAATGGTTATACGTGTAGCGTCCTTATATCTTTGGACCTCAAGTACTTCGGGTTTATGAAGATAAAAGCCTTGGAAGTAGTCAAAACCCATTGCTAGGTAGTTTTCATAGTCCTCTTGCGTTTCGATTTTTTCAGCAAGAAGGGTGACTCCCAGTTTTTTAAACTTTGTCATGACCTTTTCTAGGTTGTCAGGCTCTGAGAGAAGGACATCCATTTTTATAATATCAATATATTTAAGTATGGGAGTGAACTTGATAATCATATCTGCACTACAGTCAAAATCATCAATGGCTATTTTAAAGCCTCTTTTATGGTATTGAATGATTTTAGCTATCACCTTATGCGTAAGGTTCGTTGTTTCCAAAATTTCTAAAATAAATCTTTTGGGGTCTAAGATATCAACGATACCCGAAGTCAAAGCCTGCTCGTCAAGGTTGATAAAAGCGATGCCTTTTTCCCCCAAGAACCTGTCTAAGTTGAGGTTTGTTAAGGCATTGATGAGGACATGAGAGGTTGCATGAAGGTCTGATTTAAAATTATGAATACCATTTTCGTGATCGCGGTAAAGTAGTTCATAGGCATAGGTTTCATTTTTTATATTAAAAATTTTTTGCTTAGCAATGTATAGTTTTTTCAATGGTGCACCATAATATTTTTTAATAAGTGTATCTAAACTGTCATTTGTCCGAGATTATAGTAAGATAAATAATGAGAAAAAGGATGTAGACATTATGAAAGATCATCTTATAACTGCTGTGGGTGCAGCAATCATCAATCAAGATAAAAAAGTTTTAATAGCTAAAAGACCAGAAGATAAACCTATGCCTAATAAATGGGAATTCCCCGGAGGTAAACTAGAAGAAAATGAAAGCCTTGAAAAATGTTGCATTCGAGAAATTAAAGAAGAATTAGACCTGGATATTAAAGTTGAAGTGTATCTGGGTTATGAAAATATTACTTATAAGGGTCAAGAATTTTGTTTGCATCTGTATACAGCTTCTTTAAAAGAAAATGAACAAGACTTTAAACTGAATGAACATGATGAGGCTCAGTGGGTGGGACTAGAAGATTTTAATAAGTATGACTTTCCTGCTTCAAAACTATCTTTTATTAAGAGGCTAAAGAAAGTACTAGATAAATAGACTATGAAAATTGTTCTTCATAGTCTTGAATAACTTACTTAACCTTGATAAGCTCTATTTCAAAAATTAAGGTAGCATTTGGCAAAATCTTTTGACCTGCGCCTTGTTCACCATAAGCTAACTCTGATGGAATATATAACTCCCATTTGGAACCCTCACTCATAAGTAGTAAAGCCTCAGTCCATCCTTTAATAACACCATTTACAGGAAAGGACACACTTTGATCTCTTTTATATGAGCTATCAAACTCGGTTCCATCAATAAGGCTTCCTTTATAGTTAGTTTCAACAGTGTCTGTAGCACTTGGTTTTTTTCCTGAGCCTTTTTTAAGGACCTTGTATTGTAAACCACTAGCAAGAGTAATGACACCCTCTTTTTCTTTATTTGCTTTTAAAAAGACTTCACCTTCTTTTTTATTTAAATCTAAACTTGCCTTTTGCTTTTTCAGAGCTTCAGCCTGCATTTTTTTACCAAGTTCTTGCATTGTTTTTCTAATCTCATCTTCAGATAGTTGAAGCTTCTTATCATTTAAAGCGTCCGTAATACCCATAAGCAGTGCGTCTTCGTTTATCTCTTCTTTAGTAGGTGCAATTTGCTTTCCAATTTGAACACCAATAGAATAACCAGCCTTGTCTTTTAAACTAGAAAGTGTTTTTTCTTCTTTTGGTGTTTCTTTGTCACCGTTACAAGCAGAAAATGTAAGCATTAATAGTGCAGAGAGCACCACAGAAGTATAAAGTTTAGTTTTGAACATAAATATCCTTAAAATAATGTAGCCACAGTTATAGCTAAATAAGGCTAATAATTAGGATTTAAAGACTATACTTTTATGTGATTAAGTATTAATCATTATTTTGGACCTAAAAGAAGCAGTTTCTAGTACTTTATCTAAGACCAGTTCAAGAATCCAATATTGATGTCTATATAAAAGGCTTTTTTGAAGCTTGTACTCACCCTCATTCATTACATACTAGGCAGGCTTGTGTCTATTGTGTCTTCAATTTTAGCTACACTATAAACTTCATTCATTATATATTTTAGAAGGACTCATATGCAGTTAGTATTAGTAATTTTAGGGGCTATTCTTGGTCTAGTCTATGGATATAATTCAGATGGTTTTATATTTAACTCCAATATCTGTTTGTTCGCTGGTTTAACCATGATTATGCCCACACTTTTTAAGGTAAAGCTTTCAGATATTAAACTCTTAGTTGAGTATAAGGGTGTTGTTTTTAAGAGCCTAATGATAAACTATATTGTCTTACCTCTTATCGCACTAGCCATAGGTTTTGCTACCAATAATTTTGGAGTGGCAGCAGGTTTATTTTTACTTTCAGTCTTAAGCGGGGGTGGAATGGTAATGCATTGGATTAAAAAGTCAGGTGCCGACGCTTCTATGGGCTTTCTTTTACTTTTTATGAATCTTATCTTTGTATCTCTTTCCTTACTTATGTTACATGCTTTTGGGATGCAAACCTCCGAGTATTTTGGAGAGTCTTACGCCGATGAGATAAACATGAGTAACTTTGCTCAAGCCGTTATTGTCTTGCTTATCATTGTGCCTTTTATCGTTTCTAGGTTTATAATGATGGTGAAACCCCTTCAAGACTTTATAGAGAAAAAACGTATATATATAGGCCAAATGAGTATTTTTGTTATTTTGTTTTATCTTTTTGGGCTTCAGAGTTCACAATTGTTATTTGAGTTATATGACTTTGAACCTGAGTTATTTGGGATTTCGATAGTCGCGGTTGTGGTTTTCTACCTTAGTGTACTTTTAGTATCAAAGTTTGTTTATAACTTAGACTCACCTCAAGAAAGAGCGGCTTATTGGCATAGTGTTACGCGATATATCACCTTAGCCCTTGTCTTATCAACTTTTTCAACTACTACTTTTGGTGTTTCTATGCTTCTTCCCATTATGTTTGCTTACATTGTGCAAATTCCCTTTGCTATCTTTATCGATAAAAAGTTAATTCCCAAAGTTAACCAGAAAGAAAAGGACTAAAGGTGAGTAATAAAACCCTAGATATAAACGATGAACTCTTATCTTACATCCTTAAAGTAGGGGTAAATGAAAGCCCCTTAGAAAAACGTTTAAGAGATGAAACCTTAGGCCTTACCATGGGAAAAATGCAAATTGCTCCTGAACAAGGTCAGTTTATGAGCTTTATAGCTAATCTAATCAATGCTAAAACTTATCTTGAAATAGGGGTCTTTACGGGTTACAGTATGTTAAAGGTTGTAAAAGGGATGGGCAAGGATTCTAAGGCTGTGGGATGTGATATTTCAAAAGAGTGGACAGACATCGCTTCAAGGTATTGGAAAGAAGAGGGGATAGACTCCCAAATAGACCTGCATTTAAACAAGGCAGTAGATACACTCTTGAGCCTAGAACCCTCAGGCTTTGATCTTTCCTTTATAGATGCAGACAAAGAAAGTTATGACGTATATTATGAAGAATGTTTAAGACTTTTAAAACCAGGAGCCTTGCTTATGATAGATAATATCTTTTGGGATGGTACCGTCGTCAATGAAGATACAAAAGATAAAGACACTATGGCCATTCAAGCGCTTAATAAAAAGATATTTTCAGACCCTAGAGTAGAAGCTTCTATGCTTAGTATAGGAGATGGCTTAATGATGGTGAAAAAATTATAGTTTTATGTACAGAGCACTAATATCTATACTTCAAAGAAACTATTGTGTTTTTAACTTCAACGCCTTTTGTTTGCGAGGGTAATTCGGTTGCTTCTTGATAAATATAACTCAGGTCTACATCAAAATCTGAAAAACTTTTAGAAATACTTATGAACATTATCTTATTAAACTCCATAGCATGATGTTGAACCTTCCGTTTTTTGAGATGAGTTTTAAAGTTCCGTAGCTCTTACTGTACTTGAATAAAATTTTCATGTTCATGTATATGTTCTCTTTTATAGTTATCATAAAGGCTGAAAATACAAGAATCTTGTCTTGAGTTTATAAGTTTTATATTAGCAAAAAAGTATCAAAATATAATTAAAATTTATTACAATTTATCAAAATTATATGCTTATATTATAATAAAAAAAGGTAAGTAGAAATTTATTTATAAGGGTGTATTCTATAAGCAAGAGTAAATATCTATGCACAGGACAAACATCATGAAAGACAAAAGAAAAAGCGAAGAAGATAGACGCAAAGATAAAAAAGATGGAAAGGTCAAAATTTGGGTTAAAGAAGAGACCCTTATTTATGAAAAAGAGTTAAAACGCTTACAAGTAGAACTTTTAAAATTTCAAAACCATGTTAAGGCTAAGGGGCTAAAGGTCTTAATGATTTTTGAAGGACGTGACGCTGCAGGTAAGGGTGGTACGATTAAACGTATTACAGAACATTTAAATCCCCGTGGCGCACGTATAGTGGCCTTAGAAAAGCCTAGTGATATTGAGGCTTCACAATGGTACTTTCAGCGTTATGTCAAACATCTTCCTAGTGCAGGAGAAATTGTTTTGTTTGATAGAAGTTGGTATAACCGAGCTATGGTTGAGCCGGTGATGGGATTTTGTAGTGAGAGAGAACATCATAAATTTTTAAAAGATGCACCCGCCTTTGAAAAGATGATAGTAGATGAAGATATACAAATTTTCAAGTTTTATTTTTCAGTTTCAAAAGATGAACAAGCTAAACGATTTAAAGCCAGAGAAACAGATCCTCTCAAACAATATAAACTTTCACCTGTAGATAAAGAGTCCCAAAAGCTTTGGAATGAGTACTCCTTGGCAAAGTTTATGATGTTAAGTTCTACGCATAGCGAATCAGCGCCTTGGACCATAGTCAAAAGTGATAATAAAAAAAGAGCAAGAATTAATTGCATAAAACATATACTCAACTTTGTAGAATATCCTGACAAAATAGCTAAAAAGGAGATTAAGATTGACAATGAAATAATAATTTATGGAAGAGATGAGGCTATATCTATGCAGACGCAATTCAAGTTTTCATTAAAGGAATTGTAAGACTAGAAATATTATTTAAAAAGGATATAGTATGGACTTAAACAGAATGAMAAATGCTTTATGGGGTGCTTTTATAGCGGATTCTATGGCTATGCCTGTTCATTGGTATTATAAACGTGAATATATCAAGCAGGGATTTATAGGAGGGATACAAAAATATGAAGATGCTCCCCATCCTCATCCTGAATCTTTTATGGTTGGAAATGCCTATTATCCCAATATCTCTAGGGCCAAAGAATTGGGTCTACCCTTTGATATTCTTCACAAACACCTTCGTTTTTATCAAACAAACTATAATCATTTAGACATAAACCTTAGTGTACATGAAGGCGAACATAAAAATGCAATGCCATCTAAGGATGAAAGATATCATTATCATCATGGGCTTAAAGCAGGAGAAAATACATTAGGAGCTAATCTTTTGAGAGTATTGATGCGTTCTATCATTAAAAACAAAAAATATTCTCAAAAACAGTTTATTAAAGACTTTGTAGAGTACATGACAGAGCCTAATCTAAATTCAGACCCTTACAGTGAGATATATATTCGTTCTTGGTTTGAAAACTTCAGTAATGGGGTTCCTGCCCATGCTTGTGCTCAGGAGCAAAGAAATATTTGGTCCATTGGTTCAAGCGGAGGCGTGATTAGACCTTTGCTTTTGGCCTTGACTTCAGCTTCTTCTTATCAAGCCTTAGGGGTAAGTCTGCAACATCAACAAATTACACATAGGTCAGATAATGTAAGTTCTGCTCTTTGTATCTTAGTCCCACTTCTGCATAAACTCTTGGCTAAAGAAGATCCTATGTGTACCTTGCAAGTAGAATCTAAAAAAGTACAATGCATAAAAATATCAGGTACTGCCTTATCTAAGACATACGCAGACCATATGGGACCAGGAAATATTCCTAAAGATGAGATGTGGAGGATTCATACAGAGTTTTCAGACAGGTTTCTTGATCTTGATGCCTTGTTAAATGAGCATACTGAAGATGAGGTTTTAGGGTCTGTATTTACCACAGGCTGTTATACAGAACATTCCTTACCGGTACTTATGTATCTACTGTATAAAAACAAATTTTCTTTTAAAGAATCTATTTTGGCCAATGCAAATGCTGGAGGGGATTGTGTACATAGAGGTATTATCTTAGGTATCTTAGCGGGGGCAGCTACAGACGAGATACCTCAAGAATTGAAAGAAGGCTTGAAAGAGTATGCTACTATTAAAAAAGAAATTGACGCCTTTGCAGCCTGTCTTTCACACTTAGACCCTTCTATTTAATGAATCTCAGCTATAATTCCTTTTAAATATCTACAAGGAAGCTTATGTCTGAAAATCTAGAAGAAACACCTGAAAAGTTATATTACGATCCCCTTAGTGTTGCCAGACGTACTTCACAAAAGATTCATCTTGTAAATGAACATGATAAAGATGCGCTATTAACACATCTTATTAAGAACAATGAATATACAGGTGTCATTGTTCTTACAAAAACAAAACGTAAGGCAGACGAGGTATGTAAACACCTTCAAGAAAATGATATTAAGGCACTTAGTATTCATAGTAATAAAGGTTCTGAGGACTGCGCAAAGGCAGTAGCATCTTTTCATGGGGATGAAACAACTGCCTTAATCATGACGGACACGACTTTAGAAGCACAAAGCTTTGAAGTAATTAATCAAATGATAAGCTATAACATTCCTCACGAAGCAAGCCAGTATTATGCACGCTTAGTATCCTTAGAAGAAAAAGGTGAGGGTATAGCCCTTGTAAGTGAAGAAGAACAAGGCTTAATGGACGCTATACAATTAGCTATGAAGGTTGAGATACTAGAAGTTGAAGTGGAAGGTTTTACTTCAACAGATGCTTCTGAGTTAAAAGATAAGCCCAAAAAAGATAAGAGTAAAAAACCACGTCATAAAAAAAGTAAAACAAAAAAAGATAGCAAGAAAAAAGACAATGAATAAGCATACTCTTAAAAATCTAATAACAAAAGCTCCTGCTGTTATGACGCAAGAGAAGATGGAAAAGTTTATAAATATAGACATAAATATTCAGGTTTTAGAAGAAGAAAAGGGATACATTCTTTTTAAATATCTAGGCGTAAAAATGGCACTTCTTTCAGATGAAGAGCATAATAGAATGCGTATCATCTCTCCTATAACAAAATACTCGAGTTTATCTCCAAATATCAAAGACTCATTAATGAACTCAAACTTCCATCTAGCCTTAGATGCACGTTATGCAGTTTCAGAAGACACCCTATATGCCTGTTTTATCCATCCTCTTTCATCTCTTAATGAAGAAGACTTAGACTCTGCTCTTAAACAAGTTTGTAACTTATCCTCAAGCTTTGGTAAAACCTACAGCAGTGGTCAACTTGAGTTCACCAATAAAAGATAGATAAAAAAAGATGGCAGAAGTAGAAATTGTTGATAACTTAGACTGCTTTGCAGAAGAGTTTAAAGGGGTGAACCTGCATGCTAAAAAGATTAGTAAAGCCGAATTTGAAACCTGTACCTTTATCTCGTGTGACTTTAGTGAAACCTTCTTTTGCGCATGTAGATTTATAGAATGTACCTTTATCAACTGTAACCTAAGCCTTATGAAGCTCACGAGTACAAAGTTAAGTGACCTCAGTTTTGATTCGTGTAAGATGATAGGCATAGACTGGACAATGGCAGACTGGAAGAGTCTACTCACAGCAGAACCCCTGCGTTTTAAAGAATGCATCTTAAACGACAGTAACTTTTTTGGTCTAAGCTTAGACGAGATGATAATGAAAGAATGTCGCGCCAAAGAAGTGGATTTTAGAAATGCTTCACTTAAAAGAGCCAACTTTAAAGAGACAGATTTCAAGGGAGCCTTGTTTGAAAACACTCACCTAGAAGAGGCAAATTTTACAGAGGCACAAAACACGCACATTAATTTATATAAAAACCATCTAAAAGGTGCTCTCTTTAGTCGATATGAGGCTACCTACCTTCTTGAAGCAATGGGCATTAGCTTAGTAGATTAAAAGATAAAACACCTATTTAAGAAGAGGAACCCTATGAACACGAACGGAATGAAAATTTTATCAATTGATGAAAACAAAGACAAGTTGTTACTTATACAAGACTATGCAAAATCCTTATCTTTAGACGTGGATAGTTTTGAAAAAATAAAACAAGCACTCACTTCAGCACAGAATATAAATTACGACCTTGTTATCCTTGATGAGGTGAGTGCTAAAGATAATAACTGGGAACTTATAAAAGCATTTAGATTTAAATACAGTGCGGTTCCTATAATTGTACTTATAGAACCTGACACAAGTGTTGACTTACAAGTAAAGGCACTTCACTTTGGGGCCTATGACTTTTTAAATAAGCCTGTAAACTCCTCACTTTTTCAAGCAAAGGTCTTAAATGCACTTAAACTCAAAAAAGCTGAAGCACTTTTAAAAGATGAAATCGTTTTATTAGAAAATGAGATTAAAGAAGCTACACAAACCTTTAAAGACAGTGAGCAAGAAGCCTTAAAAATTTTAGGTATATGTGCTGAATACAAAGAACATAAAATGAGTGGACATACCTTAAGAGTGGCTCATTACAGTAAGGTCTTAGCTAAGGCAGCAGGTCTGAATGAAAAGATTCAAGATGTAGTCTTTCATGCCTCACAGTTTCATGACTTAGGAAAATTAGGTATAGAAGAGAGCATACTGCTTAAAGAAGGTAAGCTTAATGAGGAAGAACTTGAAATCATGAAAACACATTCTCGTCTTGGTTATGATATCTTGAAATACACTCAAAGTGCTTATCTAAAAGCAGGGGCCGTTATATCTTACAGCCATCATGAAAAGTATGATGGGAGTGGTTATCCTATAGGTTTGGTGGGTGAGACGATTCCAATACCGGGTCGTATTGTTGCTATAGCTGAGGTCTTTGATGCAGTGACGCATGATAGACCTTATGCAAAGGCGTGGAGTATTGAAGAGGCTTGTCAACTTTTAGTAGAAGAAAAAGGCAGGTATTTTGATCCGAACTTAGTAGACCTATTTATGGAAAACTTAGATGAGATGAAGTCTATACAAAGTAAGTTTCCTTAAGTAGAAACAAGCTAAAATTCGAAAATATATATAAATTTTAAGGAAAATAAATGATTTTAACAGGAATGATTTTTCAGTTTAACAAGGACTCAGGTGAGGGTCTGATTATGTCGTCTAAGGGTGCAACAAATGAGTTTAGTGCAAGTAATTGGATAGACACTTCTTGTGAACCATCCGTCGGGCTTAAGGTGTCTTTTGAAGGTAGTGATACACTTATTAATATTGAAGTGCTTAAAGACGAAAGTATTAGTATTGTGTCTGATAACAAAAAATATTCTGCATCAGATGAGCAAAAAATGGAAGAGTTTTCCAGTGTAGATGAATACATTGAACATTTTAAAAGCCTTGGCTATAAGCTTGCAAAAGATACAGATGATGGTAAGGTAAGAACAGCTAGTTTAAGAAGGTTTCTAGAAGATGGACATGGAGAAATGATTATTACATCTATTGATTCTAAGATTACGGTTAAAACTATGGTTAATGGTAAAGAAGTTAAGTAAGCTGAGGGCACCTCTAAAAACCCTATACTCAGTCAGCGGTACAAGAAGTTTGCTATTACGAGGCGGGTACGTGCGGGAGCTATGAATAGCTTCAATCGTACTCAACGAAGTAAGAGTGCATTTCTTGTAGCGCCCTTCGGGAGGCTTTTTAAAGCGTAATCTTACACAAGTTTTTCTATCGCCAGAGCTACGGCTATGACTCAAGAAAATACTTGCACAATCTCACACTTTAAAAAGTCTCTGAGTGAATATAGGGTTTTTAGAGGTGCCCTTAACACATTTGTAACAATGTTTTTATAAACTTCTGAAAATATTATAGGATGAATTAATGAATATGATTAAGATAAGTTTAATTACTATTGCCTGTGTTGTAGGGGTGCACGCACAAGTAATTAACCTTGAACCTGTTAGTGTGACGGGTTTAAGAGAAGAACAAAAGGTGTCTGAGCAAGCGTTAAGTATCTCAACAAAAGAAGAAAAAGAGATCAAACTTGATCAGGTTATTTTCCAAAAAGATTTATTAAACTCGATGGCGGGGGTGAGAATAGAGCAAACAACATCTATTATTGGACATAAAACAGCTATTCGTATGCCTTCAACAACAAGTCCTTATTATCTTTTTTTACAAGATGATATTCCTGTACAATCATCAGGATTTTTTAATCACAATGGACTTTCTTACACGACCTTTGAATCAGCCTCTTCTGTTGAGGTATTAAAGGGTGCAGGTACTGCCCTTTATGGTTCAGATGCTGTTGCAGCTGTTGTAAATGTAAAGTCAGCTTCTACTCCTTCAAAAGAACTTGAAACAAGTGTTCGTATGAAGGGTGGGAGCCATGGATATATTTCTGGAAGTGTTGAGGCCAGTGATACTATTGATGAAGACAGTGGATATAGAGCAAAGGTGAATTATTCAAAAAGCAGTGGATGGCGTCAGCATACAAGTTATGATAGATATGAGGCTAGTCTTCGATATGATGAGATGTTAAATGATGAGAATATGCTTAAAATCATTTTAACAGGAAGTAAAACGGACGCAGAACAAGCCGACAGCTTTGAAGATTATGCCAATATAGAAAATAGAAATACCGCGGCAAGTGATGATCCAAACTTTGCGACAGCATTAGAAAAAACAGATGTAAGGCGTAAGTTTGATTATGCAAGACTCAGTCTTGAGTGGAGTAACTACAGCGTAGAGGGCTTAGAAATAAGTACAACCCCTTATATCAGATATAATAGAAATCAATATGTAGCTACCTGGGAAAAAAATCTACCAAGTAATGATAGTGAGCAACAAACATTAGGTCTTTTACAAAAAAATACGCTTGATATGTCAAATGGCCGTATCATATTTGGTTTTGATACTGAATATACAGATGCTAGTACAAAATATCATCAAGACTTTGATCTAACAACATCAGGTTGGGGTGCTAAGACTTATACACAGGGTGCGCTTTATGATTATGATGTAGAGTATTTTGCAATTTCACCTTATGTACATACGGACATTAGTCTGAGTGAAGAAATCATCATCAGTGCAGGGCTTCGTTATGACTATAATCATTATGATTATACAAATAACCTTAGTGTTGGAGCAGATGCGTCTAATACTTATTACCGTGTTGCAGATAGAAGTGATAGTTTTGATCACCTTAGCCCTAAGCTTGCCTTATCTTATCATCCAAGAAAAGATTTAAACCTTTATGCTCGTTATGCTAATGGTTTTCGTATTCCACAAGCTACACGTTTATACTCTCAAAATGTTGGTTATGAGGATGTAAGACTTGACTCTGAAACTTCAAATACTTATGAGATAGGTGTTAAAAAAGAGTTTAAGAATTCTTATATAGAACTTGCTGCTTATTACATGAGTATAGATGATACGATTACAAGGTATGAAGATGATATCAGTGGTTTGTATTATTATAAAAATGGTGATAGTACTTTACACAGGGGTATTGAAGCGACTGCTTTTGCTCAAATGAACGAGGAATGGGGTGCAAAAGTGGCGTATTCTTATGCGAAGCATTCCTATGAAAATGATGAGGTTTATGGAAGTAATGAGCAAGCTGAAGCACCTAATACAACGGCAAATACACGTTTGATTTATTCACCTGATTATCTTAATGGCCTAAGTGTTATGGCAGAATGGCAATATGTTGGTTCATATTGGATGGATGATGAAAATACTAAAAAGTATAATGGATATAGTATAGGAAATTTAAAAGCAGATTATAAATATAATGAAAATATTTCTGTCTTTGGGAAGATTACTAATATTACAGATAAGGCTTATGCTACATCAGCAACCTATCGTTATAACACGAATAATTATACACCAGGTGACCCTAGACAGTTTTATGCAGGTTTAGAGTATAGATGGTAAAACTCTTTAAAATACATAAGTATTCTGGCTTAGCGGCTGGGATACTCTTATTTACTCTTGCCTTTACAGGATTTTTTTTAGACCATAAAAATTGGTCTTTTATGTACAGCATCTCTTTTGAAAATGTTCCCTCAGCTGTATATAAACATGAAAAAAGATTAGTAGAAGCGTATTGGATTAATCCACAAGATGAAAATGAGATTGTTGTTGGAAGTCGAAGAGGAATTTTTCATAAAACACAAAATGGTTTTATAAAACGTTTAGATAAACAATGTTTATCTCTTCGCTCAAATGAAAAACATTTATATGCTGCTACTAATGATGGAATTTATATTTATAAAAACGAAGCATGGACAAGACTTGCACTAGGAGGCTTGTTTATTAATGCCTTAGCTGTTTATGAGGATAAAATCCTAGCCTCAGTGGATAAAAAAGAACTTGTATTATTAGACGTGAATACCTTAGAAATCTTATCAAAAACTCAGGTGCTTATTTCAAAAGAAGAACTAAAAAATGATATTAAGCTTTCTCGGTTTGTAAGAGACTTGCATTATGGGCGAGGTCTATTTGATGGGATTAGTTCCTTATTAATAAATGATTATGCTGCTGTTGTTTTGATGATTCTGTCCATAAGTGGTTATGTTGTTTATTATCTTATTAAGACAAAAAAACATGTTCTTTGGTCTCGCCGCTTAATAAAGCTTCATGCTAATGTCTTTGCCATAGCAGCTATTATCCCTTTTGTTATTTTATTAGTGACGGGTATCTTTTTGGACCATCCAAAACTCTTTTCTAACTTCATGCGTTCGGTGAATATCCCTCATGCTGTCTTACCTCCCGTATATGGGACCTTAAAAGAAGATATTTGGTCGGTGGATTTAGCTAAAGATGTGTATAAAATAGGAAATAGATATGGTGTTTATGAAAGTACAGACCTAATAAAATGGACAATGGTGAGTAAGGGTTTTACTTATAAGATGAAGCGTATTGATGAGACTCTTTATGCTAGTGGAATGGGCGCTCCTAATAGAATTTTAAGTAGTACTGAATGGAAAATATTGCCTAAAACACCCCATATGTTCAAGGATATAAATATTATTAATGAAGAAAAAGAGTTTTTATCCCATAAGTCAAAGATGCAACTTCCTTCACCTAAGGGTGCAACTGTTTACTCAATATTGTTAGCTCTACATGATGGGACTTTTTTCTCTTCTTGGTGGATTTGGATAAATGATATTGCAGCGGTTTTACTTCTAGTCTTAGGTATAACAGGGACTGTTCGCTATCTGAAAAAGAAGAAACTTATCTTTAAATAATAGGGCTAAAAAAAATTTAGAGATGTTTCTTAATCTTGTCAAAACTCTTGTACCCTTTTAAAACATAAAGGTGTCCTTCTTCATCTATAAAGACCAAAGATGGGAAAGAGTTTGCTCCCATAGACCTTGCCTTGTATTTATCAGCCAAGGTAGCTTCTTTTATTTTCTCAGATGAAAAAATTTCCAAAAATTCTTTTGCATCAAAGCCCTCTTGTTTTGCAATTTCCAAAATAACATTTGTATCTGTAATATCTTTGGCTTCTTGATAAAAAGCTTTTTGTAAGGCATATAAAAAAGAAAACTGTTTATTAATATCTATCTTTTTGGCACTTATAACAGCCCTGCAAGCAGGCTCAGTATCATAGTCAAAGGCTTTTTTTTCAAGCAAAGAAAGATTGAAAGCCTGAGAGGTTTGAGCATGTACATTTTGCCAGTTTTTTTGTAAATAGGATTTAAATGCAGGTGTCCAAGCTTCTTGGCCTTTTGAACGTAATCCTCCCATACAAAGAGATAACTTTATATCAGAGGGTAAGTTTTTTTGAAGTTCTTTTAAGACAGGTTCAAATCCCCAACACCAAGAACACATAGGGTCAAGCACGCAAATAATTTCTTTTTTGTAATTCATAAGCATATTATAGTAAAGTATTTATATTTACAGAAGCAAAGCGGACTTTAGACATTATTCACAAAACAAACCGTGGTGGTTTGCGAAGCAAATGTTTCTTAAGCCATGTGTGGACTTGTTGTAAAAGTCTACACATTATTCACACATTCCCTCATTATAATACGGTCAGAAGTCAAAGAGACCTAATACAAATAGTAAAAATCAAAATTTACCCCTAGGTTTTGATTCATATTTTTTAATACATTAGTTAGTCCTTATATTAGTGATCCCCTAATCACATTCATTCCCTTATAATCTCTTTGACTTCTGTGTTACAATCTTGCATGAAAAAATCTATCTATTTAATCTTCTTTATTTTTTTATTTAGCCTTAATCCCTTATATTCTAAGTCATACCCTTCCTTATACTCACAGTTAGGCACGCCCTTATTTGAGTCGGTAGAAGACTTTAATCATCTAAGTAAGCTTAACTCATTTGGTACTCATCAACAAGAGATACAAGACTTTGCGAGACTTTCCACCTTGGCTATAGGAAAAGGAACTAAACTAGATATTAGCGGGGATAAAAAAGGTATCAAAGGGTATTTGAAAAGCTTAAGACAACTACAAGCCTTGCATGACAGATTAGAAAAGACCTATAAGCAGCAACTTTATAAAAGTATTTACTCAAACAATAAAAAAGACTTTTTTGCACTTCTTCAAAGACCCTTATCTCTAGTTTCTAAGGATGCTAGGCTAAAGAAAAAGGTAGTTGAGTTCTATACAAAAACAGGTAAAAAAGATTCTTCTTATTTAAATGCATTGCGCCAAGATTATGCCTTGGATGAACGCTCATACGCCCATTTAAATAAGATGTTTCAAATACATCAAGAAAAGAAAGAAGTCACATCAAAAAGGAGTTTAAATACCTTTGTAGCCCTTGATAATGCAAAAAAGAAGATTGAAGTCGTTAGTTTAAGGGTTAAAGGCGGATTTGACTTATATCTTGATAATCATACCTATAATGATGTGAGTATTAAACTTCAAGCGAAAAATATGCAAAATATTAGAAGTGAATTTAAACTTCCTTATATGCATTCTTATCCTCCTCGTTCAAGAAGTAAGATAATACATTTTTCTATTATTAATGTACGAAAAAAGAGCATTTTTAATGTAAGTTATAGTGCTGTCATTGGTAGTTTAAGTCCTAACTATGATAAAAATTATGTTTATGCCTTGCCTTATCAAAGAGGGAAATCTTATCTCTTAAGTCAGGGTTTTAATGGAAATGTAACACATAAGGGTTCTTCTTCATATGCCCTAGACTTTAGTATGCCAGTAGGCTCTCATGTTCACGCAATGAGAGATGGAATAGTTACAGGTCTTGAGTCAAAACATAATGAACATGGCTTTTCAAGTGACTTTGCGTCTAAGGCAAACTATATCATTATTAAACATGAAGATGGGACAATGGCCATGTACGGTCATTTGAAGCAAGATGGAGTGAGGGTGAACTTAGGTCAAAGGGTATATAAACATCAGTTAATTGGATATTCTGGAAATACAGGTTATTCATCTGGACCCCATTTGCATGTGCATATATCTGCAATAACAAGTTTTGCTAAAGGTTCTAATTCAGTGCCCTTTATCTTTGTTAGTAAAACAGGAAAGATTAACTCTCCTGTTGAAAAGACTTATTACAGAGCGCACTAACTCTTAATAAATTTTGTAAACTTCATCATGAATTTTTGTACCTTAGGAGATACAACTGCTTGACAGTAACCCTGAGAAGGATTCAAAGAAAAGTAGTCTTGATGATAGTCTTCAGCCTCAAAAAACTCAGGTTCTGGACTAAGTTCAGTCACAACTGGCGCAGATAAGAAGTGCTGTAACTCTTCTACCTTAGCTTCAACCGCATCTTTTTGTTCATTATTTAGATAATAAACTACTGAGCGATATTGAGTTCCTCTATCTCCTCCTTGTTGATTTAATGTGGTCGGGTCATGAATTTCAAAAAAGATATCTAAGATATCTTCATAAGTAATCACACTTTCATCAAAGGTGATTTTTACCACTTCTGCGTGACCTGTTGTTCCTGTACATATCTCTTGATAGGTCGGGTTTGGATTTTGCCCACCTGCGTACCCACTAATGGCTGATTGAACACCCTTAGCTCTTGTAAAAACGGCCTCAACACACCAAAAACATCCACCACCAATAATTGCTGTTTGCATAATAATTCCTATATTTTATAATTTGTGTATTTGTATCTAAAAGAAGTGCTGAAAGAGATTAATTCTATACAATAAGGAAGAAATTAAAGTTGGAATGAACTTTATTAAGCTCATTATTCTCACACATCTATGGTTTATAATCGCCTTAAGATTATAAACTAGGAAAGATTATGGAAATTACAAATTCAGTATTATTTGGACTTTATGGTGGGGTGCTTTTTACCCTAACAGCCTTGGCTATTTATTTTGCAGATAAGATTTCAAAAATTTAGTTATTATTGGGAATATTTATCTCGTATTTCTAAGAACATACCAAAATTATCCATAAAAAGATCAACCATTCGTGGATCAAAATGTTTACCACTTTGAGATTTTAAAAAAGAAAAAATATCATCTAATTCCCAGCCCTTTTTATATTTTCTTTCGGAAGAGAGGGCGTCTAAAACATCTGCAAGTGCGACAATACGACCTAAGATATGTATCTCTTTACCTTTTAAACCTCTTGGATATCCCGAACCATCCCACTTTTCATGATGCTGGTGGGCAATAATAGAAGCAATTTGCATCAGTGGCAGTTTGGATTTTTGTAAAATTTCATACCCTGCTTGAGCATGTTCTTTCATAATAAGAAACTCTTCATCCGTATGTTTCCCTGGCTTATGTAAAATATGATCAGGTGTTGTAACCTTTCCAATATCATGCATGGCGGAGGCCTTTTTTATCAGTTCAGCTTGTTCTTCACCATAACCTAAGAGTCGTGCAAGTAGTTTAGAATACTCAGAAACCCTTTCAACATGCCCCGAGGTTTCTTCGCAATGCTTGTCAGCAAGGGTACTCATCATATACACAAGTTCTAGTTCTGTTTGCTCTAACTTACGTTCTTCGAAAAATCTTAATTTTAGATGTGTTTGAATACGAGCGCGGAGTTCTATAGGGCGAAAAGGCTTGCTTATATAATCAACGCCACCTACTTCAAAACCTTTACTAACACCTTCTATATCAGTTACCGCAGTAAGAAAAATAATAGGAATTTTTTGTATTTTACGGGTGCTTTTTTTAAGGATACGACAGACCTCATACCCATCCATTTCAGGCATCATAACATCAAGTAAGATAAGGTCAATGGTATTGTGTCTTGATTTTAAATAAGAAATGGCTTCAGCACCACTTTGCACAAGTGTTACCTTATATCCGTGCTTGTCTAATACGTTTTTTACCAAGTGCAAATTAGTAGGTGTGTCATCAACACATAATATATGAAAAACCTTGTCATTAAAATCTATCATAGGGAACTTTATATATAAATTTACTTATGTTTATAAGTATAGGATTTTTAGAGATACTCGTATATTATTAACATGGTATGATTATATGAATTATAGGGAAATTTACTTGAAAGAAAGACATTTTTATTATGGTATATTTATTTTAAAGGAAAATTCTGTATTATAATAACAAAATGATGCGAAGGAGGAAACTATGTTTGTAAAACATAAGTATGTATATGAAAGCTTACATAAACAGATTCCTATCATTATCGGACTTTCTATGCTTCCTGGTTTGGGGTATATCTTTTTAGGTTGGCTTAACCATATTGTTCTTCCTGCTTTGATTTGGTATGGCCTTGTTAGTTTACTTTCTATATGGGGATTAAGTTTATATAAAAGCTTTGATTATGATTCTATGACCAGTTTAGAATTGATAAGCTGGCACAACTATATTTCAAAGTTTTATCTTCTTATGTTTTCTTCTTGGGCTTTAATATTTATTTTGTATGGGGGTGAGACAGAAAGTAAAATGCACTATATAGCTATTTTTACAGAGCTTGGCGCCGCGGTTGTTGCATCAACCTTACTTTTTTCTGATAGAAAAGTCCTGATTCCAATTTTACTTGTGCTTATGTTACCTCTGAGTGCATACTTTTTGTTAATTCATGAGTTTTATGCTTATGTCTTATCTTTATTTTCACTTGTTTTTATGGGAGTGCTTTTTTATTCTGCCCATAGCTCTGACAAATTACTAGAAAAAACACAATACCAGGCCTCTCATGATCAACTAACAAAACTTTTTAATAGACATAGTTTTATAGATACCTTACAAAGAAAGGTAAATGAATTAGAAAAGCATCAAAACTATTCATATTTATTGCTTATTGACTTAGACCATTTTAAGACGGTGAATGATTCCTTAGGACATGATGTCGGAGATAAGCTCTTAGAAGAAGTAGCTCTAAGGTTAAAAGATATAGCAAAAGACGAAAATATTATTGCGCGCTTAGGGGGA
The DNA here is from genome assembly GCA_002733885.1 of Arcobacter sp. GTDB lineage: Bacteria > Campylobacterota > Campylobacteria > Campylobacterales > Sulfurimonadaceae. The sequence goes on along the minus strand of NVXJ01000008.1, from coordinate 66,832 downwards.
GATGAGTTTGTTTTGTTGGGAAAAGGATTTATTGATTCAGATAAATGTATTTCTCATGCAATGAGATTATCTAATGAATTATTACAGAGTCTTAAAAATGTATATTCTATTGAACCTCATAATCTTTATCTGAGTGCATCCATAGGTGTAAGTTTATTATCGCCGCAATGTTTAAATGCAAATACCTTTATAAAAGAGGCTGATATTGCCATGTATGAAGTCAAAGAGAAGGGTAGAGATGGGGTTATCCTTTTTAATGATAAACTTTCAAAACGTGTTGAAAGTCATCTGAAAATTGAGCATAGGCTTCATTCTGCACTTAAAAACAATGAAATCTATTTACATTATCAACCCCAGCTTAATATTAAACAAGAAATAATTGGTTGTGAGGTCTTAGTACGTTGGAAAAATGAAGACTTAGGTGTGGTTCCCCCAGATGTATTTATTCCTATTGCTGAACAGATAGGATATATGGTGCCATTAGGAGAGTTTATTTTAGAAGAAGCCTTTAAAACATTTAAAAAATGGAATGAAGAAGGACTGATTTTAGAACAATTTTCTATTAATATCAGTATGCGCCAACTTTTTCACTACTCCTTTGTACTGGATGTGGGCCGAATGTGTCAAAAATATCTTAATGAAGATTTACAAAAAAAGATAATATTTGAAGTTACGGAGACGATTTTAGCAGAAGATATGAATAAGGTTGTTTCTGTAATGAATAGTATCCGTAAGTATCTAGATATACGCTTTTCAATGGATGATTTTGGAACAGGTTATTCGTCTTTGAGTTATTTGCAAAAATTACCCATAAATGAATTGAAGATTGATCGTTCTTTTATTTCCGAGCTTAGTAAAGATAAGAATGATCAAGAGATTGTTTTGACTATTTTAGCGATGGCAAAAACATTTGGTTTAAAAGTGGTGGCCGAAGGAGTGGAAACACGAGAACATTATGAGTTTTTAAAGAAAAATAATTGTGACATTTTACAGGGTTATTACTATTCTAAGCCATTAGATAAAGATGATTTTGAAAGTTATATGAGACATAATAGATTTTCTCTGTAGGGTGGACTGTTCCATTTCAAAGCATAAAGAAAGCTTTGCTTCTCATATCACTACAGTTAGTTTTCTAAAGAAACTTTTGCTCCGCAAACCACTACAGTTAGTTTTCTAAAGAAACCTTTTGCTTCGCAAAACTGCTAGAGCTGGTTTTAACTTTTTTATAAACTCCGCTAAGCCTCTCAGCTGCCTTGTTTTCAAGGAAACTACTACGGATTAGTTTATAAAGAGTTCTGACTTTTTTCTGCGGCATTGTTTTCTAAAGAAACTTCGGCAGATAAATATTACAAAGAATTCTGACTTTTTTCAGCTGCCTTGTTTTGTCGGTCATATGATTTTTGATCCATTGTTGCACATCCTGCTAGTGTGGCACTTACTACGAATACTAAAATAATTGTCTTAAGATATTTCATGTGTTTCCTTTAGTTTACTGCGTTTATGGCGGAGATTACTTTTGCATCTAGTTTTTTTAGTATAGCATAAGCTTTTGAGTCCTTAGGTGCAAGAAGAGGTCTTACAAATAAGATAGAGGTTTTTCCATCTCTTTCAATAAGAGTAACTCTTATAGGACAAAATCCCATCATAAGAGGGTCTGCATTAGCGACTTCATTGCCAAACCAACCATTACATGCGATAATGGCTTTGATACCCGTTAAGTTGTTTGTATTAAAATTCTTTCCAAACCTTTCTGGAAGTCCTGCATGTTTGAACTTTTTTAAGATATCGATTTCAGATACGACAATAAGGTATGACTTGTCAAATGAAGCAAGTACCTTGGCATAAACCTCATTCATAGGGGAATCAATAGTTTTAACATAAACACTGTTAGCCCAGAGACTAAGGCTAAAAGATAAAATAAGTAGAATTTTTTTCATAAGGTGGTCCTATGGGAGAGGGTTTTAAATTATTATACTGGGTGATACTTATGTGATAGTTATATTTTATAATTTAACTCACAGACGGACAGTATTTATTTCCCTAGAATAACTACATCTCCTCCTTAGACTATTCCCTAGTAGTCTATAAAACCTTATCATCACACCGTCTGTTTTATATGTCTTATCTTCCCCTAGAGTTTAAGCATAGCATCAATCTGTGAAGCCGGTTTTGGCTCACTGATGTGATACCCTTGAGCAAAATCAATACCCAATGCCTTTATTCTTTTAAAAATTTCTTCATCAGCAACAAACTCGGCAATACTTAAGGCCCCTGTCATATGAGTAAACTCATTTATGGTTTTTGTGATGTTTTGGCTTTGCTCATCTTGGCATATGTCTTTAATAAACTGCCCATCTATTTTTATATAATCTACCTTCATTAACATCAGATGCGCAAAGTTTGAGTTTCCTGCCCCAAAATCATCTATAGCTATTTTAAAGCCCATATCTTTGAGTTCATGAATAGTTTTTATAACATGATTCTCATCCTTGTACCTTCCTGTTTCCAAAATCTCTATAATGATATTTTGGGTGTTGATACCAAACTCAGCTACAAGCTTTCGTATATCATTCATCAGTCCTGCTTCTTCAAAATCTTCAAAGGAAGTGTTAACAGAAAACTCAACGTCTGTATAGGTTTGGGCTAGGTTAAAAACGTGTCTGAGCATAAGAAGTGTGATGTCTGAAAGTTTCCCCATTTGTTTAGCCACACCTAAAAAGAAATAAGGTGAGATAACGCTATCTCCTTCTATCATACGAACAAGGGCTTCAAACTTATGAACCTTTTGCTCCTTAATATTATAAATAGGTTGGAAAAATGGTACCAGTCTGCCTTCATGAAGAGCGGACTGCAGTCGTTTGGCCCATTCTTGGTTTTGTTTAAAAAGTTCTTTTTCATTATTGTTTTCATTAAAACTTAGGTATTTTCTATGTTCTTGTTTTTTTGCCTCATCTAAGGCAATATCAGCACGAGAAAACAAGGGTAATTCACTTTGAGCCCAAGGATAAGAGATAGAAAGGGCATAGTTTAATGAAATATCAAATTCATGCAAGTGTATATGTTCAAGTGAAAGTCGATTGTAAAGATATTTTAGTTCATCTTGAAGATGTACCTTTGAATTTGAAAGCAGGGCGAAGGTATCGTTATATATCCTGTATAAACGCATGGGTGAGCGAGGAAAGGTTTCTAGCATATCTATGAGCCCTTTTAAGACATCAAAAGAAACCTGTGGACCATAAATATTTTGTATTAACTTGTAGTTTTCAATACATATAAGTATAAGGGTAGAATTTTCATTTATATCTAGATGCAGTTTATTAAGATTAGGAAGATGTGTTTGTAAGTCATAATATAACTGCTCAAGTAGCTTGTCATGTGCCTTATTTAAGTTGCCTTGTAAGGTGTCAAACTCATGTATGTTACTTTTTTCTAAGTTAAGTTTTTTCTCATCAAAAAGCATTTCTGATATATGTGCCAATTCCACGATAGGCTTTGAAATGACCTCAGAAACTTTTTTAGTTTTTGCTCTAATATAAAAGAAAAGTAAAAGGTGACTAAAGGCAATAATAATTAAAGAGATAAGACCATATTTTCGTGTTTGAGAATACACAGCATTTATTTTGGCATTAATATTGTCCTTTTTAGCAATGAGTATAAGCTTTAGCCCTGTGTCTTTTAAGTTTTTTTGAAAAAATATAAAGTTTGATTCTTGATTAGGTGTATAAACAAAGGGTGTTAAAGAAGCATTAGATTTTTTTTGGTGTAAGGCATTAAAGGAGTTGATCTTAAAATCTTTGTAAAACTCATCCTCATCAGAAGCAAAAAGTACATGACCCCTATCGCCTAAAATAATGATATATGCATCAAAGGGTAGGGAAATATCACTTAATTCTTTTGTATTTTCCGTAGTAAGTGTCATCCCTACAACACCAGCCATTTTCCCCTTAAAATATATGGGAGAAACAACAGAACCAATTTGTCCTAAAGAAAGTGCCCAAGACTCTTGAAAAAGAGGAATAAATATAGTTTTTTTCTGAGGATTATATTCTTGATTTGCCTTAAAATAATAACTTTGAAGGGTAGGGTCTAAGTCTGAAGAAAGTTCATCTTCTACTTTTATACTTGGATAATATAAGGAATAATTCTTACCAAGATTAACCCAAGCCGAATCCACAACATCTTCATATTGATGCATAATGGCGTCTAAGGCAACTTCCGTCATGGATAAAATTTTTAAAGCTTCTTTATCTTTATTAGTCAGATTAGTAAGGTTTGTGGTGTAAACAGTAGAGGGCCCCTTATTATGACGGGTGAAAAATCCATCCTTATAAACATATTGTAGGTGTGCATCATTAAAATGTTTACTGTGAATAAAAAATGATTCGATAATAAGTTTAATAGCAGTAGCACCTTTTTCTACTCTTTCAATCTTAGCATTCATTCTTTGAGTTACTTGAGAAGCTACCTCTTCAAAACTTTGTGCTGCTGTGTTTTGAAGGAGTTCTTTGTTTCTTTCTTCTTGTATAAAGCCAAAAATAAAGATGAGTACAATTAGAATGAGTTCAATAAAAAGTATAGGTAGTATAGATGATTTAAAGATTTTTTTTAAAACAAAACTATGTAGATTCTGCATTATTTTACCTATGTGTATTAAAAAATATTTAACATCTATATATTAGCATTATTTATACTAAATGTTTAGTAATGTATATTACATAGTAGTTAAAATTTATTAACTCTACTTTCTCATCAAAATTTATGCTCATCTTTGTTAGAATAGCGGGCTTATCTTTATGTAGAAATAGCAAAAGTATTTCTACATAAGCATAAGCTATTTCAAGTAAAAGAGAAACATGTCTGTTAAACAGTATATTTTAGACACAATAAAAAAACGCCCAATGATTATTGATGGTGCCATGGGTACCCAAATTCAAGACAGAGCTGATAAGATAAGTGATGCTCAATGGGAAGGCAATGAAGGTTGTAATGAACTTTTAAATGTGACAGCTCCTGATATTTTAGAAGAGGTTTATTCGGGGTATCTAACCGCAGGTGCTGACTTAATTACCACCAACACCTTTGGCTCATTTGACTGGGTTCTAGATGAGTATCAAATTGGGAATAGAGCTTATGAATTGACAAAGGCTGGGGCACAAATTGTTAAAAAGATGTGTGATAAGTTTTCAACACCTGAACATCCTCGTCTTGTTTTAGGTTCAATTGGACCCGGTACTAAGCTTCCGTCTTTAGGACATATGCATTATGATCAAATGCTTTCAGGGTATACAGAATGTGCACTTGCTCTTATTGATGGAGGAACGGATGTATTTTTACTTGAAACCTGTCAAGATCCTCTTCAAATTAAAGCGGCACTTCATGCTTGTCAAGCAGCGAACATTGAGCGTGGAACTGAACTTCCTATTATGATTTCAGTAACTATTGAACTTGCAGGGACGATGCTTATTGGAACAGACGCTCAAACTATTGCGGCTATTTTAGAACCTTTTGACATTCTTTCTCTTGGTTTTAACTGTGGAACAGGACCGGAGCAATATGGTAAACATATTAAGGCTTTGGCTGAGGTTTGGGGTCGACCTATCTCTGTTCATGCGAATGCTGGTCTTCCTCAAAACAGAGGGGGGTACTCGTTTTATCCTATGGGGCCTGATGAGTTTGCGAAGCAACAAGAAAACTTTATGAAGTACGATGGGGTTTCTTTTCTAGGGGGATGTTGTGGTACAACGCCTCAACATATCCGTGCCCTTGTAGATAAGGTAAGTTCAATTACGCCTAAAGTTGCTACGGGGAGTCAAGAAGCGTGTATTGCTTCTTTATTTGGTACCGTAGCACTTAAACAAAATCCCGCGCCACTGCTTATTGGAGAACGTTCTAACGCAACAGGTTCAAAGGCATTTAAAGAACTTATCTTAGCTGAGGATTATGAAGGAACCCTGTCTGTTGCTCAGCAACAAGTACGAGCAGGAGCCCACCTTATTGATGTAAATGTTGGCTTTGCGGGACGTGATGAGACCAAAGATATGTTAAATGTTATAGCAACATATGCTCAAAAGATACCCCTTCCTCTTATGCCCGATTCTACACAAATATCAGGCTTAGAGATTGCTTTAAAACTCATAGGTGGTAAGTGTATTCTTAACTCGGTTAACTTAGAAGATGGAGAAGATCGATTTGATATTATTTGTCAGTTGGCAAAAAAATATGGGGCTTCTTTAGTACTACTGACCATAGATGAAGTGGGCATGGCAAAGACAGCTAAGAGTAAGTTTGAGATAGCTGAACGTATGTATAAACGTGCCACAGAGCTACATGGCCTTAGACCTGAAGACTTGGTCTTTGACTTACTTACCTTTACACTTGGTTCGGGTGATGAAGAGTACTGGACGGCTGGTATGGAAGTGATAGACGCGATACGTGAACTTATGACAACATACCCACGTGCAGGAACAACACTAGGGCTTTCTAATATCTCATTTGGTTTAGATAAAGATGCCCGTCCGTATTTGAATTCTATGTTTTTACATCATTGTCTACAAGCGGGTTTAAGCACGGTTATTATCAATGTTAAGCATATTATTCCCTTAAACAAAATTACGGATGAACAACAAGAAATTTGTAATAATCTTATCTTTAACAAAAAGCCAAAAGGGCAAGCCCTATTTGATTTTATAGAATATTTTTCAGATGTGGAAGCTACCAACAGTGAAGAAGAAGATGCTGCCTATGATGCCTTAAGCGAAGAAGAAAAGATAGCTAAACTTCTTATGGATGGTGATAAAGAAAGAATGATTCCTCTTGTTGAAGCCGCAAGACATAATATTAAGCCTGAAGTAATCGTTAATGAGATTTTAATTGGCGCAATGAAGGTTGTTGGTGAGCTTTTTGGTTCAGGACAAATGCAATTACCCTTTGTTCTTCAGTCTGCTGAAACTATGAAAAAGACAGTTGACCACTTAAACCCTTATCTTCCTAAGGTTGAAAAAGAAGTAGATACCACCTTAGTTCTAGGCACGGTAAAAGGTGATGTGCATGATGTTGGTAAAAATCTTGTAGATATCATCCTTTCAAATAATGGCTATAAAGTTACTAATGTGGGTATTAAAGTAGACTTAGAAACATTTTTAAATGAGATACGCTCAGGCAAAGCACAAGCGATTGGTATGTCAGGTTTGCTCGTTAAGTCAACACAGGTTATGCAAGAAAATCTTAAAGCTATGAAAGAAGAAGGCTTTACGATTCCTGTTCTTTTAGGTGGGGCGGCTTTAACACGAACCTTTATAGATGATTTTTGTAGACCTTTTTATGATGGCCCTATTTTTTATTGTAAGGATGCCTTTGATGGTGTAACAGCGATGTCTAGGATTGAAAAAGGTGGGGTTCTTGATACTAACTTACATGGTGACGCAGGTTTAGTAAAAGAAAAAGTTCTTAAAAAAGAGATAATTATTCCTCCTTTTAAAGAATTGAAAATGCCTAATAGAGAGGTTCGTGTTCCTACGCCTCCTTTTTGGGGACGACGTGTTATGGAAGTAGGAAGAGACTTTCCACTTGAACTTGCCTTTGAGTGGATTAACCATAAGATACTGTTTAAACAGCGTTGGGGTTATAACTCTAAGGGCATGGAAAAAGAAGCCTATGAGAAGCAGTTAGAAGAAAAGGTATGGCCTGCGTATGAGCGTATTAAAAAGCAGTTCTTAGATGAAGACCTTTTTGATGCAACCGTAATTTATGGATATTATCCTGTAAGAAGCGATGATAATACCTTGCTTATCTTTGATGAGAGTGAAGGATGGACATCAGATGAAGATGTAAACCGTGAGCCTTTAAAAGATGTCATTGGAAGAGCTGAGTACACTATGTCTTTTCCAAGACAGGGTAAAAAGCCTCACCGTGCGCTTTCAGATTTTTATCATTCAGACCGACATGATGTTATTGCAATGACCTGTGTATCTGCTGGCTCAAAGCTCGCTGAATTTGAAAAAGAGTTATATGATAAGGGTGAGTACACTGAGTATTATATGGTTCATGGACTAGGCGTTGAACTTGCCGAAGCCTTAGCCGAAATCGTACACAAACAAATTAGACTTGATCTAAATATTTGTGATAATGAAAAACCTGTGCTTTCAGATGTAAGAATGAATAAATATGAAGGCGCAAGATATTCTTTTGGCTATCCTGCTTGTCCAGACTTAGAATTAAATAGACCTTTATTTGATTTATTGCGTCCTGAAGAATTTGGGATAGAATTGAGCGAAACTTTTCAAATACATCCAGAACAATCTACATCAGCACTTGTTGTTTATCATCCAAATGCGACTTACTACAATATTTAAACTAAATGGCACCTCTAAAGATATATTCAACTTTCATCTAAGTCTTCAAGCATCTACGTTCACTTGCTTGCTAGACCCTCATTAAACTTAAAAAAACAAAACAAGATATAAGAAATCCAAATTCTTTAATATTATTATTAGTAATTATTAATTATAATTATTTTTTATTTCAAGGGAAAAACAATGTATCTTCATAATCTACAAACGGTATTACCAGATTTTAAATCAAACCAAAATCTTATTTTAACTCGCTGGATGCAAAAGCATCATGTGGTGCAGTTTTTACAAAACTACAAGGTTAAGCCAATATATTTTATACAAGAGTATGCCTTAAGGCTTATTTCAAATGTGATAAACATGGTAGAAAATGATTTTCCATCACATCAATATATGGTAACGAAAGAAGCCTTAGTGAGTTTCTCAGACAAGGATATAAATCCTCATGACATATTTTGTCTCTACCAATCTCTTAAAGATGTATGTATTGAGCTCATTGAAGAGGGGAATATTTTATCTTCACCTATTATATTAAATAAAGATCGCATCATCATTGATATATATAAGGTCTTTGAACGTTTAACACATGATATTTTATATTTTTATGCAGAAGAGTTTTTTGATATAAATTCTGAATATACACAAGCTATGTAGGTTTAAATACATACTAAAAATTACTAGAAAAGGTTATAATAGCGCAAAAGGATATATATGAAATTATTTTTTGCGTTTATTGCACTGACTTTAACACTCTTAGCTGGCGATATTGATCCCAAACCCTTTAAATCTATAAAAATGTTATCTCCTGAACATATCACAATAGCTAAGGCTTATGATCATGGACTAATTTATGAACTTAGCTTAGAAATTTTTACACAGCGTGGAATTCAGTACACAACGGCTTATGTTACAAAGGATAAAAAGGTTGTTGTCTTAGGTGACGCGCTTGATGCAAATACAGGTGAGGCAATTAAACGTCCACTGGATATGAAGAGTATACGCGAAAATGCGGATATAGTATATGGAACAGGAAGTAATGAGCTTATTGTTTTTACTGATCCTGAGTGTCCTTATTGTGTAAAGTTTGAAAAAATGTGGCCAAGCCTTAGTAAAAAGGTGAAGCTTTATGTTTACTTTATGCCTTTATCTAACCATAGAAATGCAACACAAATGTCTTATTATGTRATGAATARRCARGGTCAMGMAGYTAAGTCAAARGCCMTTCTTGAYATGGCWAATGGWGATACAAGTTTTGAGCGTTTAAGCATGACTCAAGAGATGCACGATAGCCTTGGTGAAAAAATAAAAGAGAACCAAACCCTAGCCAATCAATTTGGTGTTCGTGGTACACCGGCAGTTTTTGATAACAAGGGTGCTACTGTTAATTGGTCGACTATTGGTAAATAAACTTTGATGACCTATGCCCAATGGTTTGAAGCGCACAGTTCTAAGCACCAGCGTTTAAACCAAAAACTTCTATCTCAAGGTCTTTGTCAAGAAGACATTATTAAATATTATAGATTTGAAAATATGGTGGAAAAAGAGCCAGATTTTTGTGAACTTTATAAGGATAATAAAAAATGTCATGAGATGGAAGAATTAAATTGTTATCTTTGTGCCTGCCCTAATTTTCGTTTTACCATGTCCCCTCATAAAAAGAACGATAAAATTATACATTCACATTGTTCTATTGAATCAAAAGATGGGGCAATATTTGAGCATGAAAACAACCTTCATCAAGATTGTTCAGGCTGTCAAGTACCTCACCATGAAGCTTATATTAGTAAGAACTTTGATACTTCATGGGATAAGATTATGAAAAAGTGTGAAGAAGACTAAAGCTCTAAGAGCTGCATAATTTCTTCAGCAATAGCGGAAGATGTTTTTCCTGCTGTTTGTATGACACTGTTTGCACAGGCAAGATACCTTGGATGCCTTTCATTTATAAGGGCATTGGCCTTTACCATATCTTGTAAGAGAGGACGTTTCTTGAATTTCTTTTCAGGGTTTTTTGAAGATTTGATGCGGTCTAAAATAGCGTCAAAGGTAGATTCTAAGTAGATGACATGTCCAATAGACTGTAAGTTTCCTACCTGGTAAAATCCCCCACCTATAGAGATAATACTGTTTTTAACACTGCTTTGAAGCCATAAAGAAACCTGTGTTTCACAGTTTCTAAAATAAGACTCACCTTCTTTTTCAAAGATTTTTTTAATCTTTGTGTTTTCCATACTTTCGATTATGTCATCTGTGTCTATTGCCACACGAGAAGTTAGTTTGACAAGTTCACGTGCTAATGAACCCTTACCTACACCCATAAAACCCAYAAGAATGATATTATTATTTTTCATAAGCAAATGATAACAAAAAAAGGTTACATATGCGTAATCTTAGTCTGTATTATTGAGCTTTTTCATATAAGGGTCGGCATGTCATGCAAAATTTTGCATAAGGTTTTGCCTTTAAACGAGACATGCTAATAGTTTCAGAACACATTTCGCAGATATTATAATTTCCATTATCTATGCGTGTTAAGGCATGTTCAATATCTACTAGTTCTGCATTTTGTTGGTCTGAAATAACTTGTTCAATCATTGAATCACTACGCATAGAGGCAAAATCCATATCATCATTATTTTCTTGTGTTTGAAGTTCGCCTAACTCTTTGGAAGCAAGATTGACATTTTGAAGGATATGCTCTTTAGCATCAAGGAGTTGCTCTTTGAAAAATTCTAATTCTTTTTTTTGCATTTTAAATCCTTTACTAGGGACTATTTTATTTTTCCCAAAAATTGTATGCCTATATTGAACCCTATTCTTACATAAAGTTTTCTTATAAAATAAAACTGATATTTGTTTATGGGTACCTCTAAAAACCCTATATTCACTCAGAGGTATTTTGAAATGTAAGATTGTGCAAGAATTTTCTTGAGTCATAGCCGTAGCTATGGCGATGGAAAAACTTGTGCAAGATTGCGTTTCAAAAGACCTCCCAAAGGGCGATACAAGAAATTCACTCTTAATCGTTGAATGTGATTGAAGCTATTCATAGCTCCTTCACACATCCGCCTCATAATAGCAAACTTCTTGTATCGCTGAGTGAGTATTGGGTTTATAGAGGTTCCCTTATGTTAAAAAAGAAGATATGATAAGGAAAATAAATTTAGGGAATACTTATGATTAAATATCTAATAAGCACGTTATTACTAGGTTCTATAGGACTTATTGCCTGTCCAATGGACGCAGAATGTGATAATAAAGAGAAAGCCTCTTGTCATGAAAAATGTAAAAAAGAATGTCCAAAAGAAAGTGAAGCTAAAACCTGCCCTCATAAAGATGGCACACAAAAAAAAGAAAATTGTAATTATCACCAGTCTAAAGCTATTCAAAAGTAGTTTTTTATAAAATTAGAAACTTATGTGATAAAGCTCACGTACAAACTATTTGGTTTTGAAGTATAATAGTTCTTATAAAGAGGGGAAAATATGTATCTAAAACTTGTATTTGTTATTTTAATCTTATTGAGTAGTCTTACTCAGGCCCGAACAAACTATTCTGAAAAAGGCATTATTACTTATAAAAAACTTTGTAAACAATGTCATGGAAACCCTTATAAGGGTGGAGCAATGTTAAAGAAAAAAGAATGGAAAAAAATGTTTAAAGACGAGGATAAAAAGTTTATTAAAGTGCATATGAACAATAAAAAAGCGATGCATACTTTAAATAAGTCTTATTATAAAAATCGCCGTCGTTATTTAGTAAAATTTTTAGTATCAAGTGCAAGTGATTCAGGTGTTGTTCCCTCATGTGATGGAAATTTTTGTGGAGATTAGTTATAATATTTGAATGTATAAAAAACTTTTAATCACATTTTTACTTATTTTTTTAGTCCAACTTTCTTTTATCAAGGTAATTGATAAGGCAGGCTCAGAACACTTAGATAATGCTCTTGTTCGTTCCCTTACAGTGTTTGCTATTGCTAGGGGATTAAATGGTCTTATTTCTGTTGTTCAAGGCACTGAAATATATGCTACTCCCGCGGGGGTTGGTGTTAACTTTGCCGTGGGTCAGATAGTTGATCCTATGAATGATATGCTTGAAAGATTTTCATGGGTAATGTTAATGAGTTCTGTTTCTTTAGGCATTCAAAAACTTCTTCTTGAACTTGGACAAACTGAAGTCTTTCAAGCTCTTCTTGCCCTAAGTGCTATGGTTCTTTTATTTATTTTATGGGTGCCAAAGCTTTGGCATAAGCAGAGTTTTAATCTTATTTTTAAATCTTTTATCATTTTTTCTTTTTTACGTTTTCTTATCCCTTTAATTGTCTTAATGAATGAGGGGATATACACCTATGCCTTTGAATCTCAGTATGAAGAAGCAGAAAAGTCATTATCATACTCACAAGAAGAGATATCACAGGTTATACAAAAGGTCAAGGCTATAGAAGAAGCAAGTAAGAGTGTTCCTTCCTCGCCAACTAAGGGATTATGGAATCAAACAAGACATTATTTTAATGACTTAGGTGAATCTTTTAATTTTAAAAAATATTATCAAAGCCTCCAAGACGAAGTTGAAAAGGTACTTTTGAACTTAAAAAATAAATTTGATGAAGCAATTAATAATATGCTGTCTTTAATATCAATTTTTATTATGCAAAGTATTTTACTGCCACTTTTATCCTTATGGCTGTTTATAAAACTTTTTCAAGGTTTTATAAAAAAAGACATTTCAGAGTTCTTTGAAAATAAAACTAGCTAGGGCTAAGCCCTTTTTTTAGAGTCTTTCTAAATGAAAGGTCTGCGCTAAGCCTAAGTCATCTAATAGTTCAAAAAGAACCTCATTCCCAGCTTGTAGGTTTAGTCTAACTCCATCTTGGTTCACAATCTTCACTAAATATCCTATAAGTGATGAGTTGATAACTAAAGAGTCATATATCTTTAAAACTATTGTTTTGTGATTTTCACAGGTTTGTGCTAATGAACTTTTAATAGATTCAAAATCGCTTACAGAAGCAATATTTCCTTTAACCGTTACCGTATTGTTATGACTTTGTAATTGCATGTTAATTCCTATTTTTATGAGATTTCTTTGGGTATGTACTTATGTAAGATGACATGGTTTCCCTTAGGGGAATAATATATGGCATCTACCATTTTTTTGGCGATTTTAAAACCGCGACCATTAAGACTGGTGGTATCAAAGATTAATTTTTTAAATATCTTTGTATCAAAACCTTCTCCTTCATCTTCAATATCAAATTTTAAACATTTACCTTCTCCTTGTGTGTGAACAAAATAATGAATTTTAATGCGGCGTTTTCCATATTTAAGTTCACGTTCTTTGAATGTACTTTCTAGCTTCCCTTCTAAAAGAAGCTTTCTTTTCTCTTCATTAGAAATGCCTAAGTTACCATGTTCATAAGCATTCATCATCATCTCTGAAAAAATCATTCCAAGCTTTGCGGTATGAATAGGATCGATACCTTGTTCTTCTAAATAATTATGAAAATCAGAAATGGTCTTATCCACTTCTTTGAGATAGTTCAAACAAGAAACACTTACCATCTCTTCGTTTTTAAGATACCGTTTTTGAAAAAACAAAAGCGTAATATCATCATCTGGACTAGGCACCTTAGAGTAAAGCTTTTTAAGAAAAGAAGAACGTGTTTTAGAGTTTTTAAAATCTTCTTTTAAGTGGGAAAAATATAGCTCTCCATTTTCTAAGCTACTTTCGACTAAACCATCACTGCAAAATAGCATTTTTTCTATTGTGCGAACATCATGACACTCTATATTAAACTGCGAATTATGAACTGAGATGGGAAGGTTGTTGGTTTTTATCTTTTCCAAGTTATTTTGTTTATCACACATAAGAATAGGAGGCATCCCATAAGAAGACACACACAAGGTTTGTTTCTGGAAGTCTAACTCAGCAAACAAAACAGCAAGTACTTCTTCATTTAGTAAAGATTTGATGATATAGGTATTAAACTCTTGTACAAAGCTTTTAAAGTCAAAGTTTTTTTTATGAGTATCAATGAGATGATTAATATAACTTGAGGCAACAATAGACGTTACCGAGGCCGATACACCCTTTCCCATAGCATCAATAATAAAAAAGAAGGCTCTTTTATCATCTAAAGAACGGACAGAATAAGTATCCCCACTGAGTATATCATGAGGGCGGTAAGACCCATCTAAATACCATAAAACATTAGCTTCTTGTTGGTAATAGCTATAATAAAAATCATTCCTAATCGCTTGATGTTCTTTTAAAAAGGCCTGCTTTTCTTGTTGCTTATGATAATTTTTTTGATCTTTTAATTGATCTAATTCATCACGTTTTATTTTTTGTGAGGCCTTGTAAAAAAATATAGGTTCAATGGTTTCATTTAAAACACTTTTGATAGCTTCTTGAGTAATGGGTTTAGTAAGTGAATGGGTAACATTTAAGTTAAGTGCTTCTTGATAAACCTCATATTCTTCACTTTCGGTAACAAATATAATGGGGATGGTCTTGTTGATTTTTCGAATAGAACTGATAAACTCAATGCCGTTCATAATAGGCATATTATAGTCTGTTATCAGAAGGTCAAAATTTTGTTTTTGAAAACATTCTAAGCCTTCCTTCCCATTTTTAGCTAAGACAACACTATTGAAAATATCTTGCAAAAACATTTCAAATAAATGCAGAGTAGTCTTATCATCATCAACAATTAAGATAGTCATATCTTTATAAAGATTTATATTAGTGTCATTCGTCATCTTAAAACTTTATCACAAGATTGTTAAGTAATGTTTATTTTTGTAGTTAGTATAAAATTTTTATAGCTATGTTATACTTTTTAAAAAGTTGTCTTATGTTTATTTCACGTCTTTTAGTCTTTTCTCAATTTACACTTCTATTATTTTTATTTACGCCCTTATATCTTATCCCAACTCAGTATGGTTGGATAGCTGCCTTTGTGTTTTTAAGCCTTGCGCTAAAACTTCTTTTATATACTTCTATGCACAATAAGCTGGGAAACTTTAATATCGTCCCTGAAATTAAAGAAGGCTGTTCTTTAATTACGACTGGGCCTTATCGTTTTATTCGTCATCCTATGTATACCTCGGTGCTTTTAGTGGGTTTAGGAGCCTTATCATATGGTTTTGCTATTTTCAAGTTGGGTTTAATGCTGGCTTTAATTATAGTGATGGCCTTGAAGGCAAGACGAGAAGAAAAATATTGGTGTGAAAGCTCAGATGAGTATAGGTCTTATCAGAAGAAAACAAAAATGTTTATCCCCTTTGTTTTATAAGTATTGCAGTAGTAACTTTTAGAAGGTGATGGTTTTGCAATCACTTTGAAGGGCCTGTGTTAGCATTTCGCCTGTATGGGTTAGTTCAACACCAAGGTCTTTGAGTTTGTCTGAAACTCCATATTCATCTGTACAAACCACACAGGCTTGAAGTTTGACTCCTGTCTTTGCTATCTCTTTCACTTTTTCTTGTAGCTCTATATTTTCACTTAAAGCTCTAGCTGAGGGCCCCCATATCATTAAAATAGCCTCATCCCAATAACCTCTTTCTAGCATAACACCAGAGTATAAAAGGACCATCTTCTTAGCTACTTCTATCTCTTCAGTACTCCAAATAATTAAAAGTTTATTTTTCACATTTTCTCTTTTTTATTTAGGATATCACCTCTAAGCCCTTTCATACTATATCTTTTGTATAATTCGCGTAATTTAATCTAGGATTAGCTTTATGATTACCTTTAGTGACTTACTTTTAAAACTTCAAATGTTCTGGAAAGAGCAGGGTTGTAACATCCTTCAGCCTTATGACATTTCTTCAGGTGCCGGAACCTTCCATCCTGCAACTTTTTTGCGTTCACTTGATTCTAAGCCTTGGTCAGTTGCTTATGTAGCCCCATCACGTCGCCCAACAGATGGTCGTTATGGAGAAAATCCAAATCGTTTAGGTTCATACTATCAGTTTCAAGCCCTCATCAAACCAAGCCCTGACAATATTCAAGAACTATATTTAAAGTCTTTAGAATACCTAGGTCTTGATTTGTCTGAGCATGATATTCGTTTTGTAGAAGACAACTGGGAATCACCAACATTGGGTGCCTGGGGTCTTGGTTGGGAAGTATGGTTAAACGGTATGGAAGTGACACAGTTCACTTACTTTCAACAAGTTGGAGGCATTGCCTGTGATCCTGTGGCTGTAGAAATTACCTATGGAACAGAACGTCTAGCGATGTACCTACAAGGTGTTGATTCTATCTTTGATATTGTTTGGAATGAAAATGAACATGGAAAAACTTATTATAGAGATATTCACAAAGAAAGTGAAATTCAGTTTTCAAAATACAATTTTGAAGTAGCTGATACAGATATGCTTTTTAAAGACTTTGACGCCAAGGCAGCAGAGTGTAAGCGAACCATAGAAGCAGAGCTTCCTTTACCAGCTTATGACTTATGCATGGCAGCTTCAAATACCTTTAATGTACTTGATGCTAGAAAGGCGATTTCAGCAACTGAAAGAGCAAACTACATCTTACAAATCCGCGAGCTTTCTAAGGGCTGTGCAGAACTCTATAAGTCCCAAGAAGAAGAGCGCAATAAAAGGATTAGTGCTAACTAATATGTCTTCTAAGCTTGAAAAATCTTTCAAATAGCTAGATATTCTTTTATTCAAAGAATATCTTAGTAAAATACCTCTTATGAATTCCTCTACAAAACTTATCGGTCAGATTGATACTATTATATATGAGAATGAGAGCTTTTTTATAGCAGTACTCTCAGATAAGACAAAGATATCTGGTGAATATTTAGAAGCACCTATAGATAGTTTAAAAGGTGCGGCTGTAACCCTTGAAGGGGAAATGGTAGAGCATAAGAAACATGGGGGAACTTTTAAGTTTACTTCTCTTAGGGTTAATCAGTCTGAACTTTTTTTCTTTTTAAATCGCGTGGTTAAAGGCTTTACTAAAAAGCTTACGAGTGAACTTATTGAAAAGTTTGGGGAAGAGGGCCTCATTGATGTTTTAGACAATGATATTCAAAAGCTTTTAGACTTTAAAGGTGTTAAAGAAAAGAAGCTTGAACGTATACAAAAATCTTGGAAACAGTTTCGCTCCATTCGTGAACTAGGTGAGTTTTTAGCTCCCTTTGATGTTAGCCCGGCCATGATAACGCTTATTGCCTCTGCCTTAAAAGAGGTGTCCAATCCTGCTGAAAAAATTAAGAAAAATCCTTATGTACTTACTAATATTAAAGGCATAGGTTTTAAACGCGCGGATGAGATAGCTAAAAAGATGGGGGTAGGGGACTTAGACGAAAATCGTTTACACTCAGCAACTGCGTATCTAATAAGAGAATTATGTGACATGCAAGGGAATTCTTGTATCTCTAAGTTTACCTTGTTTGAACGTTTAGATGAAGAACTTGGTATGCTTAATCAACAGGCCTTATATGAAAATACTGTCTTAGAAATGGTACATGATGGGCACTTACATCTTTTTGGCGAACTTTTAGCACCTGATATCTATTTTTTCGCAGAAAACTTTATCTTAGAATATATAAGAAAGAAGTGTAAACAAGACTTTGGTGAGATTAAAAAAGATTTAAACACCTTTATAAAAGAACGTGAAACTAAGGCTGGTTTTTCCCTTTCTGATGAGCAACGCAAGGCAGTTGAGATTTTAAATGAAGGTTCATCTATCTTACTTTTAGTTGGTTATGCAGGAACAGGTAAGTCAACCTCTGCAAGGTTAATACTAGACTTGATGGAGCAAAAAGTCGGCAGAAATTCTATTATGTGTACTGCTCTTTCAGGTATCGCTTCTCAAAGAATTTCAGAAACCACAGGCTATCAAAGTCAAACGATTCAAAGTCTTATTGTTAGATATGAGGATAAGGATGAGGGAATGCCTTATAAGGTGGTTCTTTTAGATGAGGCTTCTATGGTTAATTCTATGCTGTTTTTCCAGCTTATCAAGATGGTAGATGATGATGCTATCTTTATCATAGTGGGTGATGATGGACAACTTCCTCCTATTGGAGCAGGGAATATTCTTTCGGATATGATAACCCTTGAACTAGCACCTATGGTGAAATTAACTAAGTTATACCGACAAAATGAGAAACAAGCTATTGCTTTGATGGCACATGAGATTCGTCGTGGTCAGGTACCTGATTTTTATGGCGAGTATGATGATTTTCATTTCCAAGAGGTTAATATTGCAAATTATTACCAACTTAAAAATACACTGACTAAGCCAGAACTTCATGATTTAAGAGAAGAACATGCCGGGAGGATTTTAGCCTCCATTATGCACCTAGTAGTTGCAGAAATTCCCATTTCAAGAAAGCTTTTAAAAGATAAGCAAATCTTAAAATATCTTAATAATTTTCAGGTCATTACACCCATGAAGGGCGGTCCTTTAGGAAGTGAAAATCTTAACAATGTACTTCAGCAGTATTTTAATCCCTCAAGTAAAGAACAGGTCAAAAAAGGCAAGTATGAATACCGAGTAATGGATAAGGTCGTACATATAAAAAATGAGAACATGCCTTCAAATACACCTGAGGGCTTTAAAGAAGGTGCTGAAGGCTTTGAAAAGCGTATTTTTAATGGGATGGTTGGTCTAGTCTTTAAGATTGATATAGATGAAGAACAGGTGTTTGTATTTTATCCCAATGAAGAACTTGTCGTTCAGTATGACTTTGATCAACTAAAATCACATCTTTCTTTGTCTTACGCCCTTACCATTCATAAGGTTCAAGGGATGGAGTATGAGAGTATTGTTATTCCTATTACTTTTTCACATTTTATTATGCATAATACGAAGCTTTTATATACGGCTATTACAAGAGCTAAGGGGCAGTGTTATTTAGTGGGGGAAGGTGCGGCGTTTGAATCAGGTTGCAAGAAACTAGACACAACGAAAAGATCGACAGTTTTGCAAGCATTAGTGCAAAAATAAAGTACTTATAGCAACTTTTTATGGAAATTTAGTCACTAAAAGCATAATCTTTTAACCAGAGTTATAAGATAAGCTTTATTTATATTTTGCTTGGTTATTATAGAGTATGATCTTTCTTAAATATAAACAGCCTCAGGCTGAGTATGTACAATTTCAAAGACTTGCTCTTGGTTTAATTATCTTAGGTTCTGTCTTATTTGAAAATATTGAATTAATACAACTATTCACTTTTCTTAGTGCGGTGAGTTTTATAACAACGATGAACTATTCGCCTACTACCTTTTTATTTAGGCTCTTATCTTTTTTATTTGCTAAACCATTCTTTACTACCGCACCTCAATATGCACATTCGTATATTACCAATAGACTAGCAGAAATTTTTGAGGACCTTATGCGTATAGGGGGTGGTTTAATGATTATATATATATATTCATTTTCTATGATGGGGGCTTGGATGATGGCTTCTTTCATGGGTATTGCCATGATGATATCAAGCTTTTTTGGATTTTGTCTTTCTTCCTTAATGTACATCGGGTACAAAAAACTTGTAAAAATATTTGGGTCATAAGATGAGCGATATATTAGAAACAAAAGAAACAGCTAGTTTATTTACGAAGCAAGAAGGAAAGACAAATAAGAATTGTGCCCTTGCAAGAAATGGTTTTAAACCTTATGAACGTTGTAATTATTGTGAACTTCATGTAAAAAACTGTATGGGTATGCATTTAAATCTTTATACATTTTTAGTCGGTTTTGCTGTTTTAATGTTCTTGTTTATAGATGACCCCCTGCTAATACGTATAAATATTATCTTTGTTATAGCTATGTTCTTTTCCCTAGGTTATGAAGTAACTGTTAATACAGACTCCTTAGCCCGCGCTGACTTTATGAATCAAAATTTAAACAATCAATTGCATAAGCATTCGCACAACCTTGAAAATGAGATTAAAAGGCGTACCAAAGAACTTCAGAATTTGGCGGTTCATGACACGATTACAGGGCTGTTTAATCGGTATGAGTTTGAAAAGCGCTTGGCCTTTGCCTTGAAATATTCTTCAAAATCAGCGGGTCTAAATATCATGTGTTATCTGGATTTAGATCAGTTTAAAATTGTTAATGACACCTCAGGACACGCGGCAGGAGATGAGCTTTTAAAACATATTTCTTTGATTTTACAAAGAGGTATTGGTGAAAAAGATATAGTAGCGCGCTTAGGGGGAGATGAGTTTGGTATCTTATTTTTGGGTAAGACAATAGAAGAAGCTACCAAGGTATGTAATAAGATTTTACGTTCTATTAAAGAATATAGGTTTTCGTATGAAGATAAAATTTTTGTAGTAGGTGCAAGTATAGGGATGGTTCCTATTGAGCGTGACTGTTGTACCTTGATTGATATTATTTCTGCTGCAGACGCTGCTTGTTATCAGGCCAAGGAAAAAGGTCGTAATTGTATTCATCTTGCCACAAGAGATGATAAGAAAATGCAAGAAAGACGGGGTGAGATGCAGTGGTTAGCTAAGCTGACACAGGCCTTAGAAGAGGATATGTTTCGATTATACGTTCAACCCATTAAGCCTTTAATGCATAAAGAAAGTTCCATTGCTCATTATGAGGTGCTTATTCGTTTGGAAGATAAGGAAGGAAAGATAATTTCTCCTATGGCCTTTATACCTCCGGCTGAGCGTTATGGGATGATGCAACGAATTGATAGATGGGTGATTGAAGAAGTGTTTAGACAATATACAATCTTACATGAAAAGAGTAATAAGCTGTATAGTTTTAGTATTAATCTTTCGGGTACCTCATTAAATTATGAAGGACTTGGTGGCTTCATTGAAGATATGTTTAAACGATACAGTGTTCCTTTTAAGTCTATTTGTTTTGAAATAACAGAAACAGCAGCAGTTGCAAACCTAGGTCTTGCTTTAAAGTTTATTAATAGAATGCGTGAGCTTGGATGTAAGTTTTCCTTAGATGACTTTGGTTCAGGACTATCATCTTTTTCTTACCTTCAAAATATGCCTGTAGATTATTTGAAAATTGATGGAGCCTTTGTATGTGACATTGATGTCAATGAGGTAAACAGAGCTATGGTTAAGTCTATTAATGAAATCTCACATGTCATGGGAATGAAAACAATTTGTGAATTTGTTGAAAACAAGGCCGTAGAAGATATTTTAAAAGAGATGGATGTAGACTTTGCGCAGGGCTATTATTACGCGAAACCTAAGCCAATAGAAAGTTTATATTAAAAACTAAATTGGCTTTAACTTAATATAAATAATGTTTATATTGGTTGCAAAAAAATGTTAATTATTATTTTAGATAAAGCATGTTAGGATATTCATTAAAGAGCGTAAAATTAAAGGTAATATATGAACTTCAGTACGATTAAATCCAAACTCGTTTTATATTTAGTTGTTTCCTTAATAAGTATAGCCTCGGGCGTCGTTTTCGCCTATATTATTGCCTCATTGGAAATCAAAAAGATTATGGTAAATGATATATCAGATGTGGCTACAACACTAGAAAAAAGTATCAAGTTTATCGCAATAAACGATAAAGAAGCGTATAAGAAAGATTCCTTTTCCGCCTACCTTAATAGTATTAAAATTGGAAAAAGTGGTTATGTTTATCTTATAGATGCTAGTGGAACACTTATATCACACCCCAGCAAACAAGGCAAAAGCTTAGGGGGCAAGTCTTATGCAGAACATATTATTCATGATAAAAGTGGGGGAACACATGAATATGTTTCTTCAACCTCAGGACAAGAAAAAATAGCAGGATATAGATATATACAAGATTGGGATATGTGGATTGTCCCTGGTGTTAATAAGGCAGATTATTTTGAAGACTTAAAAGAAAATTTTTTAAAATGGATGATGCTTTGTGGAGGTATTATCGCATTTTTATTAGCCTTAATGGGTAAGATTATCGAAAGGCGTATTGTTAGGCCTGTTGAAAACCTTATAGAAGTAGCTGCTGAACTTGCTCAAGGAGATGGGGACTTGAAAAAGCGCCTGGATTTTCCAGGAGACTCAGAGATGGCAACTGCAAGTAATTATGTTGATCAGTTTATAAGCCGTATCCAAGAGGTAGTTAATGTTGCAAAAACTACAGTGCAGGCTTCGGTACATTCAGCTGAAAAACTAGGTGGTCTTTCTCAAAAAATTACACGTCAAATTGAGGAGCAACATAAGCTAACAACGAGTTCAAATAAACTTGTTCAAGAAATTAGTAAATCCTTAGATGAGGGTGAAGATGCTGCTATTAAAACAGCAGATGACCTAAGTATTACATCAACAGAGTTAGAAAGTATGATTGGAAAGCTTTCTACTATTTCTGATTATGTTACGGATGCAAGTGTAAAACAGGTTGATTTTTCAGATAAGTTGATGCAATTAAATGAAGATGCTAAGCAAATAAAAGAGGTTTTAACTGTTATTGATGAAATAGCAGACCAAACCAACTTACTGGCACTAAATGCGGCTATTGAAGCAGCTAGAGCGGGTGAACATGGTCGTGGTTTTGCGGTAGTGGCAGACGAGGTACGAAAGCTTGCAGAACGTACTCAAAAGTCATTAGCTGAGATTAATGCTACGATTAACATTGTTGTACAGTCAATATCTGAGGCCAGTGATGAGATGAAAGAAAGTGCTCAGCAGATGTCAGATATTAGTGTTATTAGTAATGAAATACAGGGTCAAACCTCTTCAACCAAGTCTTCTATGGAACAAACCATTACTTATGCACAAAATTCAGCTAAACTTGCAACAACAATTGCTTATAGAACAAAAACTTTAATTACAAATATGGATGATGTAACTCAGCTCTCAACACAGAGTGAAGAGATTATACATGATGTTGATGATACAGTAAAAACAATTGTAGAACATTCTCATGAGCTTGAGTTACGACTTAATGAGTTTAAATCTTAAAGGGGAAAAGTGCGTTTTATTCTGCTTTTTTTAATTTCAATACTAAGTATGGCTTCTGACTTTCCAGGGATATTTTCTTCTGCGGGGGATGAAGTTTTTAGGAATATGCAACGATATGAAAAAATTCAAATCCTTGATGTTTATAAAGACAGCCCCGAACTTTTAGAAGCCTATTGTATGGATGCTAAGGCCACTATGCAAAAAGGTTTTATTCTTGATAAGATGAAAGAAGACCCTGAAGTTATCATTGATAAGAAGATGATTAAGGCGTATGCAAAGGAACTAAGGGTTTTAAGCAATCAAAATGAACAAATCGTCTCACAATTAGATACAGATGTAGGTATTATGTATGACAGTGGTGACTTTTACAGCCTTAAACTTATTAGTGATGCGGGCTTTGGCTTAAGTGAGAAGATGCTTAAAGGCATTAAAGAGTACGAAGAAAAAGAGTCAAGGCGTAAAGACTTTGCCCTAGCCAATAAAAAGATTAATAAACAACAAGTTGAGCTAAGCAAAAAAGAGGCAACTCCAATACCTAAGGTGGAAAAAGCTCCTGTAGAAGTACCTAAGGTTCAAAAAAGTGAACTAAGGGAAGAGATACCTAAGCCTGCCCCTGTGCCTAAGGTACATAAAAAGACAAAACTTGAGTATTATGAAGAAAGTCTACAAAGACTTAAAGATGAACTTTACGCACTTAGAGAAAGTGAAGATCGAGAAAAGATGGCCTGTTTAAATGATATAACAGCCATTAATTATTGGATGATTAAGGTCTTACAAAACTCTAATGAAGCCTGTGAACGAGCTGACGCAATACGACAAATGAAGTCTTATAATAAGGCCTCAGCCCTTTCATGCGGGCGAAGTTCTATTCGTTATGTAGAATGGCGTGGACGTATAAAACCTTATGTTGGACAAAAACTATTTGAGGCCGAGGCGGGGTGCAATAAGTAAGAATCTGGTTCTTGGTAATTGTAAGAGCATAGGTTTTTTTGAAATTTCTAGCCAGTTCATCAATTTTAAAAGTTTTTCTTTTTGCATAGAGGTACAACCTGATGTAGGTGAACTTTCTGCTCTTTGGATATGAATAAAGATGCAAGAACCTCTCTTTTTAAGGCCCTGTGTATTATAGTCCACGAAAATTCCAAGTTCATATAAAATATCATCTCTTTTCATTTTCTCATAACTCTTATATCTACTGAAATCCTGGGTTTGAAGAAGCTTATTATAATATAGCGAATCAGAATCATCCACGCAAATATCTGAAGATGAAAGCCTTTGATAAGGAAACTTAAAGTCTTGTTTATCATATCCAAAGAAGCCACTTAAGGTAAATAAACCAGCAGGGGCCTTTCCATCTCCCTCATATTTAAGTTCTTCATTTGAATCTTTAATAAGATTTTGAGAACTCCAAGCCAAACCATTTCTTCCTAGATTGACCTTAATAGCATCAAAAACCTTATACCATTTCCCTTTTCTTCTCTCATAAGCTTGTAGACTAGCTGTAGTACTATTTAACTCAGGCGAATTTACGACAAGTAATTGTTTTGTTGATAAAGGAAGGTTTATTTGTGCACTTAAGATAAGGGGAAGAAGTATAAATAAAAGTTTTTTTATCATTTATTAGCCCTAATTGCAATAACTTAGTTTGATTTAAAGATAACTATAATAACATAAGTAATAGGGCATAAATAAATTCACAGATAACGGTCTTTAAAAGGTTTAGCTTTAAGGCGAATTTTACTTGGCGATACGAGTATCGTTAAGTGAAGTTCAACGAAGAAGATGAATCTTTTAAAGGCCGCCCTTCGGGTGTAAAGATAAGCTACAATCTACTTCGATAAAAGCCTTTGAAGCTACTAGTAGCTCCTTCTGTCTTTTATCTCGTATCTTATAGCTTCTCTTTCCATTAGCTATGAACTTATTTATGCCCTATTACTTAATCGTAATATAACTTCACAGGACGATAATTATGAATATTCGTACAGCAAAAGTCGAAGATGCAAAATTTATTTCATGGGCCATCTTAGAGTCTTCCCGAGCGGGAAAAAAACATGGACTGTTTGATCTTATCTTTGCACCTTCTAAAGATATAGTTAAAAGCTTAATGAAACTGGTTTCGCATGAAACAAAAACAATCTGTCACTATAGTAACTTTTTAATTGCAGAAATTGATGGAAAGCCAGCGGGTGCCTTATGTGGATATGATGGATATAAGATATCTTGGGAAAACATGAGTGAAGCCTTAGAAAGTATGGGTTGTCAAGGTGATTATAAAGAGCGTATTTCTTCTTTTTTAATGTGTGAGCCTATCGTTGAAAAAAACACAATAATGCTTAACTTTATGATTACTAAAGAAGAGTTTCGTGGACTCGGTGTTATCAAAGCCTTAGTCAAAAAAGTACTTTTAACTGCGCGTTTAAAGGGATTTAGAAAGGCACAAACAGATATAGAAATAGGCTCAATTGGAACACAACTAGCTTATGAAAAAATGGGCTTTACTAAAAAAGAAGAAAAAAAGAGTGATTATTATGCCCAAGAGTTTGGTCGTGAAGGTATAACCTCTTATGTAGCGGAGTTATAAGATCCCCGATTTATCCGCAGTTTCTTTACTCCCTCCGATCTTAGCTATTATCATGGCTCTTTTAACAAGACAGGTCTTTGTCTCCTTACTCAGTGGAATTATCTTAGGTGAGCTTATATTATTAGGCGGAAGCTTAGGCGAATTTATTCCTGTGACCATAGATAGATTGCTTTCGCAGTTTCATGAAGACTGGAAGATTAAAACTCTGTTCTTTGTGATTATGGTGGGGGCTATTATCCAGCTTATAACCGCTTCAGGAGGAATAGAAGCCTTTATAGCTTATGTCAGTAAGAAGCGTATTAAAAGTAAAAAAGATACACTTTTAATGGGGTACTTTATAGGGGTCTTGATATTTTTAGAATCTTCTATCACAGCCTTAGTGGTAGGGACACTGACCAAACCCTTAGCCTCTAAATATAAGATATCAAAGGCCAAACTAGCCTACCTTTGTGATTGTACTTCTTCCCCTGTGTGTTCCTTATTTCCTTTTAATGGATGGGGGGCGCTACTTCTTGGTCTTATAGGGGTACAAATTGCTGAGGGTGTGATAGAAGGGAATAAACTTTCTTTACTAGTGTATGCCCTTCCTTTAAACTTTTATGCCATAGTCACGATGATTGTTTTGTTTCTTGTTATATATACGAATAAGGACTTTGGTCCAATGAAGCAAGCAGAGGCAGAGGCTGAACTTATAGAAGATGAAACATGTTTATATATACAAGATACAAATGCAAGTATGAAACTAATGTTTTATCCTTTAGCGCTTATGCTTCTTTCTGTACCTGTATTTTTGTATCTAAGTGGAAATGGAAATATCTTAGAAGGAAGTGGTTCTTCTTCTATCTTTTATTCGGTTCTTTCCACCTTGGTTTTCATTGCCTTGTATTATGTTTATACAAAGGCTATGTCTTTAAAAACTTACTTCGTTGAACTAAAAATTGGAGCAGGGTCTATGATAGGCATTGGTGCTATCTTGCTCTTAGCCTTTGCCTTAGGTGAGGTGACAGTAGAACTTCAAACGGGTCCTTATCTTGCGTCTTTGGTGCAGGGGACATTGAATCCAGTCTACTTAGCAGGTTTGATTTTTATCATCTCAGCACTTATCTCTTTTTCTACAGGAACCTCATGGGGGACCTTTAGCATTATGATCCCCATAGCCTTGCCTATGTCGGCCGTTCTAGATGCTAACCTTCCTCTTGTTATAGCCGCAGTTATTTCGGGAGGTGTTTTTGGAGATCATTGTTCACCTATCTCAGATACAACTATTATCTCAGCGATGGCCGCAGACTGTGAGACTATTGAGCATGTACGTACCCAACTCCCTTATGCCTTGTTTTCAGGAGCTATATCTTTAGCTTTATTTATAGTTTTTGGTGTAATATTAAAATAAAGGAACAATTATGAAGATAGTAACATCTATTATTTTAGCAGCAGTTTTATGTACAAGTACAGCTTACGCTCAAAAACCTGAACATGCAGGTAAGGGTAAAAAAGAAAAGAAGCAGAAACAAAATAACAAACAAAATAAATCTTTTTCTTCAAGTGAGGCAAGAACGGTAAGCAATTATTATGATAATCTTCCTCGAGGTCTTCAAAAGAAGATGAAAAGAGACGGAAAACTTCCTCCCGGTTGGTCAAAAAAAGTGACGGTAGGAAAGCCAATTCCTAAAGAATATCTCGAACTAGCCGAACCCGTGCCTAATAGCCTAAGGATTAAACTACATATTGGCGCGCACGAACAGTTATTCCAAATTTCTAATAAGCTACTAAGGGTAGAAATTGGAACTAATATTCTTTTAGGTGAGATTAATTTTTGGTAAAAACAAAGGCATTATAATATTTCATGAACCTCATAAGGCTTATTCTCACTTTTTTCAAAGACCCAACGTTTGGTACTTAGGTTCTGTAAAAAAGTCTGGTCATGAGTAATGAAGACCAAGGCTCCTGTATATTCTTTTAAAGCACTCTCTAAAGACTCAATAGAGTCCAAATCCATGTGGTTAGTTGGCTCATCCAAAATAATGAGTGAGGGGTGCTTTAAAAGCCCCTGAGCGATTAAAAGCTTCCTTACTTCTCCTGGGCTAGGGACACTGCTGTAGAGCAAGGCCTTAGCATCAGAACCAAGTCTTTGGATAAGGATGAACAATTCACCCTTTTCTTCACTGTTTAGTTCGCTCACTTCTTTAAAAAGTTGGGAAGCTTCTTCGTCTGTGATTTCTTGAGGTATGTACAGGTATTCATGAGCAAAGTCCACCTTCTTTACAAAATAGCGAATAAAACTGCTCTTACCTGAGCCGTTTTCACCACTAATTCCTACCTTGTCACCTACATCTATGGATAGTCTTGGAAAACAAAGTTCTTTTGTCTCAAAGAGTTGGATACAAGATTTTTCTACTGCTATAGGGAAGTGATGTTTAGAAATTTCTCCCTCAAAGTTAATGCCTGTTGCATATTCTTTGCTAAGGGTACCCATCTTTTCACTTAATTGGCGCTGTTTGGTTACGGTGCGTTGAAGGTTCTTTCCATCATTTTTGTCCTTACTTGTAAAAAGAGCACCGTTTATTTTTTCTTTTTCAGAACTATCATGTCTTCCGACATTTTTTTTAGAGAATCTTTTTTTAGTCAGTGAAACCTGCTCTCGTTGGGCTTGAATAAGCTTACTCAGTTTTTTCATCTCATCTTCTTGCTCATTTAACACTTTTTTCTTATGTGAAAGGGTTTGATTATAGGCTTCATTTGCCAAAGAATAGCTAGTCTTGTATTTTAAAATTTCACCGGCTTTAATCATGATGGTTTGTTTTGAGAGGGCATCAAGTAGGGATCTGTCATGACTCACTAAGATACCAATACCCTTATAACTTTTAAGTGCATCAATAACAATGGCCTGTGATTGCAAATCAAGGTGGTTAGTTGGTTCATCTACCATTAAAATGTCACTATCACTGGAAAGTGCAACCGCGAGTTGTAAACGCTTTCGTTCACCATGACTTAGTACATCCCAGGCACCTAACCAGGCATCATCAACTCTTAAAAGGTCTCTGATTTTGAAGGCTTCTTTAGTATAAGTACACATAAACTCTTCAAGTTCAACAGGTGGAAATTCTGTACTTTGGGCACAATAAACGACTAAGTCATTACCCGTAATCATCCCTTTTTCGCTTTTTAGCTCTTTTGAGATTAACTTTAAAAGTGTACTTTTACCTGAACCATTGATACCGGTTATTGCACTCCAACCTTCTTCAATATCCAAGTTTATTTCATTAAAAATGGGTTCTGCTGAACTGGGATACTTATACGATAAATTTTTAATTTTTAAACTCTTAATAACAAACCAATCTCATTGAATTTTATAATCTAATTATAGTATATCTATTGTTTAAAAAACATCTTCTTCCACAACCCTTTCGATTTGACTCATTGCGTCATATAAGGAAAAGTTTGCCTCATAAAAATTCACCTGTGTCTGGGCAAGAAACCTTTGGGCATCAAGCATTAAAGAGGTGTTTGCAATGTTTGCATCAAACTGATTTTTGGTAATTCTAAAGTTTTCTTTTGCCTGTTCTAAAGCCTTTGTAGCTACCTTTATCTGACTTTTTGCTAAGGCGTAAGATTCAGTTGCATCTTCAAGTTGAAAGTCAAGTTCGAGGTATAAGCTGTTTAACTTCTCATTTTTTGCACTTTCTTGGTGTAATAAAGAATCGCGTGTCGCCTCATCCGCACCCCCTTGATAAATATTCCATGAAAGACTAAGGGTAGCTGTACTTTGGTCATGTGTAGCAAAGGTGGCACCTCCATCGGGGTAAGGGTCTTCCCCTGCTACTTGATATTTAGCCTCAGCGTCTACCTTGGGATAATAGTTAGCACCTGCTGCCTCGTAAGAATAACTCAGGGCTCTTTTTTGTGAACGTAGCACCTTAAGTTCACTTCTATTAGATAACATCTTCTCTTTTAAAGAGGCAAACAAAAACTCTTTTTGCTCTCTTGATATATCTTCAATAACTTCACTTTTTAATAACTGTGCCCCTAAGAGACGTTTTAGATTATAAAAGGCTATTTTGACATTTCTTTTAGAATTTAGAAGGGCTTGTTCTGCAGATGCTAATTCAACATCAACTTGTAAATAATCATTTTTTGCGAATAAACCTTGCTCATAAAAGTTTTTCGCATCGTTTAGTTGTTGCTCTAGTAAGGCTATTGTCTCTTCAGCTATGAGAATTTGTTGTTTTGAGCGAAGATAATTAATATAGGCTAAGTACACTTGTAAACGTAAGTCAGCCTTAGATGCTTCATGGGTGTATTTTGCAATCTTTTCATTTTCTTCGCTTGTTTTTAAATTATATTTATCTGCAAAACCATTAAAAAGGTTATATCCTAAGCTTGCGTCAGCAGCAGAAGCAGAGTCTGCTCCTACAAAGTTTTTTTCAGAAAACCTAGAATAACCATAATTTAGATTTAAGGTTGGCTTATAAGCAGACCAAGCTACATTGGTGTTTTGTCTTGAAGCTTGAAAAAGAAGTTCTTTTTCTTTTAGGCTTGGATTATTTAGCATGGCTCTTTGTACCGCTTCATTTACATCTAAGGCAAATAAGCAAAGACTATATAAGCTTAATAATAATATTTTTTTCATTTTTTATCTCCTTCTAAAGAGGCAGGTACTTTTCCTACTTTCTCCATCTTGATGGCAAAAAGAAGTAAGGCCGGTATAACAAAGAGGGTAAATAAGGTTGAAAAGGCAAGTCCTCCTGTGATAACAGAGCCTAGACCTCTGTAGAATTCAGACCCAGGACCGGGTGCTAAGATAAGAGGTAGCATTCCAAATAGTGAGGTAAGCGTTGACATAAAGATAGGACGTAAACGTGAATGGGTTGCTTCTATAACGGCTTCTTTATGCTCCATCCCGTGATAACGCACAAGGTTTAAGCTTTGGTGTACGATTAAGATGGCATTGTTTACCACAATACCAATGAGTATGACAAAGCCCAGCATGGTCAAGATATCAAGGGCCTGAGGGACTAAAAAAGTATTCGTTAAACTAAGCCCTATAAATCCACCTGCGGCTGCGAGGGGCAGGGTGAACATTATGATTAATGGATAAAAGAAGTTTCCAAATAAGGCCGCCATTAAAAGGTAGGTAATGACGATGGCTAAGATAAGGTTGTACTTCATACTTGAGATAGTGGCGACAAGCTTATCTGCCGTTCCTGTTAATTCTAAGGAGATGTTTGGATTTTTCACTAGAGGTAAGATTTTTTCTTCAATTATCTCAATAGTCTCTTGAACACTTAGGTCTTTGGGTGGTGTTACTTGCAAGGTTATGGTACGTTTGCCACCTAGATGACGGATAACACTTATACTTGTTCCTCTTTCTAAACTTGAAAGAGAGTCAAAGGTCACTAAGTCACCACTAGGCGTGGCTACTAAAGCGTGGTACAAGTCTTCAGGTGTTGTGATCTCATTTTGATCTGCTTTGATGATGAGGTCTATTTTCTTTTTGCCATCCACCTTAAATTCAGAGATCTTACGTCCATCCATTAAAACATCAGCAATAATTCCTAAGCTTCTTGCATCAAGTCCAACCGCGTCTAAACGCTCTCTATTGGGGATGATTTTTACCTCAGGAAAGAGTAGCTCGATGGAAGGTTCAGGTCTGATTTGAGAGCCCTTAATTTCCTTGTGTAAGGCGCCAAAAAGTTGCCCTCCAACCGCGGCTATTTCTTCTATGGACTGTCCACTTATATCTATATCAACCGTGCGACCTTTTCCTAAGCCTTTTTCAAAAACACCTGCTTGTTTTGAGATACCAAAGATACCGGGGTAGGCATTAGAAACTTTTTTTAAAATTGGCATGAGTTCCGCCACTCTTGAAGGGTCCTTACTAAGAACTCCAAAAAGCATAAAATCACCACCAGCTACAAAAAACAGTCTTTTAATTTGAGGATAACCATCTACATCACCCTTGGTATATTTTTCCATTTTCTTCCAGATGTCCTCACCTATGTCTTTTCCTTCTTGATATGAAAGGCCTGGAGGGGGAATCATAATATTAAAGATAAGATTTCTATTTCCTTGAGGAAGGTACTCCATCTTGGGGAACAAAAGATATGAACTTGAGGCTGAAAAAAGTACAAGTAAGACAACGGTTGTAATTTGATGGCTCTTGCTTTGCAAGGTCCATTTGACATAAAACATAATTTTATTATTGATGGCCTGTCCAAGGTTTACGAGCTTAGAGTCTTTATGTTGGTGGCTCTCATGTTTGGAGAACTTCATTAACTGATTCCATAACATTGGAATAACAGAAATCGAAACAAAAAGAGAAAAAGAAACGGCAGCGGTTACGGTGATAGCGATATCTTTAAAAAGCTGACCCGCTTCATTATTTAAAAAGATAATAGGTAAAAATACGGCAATGGTGGTTAAGGCCGAGGCTATTAAAGCGCCCCATACCTCATTCGTTCCATCTAGTGCCGCGTCAAAGAATTTTTTGCCCATCTTCTTATGCCTGTCTATATTTTCTAAAACAACAATGGCAGAATCCACAAGCATACCAACAGAAAAGGAGATACCTGCCAGTGAGATAGTATTTAAACTTCGCCCCAAGATGTCTAAAACGATAAAGGTAGCAATGATACTAATAGGAATGGCGAGGGCAATAACAGTTGTTGACGAAACCGCGCGTAAAAAGATAAGTAAAACAATGATAGCAAGTAAGCCACCAATGAGAATATTTTGTTGAACAAGGTCAATTGAGCCTTGAATATAGTCACGTTTATCATTTAACCAACGGATTTTTAGACCCATCTCTTTTAGTTGGTTCTCATTAAGTGCATTAACCATGGCTTCAACATCATCTGTTAGTTTAACAATGTTCGCGTCACCGTCCGGTTTAACACCAATGATAAGACCTTTGATACCATCTACTAATGAGATAGATGATTTTTTTGAGTAACCGTACTGAACCTGAGCTATTTCACCCAGTTTTACTTCTTGGGAACCATCAGAAAAGAGTATAAGGTCTTTAATGTCTTGTGGTGTTTTATATTGAGAAGTGGTTCGGATACGATAGGACCTTCTAGCAACGTCCATAGAACCTGCGGAAATATCAATATTGTTTCTTTGGATAATGGAAATTATCTTATCCATACTCAAACCATAGGCTGCCATCTTTTGCGAATTAAGTAAGACCTGCATTTCATCATTTGTTCCTGAACGCATAAAAAGTTCAGCCACACCAGGGATACGTTCATAATGCTCCCTGATTTCATTTTCCATATAGGTCTTATAATGGTCTATATCAATAGGATTGTCATCAAGGGTTTGAAGCATGGTCCAAACGACAGGTGAGGTGCTTTCTCCCGTTGCCTTAATAACAGGTTTTTCAACATTTTCAGGATAATTATCAACCTCGTTGAGCTTATTTGAAACATCTAGCATGGCCTTATTAATATCTATACCAAGTTCAAAGGTAAGGGTTAATGAGCCCCTATTGTCATTTGATTTAGACTCATACTTAATAAGACCGGGAGTGTTTTTGAGAACCAGCTCTTGTTCTTGGATGATATCTCGTTCTATCTCCTTAGGACTAGCTCCAGGCCACACCGTATTAACCGAAATTTCGGGTTGAACAACATTAGGGGTCAGTTGTTTGGGTAGTCTGTCCATAGAAATAAGACCAAAGATTAAAATGAGTAAAACACCTACGGTGACAACAACAGGTTTAAGAAGGGAAAATCTTATCATTTGCGTATCTCTTGATTAGGACGTATGCGTTCATTACCTTTAATAATAACCCTGTCCCCTACCTTAAGTTCACTAGCCGAGATAGCAGTTTTTTTACCCTCATAAGTAATGATACGAACAGGTACCATTAGGGCTTTATTATCTTTTACAATAAAAACAACATCTTTTCCGTAACGCTTAATCACAGCGTCTCGTGAAACGAGTAAAACATCTGAGACACTAGACTTTTCTAAGGATAATCGTGCTTGCATTCCATCAAAAAAGGTGTCTTTGGAAGGAAGAAGACGAAGTTTTAAAGGGAAGGTGCGTGTTTTTTTATTTCCACTGAGTAAGGCACCTATCATTTTAGTTTTATAATCTTTTCCGTTTATACTCACCATAATGGTCTTGTTTTTTGATACATTATTTATGAAAGAAGAGGGAAGATGGATAATAATATCAATTTTATTGGGGTTAAGAAGTAAGGCTACCTCAGACCCAACCTTTAGCCACTCACCTATTTCTACACTTCTTTTAGAAATATAACCAGCAAAGGGAGCTTTGATGCGTTTTTTGTTTTTGGCAATATTTTGGGCTTCAAGAGAAGATTCTAGGGAAATCTTTTTTTGTTCAAGCTGCATTTTCTGAAAATAAAATTCATCATATTTTTGTTTTGAAACACTTTGTTTTGCAAGTAAGGCTTCATATCTTTTAAAGTCAAGCTTGGCTCTTTGAAGGGAAAACTCCAGCTCTTTAATAGACGCCTTGGTCGCCTTTATATTTGCATCTAAAATTTTTGTATCTATTTCTAAAAGAACCTGACCTTTTTTAACATAATCACCCTCATCAAAATAAAGCCTTGTTACCTTTCCTTCACTCTCTGAGGCCAAACGAGATTTTTGATTGAAGCTTAGGGTTCCATTGAAGCTTTGTTTTACAGAGATGTCTCCTCTTTGTATAGGCTCGGTTACGACAGCTGCAAAAAGAGGAAGTGCAAGTGCAAGCATTAAGATTAGTAAGTGTTTCATATAAGTGTCTCCAAACAAGGTGTGTGTTTTAATTTTTCTAAGATATTTAAAAAGCTCTCAAGCTCAACTTGAGAAAACTGAGAGCGAAGTTTTGAGATCACCTCTTCAGAAATAGGCATGATTTCTTTCATTACAGATTCTCCCTTTGAACTCCATTGAATTTTATAGGCACGTCTGTCCCCAAGTTTAGGAACACGTACAAGCATCTTATTTTTAACAAGGGTGTCAATCATACGCGTAATGGTTGTTTTGTCTTTAAAGGTTATTTCTGCAAGTTCAGTTGGACTAATATCAGGATTTTCATCTACAGACTTCATAATGACATATTGCTCTGAGGTAAGATTATAAGGTTTTAAGAATGTGTTAAAACGGTTTTTCATAGCATTGGCTGTCATATTGACTTGAAAACCGAGGGATTCTTCTAGTTTATGCATGGGTATTCTTTCATAAATATAGTTGTACTAGCAATTATATGTAATACAATTATATTTTTTGCTTAAATATCTTGTTTAGTTGTGTGAAATTAGTTGACAAGGCCTTATGTACTGAAGTATACTACGCCTATGAATCAAATTGCTTTTTCCTTAGAATCAGAGATATATATAAGGGCGAACTCAGAGGATTTTCTAAGTCCTAAAAGAGTTCAATTACTTGAAAATATTATCATATACGGGTCTATGGCTAAGGCGGCAAAGGCCTTAGATATAAGTTATAAGACAGCATGGGCATGGATAGATAAGATGAATCTTCTTAGTTCTAAGCCCATTGTTCAACGTATAAGTGGCGGTAAAGGTGGGGGTGGAACCATAGTTACCGCATTTGCAAAAGAGCTTATGTTTCGTTTTAAAGAGTTAGAAGCCTTGCATCAAAAGCATCTTGAAAGTTTAGATAGAAGTCTTGAGTTCCTTGATAATGGAAGTATGCAGGACTCTATATTTTCTCGTTTAAATGCGCAGCTTATACACATAAATAAACATGAAAATCGAGCTAGCGTGAGTTTAAAACTTGATAGTTGTGAGATTATAAGTGCTCAAGTGCCTATGGACTTTATCAAGGTGAATTCCTTAAGAGAAGGCTCTAGTGTCTGTGTTCTAATAGAGTCAGAATCGGTATCTGTTAGTAAGCTTGATGAAAAAGAACTTAGTAGTCGAAATCGCTTGCACACAAAGGTTCAAGATATTATAATTCATGAAGATGAGGTTTTATTAAAACTCTGCTTGAGTAATGATGAGATAATCAATGCGCAAATAACCTATGCAAGTTATAATAAATTAAACATAAAAAAAGAAGATAAATTATTGGCAATTTTTAAAGCATATAGTATTACATTATTAAGTAAGGGGGAGTAGATGAAGTCATTTAAGATGTTTTTATTGTTTGTGCTCTTAAGTCTTAGTGCCTTGGCAAATGCGGACAAGCCTAAGCAAACCCTCCAAGCGAATTATTTTGTAAACTATAAGATTATTCCTTCTGCTGTAGATTCTTTATCTGATATTTTTACTGAGGGTATGCTTTATGGACGTTTGCGTACAAATTGGTTTTTTTATCAGTGGGAGAATGAAGATAGCACCCATGAAAACCATAATATCTTAGGTGTGGGTGGTAGCTTGATTTACAAGACCGCACCTTATGCTGGTCTTTCTGTAACGACAGGGCTATACTACACAAGCGCGGGTACAGGACTTGATAATCAGCCTTCTACTGTGGCCCTTTTAAAAGGTGGAAAAGACACTATTAGCCGTTTTAACGCTCTTACTGAAAAAGGTAAATCTTTTGCAGTCTTGGGTCAGGCGTATCTTCAGTATGAACGCGCCGAAGTTAAAGCCAGAGTTGGAAGGTCTATTTTTAATAGTTTTTTCACCAAATCAAATGATTCTAAAATGATTCCAAATACCTTTGAAGGTCTTACCTTAGAATCAAAAGACCTTGATAAAACACGTGTAAGAATGGCTTATTTAACACGTCAAAAGCTTCGTGACCATGATAACTTTCATTCTTTAATTATGATTGATAACAGAGATATCACACCCACTAGCAGTAATACTCTTTGGAATGGAAATGATGATTCAGGAGCCCATCTTGGTTTAAATTACGAGAATTTCAAACAAGCTTCAATGGAAGAAAATCCAGATTTAATAATCATTGATGGATACACACATGCCCTTTTTACACCCAAGTTAAAAGTAACATTTTCAGGTTTATACCTTGAAGACCTCTTTTATACAGGAATGCTTGAATTAAATTATACGTTTGATTTAGGAAATGGCTATAAATTAAGTCCAGGAGTGCGTTATGTTCAGCAGTTTGATGATGGCGCGGGTACCATTGGTGGCGCTTCACTAACAGGTTTGGCTGCAAGTGATACTAACGGTGGATTAAAAGTAGTAAGAGATGCTTATATAGATCCTGATAGCGTGGATACATATATGACAGCCTTGCGCCTTATTTTAGAAAAAGGAGCCGGATCTGTATCTTTAGGATATACACAAATTGCGAATGAGGCTGATTTTATAACACCATGGAGAGGTTTCGTAACCTCTGGATACACCCGTGAGATGGCTAGATATAATTGGGTGGCTAATACCAAGACCTATAGGTTGTGTTATGCCTATGACTTTGGAAAAGGAAAGATAATAGAAGGCTTGAGAAGCTACTTCTCGTATACCCATGAAGATTATGATGAAGATAAAACAAGTAAAAATGATGCTTATTTATATTATTTTGGTTTAATTAAAAAGATAAAGACAGTACCAAATCTTTCGGCTCGTTTAAGAATTCAGTATGTTGATGAAATTAATGATGTAAGTATAGACCATACAGAAATGCGTATGGAGCTAAATTATCTGTTTTAGAATACTTTAAAAAACGGATTGTATTATTAACTGTTATTATTAAAATAAATTAACTTATTGGCAAAATATGAAATTTCTTTGAAAAAAACGGTTTTTTTCTTTGGATTTAGGATAGGAATCGCTATAATTTCGCCAATTAAAAAGCTTAAGATGTTGTTTTCATTTAAATGAAAATAAACAGATTAGATATTAACTATCTAAAAATTCATAAATAAGGTATCAATCAACATGAATCCAGCAGGTCTTGAAAATTTAGGGTTAGATAATATAGGAAAGGTTTTTTATAACCTTGACTTTGATGAGTTAATCGATCACGAACTTAAAAATGACGAATGTAAGATGACAACAAACGGTGCAACAACAGTTGATACTGGTATCTTTACGGGACGTAGCCCAAAAGATAAGTATTTTGTTGATCAAGAAGAGTCTAATAAGTACATCTCGTGGGGAAATGTAAATAAGCCTATTAGCAATGAAATCTTTCAAGAACTTTTAGGTGTAGCTAAAGAACAATTATCTAACAAAGATATTTACGTAACAGATGTATATTGTGGTGCATCTGCTGCTTCAAAGCGTTCTGTTCGTTTTGTATCTGAAATCGCTTGGCAGTCTCATTTTGTTAAAAATATGTTCATCCGTCCTAAAAAAGAAGACCTAGCAGACTTTAAACCAGCTTTTACTGTTTTAAATGCTTGTAAGGCAGTGAATGACAAATGGGAAGAGATGGGTATGAACTCTGAAGTATTTGTTCTTTTTAATATTGAAGAGAATATTGCTATTATTGGTGGTACTTGGTACGGTGGTGAAATGAAGAAGGGTATCTTCTCTATGATGAACTACTGGCTCCCACTTGAAAAGAAAATGGCAATGCACTGTTCGGCTAATGTTGGTAAAGATGGAGATACCTGTCTTTTCTTTGGGTTATCTGGAACAGGGAAAACAACATTATCAACGGACCCTCATCGGGCACTTATTGGCGATGATGAACATGGTTGGGATGAACATGGTGTTTTCAACTTTGAGGGTGGATGCTACGCGAAGGTTATTGACCTTGATGCAGACAGTGAACCTGAAATCTTTGGTGCTATTCGTAAGGGTGCACTTCTTGAAAACGTTGTTATTGACGATAAGGGTGTTATTGATTATACTGACAAGTCTAAGACTGAAAACACACGTGTTTCTTATCCAATTGAGCACATCGAAAATCATGTACCGACCTTAGAAGCAGGTCATCCTACAAACATTATCTTTTTAACAGCCGATGCATTTGGTGTTTTGCCTCCTGTATCTAAGCTTTCAAAAGAACAGGCAATGTACTACTTTTTATCAGGATACACCGCTAAGGTTGCAGGTACTGAACGTGGTATTACTGAACCTGTTGCTACTTTTTCTGCTTGTTTTGGTGAGGCTTTCTTACCTCTTCATCCAACAGTATATGCAAAGCTTCTTGGTGAAAAAATTGATCAACATAATGTAAATGTTTACTTGGTTAACACAGGTTGGACAGGTGGTGCTTATGGTGTTGGTAAACGTATGTCAATCAAAAATACACGTGCTTGTATTAATGGTATCTTAGATGGTTCTATTAATGAGTGTGAATTTGATGTAACAAGAACATTTCGTTTACAAGTTCCTAAAACACTTCATGGTGTTGAAACAGCTGTTCTTAATCCTCGTAATGCATGGGAAGATAAAGATGCCTTTGATAAGACCCGCGATAAGTTAGCTGAAATGTTTATTGAAAACTTCAAGCGATATGATGATGAAAGCTCTGAATTTGATTATTCACAAGCCGGTCCAAGAGTCGCTGAATAAGTTCAAACTTTATCTTTTCAAACTTGTATCAAGAATTATATTTCTTGATACAAGCACTAAAAATCTATATATATAAATCCTTCTTGTTTATTCTTACATATCGGGCTATACTATAATAATTATTTTTTTTTACCTTAAGGATGTTTATGTATTTTCGTGTTTTCTCTCTTAGTCTGTCTTTATTTCTTTTAAGCGCATGTGTAGATAACTCTGAGCCTTCTGAATTTGATACGATGCGTATGCAAATGCAAAAACGTCAAAATAGTAATTTTGGAAATAGTGTTAAAAACTTAGAACATAGAAAAGACAAATTATATAAAAGAACAAATAGGTCTTCTTTCCAGCTTGACCCATATGAAAAAGAAAGAATAGCAGAACAAAAAGCTGAAGATAAACGCTGGACAGACCTTGGTATAAACCTTGTAGAAGCGCAGGATTGGAAAGCCTTAGGTTTGTCTCCTAAACGTGCCTCTCATTGGAAAAAAACAGGTTTGTCTTATAATACTATTGGTGTTCTTATAAAAGAAGATGTTCTTCCTTCTGAGGCTGTATCTTTTATGAATAAGAAATTTAATAAGCATCCAAAGGCCTTTTCTGACTTTGCTGAGCCTCTTTATAACTTTCAAGAGTCTTGTCAAAAGGTTATAAAACTTGATGCGCCTGAATTAGCTAAGGTTAATAGAAAATGTCATGAGTATGTGGAACAATTAAATTATAGTTCAGTCTCAGGTTATATGGCAGATGAATATCAAGATAATGATCTTTCCTTAGAATATATCTCAAAACTACGTCAGGTGGATAATCAAAAAGCTTATATACTTAAAGAGATGGTTATCTCTTCTCAAAAGTGTTTAATAAATAATCATAAAGAAAGTTTTGCCGTTTTATTTCCAATTTTAGAAGTTTCTCCAACAAAAGAGGAGATGTTTTTTATCAAAAAGAATCATCTTGCTCTAAATGGGACACAAAGATATAAGTCCTATGAATATTATGATTTTTGGATAAATAAAGAAGAAAATGAAGAAAAGGCACGTAAAGCTGTTATAAAGCAACAACAAGCACTTAATAGAGCAAAGGATAAGCGTCTTAAAAAAGAAGCCTACCGTATGAATGCACTTGCTTATAATAAAATGGTTGCCTCTGAATGTGGTGAATCTGTAAGCTCTGCTCCTTCAACGGGTGAAAAAGTTCATATAGAAGGAGAAATCTTACATAAGATAGGTAAAAAAGGCTCGAATATTTTTGCTTATATAATTAGAAACAACAAAGACAAGAAAAACTATCTAGTTAGAGATCCTAATGCACAAAGAGAAAAAGAAGTAAATACGGAAATTTCATGGATAGCTATAACGGTGGGTAGAGTGGTAAGTGTCAGTCTTGATGATGATGGTACGGCCTCGTATAATCATTATTCAGAAGATGATAAAGAATTTTATCCAATGCTTAAGCGTGTGTCTAAATGCCAGTATCATACAAAAAAATTAGTAAGATAGCTTAAGAGTCTTTCTTACGGGTTTTTACGCTTAAATACCACCAAATTACAGAAATGATACTTAGAAGAACTAATGGTGCTATCCAAGGTTTTTGAGCAACTACTTCATAAGCAGAACGTATTGCTTCTCCCGCCATAAATGAGCCAAAACCAATGACTACAGACCATAAAGCAGCCGCAATAAGATTTAAAATGGCAAACTTTTTTAGGTCGTATTTTGTAATACCAATGGCTAAGGGTATTAAGGTTTTGATTCCATAAACATATTTTTGTAAAAACACTACCCATGAACCATGTTTTTTCATAAGTATATGCGAAAGTGCAAGCTTACGTTTATGCTTATGCATATAAACCATTACCTCTTTTTTATTATAACGTCCCATATAAAAAAGAACCATGTCCCCGATAAAGTTGGCAACAAAGGCAACTAAAATAGAGGTTGTAAGGTCCATATGCCCCGTATAAGAAAGTACACCCGCACCCATAAGTGCTACAAAACCCCCACCAAAAGAGTATAAAAAGAGTACAACATAACCGTAAGTTTCTAAGTTATTTAACATATCATCCATAAAGAGAATCCTGATATTTTTCTAAATTATACCCAATTGCGTAGAGATACTTTTAATCCTTARMWYYTKWATTNNKTCNMWAAGNSRWRMTKAAANATMRAGGNNMRWYWKYWTWRKSMMKYAWATWAWRAGMAYYTMGYTRKWATTWWWAARMCTATAAATGGATTTTATAAATGAGTATTTTTCAACTTATAATGTTAGCCGCCGCCGCTTTTTTCGCCTATCAGGTATATATGCATATTCAAAATATAGATGAAGAAGCAGAACCTGAGTCTATGGTCGAAGTAGAAGAGATGGAAGTAGCCGAGCTAGCTCCTAGCTTTGAAGAACGTGTGCAAGAAGCAGATAAAGAATATATGGATGATAATGTTGATAAGGCAAAAGAACTTTTAGAAGGCATTGTTAAAGACTTCCCAAGTACAGCAGAAGGGATGAATAAACTAGCCTTTATCCTTTCTAAGAAAGGTGAAAACGAGGAAGCACTTTTATATTACAGAGCCTCTTTACGAATAGATGAAAATGATGATACGACACATAATGCTATTGCTAAACTTTTAGGCCTTATGAATAAGAATGAAGAAGCCCAAGAACATTATAAGTTAGCCCTGAACATTGATGATAGTTATGAAATCACCTGGTTTAATTATGCAAACCTTATGTTATCACTAGGAAAGGTTGATGAGGCTAAAGAGATGTTTCAAAAGGCCTTAGATATTGACCCAGAGTTTGAAAATGCAAAAGAAGAACTTGAGAAGCTTAATGATTAAAGAACAAAAAAGCTTAGCCGTTATTATTGATGCGGACAACTCTCAACCTTCTATTATAGAAGCGCTTATGGAAGAGATTGCCAAGTATGGAGTTGCCTCTGTAAAGCGTATCTATGGTGATTGGACAGATACAAGACTAAAGGGATGGAAGTCTCATCTTCTTTCTCACGCGATACAGCCTATGCAACAGTTTGGCTATACCGTTGGTAAAAATGCGACAGATTCTGCAATGATTATTGACGCAATGGACCTTTTATATACGGAAAAACTTGATGGCTTTTGTATTGTTTCATCAGACTCTGACTTTACACGTTTAGCTCAACGTATTCGTGAATCTGGTTTATCTGTATATGGCTTTGGTGAAAAGAAAACGCCAAAGGCATTTTTAGCCGCTTGTGATAAGTTTATTTATACAGAAAACCTTAGAAAAGTAAAAAAATCGAGTCCGGC
The DNA here is from genome assembly GCA_002733885.1 of Arcobacter sp. Taxonomy (GTDB): domain Bacteria; phylum Campylobacterota; class Campylobacteria; order Campylobacterales; family Sulfurimonadaceae. Next base: position 24,293 of record NVXJ01000008.1, on the reverse strand, counting down.
TAAGAGTCCTGTCAAAAGTCCTGTTAAGAGTCCTGTTAAAATTGATATTACAAAGAATGAATCTTTAATGGTTCTTCTTAGAAATGTTGTTGAAGATACAGCAGATCATTCGGGATGGTCTTATCTTACTCATATCTCTCAAACTTTAGCCAATAGACAGGCTGACTTTGACCCAAGAAACTATGGATATAACAAGCTTATGGATCTTATTTCTGCGGTGGGTATATTTGAAGTGAAAAAAGATGATCCTTTTTCACATGATAAGGCAGTTTTTATCCGCTGTAAACGTCAAAAACGAAGCTATTAATTATTTGGTCTTATAGGTCTTATATATCCTTCGCTAAGACCATACTTCTTCATAATATCCTTAAGTTCTTGACTTCCCTTAAGTTTTTTCAGACCTTTATATAAAAGTGTTGCATATTTTTTGGCTCTATATCCCTTGGGCGCAAAAGCAATATGTATAGGCATTGACTCAGAGGTATGTACAATTTTAAAGCCAAAGGGCTTTTTCTTTAAAAAATAAAAATAGCGAAGGGAAACTCTATCATCTATAATGGCCGTAACCTTATCAAAACGTAGTTTTTTTAGATTATGTTTTCGTGCAAGATGACCAGAAAGTATTTGAATCTTTGAGGGATGTCTTTTAAACTTTTTTATATGTTTAGTAAGAGCCTCAGAATAAATCAACTCCTTTATCACGGCGAGTTGAAGTTCTTTTAAGTCATTGTCAGAGCTATAGGTCCATTTAGAATACTTAGGCATTGCAATAACATTATGAGTGTATCCCAAAGGTTTCTTCATATAAATAAGCTTAGTGTCTTTGCTTGGACTTACGCCAATCATAAGATCATATTCCCCTTTTTCTAAGCCTTCAAGCATGGGTTTATAATCTTTTGAACTGGTGTAAATAACCTCATACCCAACTTGCTTATATACCTGAGTAATAATATCAACTACAAAACCTTTATCCTTTGCCTGGTCATTACAGGCATAGGGACAGTTTTCTTCAGCACTTAAGTTTAGAACACTGGCTTGGATAGAGGTAGTTAATAAAATAAAAAATAAAAGTATATATTGCATTTTTGCCTCTATAGTTTATGTAAGTATAGAATAGGAAATATAAATTTTAGGAAAATTTATATTTTTAAACATAATATATAATATTTTTATATATGTATTATTCTTGTGGTGCTTAGAGATACATTTTTCATATTCATATCCTTTAAGATATCCAAGGATAAGATCATTCAAAGAATCTTCAAAGATATACTTCCAAGTAGAATCTTTAGGAATAATGATAACATCATAAGAATAAGCCATAGGACGTGTCGTAAAGATAAAGTCAGGTGCTTCCTACGTAGTATCTCCAATGAGAGTATTTAAGGCGTTGTTGCTAACATTCACAATAGCTTTTTCATAAGACCTAGAGCTAGTATAATTAACCACATATCCTTTTTGAGTAAAGACATGCCTAAATATATCTACTAAGAAGCCTTGCAAGTAGAAGAAAAAGTAAAAATATAGGTTTCATTGTTTAATCTTGTAAAGGTTTAATTTGAACTAGTATAAAATAGTAATGGTTAATTTAGCATATATGTTATTAGAAAATAGATAAATACAGGGATAAGTATGACAGTTGAGGAAATATATAAGGTACTAGACGAAATTTCACCCTTTGAACTTCAAGAATCATGGGATAATTCAGGTCTTCTAGTAGGGGACTGGAAACATGAGATTAAGCAGGTCGTGTTAAGCATAGATATTGATGAAGAACTTTTAGAATCTTTAAAAGAAGACACCTTAATTATTACGCATCACCCCATTATATTTGGTGGTCTAAAACAGCTTCAGTTTAATCAATATCCTGCAAAACTTTTACAAATTATGCTTCAAAAAAATATATCTAATATTGCAATGCACACTAATTTTGACCAAACTCATTTGAATGCTTATGTGGCAAAAGAGATTTTGGGTTATGAAATTGTCAAAAAAGAAGGTTTTGTTGCTTATATGAAAGTAGAACAAGATTTTAATGACTTTGCCAAAGAAATATCTTCAAAACTTGGCTTAGAGCATATAAAATGCATTAAGTGTCATGAGAGAATAAAAACAGTAGCCCTAACAACAGGGGCTGGGGCCTCTTTAATGAAGACTATTAAGGCAGATTGCTTCTTAACAGGGGACATTAAATATCATGACGCGATGGAAGCAAAAACCATGGGATTATCCATGATTGACATAGGACATTTTGAAAGTGAGAAGTATTTTGGCGAAGTTTTAGCAAAAGATTTGATTAATTTAGGAATAAGCGTTATAATTTCATCATCAAAGAACCCTTTTACATACATTTAGGGTTTACCCATCTAAGGAATATAATGAATAAGCACCTACAACAGCTAGTAGACTTGTCAAAAATCGACAAAGAGATTGATGCGTTTGAACCACGTATTGAAGAGGCAAATCATAAATACGAAACTGTACTTGCTACAAAAGAGAGTATTTCAGCATTAATTTCTGCTTTAGAAGAAGAAATTGCAACGGAATCAGTAAAAAAACAAAAAAATGAACTTCATCTTGCAGAACTTACTGATAAACTTACAGAAAATGCAAAAAAGAGCTCAGAGATCAAAACTGAACGTGAAATGAAATCACTTCAACTTGAAGAAGAGATTGCAAAAGAACAAGTAAACTTCGCAAACGAAGAAATTGCTCGTTTAGAAAAAGTAATTGAAACAAAACAAGACCTTATTGCAGCGCAAAAAGGTACTATTACTGAAGCAGAATCAAATACTGAAACAATTAAGGCTGAGGTTGATAAGGTTTTAACAACTATCAATGCAGAACGTCAAAAAGTATTTGTTAAAAAAGACAAGCTTATTTCTGACATGAATCAAAAAGGTCTTTCTTTTTATCAAAAGATTCGTCGTTGGGCTAAAAACACAACTGCTGTTAAGGTTGAAAACCAAGCATGTTATGGTTGTTTCTTAACAATTAATGACAAGACTTACGCTGATGTTATCAAAGGCGAAGAGATTACAACCTGTCCTCACTGTGGACGTATCTTATATATTGAAAATGAAGAAGCTACAGCTTAACTAGCTGTTGCCAAATCTCAAACCCTCATCACCCTTGGGTGATGCATTGAACTAGCGAGGCCAACACCTTGAGAACCCCATTTCTTATTCTTTACTATCTTATAAGTGTTCTTATATACCTTATCTCATTACCTGTGATTTTAGTTTATTCTTTTAAGAAAAAATATAAGGCATCACTTCCCTCACGTTTTTTCTTAAATAAAACTCCATCTTTTTCCAAGGCAGGAATTTGGTTTCATGCCTGTTCTTTAGGTGAGGCCAAGGCACTTTCTCCTTTAATTGAAGATATTACAAAGGCTCAGGTGAATATCTCTGTTATTACGCATACGGGGTTTTCAGCTGCTTCAGTTTATAAGAAAGCTCAGGTAAGATACCTACCCTATGAACTATTCATGCCTTTTTGGCAAAATAAGCAAAGACTACTCATTGTCTTAGAAGCAGAGCTTTGGTACATGCTTTTTGTGTGTGCAAAGGCAAGAGGTACAAAAACAGTACTTTTAAATGCACGTATCTCGGATAGGTCTTATGGAAAGTATCTGAAGATGAGATGGTTTTATTCAAGATTATTCAAATATGTGGACTTGATTTATGTACAAAGTAAGGTTGACAAAGAACGTTTTGAATCATTAGGAGCTACAAACTTAAAAGTTATAGGTAATATTAAGTTGGCCCAAGTGATTGAAGCGAGTCGAGAGTATACTAAGGCTAGTGGACTAAGTATAGTCGCAGGAAGCACCCATGAAGGGGAAGAAGAACTTATCATTAAGGCCTTTTTAGAATTTAAAAAGATACATAATGAAAGACTTCATCTTATTATAGTGCCAAGACATCCCGAACGCTTTGAAAAGGTGTATGAATTAATGAAATCATTTTCGAAAAATAATGATCTGTCTCTTTCACGTTTTTCGCAAAGTTCAAGCCTAGAAAGTGACCTAATTCTAATAGACAAGATGGGGGAGCTAAACAACATCTACGCAGTAAGTGATATAGCTGTTTTAGGTGGGGGATTCGCAGCTATAGGTGGGCACAATCCGCTAGAACCTATTGCCTTTGGATGCAAGGTGATTTCGGGTAAAAATATATTTAATCAAAAAGAACTTTTCAAGTATGTTAAAAATGCACAACTGATAGAAAATGATGAATTAGCACAGGCCTTTGCTAAGGCCTTAGATATGCCTTCATCGAGTATAGATGATAAGGTCGACTTGCATGAGATTAAAAGATTAATCAAGGATTGTGATTATGTCTAAGATTCTTATTGTTGAAGATAATGAGTTTTTTGCAAAGGTGATGCAAAAGGCTATAATTGAAAGATTTTCGTATACAATTGACTTAGTAGCAACCGCAGCAGAAGCTAGAGAAAAAATTAAAAATAATAAATATGAGCTTTTAATTATTGACCTTATCTTACCAGACTCTGAGGGTGAGTTGATAGAAGAGATTGCTCTAAATCATAATAACATTATCGTAACAACAGATTTTGAAGATGAACTCACACGTAAAAAGATTACTTCTTTAGAAATAATTGACTATATCATCAAAAGTGATAGTTCTGATTTTTCTTATTTACTTAATGTGATACATAGAATAAATACAAATGAAAATATAACAGTTCTTGTAGTTGAAGATTCCCTACCAGTGCGAAAACATATAATATCACTTTTGAAGGTACAACGTCTGAATGTTTTAACTGCGAAGGATGGGGTTGAGGCGCTTAAGGTAATGGAAGAAAATCCTCACGGGATTGATCTTGTCATTACAGACTATAATATGCCCAATATGGATGGCTTAGTCTTATTGAAAAAACTAAGAAAGAAGTATTCCATTGATCAACTTCCTATTATTACTCTTTCAGCCCTAGGAACAGAGTCCATTATTGCAAGGTTTTTAAAGGCGGGGGCAAATGATTATATACTCAAGCCCTTTTCAAAAGAAGAGTTTTTTTGCCGTATTAATCTTAGTCTAAATAATCTTGAAATGTTAAAAGGCGCTCAAAAAGCGGCTTCAACAGATCACTTAACAGGATTGCATAATCGTTATTATATGCATTCACGTTTAGAAGAACTTTCAAAAGACAAGCAAGAGAAACATTCCTTAGCCATAGTTGATATAGACCATTTTAAAAAGATAAATGATAGGTATGGGCATCATACAGGTGATTTAGCCCTAAGGTTTTTTGCCATACATTTATTGAGTCATTTTGATATGAAAAATATCATTCGTATGGGGGGAGAAGAGTTTTTAATCATCCTTCCAGGATTAAGTATAAATAAGGCCGTCTTACTACTTAATAAGCTGCGAAAAGAGATAGAAGAAGCCCAGTTTAGTGATGAAAATGGAAGTATTATTAAGTTTACACTTTCAGCAGGTATTGCTGATTCTGAATCAGGTAGATGTGATGAGGCCATAAAAAGAGCAGATGAATATCTGTATAGAGCAAAAGAAAATGGAAGAAATAGAATCGAATTTAAAGGAAGTAATTAAAATGAGTAAGTTTACAGAAGAAAAAGCATATAAGCTTTTAGCCATACAAGAAGGAATTTCTAATTCCAAAGCAAAAGACATGATAGACAAGGGTATTGTTTATGTAGGTAATAGAAAAGTAATGATAGCCAGAGGAATGCTTTCAGAAAAAACGAAATTTCGCCTTGAAACGATTGATAAGGTCAAGGTTATTTATGAAAATAAAGAGATGATAGTTATTGATAAGCCTGCTTTTATTAACTCAGAAGAGATAGAAAAGAAGTACCCTGATGCTAGATTACTTCACCGTCTTGATAGAGAAACATCTGGGGTTCTCGTTCTTTGTAAGGATGAAGACTTTCGTTTAAAAGCCATTGAAGAGTTTAAACATGATAGAGTTTATAAAGAGTATATCGCATGGGTAGATGGTGATGTGATTGAGCCATTTGAGATTAATAAGCCTATCTTAACAGAGAAGCAAAATAATAAGGCAAAGTCAAAGATTTCAGCAGCAAAGGGTAAGCCTGCGCGAACGGAAGTCTTCCCTCTAATGGTTGWAAACCATAAGTCAAAGGTACGCCTCGTCATTCATCAAGGTCGTACTCACCAAATTCGTGTGCATCTTAGAAGTGAAAACTTACCTATTATGGGAGATGAACTTTATGGTGGACGTAAGGCAAGACGTATGATGTTACATGCCCATAAAATGAAACTTTTAGGACGTGAGTTTATCTCACCTGAGCCTAAAGAGTATAAGCATATTGGTGGGGGTACAGACTAAGATGCAAGAACTTTCGCTCAAGGGTCGTGTTTTTCCATCAGATTTAAATCATCAAGGTAATGTTTTTGGTGGTTGGTTAATGTCAAAGATGGATAAGGCATGTAGTATTGCGGTTGAAAGTATGATTCGAGGGAAGGCTGTTACCGTGATGGTTTCAGAAATCCATTTTAAAAAGCCTGTGTTTAATGGAAATGTTTATTGCATATATACTGAAATAGTTAAACTAGGTAGAAGCTCAATTGTTATTGATGTTCAAGTGAGAGTAGTCGATAACATTACTAATGAAGAAAAAGAGGTGACTTCGGCTGAGTTTAAATTTGTTGCCGTAGATGATTCTGGAAATAGCATTCCACTTTTAGCAGTTATGCGCCCAATTGTTCCCGAATACATTAAAGACCTTCTCAAAAGTGATATCTAAGAGCCTCTAAAGTAAGCTTCTAATATAATTGCACAATAATTTTTTGCTAGGAACTATATATGTTTGATACACTTACCTCTTCATTTACCTCTGCTATTAAAAAGATTCGTTTTCATGATGATGAAAAGGCACTTAAAAAAGCACTTACTGAACTTAAGAAAAACCTTTTAAAAGCTGACGTTAACCATAAGGTTGTGAAACAACTTTTAGGAGATGTTGAAGAAGATGTAAAAACTGCAGGTATTGGAAAAGACCAGTTTTTAAACTCACTGCAAAAACGTTTACACGAACTTCTTTTAGTACCTGGACATCAAGGTTTTGTTTTTGGATCTAAGCCGCCAACCACTATCTTAATGATGGGTTTACAAGGTTCGGGTAAGACAACGACTACGGGTAAACTAGCTCTTTATTTAAAAAATAAGCAGAAAAAAGTACTGATAGCTGCGGCGGATTTACAACGTATGGCAGCAGTTGAACAACTTATTCAAGTGGGTGCATCTGTAGAAGTAGATGTATATCATGATGAAAATGAAACAGATCCTGTAAAAATTGCCTTAGGTGCAAGAAAAAAAGCAGAAGCGGGTCTTTATGATGTCCTTTTAATTGATACGGCGGGACGTTTAGCCATTGATGAAGAATTAATGGGTGAATTAAAAGCGATAAAAAATGCAGTACAACCTGATGAAGTTTTTTATGTAGCAGACTCATTAACCGGTCAAGATTCAGTTAGAACCGCTGCAAGCTTTAATGAACAAATCGGAATAGATGGGGTTATCCTTTCTAAGTATGACGGTGACGCTAAGGGTGGAGTTGCCTTAGGTATTGCTTCTCAGGTTCAAGTACCACTTCGTTTTATTGGTAATGGTGAGAAAATGCCAGACCTTGAAGTCTTTATTCCTGACAGGATTGTTAACCGTCTTATGGGTTATGGTGATATCGAAGGTCTAGCTGAAAAAACAGCGAATATTATTGATGAGAAAAAAGCGAAAGAATTAACACGTAAGATTAAAAAAGGCCAATTTAACTTTAATGACTTTTTAGAACAAATGGAAAGCATGAAGAAGATGGGTAGTATGAAGTCTCTCATCGGAATGATACCTGGAATGGGTGCAATGGGTGACGCGCTTAAAAACTTTGATCTTGAAAATTCTGGTGAACTTAAAAGCATCAAGGCTATGGTGTCTTCAATGACCATGAAAGAAAGAGAAAATCCCGACTTACTAAACAATTCAAGAAAGAAAAGAATTGCTGGTGGTTGTGGAATGGACGCGATGGATGTAAATCGTGTGCTTAAGCAGTTTAAAAATGCTTCTAAAATGGCTAAAAAGTTTTCTGGTAAAAAAGGGATGCAGGATATGCAAAATATGATGTCTCAAATGCAGGGTGGAAAAATGGGTGCTTTACCTCGTTAAGCTCTCAAGAAAATAAACAAAAAAGAAAATAACCTAGAAATTGAGTATAATTCCGCAATTATAATTATAAAGAAGGTCTTTTATGTCAACTTATGTTTTCGGTCACACTAATCCAGATTCAGATTCTATCGTTGGAGCCATTGCTCTTTCATACTTAAAAAACAAGTTAGGCGAAGACACTATTCCTACACGTCAAGGTAAAATTTCTCCTGAAACAGAATTTATTTTAAACAAGTTCAATGGCACACTTCCAGAACTTAAAACTTCTTACGCAGGCGAAGATGTTTATATCTTAGATTTTTCAGACAAGGCTCAAGCTCCTGAAGACATATCAGAAGCGACTATTGTTGGAATTATTGACCACCATAAACTAGGGGACCTAACTACTAACACTCCTTTAGAATGTTGGATTCGCCCTGTCGGTTGTTCAAATACTATTATTAAAGAAATGTTTGACTACCACGAAGTAGAAATCCCTAAAGACATAGCAGGAATGATGTTATGTGCGATTCTTTCAGACACAGTAATTTTCAAGTCACCAACCTGTACAAAAATGGACACAAAGATTTGTAAGCAATTAGCAGAAACGGCTGGCATTGAAGATTATAAAGCCCTTGGTATGGAAATGTTTATTGTTAAGTCAGAAGTTCAAGGTGCAAGTCCAAGAGATTTAACAACAAGAGACTATAAAAAATTCGATATGGGCTCTGTAAAAGTAGGAGTAGGTCAACTTGAAGTAGTTGACTTATCGGTTTTTGATAATATGAAAGAGGACTTGTTTGCCGATCTTAAAGAACTTAAAAAAGATGACAACCTACATACTTGTATGCTTCTTTTAACAGATATTATGACAGAAGGTTCACAAGTTTTAGTGGTTTCTGATGATGCATCTAAGATTGAGAAAGCCTTTGATATTAAACTTGAAAATGACCAAGTATGGCTACCAGGTGTATTAAGCCGTAAAAAACAAATCATTCCTTTTTTACAGCCTCAGTTTTAAACTACATTAAAATGTGTTCTCAAATATTTTGGGAACATTACTTCTCTCGTGTTAACTTTAATATCTATCAAAACTTCCTATTAAAATTTTTACTTAAACCGAATCTTTTTTTAACAACTTATTTGATAATATAAGTTTTTAATATAAGAGTATAGAACAATAATGTGAAAGAGTGGAAAAAATAAATGAAAATAAAAATTGGAAGCCTAGCTTTATTGACAGCGATAATGTCAACTGTATTACATGCAGAATCGGTGTTACGTATAAGCTGTGAAGAGTCTAGTCTAGGTGCAAGTATATATATAAATGGAAAGTATAAGGACAAGTGTCCTTCAACCCTTTTTGTAAAATCGGGTGATCTAAGGATACGAGCAGTCTTAAAGGTTGGCAGGGATCATGAAAGCGTTTTTGTGAAATATCTACGCCTTGCAGACGGTTCTGCTAAAAGAATAGAAGTGGTTTTATCCGAAGCTCAATTGACCAGATCTGCGAAAAAATCACGAGCTAAAGCTACTTTGTCTAGGGCAAGAAATGGAAATATTTCGGAAATGAAAGCTATGGCTAAAAATTATACTAATGGTTTTGGAGTAGCTAAAAGTTCAGAAAAGTCGAATTTTTGGAGAAGTAAGGCCAAAAATACTGAAGAAAAAAATAGGGCGATGTCAACATTAGAATCTGCACAGGCCGGGAATACAGAATCTATGTCAAAAATAGCATATTTTTATTCTAAAGGACTGGGTGTAGACAAGGACAGTTCAAAAGCACAGATGTGGAAAGAAAAAGAAGCGGGTATCTTCTTAAGTAGAGCTAATACTGGGGACATAGAGTCCATGAAGAAGATAGCAGGTTTTTATGCAGAAGGAAGAGGTATAAARCAGAGCGCTTCAGAGTCTCAAAAATGGTATAAAAAAATTGAGATGATTGAAAGTGAAAAACTTGAAAAAGAAAATAAAGAAGTAAAAAATAAAGAAACAAGAAGAAGATTGAAAAACCTAGACTTTTTTTCAAATACTAAGGGTATTATTGAAGATTCAAAAAAATCAGTAAAGAAAAATCCTATCTTTCTAATTACTTCTCCTATTCCAATCGCTACTTCAATTTTAAGTGATTTAATAACGACTCCATTTAATATTACAGAAAAGATAAAACTAGAGAATCAGTTAAAGGCAAGGGCCTCTCAATGGAAAAATCCAAACTCTATGATTGCAAAGGCTTACAAACAAAAGTATGAGCTAAAGCTGCCTAAAGAGAAAACTTTTTTAAGTGCAAGATAAAAATGTCAAGAATACTTTATTTAGTTTTACTTGTTTTTTTCACCGGATGTAGTTACAAAAGTCCAAAACTTCATTTTCTCTCAAAAGTGGAAAAAGATGAGATATATAAACTTTTAAAGCTTCAACCTCAAGCACTTCAGCTTGCAATAGAAGAAGAATTAAATTCGAGTATTCTCAGTAGCAAGCTAAGAATTCAGAAAAACTCTATGCAAAAAGTGTGGTTTGACTTTATCCTGGAAGCAAATACAGAAGAACTGTCAGTAGATGAGAAATTTGAAAATATTGCAGGTATGGTTTCTCAAAATAACACTGAGCTATCAACTCTGTTTGCATCAAACTTGTCCAAGTATTTGAGTGATACAGACTACCTTTGCAAGGAGCCTATGTATTACAGTTATTTTCAAGAGAGATATGATAAAGAAGGTGATGTATTATCGTGTGAAAAAGAGGTTCCATTTTCAGTATTATCAAAAAAAGGGCTTAGCAAGGTAGTGTGGATAGACCCAAAACGAGTCAGTTCAATTCATATTTTATTTGCAGGCAATGGTGAGGGGATAATATCTAAATTTGGGCATATCTCAATGCGATTAATTGTCTGTCCTATTGATGATTATAGTGAAGCAGGGTGTAATACAAATCTGTATGAGCATATAGTACTTGGTTATAGAGCGCATATCAATGAATTGAAAATAGATACGCTAAAAGGGCTTGTAGGTGACTACCGAGCCTATCTATTTGCAAATAAATTTATGGATGTTTATAAAGAGTATGCCATAGGCGAATTTCGTGATCTTTATTCACTTCCTTTAAAACTAAATGAAAAACAGAGGGAAGATATAGTGAGATCTATGTCTGAGATTCATTGGGCATATGCAGGGGATTATAAGTTTTTGACTAAAAACTGTTCTACATTAATGCAGAATTTTTTAAAGACCACATGGAAAGAGTTTTCAGATAACCCTGATCTTAGTGAAGTATATTGGAGACCGGATAACTTYTTCTCAGAGCTGAAAAAAAATGATTTAACGAAACATGAAAGCTTAGAAGATTTGAGTAAGGCTGAAGCAGAGGGATACTTCTTTCCAAATACTGGACCTGTGTATGAAGAAGCCCTTGAAGTGGTTAAAAAATCGATGTTGGAGCCGAAGTTTAATAATATAGAAGAATATATCAGCATGAATCCAAAAAAGAGATACAAAGAGAGTAAGGCTGACCGTACTTTTTATGAAAGACTACAATTAGAAAAATATCTTCGTGATGCGCAGCTCTTATTAGAAGAACTATCTATTGTTAGGTTTGAATCTTATTTGATGGCCGAGATGGCATATTATTTTGAAAAAAACAGTATTGATAAAATTAATTGGCATATGAAGAAGCAGTTAAATAAGGAAGAGTTCAAGATTTTTTCTAAGTGTATGTTAGAACCGATTACAGCATTAATGAAACCGATCAAAAGAGAAGATGGGATACCGACATTTGAAAAACTAGCTAAGAAAAAAACTTTAAACAAATGCTCTGTAGCTGATAATGGAAAACAGATGCAAAAAATAAAAATTGAACTTGAACACATAGATAGTGATAGTTGGAGGGCCATTGAGGTCTCAGCATATTACGTAAATGAAAGTAAAAAAAATGTTGAAAAATATTTAAGCTTAGGGGAAATCTAAAAGGATGGAAAAGATGGTTGTTAATAAAAGAAAGTTAATGGGTATATTTAGTGTGATGCTGATGCTGTTGTTTGTGATAAATGCAGAGGCAAGCACTCAGTTTGAAAAGAGAATGAAATTATTAAAAAAACTTGATATGCTAGATGCCCTTGATTTTCAAGATTCTATACAAAGAGCAAATAAGTGTACGAAAAATCGCAACTTTTACTGCGCCGAAAAGAATATTAACAAGGCAAAAAAATACCTAAAAACAAATGCAGACAGAAAAGAACTCTCTTATGCTAGGCTGGATTTAAAAGATGAGAGAGCGCTTGTAAGAGAAAAAGAAGAGATGGACAGTAGGTTAAGACGCCAGCGAAGAAGGATGCGAGAACAGGAGCGAGAAGAGCAGAGAGAAGTACAAAGAGAAGAAGAAAGAGCAGAAGAACGTAGAAGAGACAATCAGCCTGCACAAACAAGTGGTTGGGCAAGTGGTATTCTGAGTGGTTTGAATCAAATACAAGAAGAAAACTATGGCGGTAAAAGTGCTCATGAAATGATAAACGATAGTATGAGAGACAGTCGAAATACGGCTAATAGAATACAAAGAGAAAGAGAAGAAAGGCAAAGAAGAGCTAGACAAAAGTATGAAAGACAAAAAGAGATTAATAATAGAAGACAGGCACAGCTTTCTTTAGAGAAAGAAGACAGAGCAAGAAAAACTAGACAAAGACAAGAAAGATTAAAAAGAGAACGTCAAAGAGAAAGAAAAGCTCAAAGGCTTAAGGAAAGAAGGCTACTTGCACAACAAGAAGTGAAACAAAGGGAAGGGAAAAGACAGAAGAAAATAAATGAAGCGCGTAAAAGAGAATATGCTAGAGCAGAAGAGAAGCAAAGGAAAAAGAAAGCATGTACAGGTAGGTTTGAAAGTACAGGCCCAGCACCAAAAGGTGAATGTGGGTATGTTTACTCTGACTATAATAAAGTCATTAGACTAGACGAGTCTGCTTCAACTCTAATCTTTAGTACTGCTAGTAGTGAAGCAAGTGCAAAAAGTAATCTAAAGTACGCGATAAAAGATAACCTAGAGAAGCAATGTAAATCCTCAGGCTATGATTTTACTGTAAAACGAGGTAACTTTGAACATTATGGTTATGATTGGAAAGCAACTGCATGTAGAGAAAAAGGAACAGGCTTAGGTAAAGGGTATGTATGTAAAGGTAGTGGCTCAGCTATATGTGGTAAATATATTGGAAGAGGGAAATAGTTTTAGGTAATATTTTGTAATTGGGCATCAATGGTGTCCAAGACGAAGCAAGACGAATACTTTTACCGTATGAGTCAATAAGAGCCTCCCTTTTTTACAAGTTCAGTTTTAAAGAGTGATATTTTAGAGTAGATATATATTGGCGTATCAACTTTTTATTTAAGGTGTCTCTACTTTCTTCGACCGCGAATAAAAGTAGTAAAGAAGCTCGTGTAGTCTGCAGTTTCTAGTCAGATAAGCTGTTGGACGCCCTCTCTTCACTTTCTTTTTCCCTAAAAACACAAAACTCACTTCGTTCWAATAGTTGTATTTTGGAAACTCCGCTCCGCTACTTTTCACGATAAAATTCAATTTCAATTTAGTTCTGTAGATACTCTGACACATCAAAGCGGTAAGGCATGTATAAATGCAAAAGCTAAGGCTTTTAATGAAAAGTATACTTGTTTAAACTTTTATAAGGTAGGATAATAAAAATAAATAAGGTTGTTGAAATTGGAACAAATCATGTACGTACTTCCCGTTCAAACACCTATTGTAATTGAAAAGTTATTAGTTAGAGATTGGATAGTACATAGTTTTAATTTGGAAGATAAAGAAAGCTTCTACAGTCCAAGTGAATTTCTATACAATAGTGATGTTAAAGATATAGAATATGTACTATATTTGGATACAAATATCTACCAATTTTTATTAAGTAGCTATCGAAAAATAAGTAATGAAATTACTCGCGATGCAATCTCGCTACTTGTCTTTTGTCAACTTAGTAAAATTGAGATTGATCCTGTTTATGCTATTTATGAAAAAATTAATTATACAAATGAAAAAGTAGATGAAACGATTGAAGAGTTAAAACTTTTTTATCAAATAAATAACTCAAATATTTATTCTTTGATTTCTTATTCTTTAGGTGAACTTGATAGTTATAAATTAGGTCCTGCTCAAAAATTTGATGTTAAGCATATGAAAGAAAACCTCACAAAGTATGAAAGGCTTACAGAATGGGACTCTCTATATTTGATAATGTTAGCATGCGTTTCGATTTCAAAAGAAAATATAAGCCGCCAATCTAAACTATTAAAATTTAGAGTCTGGATGCTGAAAGATTTTAGACAGTCCTTGGTTGGATTTGTTTATGGGGTCGTGTTTTTTAGTGAAAAACCTTTAAAACGAATGATGAAATATAAAAGTACTAATCCTTCTGAAGTTAAAAGAAGTCAGCTTTTTAATATGACTTGGGATTTATATATTATGAATTCATTCTTTCGGAAGTGGTTGTCAGTAAGTGAAAATGTAGAGTTTATTTATGCAACAGACGATAAAGCATTTAGAACACTTTTAAGGATAGCAATTGATATGCAAATTAATGAAGGGATTGAGCCTTTAAAGAAAATATTATCAAAGCGAGATTATATAAATACAGAAGAAATATGGAATCTTGAGGTAAAAGAAGATGAACGTGTGTATAAATCAAATACTTGGACTCCATCTTATAGAGACCAATTAATTGAAGAATTTGAAAAGGAGCTGTTATGAAAATAAATATTGTATCTTGTAAACTAAAAGCTTTAGCTTTTACATTCTATGAATTCGTTACCGCTTGGATGTGTCAGAGCCTCTGCAAAGCTGAATGAGGGAATCTGGCAGCTGTCAGGCTTGAAGCCGCGGCGAGAGTTTTTCGCTTCCTTTTTTCGGTGAAAAAGGATGAGACACGTTAAATAAAAAGTAATCAGAAGAAAATATTCAAACTCTCAAACCAAAGGGCCTTCCATTTTAAAAGGAATTTAGCTATACTTCCACCTCAATAGACATTTTCTTAAAGAGTACCTCTATGCTAAGAAGATGAGTAATCGAGCCAAAAGATTAAAATGAGTGTTTTCAAAACCTTCATTTTAGCCTTTTGTGCCGGTTAGATGTGACGTCTACATAAGACGGTAAGAGGAAAGAAATTACAATGAAGTCTTGCACTTTATCTCGTAAAACCTTTCCCCCTTACTTTATTACTTGACTCAGATCTAACCAGCAACAAATGACTTGTAAGTCATTTATCAATGGGTATAAATATTTTAAAAGGAACAATATGACAGTAATTCGTTTAACTCGTATGGGTCGTAAAAAACAACCATTTTATCGTATCGTTGTAACAGATTCTCGTAAGCCTCGTGATGGTGGTTGGATCGAAAAAATTGGATATTACAATCCAATGGTTTCTCCTGCAACAATCGTTCTTGATGAAGAGCGTCTTAACTACTGGATCGGTACTGGTGCTCAAATGAGTGACCGTGTTAGAAAACTAGCTGGTAAATAAGAATGGTTTCTGAGTTTGTCGCAGATTATGCGAAAATGATTGTTTCTCACCCTGAAGATATCAAAGTTGATGTTAAACAGAGTGATGACTTTGCAGAA
The DNA here is from genome assembly GCA_002733885.1 of Arcobacter sp. Lineage (GTDB taxonomy): Bacteria > Campylobacterota > Campylobacteria > Campylobacterales > Sulfurimonadaceae. The sequence continues at coordinate 8,531 of NVXJ01000008.1, read as the reverse complement.
ATTACAGTCTATGCTAACCAAGCTGATGTAGGTAAACTCATCGGTAAAGAAGGCAAGATGATTGGCGCAATTAAAACAGTTATATCAGGTTGTAAGGCCAAAGATGGTCTTTCATATAGAATAAATGTCGAACCTAAACAATAGATTTCAAGTTGCCAAAATTGGCAAGGCTGTTGGAATTCATGGAGAGATGAAATTTCATCTTAAAACGGATTTTCCTGAACAGTTTGTTGCTGGGCTTAGTTTTAAGACTAAGCGTGGAGACCTTGAAATTGAGTCTTATAACCCTGAACGTGATTTAATCAAGTTCAAGGGTTATAACTCAGCTGAAGCTGCAAAAAAACTAACGAACTTAGAACTTTTTGTAACTGAAGAACAAACTCGCTCGAGCATTGCGCTTGAAGAGGGTCAGTTTTTTTGGTTTGACTTAGTGGGTCTAAATGTTTATGAAGGTGATCTTCTTTTAGGAAGTGTTACTGAAGTTGAACGTTTAGGTGTTACTGATTATTTAAAACTCGTCACAGACGAGAACCTGGTTTCAAAAAAGATGCCAAACTCATTTTTAATACCATATCTTGATAACTTCGTTTTAGAAGTTGATATGGAATCTAAAATCATTAAGGTGCAGGGAGGATTTGATATCCTCGAAGCGAGCTAATGAAGTTTAGTTTTGTCTCATTGTTTCCGAATTTAATTTCGGGTTACTTTGAGGATTCTATCTTATCTAGAGCCATTGAAAAAGGTCTTCTGGAGATTAACTATGTTAATCCTAGAGATTTCAGTGCAGATAAATGGAAGAAGGTTGATGACACAGCTGTTGGTGGTGGTGCCGGAATGGTAATGACGCCTCAGCCCTTGTTTGATACACTTACATCTCTACAAGAAGATGATGTGCATATTATCTTTGCTAGTCCTGTTGGTAAGCCGTTTAACCAAAACGATGCCAAGAGACTTGCAAAGAAAAAGCATATTGCCTTTGTAAGTGGTAGATATGAGGGTATAGATGAGCGTGTTATCGAAAGGTTTGCAGATGAAGTTTACTCCATTGGGGATTATATCCTCACAGGAGGGGAACTTCCATCTCTTGTAATGGCGGATGCAATTAGTAGGAATATACAAGGTGTACTTGGAAATGAAGTCTCCTTAGATGAAGAAAGCTTTGAAGGCTTTCTTCTTGAAGCACCTGCCTTTGCTAGACCACCAGAATATGAAGGTATTAAGTCACCCTCAGAGTATATGGGTGGGAATCATGCTAAAATAAAAGCATTGAAACTCTCTTTATCTGAGTGTAAAACTAAGTACTTTCGACCAAATGAGCTTTTAAAGCACAAAAGAAGGAAAAAATATGAGAAATAAGTACATCGAAAATTTCGAAAACGCGCAAATTTCTGAGAAAACTATTCCAGATTTCCGCGCTGGAGACACTTTACGTCTTGCAGTAACAATTAAAGAAGGCGACAAGACTCGTGTTCAGTCTTATGAAGGTGTTTGTATCGCATTAAGCGGAACAGGAACTGGTAAGACAATGACAGTACGTAAAATCGGTGCTAATGGTATCGGTATTGAGCGTATCTTTCCAATCTATTCAGACAGTGTAACTGAGATTAAAGTTCTTCGTCGTGGACGTGTTCGTCGTGCGAAACTTTACTATCTTCGTGACCTTGCTGGTAAGAAAGCACGTATCAAAGAGATTCGTCGTAAGTAAACCCTTGAGAGCAGACTCTTTGTCTGTTCTTTTTCTTCTACACTTTATTCCCCTTATATAAACCTATTATTTTGTAATAAAATTGTTATCAAAAGTAACTATAATCTTGTCTTAGTTCTTAGACCTATTAAGATATTATTTTTTCTTATAAGTCTGTTTTAATGAAGTATGTAATATTATTTCAAACAAAATTAAACAGGAATAACCATTGTCTTACCTTTTAGAACTTAAAGAGCTTATCAATATTAATTCATACACTAAAAATAAAGAGGGTGTGGACAAGCATGGTGAACTTTTTGGTTCATGGTTAAAAAACCTTGGTTTAGATGAAGAAATATTCGAACGTGAGCTAATAGGAAACCATCGCTTATATACAAGTAAACATGATGAAGATTCGAAGCGTTTACTATTGCTTGGTCACTTAGATACAGTCTTTCCTCCTGACACCTTTAATCAATTTAACGAAGATGAAGACTGGGTATATGGACCCGGCGTTTGTGATATGAAAGGGGGGAACCTAGTCGCTTTTAAAGCCCTTCAATCCTTAGTTAGTGACGGCATAAAAATAAAAAATATTGACTTTTTACTGGTGAGTGATGAAGAAACAGGTTCTGATGATTCAAAACTTCTTTCACGCTCTCTTGCTGAGAATTATGATTATTGTTTGGTGTTTGAAGCAGCGGGTAAAAATATGGAAGTGGTTATTGGTAGAAAGGGGGTGGGCACCTTTGGGATAGATATTATAGGTAAGGCCGCACACGCGGGCAATCATTATATAGATGGAAATGATGCAAACTTAGAAGCCGCCTTGAAACTTCAAGCTCTTGTGTCACTGACTAACTTAGAGAAAAATACAAGTGTTAATGTAGGACAAATGCATGGAGGAATAGGAGCCAATACTATTTCTCCTAAGGCGCACCTCTTATTTGAACTTCGATATGATGACTTAGAAGAAAAAGAACGTGTTTTAAATGAGATTGATAAGATTGTTAAAACATCTTATGTAAAGGGTACTGTATCTCATTTGTCAGGTGGTATTCAAAGAGATGTGATGCAAACTTCACAAGGACATTTGGACTTTGTGCGAGCCATTGAAAAGATAAGGGGTGAAGGTCTGAAAACTGAAAAGCGAGGTGGTGTTTCTGATGCTAATATATTTTCAGCCTGTGGAGTCTTAACCTTAGACGGCTTTGGACCTTATGGAGATGGAGACCATACACATAAAGAAAGGGCTTTGAAATCTTCTTTTGTATCTCGAATAGAATTAACAAAAAAGATTTTAGAACATTTTATTGAATATAATTATATTATTAAGGAAGAAGTCAAATGAGAATTTCATGTAATAGAACGGTTGGAATATGGATGTACCAGAATGGTGGTGGGGCAGAAATTGAACAAAAAATGATTATGAAACTCCTTGATAGAGGCATTAACTCGGTTACAGGATTAAATCTTCGTTATTCTGAAGCAGATAAGTTAGGGCTAAGATGTAAGGGGTTTAACCTCGCAGATATGGACCTTTTCTTTTCTTATAATGCAGGAGAACAAACCGTTTCTCAGATTTATTATTATGAACAATTAAACAAGCTTATTCCTACTATTAACTCTTTTGAAGCCTTCCGAATGAGCGAAGATAAGTTTCAAACAAATATGGCACTTTCCAAGGCAGGGGTGAATTGTTCTGACTTTTTCTTATGCCACAGAGAGGAGCCTGAACGTATTCGAGACTTGTTCAAAAAATGGGGAAAGATGGTGTTTAAGCCTGTTGATGGTTGGGGTGGTGTTGGTATGGCTTTGATTGAAAATGAACATACGCTTGATACGCTAATGCCTTTTTTAAATCAGATGGATATCCGTCATTATTACATAGAAAAATATATTGATAATGACCATACTGATTTTAGAATTGATATAGTTGATGGTGAATTTATTGCTTGTTATGGTAGGAAGGCCTCCGATAAAGACTGGCGAACGAATATCACCTCAGGAGGGCAGGTCATTATGAGAGAAGCTAATGACTCGGTAGTTAATCTTGCTATTGATGCAGCTAAGGCTTGTAATATTGATATTGCAGGAGTAGACCTTCTTTATGATAGAGAAAAAGAAGAATATGTTGTCTTAGAGGTTAATGGTATCCCTGCCTTTGCAACACCCGAGCAAGAGAAGATGGGACTGCACTTTAATGATAAGAAAATAGATAAGATTGTTGAACTGATAGATAAAAAAACACAAGGATTATCAAAATGAACACACCAAAAAAACTTCCTAAATTAGGATTTTTATATTTAGATTATGTAATGAGATTTTTTGATTATTCAAACTTCAAGGGTTGGCCAGACAAGATAGAAGAGGTGACGTATCATTGGAAAAATGATAAGGACCGTTTTATTAAAGAGGTTAAGAAAAAGAAGATTGAAGTGCTTGTTGGAAATATTCCTGCAACAGCGTATGAAACCTTTAGAGAGATAGCTAAGGCTCTTCCTAATGTTCGTTTTATCCCTTCTCTTGAAACGCAGTTCCCAAATAAGTCAAAAGAAAATGTAACACTCTTTTGTAATAAACATGGGGTAGCTACACCAAAGACAGGAATCTTTTATGATGAAAAAGAGGGAGATGCATATTTGAAAAAATGCTTTTATCCTCAAATTGTAAAGCGTTCKTATGGGGCTTCRAATTATGGTGGATACTTTGTACATAAGGTAGATAAYTATAAGGAAGCAAGGGCTCTTTTTGATAAAGAAAAATACAATCCTATGTATATGCAAAATGCGATTCCCTTAAAAGAYTCGGGRGATATTCGWGTGATGCTCATTGGTCATAAGCCTGTATGTGCWTTTTGGAGATACTCAGCAAAAAATGAGTGGATAACAAACACCTCTCAGGGTGGRGATATGAATTATAATAATGTTCCTATGTCRGCTCTTGAACTAGCMGTTGAAGCTTCTAAGGCCGCTAAGGCTGAATATTGGGCCTGTGATATTGGAATTGATAAGAACACAGATAAGGCTTATATCATTGAATGTGCAACAGCCTTTGCAGCCTTTCCTTATATTCGTGACTGGATAGGTCAGTACATTATGTGGGACCTTTCAGAAGGTCGATTTAGAATTCCTCATGTTCCTCTTTTCTCTTGGGAAGAATTAGGTAAGATGGACCCTTCTATTTTAAGAACGCTTAGACATCTATATTTTGCTTCTTATACGCCTTCATCAGATGGGGCTATGTACTTATCTGATCCGGGTGTCTTTGATATGCAAAAAGCACAATTGAGTAATCCTTCGGATTTTCCTGATCCTACTGAAATAGTGACTAATGAAGATGACCTTCCTGAACTTATCAAAGAAGCTGCCTGCGCTGGTGAAAGTTCAAGTGCAATAGAAGAAGAATTGCTTGATATAAGAAAGGTGTCTTTGACTCAACTTCTTTCCTTGTATGGGATGGAAGATGATGTAGCTATTAAGATTAAAGAGCTCGTTGATGAGGAAGAAATTTCTTCTTTCAAAGACTTGTCAAAGTATGACTTTATTTCTGCTCAACATTTAAAAAAATGGGAAAAGTCTTTTAATTAGACGCCTAGGGGAAAATAATGCGAGAACAATATACCTCTTATGATGAAACCATAGCGTTTTTTTATGAGGCACAAAAGAAATACCCCAATATTTTTAGGGTAGAAGTTATTGGTAAGACATGGGAAGAAAGAGATATCGTTGTTGTAACGGTATCTAAAGACCTTCAAACTGCTGATGCTAAACCGGGGCTATTTTATACGGGCACGATACATGCAAGGGAGTGGATTGGGATAGAACTTGCCAAGGGATTTGGAAAATATATCTTAGAGCATATTGATTATGACCCTGTTTTAAATGAGGCACTTTCACGAGCCACGCTTTATATGGTTCCTTGTGCTAATCCTGATGGCTTTGAATTTTCACGTACACACTTTTCTTTTTGGCGTAAAAATCGCAGACAAAATGCAGATGGGACCTTTGGAGTTGATTTAAATCGTAATTTTAATGTGGGTTATGCCCCAAGTAAAAACACCTCTTCAAATGTATATTCAGGTCCTAATCCTTTTTCTGAACCAGAAACCCTAGCCCTTAAAAATTATGCAGAAGACCACCCTAACATTACCATTGCCTTAGACTACCATTCACAAGGAAATGTGTTTTTTCCAGCCCACAACTTTAAACATGAAGACGCGTTAAATGCAACAGACTTAAATACACTTTCGGCTAATATGGCAGAAGAGATACGAAAGGTTTCAGGTCGTGAGTATGGGGTTCATATGGGGAAACCTCCAGTAAACCTTATAAGCGGATGTGGCCGTGAGTTTTATTACTCTCAGGGCGCCTTAGCCTTAACCGTTGAGGTAGGCACACGAAATATTTCTGATTTTATAGAAAATATGACAGAACATATAAATGAAAATATTCCTGCGCTAATTTATGCACTTACAGAAGCGCCTAATTATGATAAAACGATTCGTCTTCCTCGTATCACAAACTTTATTTCAAGCAAGGTGTCAAATAATAGAGTTGAACTTATCTGGGATTATCCTGAAGAAGAAGATGTTTATTTTGAGATTTATCGTTCACTTAAAGAGATTTCACATTGTCAAGCATCTAACCGTATTGGGATGACAAAGGCAAAGACATACACAGACCACCACTTACATGCTTCAATGAATTACACGTATTTTGTTAGAGCGGTATGTAAAAAACGTCGTATTAAATCTGCCTTTGCCCCTAAGATAACGATTAGGACACACAGTGATATTGATGGATTTTCTAAGGTACTTTTTCCGACTAAGGAAAGAATAGGCTATGTAGGAGAAAAAACATCTAAAAATTCTGAACATTTTGGTCTTAATTCTCTTTTTGTGGGTATATCACAAAGTAGGGGTGAATGTTATGGGGTGATGGGATTTCCCCTAGATTCTGTACCTGAAAATGCCATTATTACCAATGCAAGAATCTCTTTGTATCCTTTAAATCGTGTGAACGTTCAGGTTGAAAAGTTTGGAGAATGGCGCATAGGTATTATGGATGAAAGTGCTTGTGAAAGTCTTCATTCTTTTACGGCGGTTAAAAATGCTCCCATACTTTCATATATAGAAAAACCAACGCAGTCTCATGAACTTTCTCAAGGGATTTGGCGTACCTGGGTATTTGCTAAAAATGAAAGAAAACTTTTACAAGAAGCCCTTAAACGAAAGCTAGTGACCTTTAGAATGGATGGACCAACAAGGCTTCCTTTAGACAGGTCTTCTCAGCTAATGCAATGGGATATAGGCTTTAATAAGTACTCAAATGGTTTAGAATTTAGACCAAAGCTAGAAATCTCGTATACCCTTTCAGGAACGACTATAGAACTAGAGAGTTCAGGTTTAACGACTATTAGTGAATGTGGAAATGAAGACAATACACTTCAAGTTGGATTTGATAAAAAGGGATGTGTTCAGTACGGCTGTATAGAGTTTAATCTAGATAATCTACCTAATGTAGAAAATACAGTTTTTTCAAGTATTTATTTAGAGATGGACGCGGTTCAGGTGAATGCTTCTCAAAATATTCGTTTTCATGTTGAGATGATTGCCTCTCAGGGTGAAGAAAAAAGTGTAGAAAATATCTTAAAACGTCAAAGTATTGAACGTATAGGATATGAGGTAAGTATAGAAGAAATCAATAAAGAAAAGACACAAAGATTCGTTTTTGATACCTATAGTATTGTTGAATTGATTTCTTCTATGCGGCGTAATCAAAAGCTTCTTTTTGTGGTACTTCCAACCTCTGAAAAGAATTTTTCTACCTCTCAACTGGTGGACTGGACAGACAGTAAAAACATGAGGCCTCCATGTTTAAAGATTGAGTATGTAAAAAAACGTCGTGAAGGTGTTGAAGGGGTAACTGACTTGAAGTTTGTAAAAGATAATGGGCAGATTAAACTTTCATGGAAAAATCCAGATGATGAAGCCTTTAAGGGTGTGATAGTGGTTAAAAATTCTTTCCATATTCCTTGTTCACCTTATGATGGTCAAAAGTTATATGGTGGAAAGGACTCCTACACTTATGATAACTTTGGTGCCTTAGATGAGTCTAAATATTATGCAGTATTTACCTATGATGATGTTCCTAATTTTTCGCAAGCAAGTTCAGTTTTTTATAGGGTTGATTAGAAATTTTTATATTTTTGTGATGCTCTCTTAGTTCTTTGCTTATTTTTATTCGCGGTAGAAGAAAGGGCAAGAACATAATAGAAAGATAATGAGTTATGACAATAATTTAAAGTATAAAAGTCACAAAGAAATCACAAATTTATCATTTAATTTAAATATAACTATGAATTTATAGTATATTGTGTATAATTCTTTATGCAAAAAATTATCAAAACATTGGACTTTTTCTCAGAAATGGAAGATGCCAAATTAGAACCCCTTTTAGCTTCTGTTCGTTTAAAGAACTATAACAATTCAGAAATCATGACTTATGAAGAAGATGATGTCGCTCGTGTTTATTTTCTTTTAAGAGGAGAGGCTAAACTTTATAAGGTTGACCGCTACGATAATGAAATCTTTTTATATACACTTCAAGCCACTGCCTTACTCACTAATATAGGAAGCTTAGATGATGACCATATCTCCTGCTTTTCAAACATAGAGTTTATCCAAGACTCGCAGGTCATTTCTTTTGATATGCATGCCTTTAAGACCCTAGTAAAATCAGAAAACACACTCTTAATAAACCTTGTCAATGCCTTAGCCTCTCAAAAGCAACTAATGGACTGTATGGTAAATATGGGGATGGTTTATGATGGAACGGCTAAGGTG
>NVXJ01000038.1 GCA_002733885.1 Arcobacter sp. | reverse complement strand
ACCGCTTTAGGTATCACCGATATATTACTTCTAACGAGACTTCTCTAAGAAAAGTATATGATAAATAATCTACTTGGAAACAACATACGAGGTATCAAAGTTCAAATAAAAAAAGATTCCAAAACATAAATATAACTCTTTACTTACGACAGTAGATGTCATTCACTCTTATGAATGAATTTCCAATTTTTTAAGTTAATTTCAAAACTAATTAAAAAATGGGACTGGGTATTTTAGATGTAAAAACCCCTTTATGGTATCTATACTTGTCTATTGTAGCATGTCGCGCATTACGCAATTATGTGTTATAATACATATATGATTAAAACATTTAAGCACAAAGGACTTCAGCAGTTCTTTGAGAAAGGTACCACAAAAGGTATTCAAGCTAAACATGCAAAAAAGTTAAGAAATAGACTGTCTGCATTAGATACAGCTCATATCTTAGATGATATGAAGTTGCCAGGGTTTGAGTTTCATCCTCTTGTTGGGAATAAAGATGGTGTGTATTCTATTAAGGTAAATGGGAACTGGMGAGTGACCTTTACCTTTGAAGATGGAGATGCACATATAGTAAATTATGAGGATTATCATTAATGGAAATGTACAACCCCTTACACCCGGGARAGTTTATTAAAGAAGTATACCTTGATGAACTWGRTATWTCAGAACGAGAACTTGCGGGTAAATTAAAAGTTTCTCCTTCAACCTTAAATAGAATTATAAAAGGCACAAGTAACCTTAGCCCTGAAATGGCATTAAGACTATCTATCACGCTTGGAAGAAGTGCTGAAAGTTGGTTAAGTATGCAAGATAAATATAGTTTATGGCATGCGAAAGAAAACTGTGATTTAGCAGATGTTGAGAAGTTGGCTATCGCTGTTTAAAGAGAGGCTACTTTAAAAAGCTAAAAGAGCCTTGACTCCTATTTCTATCTTGAGCATTTCTTTTTTATTTGTGCTTATTTATACATTGTCTAAGCCATCTTCTAAACTTCCTTCAAGAAGTTTGTATTCACTTGAAGCATGAGTCTTTATACGTTTCGCTTCGGCGATTAATATGTAGATACACAAGTATATTATTATACAAACTTCATGTCAATTTTAAGAGAAAATGAGAAGCAGAAACTAATTATGGATTTGTGACATATGCTTTCTTAATGCGTCTCGTGAACCCTTATCAACAAGCGTGAAGAGTTTATCTGTAGGGTCTTTAAGATGAGATTTTTTATGCCCTTTGACTTTTATAAACTTACATGGGTACTTATCTATTAGAAGGAAGAACTTTTTATATAATAGGTTATGTTTAATTGGCTTTCCTGTCTTAGTATGATAGTTAGACTTTTCAAGTTTTTCACGTCGTGAAGGAAGCCCTATAATATTTTGGCAGTCTGTATAGATAGTTAATTCTGTTTCGATTGAGATGTCTTCAATTGCCCATAAGAAGGTTTCTAGTTCTAGCTGAGTTGAGGAAGTATCTTTAAACATCTTTACTTGTACTTGACCCACCTTGTCTTCATTTGAAACAGTAAGGTAGGCACCAAAGCCTAATCTTTGTTGAGGGTTAACACTGGCATCGATAAAGAGTTTTGTAATCATGAAAGAAATATACACTTTTATGGCTAAATATGTAGTTAGAAAAAAAAGGCAGGTTGTTTTATAGGGCTACTTACTAGTATTTTAAATAGGACTAGTTAGTATATTTTTTAATACAGGTGTCTATATTGTAAACAAAATAACAGCCATAAGATAAAAGTAAAATTGTAAGAAGTTTTACAGCGATTAAGGGGATGATATAGATTGAGTAGCTTCCAAAGATCGCAATCATTACAAAAGAAAGCTTTTTAGCGAAGCTTGGGATACATCGTGAGTTTTCCCAATTATAGAGGATGGGGCCAAATATTTTGTTGTTTAGTAGCCATTGATGGTACTTTTCGGATGATTGCGAAAAGAAGTAGGCAGCAAGAAGAATAAAGGGTGTGGTGGGTAGTAGGGGCAGGAAGACACCAACTATACCTAAAAGTATAAAAAGAAAGCCTAGTAWTAAAAATAGTGTTTTCTTTAGTCTTTTGCGCATTTAGTCATCCTTTTAACAGATGATATTATATCTTTAAAATAGGTCTAAAATTTTCATCTTAAGTCTCTTTTTGTATAATTTCTTTAAAAAAGATGCTTAATAGAACGAATCTATAAGCTTCGCATTTTTATAAAGGATATTCATGGCTATAGCAGATGCAAGGCATATCTTAGTTGATAATGAAAAAAGATGTCAAGAACTCATAAATGAACTTGAAAATGGTGCTAGTTTTGATGAACTTGCTAAGACTAATTCTTTATGTTCTTCAAAAACTAAGGGTGGTGACCTTGGTACATTCTCTCCGGGGAAGATGGTAAAAGAGTTTGACCTTGTTGTTTTTTCAGCTGATGTAGGCGTGATATATGGACCTGTAAAGACGGAGTTTGGTTATCACTTGATAGAGGTTACCTATAGAGGATGAAAGCGTTTTTTATACTTCTTGTGCTCCTGTACTTTGTTTATGCAAAAGATATCCATCCTAGTTTCTCCTTACATACTAAAGGGTTTATCAGCGATTTTGTTATTGAAGGTGAAWANWTAYANGTKGMTACAGACTTAGGAAGTGTTGATATCTTTGATTTAAATACCAAAGAAATCATAGAGCAGATTGTTTTAGACCCAATGATAAGCACGAAGGGCAAAAGTATCCCTGCCTCTATCTCTAGTGTGGATGTTTTTCGCTCGAAGGTACTTATTGTAAGTAGAAGTTTAAACAATTATAGAGAGGTATGGATTTATGAAAATTATGAGTTAAAAAAGATAGTAGATTCAAAACAAAAACGACTGATTCAAGAGGCCCGTTTTGTGGATGAAAATACTATAATTTTTGCAAGTATTGATGGCGATATTAGCTTATATGATATTGGTGAAAGATCAAGTGTTTATACTCAGCATATATCCGATAGTCGTTTGAGTGATATGGTTCTTTCTAAGGATAAGACAAAGATATTTACCGCCGATGAGAGTGGAGAGGTGAAAGTTTTTGAGATAGATACTGCTAAGCAGCATGATAAAATCCCTGCGAAAAATTTAGATAATATTTTTCATCTAGCACATAATAATGGTGTGACGATAACAGGAGGGCAAGACAGGCGAGTGGCTGTTTATCAAGAAGGGGAAAAGTCGTATTATATTAAAAGTGACTTTCTTGTTTATTGTGTTGGTTTGAGCCCTAGTGGTGAGATTGGGGTTTATAGTGATGGGGAAGAAAATGACTTACAAATTTTTGATACCTATACAAAACAAAAAAAAGATCGTTTAGTGGGGCACAAAAGGATTATAAGAAAGATTCATTTTATTAGTGAAGACAGGCTGATTAGTTCAGACCAAGGGCAAGACATCTTTTTTTGGAAGCTTTAAAAACCTCTAAACATTTTAGGTACAAGAGCTTTTGCTCCCTCTTCTAAGGCCTCTTTAACTTCAGCAATAAGCCTTTGTTTATCTTTAGGAAAGGTGCCTGCTAAATGAAGAGCATTAGAAGCATGGTTAGATCTAAAGATCACCTTGTTTTTAGGGTTTAGGAATTCTAAGAATTTTTGTTGCTCATCCAAAACTTGTTTGTCAGACAGCATTATAAATTTGTCAAAATGCTTTAAAAAAGTACTTTTTATATCCTCATCTAAACCTAATTGCAAGGTAGACAAGTATGTGACCTCTACTTGATTAATAAGCTCTGCCGTATCTTTGATATGTTCTTGAGTATAAGCCTCTCCTCCTATGCCTAATATCACCGTGGTGGATGTTTTCATACCTGCCTTAGTCGCCTTTTGTAAGGAGGTTATAATCTGTTGGGCATTAACGCCCTTTGTAATCTTTTTAAGCAAACTCTCATTTCCTGTTTCAATGCCAAAATACACAAGATTTAAAAGGTTTTCTTTGAGTAAGGAAAGGTCTTCATCTGATTTTTCTAAAAGGTTTTGAGAAGTAGCATAAAGTGAAATTCTAGAAAGTTTGACAAAAGACTTTTTGAGGTATTTTAAAATATCTAAAAGATGGCCTGTATTAAGACATAAGGCGTCTCCATCGGCTAAAAATACCTTCTTTGCCTCAGGATAAGAACGCGCTAATGAATCTATCTCTTTATGTACTTCATCTAATGATTTGACCTCGAAATCTTTACTCTTATACATGGAACAAAAGCTACAATGATTGTAAGAACAACCGTGTGTGACTTGTAAAATAATATTATTTGCTTCCGCAGGTGGACGGTAAAGAGGGTAAGAGTAGTTTATCATAAGGTATTTTATCTCACTTTAGAAGAAATTTATCTTTAAATGAGTACAATACCTTCACGGACGCGGGCGTAGCTCAGTTGGCTAGAGCGTCAGCCTTCCAAGCTGAGGGTCGAGGGTTCGAGTCCCTTCACCCGCTCCACTTCTTTTTTATTTCAAAAATAACTTTTCATTGACACAAAACATTAAGATATCCCATCTCCATATGCTATAATAAATATAATATTTAGAACTATATAGTTATAGATTAAAACAGATGTTGAAAGGATATAGTACATGGAACGAATGATGAATGAAAATGACTTCATTGTCTCAAAAACTGATCTCAAGGGTAAAATTACTTACTGTAATAAAATTTTTATGAATATGGCAGAATATACGGAGGAGGAGCTTATAGGTTCTCCTCATAATATTATACGTCATAAGGATATGCCAAAGGCAGTTTTTCAACTTTTATGGGACCGTATTCAAAATAAAGAAGAAGTCTTTGCTTATGTACTTAACCAAACAAAAAACAAAAACGAGTATTGGGTTTTTGCCAATGTAACGGCTTCCTTAGACACAAGGGGAAATATCATAGGGTACTACTCCGTTAGACGTAAACCAAATCCTAATGCCATAGCTGTTATTAAACCCTTATACAAACAGCTGTTAGAGGCAGAGATGCGTGGTGGGGTACAAGCCTCTACAAAGATTTTAATGAATTTACTAGAAGAAAAAGGAGTAAGCTATGATGAACTTATCATCTCTCTTCAAGACTAAACAGACCTTAGTGCTCTTAGTAGCCCTTGTTCTTATCTCTATGTATAGTCTTTTTATACAAGAATATATTTTATTAGGGATGTCCATACTTGGTATCTTACTTTCTACGTTTATTCCTTCAGGGACTCCCAAACTTAATATAAGACTTAGAGATGAAATTCGTCGTGTCTTAGACGCAACTTCTAAGGGGGACTTAGAGCAAAGAATTATACATATTCACTCTGCTGATAAGGGACAGGTTGACCTTGCTTGGGCAGTTAATGATGTACTTGACCAGCTTGAATCTTTTATGCGTGATGTGTCTACTTCTATATCTATGGCTTCTGATGGTAAGACTTATAGACAAACCTTTCCCGCGGGTCTTCATGGTATGTTTAGAGAAACTTGTATACAGCTAAACAACTCACTTGAGGCTATCTCTTTAGGACATAAAACAAAGATTAGAGGTCAGTTGGCTGCTAGCTTTAATAAGCTAGGTGGTGGCTTAAGTGGAGGCTTGGGTCTTATTCAAAGTGATGTTCATGGAGCCGAAAAAGAATCAGAAAGCATAGTTCATAGTGCTCAAGCGACAGCTGATGAAGCTTCAAAAAGTAGAGACAGTGTTTATTCTGTTAGTAAAAAGCTTTCTGAACTGGCGGAATTAATTGATACTTCACATGAGGGGGTAAACAGTTTACATGCAAGGTCTCAAGAAATTTCAGAGATAGTAGGCTTGATTAAAGATATTGCAGACCAGACCAATCTTCTTGCGCTTAATGCGGCTATTGAAGCCGCTAGAGCAGGGGAACATGGACGTGGTTTTGCAGTGGTCGCAGATGAGGTTAGAAAACTTGCAGAAAGAACACAAAAGGCAACTCAAGAGATAGAAATAACCATCTCAACCTTGCAACAAGAATCAAGTGAAATTCAAGGTAACTCAGGGCATATTTCTGACTTAGCAACGAGTTCTAGTGAAGAAATTAATAGTTTTGAAGAAACCTTTACCCATTTTTATGAAACCGCGCAAGATTCAGCTCGTTCAGCCAATACCATTCAAAACCGTCTTTTTGTAACCCTAACAAAAATTGACCATATCATTTTAAAATCTTCAGCCTATTCCTCTGTTTTAGAAGAAAAATGTAAGGAAGAATTTGGGGATGAAAACTCTTGTAGACTAGGGCAATGGGTCGAAACAAAGGGGGCTCAACGTTTTTCTCATACTACAGCATTTAAACATATGGGTGTGCCTCATAAAAAAGTACATGATAAGTTAGCCGAAAACATGGTCTTTGTAAAAGACAAGTCAACCCTTAAGGGACATAACCCTGAAACCTTAGTAAGAAACTTTGAAGAGATGGAAAAGGCTTCTCAGGACCTTTTTGAAACCTTAGATGAAATGGTATCTCAATAGCCTAGTCTTCAGTACCATTGATGATATTTATAATATTTGAGAGGTGTCTATAAATGAGTAAAAGAGATAAGACAAGGCTTAGGCTAGTAAAATAGAAAGAACCATCTAAGAGGTAAAAATATAAAGGCGCTAAAAGGGCTGTAAGTAAAGCACCTAGAGCAGATAACTTAAATATTTTTATAATGATAAGCCAAGTGACTAAGACACAAAAGGCGACCTGCCAATTAAGACCTATAAAAATACCAAAGGCAGTGGCCACACCCTTTCCCCCTTCAAATTTAAAAAATACAGGATAAAGATGTCCCATAAAAGAGGCAAAGGCAATAAGACTTAGGCTTAGTTCATTAAGACCCAGATAAAGACCTATTAAGACAGGAACCAAGCCCTTTAATGCATCCCCAAAAAGTGTAATAGCTGCCGCCTTTTCCCCACCAAGAGCCAAAACATTGCTTGCCCCAGGATTATGTGAACCTTCTTCTCTTGGGTCAGGAAGTCCCATAAGTTTACAAGTAAGTATGGCCGCTGAAATAGAACCAAGAAGATAGGCAAAGAGTATAAGAATAGATATGATAAATATATCCATAAGAGGCTCCTTTTCCTTAGTATAAAAGCTTGGTATTTAAATATAGCTTGTTTTTAGGGCATAGATAGGGCTCTTAAGGCAAGAGCCGTTGCATTGGCAGGTCCGTACCAGTTAAAATGAAACAGACCAAAGGCCTGTCCTCCAAAGAGGGATTGCTTAGAAGGAAGATAGGCATAATCTTTTCTTTGGGTAATTCCTTGTCTTAACTGAAGTTCTAAGTCTCTTAAAAGTTTTGTATATAAATAACTCCGTCGTTTTTTATCCTTGAGTGTTTTTAAAATAATGATATATTCTGCTATCTCAGTAAAGGCATGCATTCTTGGATGTTTTAAGAGGTACTTAGAACGCTTTTTTGAGCGTTTAAGTATAGATGATAGGTCTTGGTCTATACAATAGGTATCTGCCTTATATGCCTTAGCAAAGGCAAGGTAAAAATGTGAAGGACGGGTATACCAGGTGCCACATCTGTTTTCTTTATTATGGGTAATTACATTATGAATGAGTTCACAGCTTTTTTCTTTAGCTTTTTGAGTTTTAAGGGGAAGTGGCCTAATAGTATTTTCATATAAACTCAAGGCACTTAAAATATTTAAATTAACAACACAGTCCACATCATTAACCAAGTCCATAATACGGTTTGGATCTTTCAAGGGTGCTTCTTCTTCTGCCCAGGTTAAAAAGGCGCCAGTGTTTTCTTCTTTCCATTGAATATTAAGAGGATGGGCAGAGCTACGATTTGTATCGGTATATAAAGAAACAGAGTCAACAAAATCATCTAGAAAGTTTTTATGAGTGGAGGTCTTATAAAACCAGACAAAGGCTTGAGAAGAGGTGTCAAAGTCATTTCCAACATYTAAGATACGCATGGAAGTGTTGTACCACTGGGTGTCAAAACTGCGTATATAAGTGCCATCATCTGTTTGAATAAGGGGCCAAAAAGAAAGGGTTCCCTTTGGTTCATTTGTTTTTCCTGCATCTTGAACATACTTGCTCATTTGTGCATTTGCAAGGGTGTAGATAGTTTGTATATGGGGAAGATTATACCTTTCATTAACCCCATGCAATAGGAGAAGGGTCTGAAAGGTCATAAAGGAGTTGGACTCGGGTATCTCTTTTCTTGCACCAGAATACTTGGGATAAGTTGGCCAAGTACCAATATAGCGAGATATCTCATGTTCTTTAATCTGAGTTTTCAAAATATAAGCATAAAGCTTTTGTTCTAAGGGACCTAAGTCTTTTTTCTCGAGGTCCATCTCGCTTTTAGCAAAAAGACTTAGGGCTAAGAAGAGTATTAAAAAGTGTTTACTGAACAAGTACAGCTTTTATAAAAAGGTCAACTTCATCTCGTACACACATAAACAATATACAAGGCATATCTAAACCATAATCACTTACTTTTATCATAGAGGTTGCATTAATAGTTAGGATTCCTTTTTCAAGAGTGATTTCTGATCTAGTGCTAAAAGGCTTGCTTTGAGAAAAGAAGTTTAAGGTTCCTTCAATCTTATATTCATTATCACCCCTTAGTTTCGTTACCTTGCTTAGGGTATAGGTAGCTAAGGGGTACTTACTAACCTCTGTCGCGTCATGCATATGTTCATCTCTGTCTTTGTTATCACTAGAAAAAAGATTCATTTCTATCCAAAACTTTCCACTTAGACTTGTGATGTCATCTGCTTGTATACTTATATCTGCTTGCAAAGCAGTGTTTAAAGGATCAATAGTACTGTCCATTAACATTTCAGTATGCGCGGCAACAAAACCTTCTTTAAGTTGTAGATTACCTGCTAGTAGGGGTAGACTCATTAATAAAGTGATAAGTAACTTTTTCATTCTTGTTCCTTTTGTGTTAATGTAAAAGATGTGAAAGCGCAAGGGCTAAACCAAGACCCGAAGCTATCCAACCAATAAAGACCATCATAATTGAAAGTTTTTGTAGGCTTATTTCCTTGCTTAATGCAGTAAAGACAATCACATTATAGTACGATATAGCAAAAGGATAAACCATGGCTAAGGCTAAGGGTGATTCTAAGTAAGATAAAGAATAACTAATTACAAATAAAACAGAAATAAAGAGGTGCTGTTTACGTTCATTTAGATCTAGGCTAAAGGCTGTAATTAAGCCCAAGATATGAAAGGCTATTATTAGGTAGGTGAAGTGTGACCAGATATTAATACTCTCGTGTCTAGAAAGGGTTTCAAAGAGATTTGAATCTAAGAACACCCATAAGATAAGGGGCAGGTACATTTTAAAGCTAAAAGAGCGAAGCTTAGCATCTTGTTCTACCTTGTATGGAAGTAAGAATAGGGCAGAAATAAGTGAGATGCCTGTAAAAACCAGGGCCATCCATTCTCTTGAATCCGCAAATGAGGTAAATCCATAGCTTCCAACACTGTAGGCAATAGCCAGGGCTAAAAAGAGTTCTTTTCGCTGATTAGCCTTAAAAAGGTAAATACTCAAAGGGGCCATCATACCAACACTGAGTCCCAAAAGGCCTAAGGTGAAAGAGGAATATACAGGGTATAAAAATGAGAAGGCTAATTGTAAGGACAGGGCAATAATAATTTTATGAACAGGATTTGTAATTTTCCCCCAATCATATCCACTGGATATAGTTCCTAAGACTCCACCAAGAAATAAGGGGAAGAGTTTAAAAAGGTCAGAATGGTAATGTTGGGCAATACCCGTTTGAATGATTAGAAGATAATAAGAAAGTTCAAAACCAAGCAGTAAGGCTAGGGCCGTAAATTGAATCATCTTTTTTCTTCCTTTTTTAATGTAATATTATGGCATAAGTCTATGTAGTAAATGTGTAATTTTATAATTTATTCCTAAAGAGAAGAACAAAGTATCCGTAATAAGTCTTGCAATAGCGGTTAAATAGGCCTGATAGAAAAATAAGCTTATTGAAGTTTACCATCAATCATCCTTAGAGTCTGTGTTGCATAGTTTTGTACCTGCATATCATGTGAAGCGATAATAAGGGTGGTTCCTTTTTTCACAGCCTTGGCTAAAAGTTCATAAACTAAGGTGGTGTTTTTTGAATCTAGACTTCCTGTTGGTTCATCCGCAAAGACAATAGAGGGTTCATTGATAAGGGCTCTTGCTACCGCAACTCTTTGTCTTTGTCCCCCTGATATCTCATTAGGATAGCGAGTTGAAAGCTCAGAAATACCAAGTTCTTCCAGTAAGGCTTGAATGCTTTGTTTTTTATCTTTTTTTGCGGCGAGTTCTATGTTTTCATACACGTTGAGGTAATTAATAAGATAATGAAACTGAAAAACAAAGCCAATCTTATCTTGTCTGAAGGTATCAAGGTTAGAAATCTCTTTTAGTGTCTTTCCTTGGATGATAAGTTCTCCTTGACTAGGCTTTAGAAGAGTTGATAAGATTGATAAAAGGGTAGACTTTCCACTTCCACTATCTCCTGATAGAAAAACAAAAGAACCTTCTTTTATGTCTATATTTACATTAAATAAGACCTGTTCCTTCCCATAAAAATGAGATATATTAGTAGCTTTTATCATGATGAGGCCTGATTGATAAGTAAGACGGGGTCCGTTTTAGCCGCAAGCCAAGCAGGGATTAGTGCTCCAACAAGAGACATTAAAACAGTCGCAAGTAAAACATAAGAGGCGGTTATCACAGATAAAGATCCATTAACATAACCTTGTAAGGTGTCAATATGAGGAAGCATACTTAAGATACTTAGACTTATAAGAAGGGCCACAAGATAAGCCGAAAAACTTATAATAAGAGTTTCTAAAAAAAGATTTTTAATAATAAAGAGACGACTCTTCCCCAGGGCTCTCATAATGCCAAATTCTTCTTTTCGTGAATTCACAATCAGACTCATTATAGAAGCTATCCCCATTAAACCCATTATAAAGGCAAGGGTAGAGATAACAAAAGAAGAGGTTGAAATGATTTTAAATTGATTATATTCTTTTATAAAAGATGAAGTTGTTTTAACCTTTACGTCATCATTTAAAAGAGATATTTTTTCTACAAGGGCATCTGTATATCTTGGGTCAGAACTTGAGACTAAGATATATGAAGCCGAACGAGAAAAGAGTTTACCTGCGTCACTTATATTCATCACAACACCGCCTTGTTCAAAGCCTATATCACTGGTGAAAGAACCTGAAATTCTAAAACGTTTACTTCCTACCTTGACAGACCTTCCTCTGAGTTGCTTGGCTAAGGCCTTCCCTAAAATGACTTCTCCAGGTTTGGGATACCTTCCCTTAGAGAGTTTATAATGGGAAAGATGATTTTTACTAACGCCATATATACCCGCTATTGGGATATGTCCAATGGGAGAGGCACCTACTATCATTGCGTAGCTAGACTTGACGTGTTCAAGTGTGTTGATGGTGTCCATTAAAGAGATGTCTACATTAGAAAAAAAGGTATCAGCAATGCCTTTTTGAGTGACAATAATATCTCCATCAGTTTTAATCATCTTTGAATACATACCAATAATACCTTGGGATATGGAAGAAATTAAAAAAATGGCCATCACTGAAATAGTGATAGAAGAGAAAATTAGAAAACTTTTAAAAGGATTTTTACTTAGGGCTTTAAGAGCAATCACTTCTGTATAGCTGCTTGTAGTTCTTTTGTCGTTGAAATATAAGTGATACTTTCAACCTTCCCCTCTTTAAAACGTGCTAGGGTGAGTTGTTCTTCTTTATGTGGGATATAGTTTTCAAACTGATCCTCATAATGTAAGTACACAAGGTGCTTATACTTTCTCATTTTTGGCAAGGCAAACATATTTGTGATGATAGTAGGCATTCTGTTGATATCAGCAATAAAAATGGCTCTATGCTTTGACATATAAAAAGGGTCTTGAGTACCTAAAAAGTCATTTGCTAAGGCCCCTGTATCTTTTTCAAAGGCAAAAATAACAAGTCTGGTACTTTTTGGTACCTTCATTTGTCTACCCTGTGGGGTTTCATACTTATAGTTGTTAATACTACTAAGAAGGGAGTTGAGCTCTAAAGACTCTGCACTAACTAGGCTAAAACCAAGAGATAAAAGAGCTAAAAACTTACGCATACTATTTCCTTAATGTAGTTTCTAAATAGAAGTTTAGCTAGAAACTATGAATTATTTATGAAGATTATACACTTTTTTCTACTAAGCGTCTTTCATTAAGGGCTTCATGTTACTCAGAGGTCTTAATTAAATAAATTGAACTGATTTACACTTGGTTAACTATATTATATTAAAATTGCGACATCCAACTTTTGCATGATAAGTCTGGAACAGGTTCTGATTTTCCCCCAATTTTCAGACCTGTATATATATTTATTTACTTTTTTACATGTTTAGTGTTGGGTCCCCCCATCCAGCACTTTTAAACCTCTTTTAACTTTAAAATCAAGCACTTTAATAAAACGACAAATTTTTATGATAAAATGACCGAATTACTTATTTCAAGAATGTAAATGTTCTTGTGTAAAGGATCTAATATCAGACGATGTGCCCTTGTAGAAGATGACTCAGTATTTCTAGCCTTAATGCATAATTTTTTTGAAGCGAAAGCGTGGATTTGTGATGATTTTACAGATGTTGCTAGTACACTTGAAGGGATTAAAAAGACAGCCTATGATTTATATATTATAGATATAAACCTGCCTGAATCTGATGGTATCTCTTTGGTAAAAGAACTTCGCGTTAAATATCCTCAAGTTCCTATTATTATGGTCAGTGGCTATAACGATATTGAAACGATTATGAATGCCTATGATGTAGGTTGTGATGAGTATCTAAAAAAACCTTTTGATCTCAGAGAGTTAGAAGTCAAGGTTTCAAAGCTTATGAATGAAAAGCCAATAGAGCTAAGTCCTAGGGTTAAGTATGATGTATCAGGAAGAGTCTTATATATTGAAGATAAAGAGGTTCATCTTAGTCAAAAAGAATCAAACCTAATGCATACCTTCATGACCAATATAAACCGTCCTTTAACACATGATTATTTAGAGTCAGTTATTTGGGGAGGGGTTGAGGATAATGGACACGCCCTTCGTAACCTTATCTTACGTCTTCGTAAACGCATAGGAACAGGTATTATTGATACGGTTCAGGGTAAGGGTTACATTCTTCGTTTAAACACATAATTTCCACATTTAAACTTTTTATAATAAGGACATCTGAATTCAAGGATCCCTTATGTACACAAAAATTATTCTTAGTAAGTTACTTCAAGACAAAAAAGCAGATACTTGGTTTTTTCTTGCACATGGTCAAGATGGTAGTATTTATTCGTACAACACATTTTCTTCTGTACATGTAACAGATAAAAAAACAATGTTTTCTAGACTAAGAGGAATGCTTAAAGATGGTCTGATAAACACAGACTATTGGCGTTTATTATAAAGTAGTTTTCTGTACTTTTTAGAGTAGGTGACCTCATATATAAAGTTTTCCTTGTCTTGCTTACTTTCTTCACAGCGAAATCCCCCCGTAGCTAAGAGATAAGGCTTAGCTGTGGAAAAGGGATTGAGCTGTTGTAAGAAATAGTCATTTAGTAAGATAGACTTATCTTTGGTGTATCGGTTAGATATAAAGGCTTTTCCCTTATTGTACTCACAAAACCCACCAAACTGTACAAGGGCAGAATAAGACCAAACTCCGATATTTAAGCTTTTTAGGTCTAAGTCTTCTATATTAAAATAGTCAATATACCATTGTAAGGCATATCCTTGAAGTTGCTTCTTTTGGTGTTGAATCTGAAAATAAGAGCTACGACCTTTCCTGTCTATTTCAAAATCATCCTTACTCCCAAGGCATTTCATCCATCCCTTATACCCACGAAGCCTATTTTTTCTATACTCAGTTTTTACATCTGAAAATTCAAAATCCATAGAATGGTATTCACTTGCAATAGAAGCACCAAACTGTTTTCCAAATTTGTATTTACCTCCATTATCAACGCAATATTCCATAAGGTCATCTAAGATAGATATTCTTCCCATATTGCTTTTGTTACGGGTTTTGTATAGGGTCTTGTAAGGGCTTTCAGCAATGATAACAAAGTCGTTTTCATCTACAATGTAGTCTTTGATATTTCGTATTTCATCAGGCTCTATGCCATTTTGATATCCATGTGTGCTCGTTGTTTTTATCTTTTCAGCACTTTCTTGTCCCATTCGTATAAGGGAACAAGAACTAAGGCTAAACAAAATGATAATAAATAAAAATAAAGAGAATACTTTTTTAAAAGGCATCAGGGCTTAAATACCCTCTGCTATCATTGCGTCAGCTACTTTTTTAAAGCCAGCAATATTCGCGCCATCAACATAATTTCCTTCAACTCCATAATCCCTAGCGGTTAAGGCCACACGCTTACAAATCTGTTGCATGGTGTCTTTAAGTTTATCATCCACTTTTTCAAAGCTCCATCTTTGCATTGAAGCATTTTGACTCATCTCAAATTCACTTACCACGACTCCTCCAGCATTAGCAGCCTTGGCTGGAGCAAAACAGATCTTAGCATCTAAGAAAGCATTAACAGCCTCAGTTGTTGAAGGCATGTTCGCACCTTCACTAACACTCTTACATCCATTTTTAAGAAGTGCCTTTGCATCAAGCGCAGTAAGTTCATTTTGCGTTGCACAAGGGAAGGCTGCATAACATGGGATATGCCAAACTGCATGACCCCCCTCAGGATATTCGTCTACTGGGGTGTATTTTGCTTCAGAGTGGGTTTTAAGATACTCTTCTAGGGAAACACGTTTTTTTAGTTTAAGCTCTTTTAAGAGTTCAAGGTCAACACCTCTTGGGTCATGTAGTGTTCCTTTTGAATCTGTACATGTTACAGGAATAGCCCCAAGATGATACAGTTTTTCAATCGCATGAAGGGCAACATTTCCTGCTCCACTAACCGTACAAATCTTACCTTTCAAAGGTTCTGCTTTTTCAATTTTTAGCATAGTCTCTGTAAAGTAGATAACACCATAACCAGTTGCCTCAGGACGCATTAATGAACCCCCAAAGAAGTAAGGTTTACCTGTTAGTACCCCCTCAAAACTAGAAGTGATTTTTTTATATTCTCCAAAAAGATAACCTATTTCACGTCCACCTACACCAATATCTCCAGCAGGAACATCTATGCGCGGCCCAATATACTTATGGAGTTCTGTCATAAAGGCAGAACAAAACTTCATAACCTCGAAGTCACTCTTTCCCTTAGGATCAAAATCACTTCCACCCTTAGCCCCACCAATAGGAAGACCCGTGAGTGAATTTTTTAGTATTTGCTCAAAGCCTAGGAACTTTAAAATCCCTTCATTAACACTAGGATGAAAACGAAGACCACCTTTATAGGGCCCCAGGGCATTATTAAACTGAACTCGGTAACCTGTGTTTACTTGAACGTTTTGGTTGTCATCAAACCAAGTGACCTTGAACTTTATAACCCTGTCTGGAATGGTTAAGCGTTCCATAATAGCGTTCTTTTTGTAGACTTCGTCTGATTTTAAAAGAGGAGCAATAGAAAGTAAAACTTCTTCCATAGCTTGGAAGAAAACATCATCTTCTTTACAATTTAAATTTTTTAGTTTTTGAATATCTTCTTTATACTTTTTCATAGGTGTCCTTATGATTTATAAATGTGAATTATTATAGCTTAATTTTATTAGGTACTTTTGATACTTGTTCGTCTTTAGACCCCAATATTTAAGAGATTAAAAGGTACAATTCGCTTAATGAATTAATTGATACTAAATTAATAACTATAAAGGTACTAAATATGACAAATGAAGAATTAGAACTAGTCGGAAGTGACAAGGAAAGCGTTCGTAGAGCCCTTGCAAACAACCCAGATACATCTGCTGAAGCCTTAGAGAAGTTAAGTGAAGATGAAAGCCAATTTGTAAGAGTGAGAGTGGCAGCACACATCAACACATCAGTAGAAACTTTGATTAAATTGAGTACAGATGAGAGTGGATTTGTTAAAGAGTTTGTAGCAGAACACCCAAGCACTCCTGTTGAAGTTCTTATTGCACTAAGTGATGACAGAGAAATCGTATCATGGGTAGCTGGAAATCCAAACACACCTATTGAAATCATAAATAAACTAAGCGAAGATAGAGATGAATTTGTTCGAATATCTGTTTCAGTTAACCCTAGCATCCCTGATGCAACATTAAAAAGATTAAGTAAAGATACAAATGAAAATGTAAGAGCCGCTGTTGCAAAAAACACGCGTGCACCTATATCACTATTAGCAATATTAAAACATGATGAACATGAACTTGTGAGAGAAATTGCTGAAGAAAATCCAAGTACACCAAAGTAGACTAGAGTCTAAGTTCTGTCATGAACAATACTAATCCGCTTGGGGGTTAGTATTGGCTTTGTGTATTTGTTATGATGTCTTGTTTCTTAGTTTTGAGAACGTTCTTTTATAAGCAATGAGATTATGGCTTAACTGTTATAAACCCTGAAGTTATCCAGTCTTGCAGACCACCTCTGTACCAATATATTTTATTTTTTGGATATCCCATTTTTACTAAAGACTTAATTGCCCAAACTGACTGTACACACCAGTTCGAATTACAAAAAACAATCACTTCTTTCGCCAATAAAAAATCTAATTTTCCATTTTTATCTTTTTTTATATTTAACAATTTTAATGCTCTAGTATATTCTTGATAAAGGTCTTCATCATCTTGTATATCAGAATGAGGGATGTTTATTGAGTTTGGAATTGTCATCTCTTCATACCAGTGAGGATCTCTAGCATCAATCAATGCATATTTATCAGGTTCAAATTCTAGGGCTTGTAAAAACCTCAGTACTTCCAGCTCACCAACAGTTTCAATTTCATTATCAATCCTAATAGCTTGCATTGAACCTAAAGAAATCACAATACTCATCTTGCACTCTTTTGGAATAGTTGTAGCTGCCAAGTCTCCGCCAAATAAATTATCAGGTGTAATACCTACTTTTTGACATTTTGGATGCATGAGTCTTTTGATAGACATTTCTTTATCTTTATAAGTTATCTCTACTCCGGAAAACTGTATAGAAGTTACATCATCCGCTAAAAGAATTAACGATAAGATAGTTAATATAAGTAATTTTTTCATAATAGCTTCCTTTTTATACATAACGTTCGTCGTGAGCGATAATTTTCCCGCAGGGAAAATTATTCGTTCCTCGAATTTGTTAATCTTGGAGGTGTTCTAATTTTTCCCATGACATTTTTTGTACTTTTTTTTACTTCCACAAAAGCATTTATCATTACGTGACATTACTGTTTTTCTGTCTAACTTGATTTTTTCAACTCTTTGCTTAAATACTTCTATTACTTCATGAAACTTTTCATCAATTTTAATAACTTCATTATATTGTTTTAACGCATAATTGTGTTCACCCATTGTTTCGGATAGATAACTTCCATATCCAATTCTTGCATCTATATAGTCAGGATTAAACTTTATTGCTTTTTCATAAAGTTGACATATTTTATTATTATTTTTTTTATTATTCTTCTTGGATTTATAATAATTAGTTAGATTATTATATGCCTTAGCTTCAGTCGGATCATATGATATGATTTCTTCATATTGTATTTTTGCTCCGTCATCGTCTTTGAATTGGTGTGATAATAAAACACCTAAATTCAATCTAGCTATTGTAAAGGTAGGTTGAAGCTCAATTGCTTTTTCTAACAATTCTTTAGCTTTGTCGGCTTGACCATCTATTCTACTTATCATATAGCCATAATTGTTAAGAGCATAGAAATTATTTTCATCTAATTCAAGTGCTTTTTCATAATTATAGTTTGCTTTTTCTATATTGTCTTTATCTTTAGCAATACTGGCTCTTATTGCATATGCTTCTGAAATCACAGTATTCTCTTCAAACCACTTATCTAAAAGTAGTTCTTTTTTATTTAAATCTTTCATTATAGATATTGTTAATAATGATGCCAAATGACTTAAATTCACACCGCCAAGGGATTCAATAATAGATTTGTATCCTTCTTCTTTTAATTTTTCAAATGTAATATTATTAATATCACTTATATATATAAGAAAATCGTTAATATTATGTGCAATATCTTCTAGTATCTTTAACTCTGCTATTTCTTTAACAATTGAAGTAGTAGGTAATGTTGACAGCAATTTATCAACTTCGTTTTTTTCATCTTGCCAATACTGAGAGTATTTTATTCTTCCTGGGGTAGAATAAAATGAAGGATTGTCCACTATAATTGGTAATATTTTCTCTTCGTAATTTTTATCTTTTAAAACATGTAAAACTTCTTTCATACAGTTTTTTGATTTTAGATATTTTTCACTAATAAGAAGTATTGCAAAATCACAATCCCTAATTTCTTCCATGAAGTTTGTTATGCTGTCTTTATACTTTATATCATGAATATCTCTGACAAAACTAAATTGTAACTGACTTAAGTCTTTTTCTATTTCATTAGCAATCTCAGTATTAGCCCATGAATATGAAATAAATATTTTCTTTTTATTTGGAATAGCACATCCTTTTTATATGTTTTTTCTTATCAATCTTAATATGTGGCTAACTCTTTGTTCAAGGAATACTTTAGCGTTATTATACTTAATAGGATAAATAAGAGACATTATAAATGTCCTATTAACTTTAATAGAATTCCTATATCCTGGGTTATACTCCTTTGTTTCGCAAATAAATCTTTTTAACCTTAAGAAAAAAGTGTCCTTTTTATAGGTGTATACCGTATTAGTAGAGATTAATGTTGAGTTAATTGCTTGGTTTGGGGTTTAAGGAACATAATGTCCCTTAAACATCAAAATGGAAGGAATAAAGATTTAGTGAATAGAATGAAACTTACATGAAGGATATTAATTATTATT
>NVXJ01000037.1 GCA_002733885.1 Arcobacter sp. | reverse complement strand
ACAATAAGGAACCGCAGGAAAAACAGCATCTAAACATTCGCGAATAGACTTAGGCTTACCTGGAAGGTTGATGATAAGTGACTTCCCACGTATCCCTGCCGTTTGACGCGACAAAATAGCCGTTGGAACATACTGTAAGCTTACTTGACGCATTAACTCACCAAAACCTGGCATCATCTTCTCACATACATTTTCAGTTGCCTCAGGTGTCACATCTCTAAGTGCGGGACCTGTACCTCCTGTTGTCACTACTAAACAACATCCTTCTTTGTCACAAAGCTCTATCATTGTTTCTTCTAAGGTACGCTGAACATCAGGAATACAACGGTAAACAATTTCAAAGTCCGAAGACAAATAGTCTTTCATTGTATCTTGAATAGCAACTCCTGAAATATCTTCATAAATTCCTGCGCTTGCTCTGTCACTTGCTGTAATAACCCCAATCTTAATTTCACTCATATTATATTTCCTTTAGTTAATTGCAAGGTATGACCTGCATGATTTATCATGTAAGTATCTGCGTAAGGCAAGAAAAATTCTTTTGCATTGTGTGCATTTATAATCTTATCTTCACTTCCAAGATACACTTCTATCTTTATGCCTCTGTCTTGTAAGGCTTTTAACTCATCGGCCTTCCATATAAAGCTAAGAAGCTCTTCTAATTCCTCAGCTGAACCTTCTTCATGCTTAAGGCTTGTATCTATCTTAGAAGGCAAAAAAATAGACTTATGAAAGTTTTCATAATAAGCTTGTTTATCTTTTGCAAAGTACATGTTTTGCATGCGTTTAAACTTATCTGTTTTATCTTGGAAAAAAGCAGGTGAAAACAGTTGAAGGGTGTCTACCCTACTCTTTGTTTTTTTTGCTTCTTCAAAGGCCTTTATCGAACCATAAGAAAATCCTGCAATGGTATAGTCACTTTCTTTTAAGAACTCCGTAAAAAGCCCTTTATCATTAGAAAGACAAAAGCCACTATAAAATTTCATCCATCACTTTCTTGATTTGTTCTTTGTTGATTTGTTCTTTTTCTATAAGTTCAACTTGAAGGGCCTGTATCTGAGGTTGCATTCCTGATAAAAACTCTTTTGTTTCAGCATATAGCTTGTTGATAAGATGGATGTTGTCTTTTGAATTAGGAATGATTTGTTCGCCCATTCCGTAGCTTTCTAAGACCAGTTCTATAATCTTCTTAACCTCTTTTAGGTCTTGTTCAACATTAGAAGAATGTTCCCCATAATGTATCTCACAAATAGCCATACCTGAGAGCATTACCTTTATGTATGAAAGAAGCTTATTCTTTGTAACAAGGTCAACATCATAAGGTCTTAGTCCATCATTTATCATGGTAAATTTTTCAAATGGTACTTCAAACCAGTAGGCAGAAAGTGCCTTAGCTGCTTGATAAAGGGCTTGAAGTTGTTTCTCATCTTCTGAGTATGACTTAACCTTACGTTTACCAAAGATAACCTTATCCTTAACCGCTAGAACCTCGTCCATAGAAATATTATGTCTGTTTCTACGAAGGGCTTCTAAGGCTGCTTCATTCACTAATGTTGCTAAAGAAGCACCGTTAAAGCCTATAGTCATTTTTGCTATTTCTTTGGTGTCTACCTCATGTATCATCTTTTCAAAATACTTATCTAAGATAGCTTTTCGCTCAGATATATTGGGAAGGTCAACAAAGATACGTCTATCAAAACGACCTGAACGAAGAAGGGCTGAATCTAACACTTCTATCTTGTTGGTTGCTGCAATTACAACCACACCTGAAGAGTCTTCAAAGCCATCCATCTCAGTAAGAAGTTGGTTAAGCGTTGCTTCTCTTTCATCATTTCGGTTTGCTCCACGAGCACGACCAACAGCGTCTATCTCATCTATGAAAATAATACTCGGTGCATTACGTTTAGCCTGAACAAAAAGCTCTCTAACACGTTTAGCTCCCATGCCTACATAAATTTGTACAAATGAAGCACCTGATTGATAATAAAAAGGAACATCAGCCTCACCCGCAACGGCCTTAGCAATCATTGTTTTACCAACACCAGGAGGTCCTACAAGTAAAACACCCTTTGGCATCTTTGCTCCAAAGTTTTTATACTTTTTAGGGGAGCGTAAAAAGTCAATGATTTCTTCTAATTCAACTTTAACATCTTCAATTCCCCCTACATCTTTAAAGGTAAGACTTGAATGTGAAGGTGTGATTGGTTCACTTAGACCTAGGTTTGAAGGGCCACTTGAAGAGGAGGAAGAGGCAGTGTCTGACTCATTTTTTAAAGAAAAACGGTAAAGTAAACCACCTACAATAAGGGCTAAGGTTAGAAACATCAGTATCTGAACGGCGTAGTTTCCTGAACCTGTTTCAACAGGCACCTGAGAAAACATTTGTTTATCAATAAGTACTGTAGGAATTCTATATGTTCCTTCATGGGTTATAATATACACCTGTTCATCGGCTAAAACGGCCCGTTGAATAAGACCTTTATCTAGTAAGGCTTCGGTTTGTTCTAAGGTAATTGGTGTTGAACTGTCTCTTAAAACTGCAAAAAGAAAAAGTCCTAAAAGAGCACCTGCAGAAAAGTATAATATCCATCTGTTCATCTTAGAGTTTAGCATAATTAATATCCTCTTTAATCTCATAATCTTCGATAGTAATCCAGTTACCTGACAAGTCATATTGACACTCGATTTCTATACGATTAAAAAACTGATCAAGTCCTGTATATATCCCCTCTTTTTCACTTTCAACTAAGACTTCTAAGGGGATCTTGTGATTTTGTCTAAACAAGAGGTTATTTGCATCTATCAAAGAGGTCATTTCAGCCATTCTAGCCTTAGAAACCAAACCATTAATATCACCTTTGATTAAGGCAGAAGGCGTTCCATCACGTTTTGAATAAGTAAAGGCATGAACATGGGTTAATGGCATCTTTTTTAAATTGTCCATAGCCTCTTTCCAAAGAGCGTCTGTTTCACCAGGATGACCAACAATAAAATCTGTGCCTACAGCAAAACCCTTATCGTGGAGTTCATTAATAAGTTCGATATCGGTGTGCACATTATTTCGTCTGTTCATGATTTTCAACATCTCTTGACTAGAATGTTGGATGGCAATATGAAGATGCTTTTCTAACCAAGGTTCACCTAATAGTTCTTTAAACTCATCTGTGATTTGTATAGGTTCCATACTTCCAATTCGGATACGACGCACACCCTTAATGAGAGAAATCTTTTTAAGAAGTCCTGCCATAGTACGTTTAACACCCTGTCCGTATGAGCCAACATTGGTTCCTGTTAAGATAAACTCACCAAAGCCATTTGCTGCTAAACGTGTAATCTGCTCTAGTATCTTATCTTCATCATGGCTTCTTGCATCTCCACGAACAAAGGGGATAATACAATACGAGCATCTAAAGTTACACCCTTCTTGAACCTTGATAAAGGCGCGAGACTTGCCTACAAAATCTTCAACAACGGTATCATCAATAAAGTCAAGGTCCCCAATTTGATAAAAACGTTCTTTTTCTTTTAAAAGCTCATTAATCTTTGCTTTTTCAGATTGACCAAAAACACCAAAAACCTTTTCACCCTCAAATAAAGACTCACCCTTAGTGTGAGCTCCACATCCCGTAAGATAAACCCTTGCACCTTTTTTATTAGCAGAATTGACATATCCACGTACCCCAGAGTCAGCACCATTGGTTACGGTACATGAGTTTACGATAACAATATCTGCCTCATCTTCATTTTGCGTGATTTCAAAGTCTTCTAAGTGAGCAAGCATTACTTGAGAATCAAAAAGATTGGTTCTGCATCCAAAGGTTTTTATAAATACTTTTTGAACTACTGACATTACCATTTCACCGCAGATGAATCACCATCAAGAGGAGGAAGTTCACGTGGTTGTTTACGTACCGAGTCCACGTGAAGCATCTGAGTAGGATAAGCGATTTGGATATCCTCAGCCTCATTATAAGCTTCAATAATCTCAATAGATATGGTTGAGCGAAGTGTTAAGGTAGCGTAAGCATTGGTTAAGTACCAAGCACTGATACATACTCCATAAGCTTCAGCAAAAGAAAAGACACGAGGTTCAACATTCGTGTTTTTTAGACTATAACGATTACGAAGTTTATTTAACTGTGTACGGGTGATATCTGTATATCCCTTAGAATATTTACGAGATATCTCTTTAGCAATGTGTATTGCCTTTCTATGGTTGGAGTCAAAGGTCACTGTTATATCTATTCCATCCCAAACGGTCTTTAAGGTTGCATGTGAGTAGTTAGCAATTAAGGTTGTGAAAATGTAATTATTTGGTATAAAAATAATACGCCCTGCTCTACGATTTACCATATACGTTGTAAGCGTAATGTCTTCTAAAATAGTGATACGAAGTAAGGAAATATCAAGTACATCTCCTACATATTCAACACCTTCTTTTAAGACACGAATTCTATCACCCACATGAATAGACCCACTCACAAGAAGTACAAACCAACCCAGCATTGACATAAACCAATCTTTCATGGCAATGGCGATACCAGCCGAAGCAAAACCTAAGACTGTGATAATGTAGGAAGCATTGTCAATATAAGAAAATGCGACAATGATAATAATTAAAGTGATATTAACAAAGGTAAGCATCTTATGCGCCATGTAAATACGTTCATTATCAGTAATATATTTTTTAATTATGAGTTTGGCTAAGAAGAAGAAAATAAAAAGAATGAAAATAATAATGCCCAGATTAAAAAGCTTCCAGGTCTGGGCCTTAATGTCCTTTTGCACCTGTGTTTCAACCGAATCAATACGTTGAGCATAAAGAACAGAGGCTTTCATAACCGTTTTTAATGCACCCTCAAAAACGGTTAGTTTGTGCATGTCTTCTAAAGAAATCTCTTCATCATCCACGTCCTTACTAATGATAGAAAGCTCCGCTGT
This sequence comes from Arcobacter sp., assembly GCA_002733885.1. Taxonomy (GTDB): domain Bacteria; phylum Campylobacterota; class Campylobacteria; order Campylobacterales; family Sulfurimonadaceae. Next base: position 14,017 of record NVXJ01000037.1, on the reverse strand, counting down.
TAAACGCGCTTTTTTACGTAATAAGATAAGATGTTCTCTAAGATTAGACTCTCTTTGCTTGTATTCTTTTAACTTACCTTCAATCAGTTTGATATAAGAAAGCGCGGTAAAAATGGCAATAGGGTTAGTGACTTCAGGTGCTTGTGGAATTTCATCAGGAATAAGTAGTTCCGTAAAAGGAGCACTTCCCTTTCCTTGAAGAAGATGAATCTGGTCAGCAAGGATTTGTTCTCGTGATTCAAGGGCATTAAGCTCATCTCTTGCCTTAAAAGTACTTCCATATTTAGAAAGCTTAGTAATCTCTTTACGAACTACTTCGAGCTCTTTGGTGACATCTAAATAGGTGATATAAGAGTCATAAGATTTTTGCCATAAAATGCCTTCTTTACCTAAGGCCTTAACTGTTTTATCTATACTTTCTTCTAAGTTAAGAATATGTTCATGTATTTTTATCTGCTCACGTTCTTTTGTCTTATTAGTATCAAGTTCATCAATACCAAAGGCCAAAGAAGAAAAGATAAGAAGGGAGAGAAAAAGCTTAAACACGTAGGGAACCTGAATACGTTTTTAAAACATCCATAACGATATCTTTATCAATATCATTTCTTAGTTCCACATCCCCAATATGCTTAGGAATGATAAAAGTGATTTTAGAATCAAGGCTCTTCTTGTCTAAGAAAAAGGCCTCATAAAAAATTTCAACATCTTTAATATCATAAGCCACAGGAAGCTTATACTTAAGAAGTAGTTTTTTAATTCTTTGTTCTTCTTCTACTTTCATTAATCCTAGTCTTGTGGCAAGTTCATTTGCCATCATCATACCAATGGCAACACCTTCTCCATGAAGATACTTCGTATAGCTTGTTTCTTTTTCAATCACATGACCGAAGGTATGACCATAATTTAGAGCCGCACGCAGGCCTCTTTCCTTTTCGTCTTTTGAAACTACCATAGCCTTTGTTTTAACCGATCTTGCGATAGCCGTTTTGATATGTTCACTGTCATTTAAATCAGCCTTTTCTAGCCAGTCAAAAAAGTCCTTATCAAAGCATACCGCCATTTTAATTACTTCTGCGATACCTGCTGCATATTCACGTTCAGGTAAGGTTGTTAAAAAATGAGGGTCTATATAAACGGCGCGAGGTTGATGAAAGGCCCCAAGAAGATTTTTGCCGTACTTGTTGTTTACACCGGTTTTACCACCAACACTTGCGTCAACTTGAGAAAGAAGGGTCGTGGGGACTTGTATAAAATCTATGCCTCTTTGGTATATACTAGCAGCAAAGCCTGTCATATCTCCAATAACACCACCACCTAAGGCAATAAGAACAGATGAACGGTTAAATTTATGCTCAAAAAGATTATTTACTATTTTTTCTATTGTTGCTAAGGTCTTATAAGATTCGCCATCCTCAACCGTGATGATATAAATCTCTTTAGCACGAAGTTTTGAAAGTAGATACTGCAGGTGCAAACCACCTACCTTTGGATTAGTAATGATGGCTACTTTTGCATCAATATGAATCTCTTCAAGGGCACCTATATGTACCTCGTATGAGTTGTCAATTTCTTTTTTTAATTTTATATCAATTTTCATTGTTTTTCCATACTTGTTTAATTAAATAGATAATACTCAAGCAAGGCTTTAAAAAAGGTAAATAGGATTTATTAAGTCTTAGTTCAGACCTTTAATAGGCCTTTGTGTTTCTTTTTATCTATAGTTGGGTAGGAATGAAAAGTTGGTGATACTCACCCAAGCGGTGGTACAGCTTTTCAGTATCGGTTGAAAACAAAGAATACAGAGGTAAATCAAGTATCTTTTCAGTAAAAGGAAGACAATATAAAAAGTTCTCTTTCTTCTTTAAAAAACGTATAGGATTAGCATCTTCTTTAATAATCTTAATAGATTTTGAGAAGATAACCGAAAGGTTCTCATAATGCTCAATAATACGCTCTTTTTCTTCTGTTATTTCTTGAGTAAAGTCAAACAATTCAAGATTAAAAGACAGCTGAGAAGAGATATCGAAAATTGTTGTTGATATCTTTTCTAAGTCTCTATTGTCATTCAAGATAATTACACTTTCTTTGAGTTTTGAAAAAGGCTTTTTTGAAAGCTTCAGTACGGGTATCTTACTCTTATATAAACATTGGCGAAGTTCAGTAATGGCAAAAAGCTTAGATGATATCATCACAATACCTATGTCCATGACCTTCATATCATTTAGTATAATATCCTTATAACTCTTTGTTGTATAGTCAATTTCTATAATTATTTTATCTGATCTATGAGATTTTATTTTTGCTAAAAGTTCTATACTTGAGGGATTAACGATACGTATATAAAGCTTATCCCCAAGGTTCTTATGTATGTACTTAGTACGTTTTATAAGCTTAGGCAGGGCCTGTTCATCTTCAACTGCCATATCTATATATAGGTATAAATTACTACCATAAGGCGCAGGAAACTGTCCAAGTTCTCTCTTGATAGCGCGATATACTGTCTTTAAAACAGAAGGTTCTCCAACAAGAACAAGCAAGTCATTAGGTTGAATCATTCGCTTTGGACTAGGAAGTATAAGTCTTTGGTTTCTGTACATCGCAACAATCTTCCAATTGTTTTGCTCTACCGCGCCAATATGACGGTACACAAAAGAACTTCCAAAAGGAACAAGCACTTCCATAATTTCGCCCTCTCCCACACCAACATTTTGCGCAATTACAGGCACATTAGGAAGATAATCTAAAAGTCTTGATGAAAGAAGCTCATTTGTATTAACCACTACTATATTTTGATCGTCAAACTCTAAGCCCCAAGAATCTAGGGTTACAATTCGTAGTTGAGCCTTCACTGCACGAATATTTTTGATACTTACTTCAACATCAACAGAAGTTTTTAACGAAATTATAACTTGCATAAACTCCATCTTTAAAAGATTAGAGAGCTTATGTAGACTCGTGGGGTCAAACTGATAAAATTTAAATTGAGAAGGTTTAGCATTAGGGATATCTAGCTTTTCCATAGAAACTACATAATAGATATTTTCACTAGTATACGTATCAGCAACACGTTCAACAAAGTGCTGTCCTATCTTACCATCACATAAGATTAATATCTTTTTCATGCTTTCCTATCTTACATTTAATGCTGTGATTGTAGTATAATTGCATTAAAAAAGAAAGTAAGCGTAAATCTTAACTTTTTTCTAAAGATATTTAATGAATTTTAAACTTGAAGCACAAAGTGCAAAAGCAAGAGCGGGAACCATTACAACTAAGCATTCAACCATAAAAACACCTGTATTTATGCCTGTTGGAACCTCTGCTTCTGTTAAGGGCCTTGATATGTATGACATGGAAGAAATCTTAGATGCGCAAATTATCTTAGCTAACACCTATCACACCTATCTGCGCCCCGGAGATGAAAACATTGCTAAAATGGGAAAGCTTCATAAGTACACCACCTATTCAAGAAGTTTTTTAACAGACTCAGGTGGGTTTCAGGCCTTTTCTTTAAGTGATATCTCTAAGCCCAGTGAAAAAGGTATAGAATTCAAAAGCCATATTGATGGAAGTATGCACTTCTTTACGCCTAAAAAAGTTATAGATATACAAACAAATCTAGGCTCAGATATTATGATGGTACTGGACGACTTAGTCGCCTTACCTGCTACACAAGAACGTATTAAAACATCTATTGAAAGAACCACTGCTTGGGCAAAAGAGTCTATAGAATATTTTCGTTCCCAGCAAGATAAGGGTATTTGTGTAGATCAAAATATCTTTGCCATTATCCAAGGGGGTACAGACAAGGCTTTTAGAACCAAGTCTGCTACTGAGTTATGTGCCTTAGACTATGATGGATTCGCTATTGGAGGTCTTTCGGTTGGAGAGGCTAACCAAGATATGTATGATACGGTTGAACATACCATACAGTATATGCCAGAAGATAAGCCACGATACTTAATGGGAGTGGGTACACCTGAAGACCTCATTGAAAATATAGACAGAGGTGTAGACATGTTTGACTGTGTTATGCCAACACGAAATGCAAGAAACGGCACGCTGTTCACCTCATTTGGACGTATAAATATACGCGGGGCTAAGTTTAAAGCAGATGAAGCGCCTATAGACCCTGAATGTGAATGTTTTACTTGTAAGCGCTATACTCGTTCTTATTTAAACCATCTTTACCGTTCAAAAGAACTAACGTTTTTTCGTTTAGCAACCTTGCATAATCTGCATTATTATTTAAACCTTATGTCTGAGGCAAGAGAGGCTATCTTAGAAGATAGATACGCACAATTTAAAAAGGATTTCTATGCAAAACGATCTTAAAAGAATCCATCTGGGTGTTAATATTGACCATATCGCTGTATTAAGAGAGGCAAGACGTATTAATGACCCTGACCCTGTTGACGCGCTAGGTATATGTAAACGCGCAGGCGCAGACCAAATCACTATTCATTTAAGAGAAGACCGCCGTCATATAAATGACTTAGACGCTCAAAAGATTATGTTTAATTCTGCCCTTCCTGTTAACTTAGAATGTGCAATTGACGCAGATATCATTGATATAGTCTGTCAGCTTAAACCCCACAGAGCGACCCTTGTTCCTGAAAAGAGAGAAGAAGTAACAACAGAGGGTGGATTAGATGTTATTGGGCAGTTTCAAAAAATCAAAAAAGCGGTAGAACAATTAAAAGCCCATGAGATAGATGTTTCTTTGTTTATTGACCCTAGTGCCGAAGTCATAGAATATTCTGCCAAACTTGATATAGATATGATTGAATTACATACAGGAAGATACGCCAATATCTACGCCATGCTCAACACCCCTCTTGCTACTACGCATCACAGTATTAAAGAACTAGAAAGACCACGTAGCGAACTTAGACAACTTTTATATAAGTCTCTTGAAGAGATTAAAGACGCAGCCTATCAGGCGCATCAAAAAGGGCTTTTAGTCGCAGCGGGGCATGGGCTTAATTATCAAAATGTTCATGCCATGAAAGAGATAGAGGTTATACATGAACTCAACATTGGACAAAGTATCATTGCCAGGTCTGTTTTTACTGGCTTAGAGCAGGCAATTATTGATATGAAAGACCTTCTAAAGTGAAAAAAGACACGATAGCCATAAGCATAGGAGACCTTAATGGTATAGGTATAGAAATTGCCTTAAGAAGCCATGTTGAGGTTTCTAAGATTATTGACCCTCTTTATTGTATCTCTGAAGAGATGCTAGATAAGGCTTGTACAAAGTTAAACCTTGATCTTCCATCCGACTTTCATTGCGTCCCTGTAAAAGGAAGCTTTGAGATTGAAGAAGGCAAGATATGCAAAAAAAGTGGCTTATATAGTTACAAGTCTTTTAAAAAAGCCATCAAGTTATGTGAGAAAAAGATTGCTAAAGCCTTAGTTACCTTGCCCATACACAAGGAGGCTTGGTTTGAAGCAGGTATAGAATATAAGGGGCATACAGATATGCTTCGTGACTGGTTTAAACAAGACGCGATTATGATGCTAGGGTGTGATAARCTTTATGTGGCACTTTACACCGAGCATATACCTTTGAAAGAGGTTGCTGAAAATATAAAAACAAAAAAAATAACAAACTTTTTATTAGACCTAGCAAGAGATATCCAAGCCAATAAGATTGCCGTTCTTGGTTTAAATCCTCACGCGGGTGATGGCGGCGTACTTGGGAATGAAGAGAGAAAAATTGCTAAGGCTATTTCTAAGGCGAATGAGACCTTAGGAAAAGAACTTTTTTCTGGACCATTTGTCCCCGATACAGCCTTTACAAAGCCTATGAGACAAGAGTATCAGCATTATGTTGCTATGTACCATGACCAAGGATTAATCCCCTTAAAAGCACTTCATTTTGAAGAAAGTATCAACATCTCCTTAAGCCTACCAATAATACGTACCTCAGTTGACCATGGAACTGCCTTTGACATTGCTTATAAAGATGAGTTTCCTTCAAGTATTTCTTATCTAAATGCCATTAAGGCAGCTGTCAAATACATAAAGAAAAAAGGGCTATAAAAAGAATTGTTAAATATATTTCACTTATACTTTATTTTTAGGTATCATAATTGATAACTGTAAACGATAAAGGGCTCATAGGCATGGATGATTTTCTATTTCAAGATGAAGACCAAACTGCCTCTGTTATTCCTCAAAAACCATGGAAGATTTTAATCGTTGATGATGACCATGGTGTTCATGACATCACCCGTCTTGCCTTAAAAAATCTTACTATTCATGAGAGGCCTCTTTCATTCACCTCTGTTTTTTCGGCTAAAGAAGCAAGAGACTTACTTGAACATGATGACAGCTTTGCCGTCGCGCTAGTCGATGTAGTAATGGAAACAGCCCATGCAGGTTTAGAACTCACCCAATATATACGAGAAGAACTTCTTAATCCCCACCTACGTATTATCATCCGAACAGGCCAGTCAGGTCAGGCACCTGAAAGATATGTTATTGATCATTATGATATAAATGATTATAAGGATAAAACAGAACTAAATGCAGATAAACTATATGCTTCTGTTAAACTCGCCATTAATAACTACGCAAATATAGCTGAGGCAAATGTTGAAAAAGAAGCCTTATATAAAGAGATTATTCATCATCCTTTAACTAATTTGCATAACCGTCACAAACTTCAAGATGATTTAGAGTTTATGGAAAATGTCACCTTAATTTTATTAAATGTTGATAGGTTTTCTCATATTAATGACCTTTATGGTTATGATCAGGGTAATTACATTCTTGAAGAGATTGCAGGTGTTTTAAGACTTTTAGAAACGAAAAACAATAAGCTCTATCATATTGGTATTGATGAGTTTATTTTGATACGTGAAAATTCTACGAAACAAGCAACAGATGAGGTGATATCTTCTATACAAAAGAAGTTTTTAAACTCCTCTTTTACTCATGATGATATTGATTTTAACATTACCTTTACTATTGCCATTGTTGAAAATGAAACAAAAAACCTTTTTAACAAGGCTGACCTAGCCATTAAAGAAGCTCGTCTTATCTCTTCAAATCGCATACAACGCTACCACGAACAGATGAAGGTTCAACGTGATATAAAAAACAATGTCAAATGGTTTAAAGAAATAAAATATGCCCTTAAAGAAGATCGCATTGTTCCTTATTTTCAACCTATTTATAACAACAGAACCAAAAGAATAGAAAAGTATGAATGTTTGGTGCGTATGTTAAAGGATGATGAGGTTATCTCACCCTTTGCCTTCTTGCAAGTAGCAGAAGAAACGGGCTTACTTTCTTCTATCACCCGTATTATGCTTGATAAAAGTTTTCAAGTTTTTCAACATAATGAACTTGCTTTTTCTATCAATATTACAAGGCATGACTTGCAAGATGAGGAATTTTCTTCTTTTGTAAAGCAGACCCTAGAAAAGTACAAGATAGAGCCTTCAAGGCTTATTCTAGAAATCTTGGAAAACAATTCCTTAGACAGTATCCCCAGTAGTCGAAACAATATTATTCAACTTCAAGAAATCGGTTGTGGTATTGCCTTAGATGACTTTGGGGCCCAGTGTCAAAACTTTGCGAATATACTTGATCTTCAACTCAACAGCATTAAAATTGATGGGTATTTCATTAAGAACTTAAAAGATGAGATGTCACGAAAAATGGTTGATTCTATGGTGTATTTTGCCAATAATGTTGGTATTGATCTTGTTGCTGAGTTTGTATGCGATAAAGAGATATATGATATTGTAAATGAATTAGGTATCAAGTATTCTCAAGGCTATTATATAGACGAACCACGTCCTACCTTAAATGAGAAGGAGGACCCTTTATCATGACTGTGATAAAAAGTAAATTTATCCTTCTTTTTATCTTATCTGTTCTATCCTCTAATCTTTATGCTGTTTCTGAAACTCAAATCAAGGCCGTCTTCTTAGAAAAATTCACCCATCTTATTGAATGGCCAAAAGAAGAAAAAACTAATAAAAACTTTATTGTTTGTGTTTTAAACGACAAGAATTTTGCAAATGCGCTAAAAGAAATTTATAAGTCAAAAACCTTTAACAATCAAAGTGTACAGGTCATTAGTATCTACAAAGAAGACAAAATCCCTCAGTGTCAATTGCTCTTTATAGGTAAGAAGACAAAGAATATTGATATTGTACTTCAGTCCTTAGGTAAACGCTCTATTTTAACCGTCAGTGATGACAAGGAAAATATACCTGAGAATGTCATGATTACCATGTTCTTAACAAAAAACAGATTTAAATATATTATTAACAATAAGGCAGCTCAAGAAGCAAAGGTACAAATTTCTCACCTCTTACTTAGATCAGCTCAGGAGGTGATTAAATGAATCATTTCCGAGACTTTTCGATTAAGTCCAAGCTGATGCTAGCAATTCTTTCTATCTTATTTGTTTCTTTAAGTGCTTATTCTGCCTTTATCTTAGCTATGAATTATCAACGAAACACAACAACACTTTTAAATGAATCAACCCTGCAAGCACACTTGATTGCAGATTATTCTATTACCCCTCTTCTTTTTTCTGACCTTACAGGGGCTGAAGAGATTTTAAATAAACTCACCAGTATTCCCAATATCAATTCTGCTGTTATGTATGATGAAAGTGGAAATGTCTTCGCTGCCTATAGCCGAGACAAAGAGTCACCTAGTCATCAAGAAAAGATTAATACCTTCATAGAATCTTCTCAATTCATTAATAACGAACTCATCATATCAAGCCCTGTTAGTCATAATGACCAAATCTATGGAGCCATTATCTTTCATGTTTCTACCTTAGCAATCCCAAAAGAACTTCTTGAATATGCCTTCTTGCTATTTTTAGGGATGGTAGCCATTATCATTTTTTCATTACTTATGATTTATCGATTGCAAAACTATATAACCTTGCCTATTATTAACCTTGCAAAAACGGCGCAGGAGATATCTCTTAGTGAAGATTATTCTATACGAGCGCAAAAAATGTATGCAGATGAAGTGGGGCATTTGTATGATGACTTTAATTCAATGCTTGGAAAGATTGAGCAACGTGGACGAGAACGTGAAGAGGCTGAGACTATTTCTCGTACCTATCAAGCCCACCTTGAAAGACTTACAAATGAGCTTGAAGAAAGAGTGCAAAATAGAACAGGTGAGTTACAAGAAAGTTTAACAAACCTTCAAAGTGCACAGTCACAACTTATAGAATCAGAAAAAATGTCTGCCTTAGGTAACTTGGTCGCGGGTGTTGCCCATGAGGTAAATACACCCTTAGGTATTTCCATTACAGCGGCCTCAATCTTTAAAAATGAGCTAAAAACAGTTAAAAATCTACTAGATAACAACAAGCTGTCTAAGTCTGCTCTTGAGCATTTTATTGAAACCATTAGCGAGGCAGATGAAATTCTAATTAAAAACCTTGATAGAGCCGCCCTTCTTGTGCGTAACTTTAAAAAGATTTCTGTGGACCAAAGTTCTGAAGAAAAACGCAATTTTGAGTTAAATGAATATCTTCTAGAAGTCATCTCAACCTTTAAAAATGAGCTTAAGCACCGTCCCGTGGAACTTAAACTTGAATTTGATGATAAGCAACTGTTGATGGAGTCTTACCCAGGGGCTATTTCACAAATCGTTGTTAATATGCTTCAAAATTCACTACTACACGGTTTTGATTATGAACAAGAAGGCGAGATTATTCTTAAGACTATTCATAAAGAGAACAGCGTAGAAATCATCTTTGAAGATAATGGGAAAGGGGTAGAAAAGACGGTTGAACATAAGATCTTTGAACCTTTTATCACGACTAAGAGAAATAAGGGAGGTACAGGACTTGGTCTTAATATTACCTACAATCTCGTTAATCAGCAACTTAAGGGTTCTATCAAACTTGACACGCACTATGAAAATGGAGCAAGGTTTATTATTGAGATACCTTATAAGGTTTAAACATAGCCTTAGGAAAGCCTTTGTTTATAATCTCCATACCCAAAATTCTTTATTATCTTTAGACCCTTTGATCTATCCCATAAGGCTAAAGAAGGGAGTTTTATCCCATTAAAGGTGGTGCTTTTTACAAAGGTATAATGAATTTGATCTTCAAATATTATCTTATCTCCTACTTTCAAGGGTGTATCAAAAGAGTAGTCTCCCATAATATCACCCGCTAGGCAAGTGTTTCCTGTTAGCTTATAGGTAAATGCTTTTTCATTTGCTTTTGCAGCGCCTCTTACTTCTGCCCTATAAGGCATGGCAAGAGTATCTGGCATATGCGCTTCGGCGGAGGTGTCAAGTATAAGAATCTTCATGCCGTTATCAACGATATCAAGTACTGTAGAGACTAAAACACCTGTTTCCCATCCTACTGCTTCACCAGGTTCTAAATATACTTCTATATTATTGTAACGCGAACGAAAGTCCTTAATCACTTTTATGAGCTTATCAACATCATATCCCTTCTTAGTGATATGATGCCCTCCTCCAAAGTTTATATACTTCATCTTAGATATATACTTTCCAAAGTTCTGCTCGAAGGCCTTGAGTACTCCTTCCAAGGCAGACACATCTTGTTCACACAAGGCATGAAAGTTCAAACCATCTATAAAAGGAAGTACTTCTTCATTAAAATTAGCCTTAGTTGTACCTAAGCGAGAAAACAAAGCACAAGGGTTATACAAGTCAACGGGGGATTCAGAATATTCGGGGTTAATACGCAAAGAGATAGAAATATCAGGATTAACTTCTTTCACAATATCTTTAAATTCAAGAAGCTGAGAAGGTGAATTAAAAACGATATCATTTGAAAGTAAGGCAATCTCTTTTATCTCCTCTTCTTTAAAGGCAGGCGAATAGGTATGTACTTCCTTATTCATTTTTTCTCTTGCAAGCTTTGCCTCATGCAATCCTGAAGCAGTACAACCATGCAAATACTTTCCTACTAAATCAAAGGTAGAATGCATAGCAAAACCCTTAAGTGCCAAAATAACCTTTGCACCCGATTCTTTTTGCACCTTATCTAGTATTTGTAAATTATTTTCAAGTTTTTCAAGTTCACATATATACATAGGTGTTTGCTTAACCTGTGTAAAGTCAATACTCATAGGTATGTCCTTTAGATAGATTTTTTAAAGATAAAAATATCTTTTGATACAACTTCAAGTTCTGCCGTCCATTTCTTAGCTAAGTAATTCATTGTTTCTAAACAAAAGAAACAAACATGGGTTGGGTCATTTTTGTAATACCACTTAGAAAAGGCTTCTTCTTTAACATAAGGTTGTGTCAATACACACAATAAACCTTTGTCATTTAACATATTCCAGAGTCTGTCTAATACATCAGATGGTTTATAAAGGTGTTCAATAACCTCAGTAGAAGTAATAAAGTCATATTTTAATTCTAGAACAGCTTCATCTTTTGCATAAAAATGATCATATATCTTCATTTCATGTCCAGCTTCTTCAAAAAGTAGAGATAAAGTGGGACCAGGACCCGAACCAAAATCTAAGCCCTTTGCCTCTTTTGAAATACGTTCAAGTACAGGAGTAGAAACTTTAGAAAGGTATTGTCTATACCCCTGATCTTCACTAGAATTTGTATGAAGATCATATCGTGCTTTTTCTGTCTCTTCGTCTAAATGCTTCTCTTTTAAGACATAAACAAGAGCACAGAGCTTACAAAGCCTGTATTCTCCTGTCTCGTCCTTATAAAAGAGTGAACTCTCTTTAGAAAAGCACAGTGGACAATTAATCATACTCATTTTACGGTGACGGAATATATGTATTCTGCATAACTTCACCTAAGGTAACAGATCTGAATTTAACCTTCACTTCGTCGCTAACCTTCCGGCCTGTACTATCGTCTTCAATCCATATACCAACCAACTTATCAACAGGATATATATGCCCATTAATCTTCAGCTTTTGTCCTGGATTAAAATTTTTGTTTATACTTATTTCAGCAACATACGGGCCTATTTGCTGCAATGTTTCAGTACCTACTTTTACTGGTATATTTCTATTGAAATCAATAACAACTGAAATAGTATGATCACCTTTTGTGACTAAATATTCAGTTTCTGAGAATGAAAATTTATTTGCTTCAGGAGACTTTTCATCAATTTTAGTAATTAAATATCTTTCATAATCATATAGACCATTGTTCTCTTCTTTATTTTTAACAATTGAAAATTCAGTTGAGTTATTAACATCAAGGTTTTTATACGAACATCCATTAATCAGAACAGCCAAGACAACACAACTAGTTATATACTTAATACTTTTAAAATCATGTTTCATTTTAGTCTAACTCTTTAATCTGCCAAGGAAGACCTTGTTTATTTAACTCGTCCATAAAGATATCAGGGTCAAATTGTTCCATGTTAAACACGCCTTGTCCTGACCATTTTCCTTCTATCATTAGTTTAGCCCCAATCATTGCGGGCACTCCTGTTGTATAAGAAACACCTTGAGATTTCACTTCTGCATAACATTTCTCATGATCGCTAATTTGGTAAATATAAATTTTTTTCTTTTTACCATCTTTAATACCCTCAGCTACAATACCAATATTGGTAAGTCCCTTAGTTCTTGGTCCTAAAGAAGCAGGGTCCGGTAAAAGAGTACGTAAAAACTCCATAGGTACAATTTTCTGTCCCTTATGTTCTACCTCTTTAATACCAAGCATACCTACATTTTCTAAACATTTCATGTGTGTAAGGTAAGACTCACCAAAGGTCATAAAAAATCGAATTCGCTTTAGCCCTTTAATATGTTTCACCAAAGATTCCATCTCTTCATGATATAAAAGATAAGAATCTTTAGGCCCTACTTCAGGATAATCCCAGACCATCTTTATTTCCATAGGCTCAGTCTCTATCCACTTACCTTCTTCCCAATAACGTCCCTTAGCTGACACTTCTCGAAGATTAATCTCAGGGTTAAAGTTAGTCGCAAAGGCATATCCATGATCACCCGCATTACAGTCTAAAATATCAATAGTATGAATCTCATCAAAATAATGTTTTTGGGCGTAAGCACAGAACACATTTGTAACGCCTGGGTCAAAACCTGAACCTAAAAGTGCTAAAAGCCCTTTTTCTTTAAAGGCCTCGTGTTTAGCCCATTGTTCTTTGTATTCAAACTTTGCAACATCTGGATGCTCGTAATTAGCTGTATCTAAATAAGAGATATTTGTTTTTAAACAAGCATCCATAATGGTGAGATCTTGATAAGGAAGGGCTACATTAATCACAAGTTTAGCGCCTATACGCTCAATTAGCTCTGCCAGTTCATCTGTGTTATCTGCATCAACTTGCTCAATTGAAACGGCTCCACTTGGAAGTTCATCTGCTATGGTCTTACATGAGCTTAGTCTTCTACTTGCTAGTGTAATCTTTGTAAAAATATCTTTATTCATTACACACTTATGGGTTACCACGCGGCCTACTCCCCCCGCGCCTATAATTAGTACATGTGACATTTGTTGTCCTTGAAAGATGTACAAACTACTTGAATAAAACCTTTACAAAGGTCTTATGCCAGAAGTCATAAGAGCTCCTCTAAGGGAACTTTAGTGTAAGACGGTTGGTGTATCTTACACCGAAATTTCTATGGAAATTTTAATGTGAAGAGTGTACCACTATTTGGCTTAGATTTTATTTCAATTTTAATATCATAACGACTAGTAACTTGCTTGACTATGTCTAAACCAATGCCAAAGCCACCACGGTTTTTTTCAACACGCATGTATCTTTCAAAAACTTGTTTTTGTTCGGTATCATCCATGCCCTTTCCTTCGTCACGAATAAGTATATTTCGGCCCTGTGTTGAGACATATATCTTTTTGTCTTTGGTGTTGTACTTGATGGCGTTGGAGATGATGTTATCAAGTAAACGTATACAGGCTGTTCTTTCCATAGTAAAGTTAAACGAATGTAGGTCAAGTTCTATGCTCAAGCGTTTTTGCTCCGCTAAGGGCGTAAAATAATTCATTCTTTCTTCTAAAAGTT